>CAJLKD010000010.1:0-53142 GCA_905207115.1 Bifidobacterium angulatum | reverse complement strand
GATCCTCGCTCGGCTTGATGTAGCCGTAGTGGATGTTGAAGCCGTGGGCGAAGGCCAGAGCAGCACCCGGCTTCAGGTTCGGCTCGATTTCGGACTTGTACACGGCTGCCTGGTACTGATCGGGCAGCAGGATCATCACGACATCGGCCTCAGCGGTGGCATCGGCGACGGACTGGACTTCCAGACCCTGCTCCTTGGCGTACTCCACGGACTTGGAGGTAGGACGCAGGCCAACGACGACATCCACACCGGAATCACGCAGGTTCAGGGCATGGGCGTGGCCCTGGGAACCGTAACCGATAACGGCGACCTTCTTGCCTTCGAACACGGAGAGATCGGCGTCCTTTTCGTACCAGATAGTTGCTGCCATAATGGCGCTCCTTATTGATTCTTCTGTTGTATTATTCGATATTCATCGTTCTGCGTGGTTGTGCAGAAATCTTCTATTCTGGTTGTCCTTGTGGGCTTTTCCGCTATGCAGGTTTAGTCCGTTTTTCCAAGGAGTGCACCAAGGGTGTTCACTACGTGAACGCCCAATTTTTAGTTATGGATATTGAGTTATTTTTCAGTTATGTCTTGCCTTATTCAGGCGAAGTCCTTAACGAATCTGCCGTTGATTTCACTTGGTGAACGGAGCCGTCCAGGCGGCAGTCCAGTGGACTGCCGATAGGCGACGCCCGAACGAAGCGACAGCTGAGTAAGGGCAGAAACCAGCCGTTGATTTCACTTGGTGAAATCAACGTCCTTCGTCTCCTTGCAGCTCAGCACCGCGACGAGGCAGCACAGTGCCATCACACAGAGGTACAGGCCAACGGAGTGCACGCCCCAGTTGTGCGACAGCCAGGTGGCGATGGTCGGTACGAATGCCGCGCCGACGATGGCGGCCAGGTTGTAGCCGATGCCGGAGCCGGAGTAGCGAACGTTGGCGTCGAACAGTTCGGGCAGGAATGCGCCGATCGGGCCGAATGCGGTGCCCATGAGCGCGAAGCCGAGGCACAGGAACAGCAGGTTGGCTGCGAAGTTGCGCTGGCCGACGACTGCCGGGTCAAGCAGGTAGGGGAACAGCAGTGCGAATGCGACGAGGCAGCAGGAGGAGATGATGATCACGCGCTTGCGGCCGAACTTGTCGGCGTTCACACAGGAGATCACGATGAATGCGGCGAACACGCACACGGCAATCATGAGCATCAGCAGGTATTCCTGATTGGCGAAGCCGAGGCTGCCGCCACCCTGTTCGGTGCTCTTGGTGCCCCAGGCGAGGGACCAGGTGGCGAGCGTGTAGAACAGCGTGTAGGTGACGGCTACCAGGAAGGTGGCCTGCAGCACCTGCTTCCAGCTCTTCTTGAACACTTCGGTCAGCGGGGACTTGACGACCTTCTTCTGTTCCTGTGCGAGGCGGAAGATCGGGGTTTCTTCCATCTGCACGCGAACGACGAGGCCGACGATTACGAGGATTGCGGACAGCAGGAACGGTACGCGCCATCCCCATGCGAGCATGGCATCGTCATCGTTGAAGGTTTCCAGCAGGAAGTAGGTGCCGTTCGACAGGAAGAAGCCGATCGGGGCGCCCAGTTCTGGGAAGGAGCCGTACAGCGCGCGCTTGCTTTCCGGAGCGTTTTCGGTGGCGACCAGCGCAGCGCCGGACCATTCACCGCCCAGGCCGATGCCTTGTACGAAGCGGCACAGGCATAGCACTGCGACTGCTGCGATGCCCCACTGGTCGTAGGTCGGCAGGCAGCCGATCAGGAAGGTGGCGACGCCCATGGTGAGCAGGGAGACCACCAGCGTGGTCTTGCGGCCCATGCGATCGCCGAAATGACCGAATACCAGGGAGCCGAGCGGGCGGGCGATGAAGGCGATGGCGAAGGTCAGCAGGCTGGCCAGCAGGGCGACGGTCGGGTTGGCGGTGTCGCCGAAGAAGACCTTCGGGAAGTAGTTCGCGGCGGCGGTACCGTACGCGTAGAAGTCGTAGAATTCGATGGCGGTACCGACCATCGAGGCGGCGATAACGGTTTTGACCGAATCGCGAGCCATTGATTTCAGCTTGCCGGACGTAGTCGTATCGGCTGCAGTCATGAGGAATGCCCTTCTTACTCATTCTCTGGTGTGGGCGGCGGCCCCTTCTGGCCGGTCACCCACGCTGTGGCGTGTTTCTTCGTTGCTGCTTGTTTTCGCTGCATGTGCCTTGTGGGCGGGCAACAAAAAAGCCCCGCACTGTGCAGGGCTTCAAGATTCTCGCTTGCCGCCCTGCCTTCGTTGGCGGGGCTCAAGCTTGTATGCCGAATCAGTCCGCCAACGAAGACGGGATAATAATTCGTGCGGACAGCAGTGCGAGCGCATTGAATCCAGTCATCGTGGCGAACCTCCTTTCGGTTTCGAAGTTTTCTTTTCGGATTTCCATCCGAACTGCGATATGACCATAGGAGCCGTTTCCCGCAGTATCTACCAGGTGTTCACTATGTGAACATACCGTTTTGGCAGCCGTCAGTCGCCGTCGATTCTGCTTACGGTCAACGGCAAAGCGACGGCCACGCACACGCAAATGATCGCAGTCGGGAACACCGCCACATACCCGAACGACGGAGCGAATGCATTCACCGCGGCAGCGCCCAGGGCGGCTCCCAGAATCAATCCCAGCGGCTTCGCCAGCGCGTAGAACCCCAGGTCGTGCCCGGCATTGCGCGAGTCGGGCAGTGATTCGACCACCAGCGAGCGCATGAGCACGTCGTAGATGCTCAGGCTGAAGCCGCCGAGGAACGCCAGCGCCAGGAACAGTTTCTCCCCGCCCATCATCACGGTAACCATGCCGGCTACCAGGCCGACTACGTATAGTCCGCCCGCAATCACGATGGCGATGCGGAAATTACGGTTGCGTAGTCCCGGCATGCCATCGATGCGGTCGACGATGATGCCTGACAGGCCGGTGGCCAGCAATGCGCCGCCGAACATGGTGATGGCAAACATCATGACCAGTGTGCCTGCGGGGAGTGTGAGCGGAGTGGAGTCGCCCGGATCGCCGCCGTCATACAGCGAGAATCGCACAACATACCACAGGAATACGCTGGTCAGGCCCATGGCTGCCATCATGAACAGCTGGGAGCAGAACAGCCGGTGGAACACGGCCGCATTGTCGCCTCGCGGTCCGCGCAATACGGAGAAGGCTTCTTCCCAGTTGCAGTGGGCCCACCGCTGATCGACGCTTGAACGCTCATGCGGCCAGACCAGTACGGGGATGATGCCGGAAACAACAAACAGCACCGCCGCACACATGAATATGTCGGTGGCTCCGAAGGCGATCGACATGCCGCCGATCACACCGCCTGCCGCCTGTCCCACCAGCACACCGACCGCATGCCAGCGTTCGACGCCTACGCGGAATTTATCGGGTACGCGTTCGGCGATGGCCGCGGATAGGGGCACGGTGAGCATGGCGTATGCGGGCTGGATGAACAGCCATCCGGCGATCAGGCCGGTCAATGTATCGGTGGCGCTGAGGATTAGTGTTACCAGTGCCGCGAATACGCCGCCGCCGATAAGCCAGGGCGTGCGTCTGCCGACTATGACTCGCGTATGGTCGGACAGTGTGGAGATGACCGGCGTGACGATAATGGACAGCACTGCTCCCAAAGCGATGATGACGGCCAACGGTGTGGCAAGCGCCGCTTCTTTGGCGCTGTCTGCCAGCACGGTTTCGGTGTTCAGCCCGTATAGCAGTGCAATGTGGTTGGGGATGGCGATCAGGTTCAGCATCGTCCATGGTGCGGTGATGAGCACGGCGGCGAGCGCGAACGCCCATTTCAGTCGCAGTACGCCTGCGCGGGACGGTTTGGTGCCGTCCGCGGCGGTCATGGGGTCTCGCATGTCGAGGAATGATGAGGAGTAGTCGGGAACCGCGGCTTCGACGCCGGCAGCTGCCGCCGAAGCGCCGCCGGCTGCGGTAAGGCGTGCCGTCTGCGCTCCCGGCTGTTTGGCTGATGCTTCTGGAGGCAGGCGGCGATCTTCGCGTGCGAGGCGTGCCACGGACGCCTTGTCTTCCTTACTGAGTGCTTTGTCGTAATCAGGGCGATCGTCGATGCCCGGGCGAACGTATGGTTTCAGCACAGTTGTTCCTCTACCCCTCGATGCGATGCAACCATTCGACCATGCCGTTCGGCATATTGCGAATGGCTTCTCTCCTATGGGTTTTAGAGTACGCTGCGGGGCGTATCTGCATGAGGCGCAGGTTGTGCGGCTGCGGCGGGCCGGAACTGGTGGCGGAGTGTCGGCTGCTCGGATACCTGAGATATGCGAAACGGGAAGCCGCTTTCGCTGGCTTCCCGTTGATTCGTCTTTGTATTGCAGGCCGTGCCGTACGATGCGCCATTCCAGATGGCACTATGACGGTTTTATCGTCACTTCACGCCCTTGATGCGCATGATGAGGAACACGGCGATAAGCACCACGATGATGCAAGCCGGGAACACGAGCGCATAGTTGCCGGTGATCATGACCAATGCGGAGGTCAATGCGGATCCCAGCACGGAAGACAGTGTATTGGCCATGTTGAGCACGCCCAGGTCCTTGCCGGCTTCGGCGGGGTTCGGCAGCACGGAGATATTCAGCACCTGGTCGATGGCATTGTAGACGCCGTAGCCGAAGCCTGCGATGGCGGCGAACAGATACATACCTATCGCATTGTGGAAGATCCATGGCATGGCCGCACCGATGGCGAACAATACGGAGGCTCCCGCCACGGGAATCTTACGCATGCCAAGACGGTCGGAGATCGGGCCTGCGGTGAAGGCGGCGAGTAGCGACACCACCATGGTGATCACGGACATGGTGGCGACGATGCTGGCGGCTTTAAGCTTCAAACCATTGGCATCGAGACCAGAGTCGGATAGCGTGTAGTACTTGATGATGTACAGCTGGTAGCCGGTGATCATCTGATAGCCGGCAACCATCATCAGTCGTCCGAATAGTGCGTAGTAGAAGTTGCGGGCGCCCTTGCCGACCGGCGGAATGAACGCCTTGAGGATGTTCTTGATGTTCATTTCGGCACGCGGCTCGTCCACGTTGGACTGTTCCTTCGGCCAAATGCCGATTACCAGGAATCCGACAGCGGCAAAGCCGATGGCGCCGATGGCGAAACCAAGATTGATATTGGAGATCAGCAGGGAGCCGACCAGGGAGCCGGCGGTCTGGCCGAGCACACCGCCGCCACCCATGAAGGAGGATACGGTGCCACGGTACTTGTCTGGCACACGATCAGACATGGTCGCCACGAACGGGGCGTTCATCCAGTTATAGAACAGCTGCATGCCGCACCACAGCAGCAGAATCACCGGCAGGGATTTGGTAAAGGTCAGGCCGAACGCGCACAGGCCGCACAGCACGCCACCGGAGCAGATCCACAGTGTACGCTTGCCGAAACGCGATCTGGTCAGATCGGACAAGGTGCCGAAAATGATATTGGCGAACAGTGCCACTACGGAGCCGACGGAATTGATCAGGCCGATGAATGCTGCACGCTGGTCGGGCGCGATCTGGTCGACCAGCTGCGGCAGCAGGATGCTGGATAGCGACACCCAGACGATGCCGGTGATGATCAGAGAGAATGTGAAACCGAGGCCAAGACGAAATACGTTGAATTTGCTCGGACGCGAACCGTCCGAGGCGACCATGGGATCGCGTATATCCATCATGGCGGATTCCGGGTCCGGCACTTCGCCGCGGCCTGCGATGGATGCGGAGTAGTTGGCTTCGCTCATGCGCGCGGACTGGCGGCTTGCATCGCTGATGCCTTCGGTGGGAGCGATGGTTTTGGTGTCTTGCGGATGCATCGACAGGCGGGCTACGGATTCCTTCTGCTCATCCGTTAGCGCCTTGTCGTAGTCTGGGCGATCGTCGATGCCCGGACGCACGAAATCATTCATGCGTTTCCCCTCTCAATGATGGTGTTGGTTATATACCCGCCGTACGCCGACATATGCATCGCAACATATGTTGATGCGCGGCAAAACTGCAATGAATCAGGGCACCCGCCCCCCATGGAACGAATGCCCTGATTGTGTGGCCTTTAGGCCTGCTGTGCCTTACGCCACGACCGGCGGCTCGGCGATCAGATCGTCGGTATGGTGTTCACCGGCGCCGTCGGTCCAGGTGAGGGACGCGACGGATGCGGTGTTCTCCACGCCGAGGCCCTTGCCTGGCTCGAAAGTGAGTGAGGCCGAGGTTTCGGCACCCTTCCAGCTGAAGGTGATGGACGTGTCGCCGTCGGCTTCGTAGGAGAATTCGCCGTCGAAGGCGTCGAGCTCGTTGCGGAACTTGGCCAAGGCGTTCAAAGCCTTGACTACCGGACGCTCGAGGTTCTCGTCGATTTCGGCGGTGGAATAGTAGTGGCGGTTGATGTCGCGGCCGTTGTTGGTCTTGCGCAGCAGCTCCATGTCGTTCTTGCCGGCGAGTGCGCCGACGTAGTAGACCTGCGGCACGCCCGGCAGGAAGAACTGCACGGCGCGGGCAGCGATGTAGTGCTGGTCGTTGCATCCAAGCGCCGAATAATAGGTGCTGTTGACCTGGTAGAGGTCGAGGTTGGATGCGGCGGCGCCGGTGGCCGCCTGGGACTCGCCGTGGGTGTTGGCATGGATGGTGTTGACGAGGTTGTCCACGTCCTCATCCGGCACCAGGCCCTTGAGCGAGCGGTCGAGCTGGTCGGAGCCGATGTCGATCACGCCGATGCCGTCGTGCGTGTCGAGCACGGTGACGGCGTTGTTCGGGCGGATGTCGGTCCAGTGGGCGACGGGCTCGACATGGCCGGTGAACAGCGAGTGCAGCAGCAGCGGAGGCAGGGCGAAATCGTACACGCGGTCGACTTTGGATGCGATTTCGACCTGCTTCTTGTAGTAGGAGTGCACTTCGATGAGGATCTCCAGGCCGCGCTTGACGCCTTCCTCACGCAGACGGGAGATCAGCTTGAAGGTCTTCGGGGTCATGAAGCAGCTGGTGCCGGCTTCCTTGGCGCCGTAGCCGACGGCGTCGAGGCGGATGTAGCTGACGTGGGAGGCGGCCATCTGGTCGAAGATGGACATGAGGTATTCCCAGCCCTTGTTGGAGTCGGTGTCGATGTCCACCTGCTGCGGGGTGAAGCTCACCCATACCAGTCGCGTCTTGCCGGCGAACTTGTAGTGGGTGAAAGGCAGGCCCGGGCGCGGGCGATAGATGCCGGCCAGATCCTCTTCGGTGGCACCGTTCGGGAACACGGAGCTCATGGTGAGGAACATCGGGTAGTATTCGGATTCCTCGCCCTTGGCCAGCACGTCCTGGAACTGCTTGGACTGCCAGCTCATGTGGTTGACGATGGCGTCGACCATGATGTCGTGGGTCTTGGAGAGCTCGGCAACATCATCCCAGCTGCCCAGGCGCGGGTCGACCTTGGTGTGGTCGATGGGATCGAAGCCTGCGTCGGCGCCGTCGAACGGGGTGAAGAACGGCAGAATATGGACGCCGTCGTACACGCCGTTGAATCGGGTGCGCAGAATGTCGGTCATCGATTTGAGAGTTCCGTCGCCGAGACGGTTGGCATAGGTGATGAGCTGCACCTTGTTTTTCATGGGACCTCCTTTGGCTCCGTTTCCGGTCAGCTGAGCACGTTGTTGTCGGTTCGCACGTTTCTCTATCGAACCGGCTCGATACTACCGCCACGTTGCCCCGCAACGCAACCAATTCCGCGTGTCGAACCGGTTCGACACCGTTCGATGCCATTCGACATCGCCGGGCCGCTGTTGCACAAATCACAGCACTACGGCACCAGACGGCATAACAATAATGGGGCGCCGCAGCCATGCCGACTGCAACGCCCCATTCAGGTGATTCTTCGAAGGTTAGCGCTTCACCACCACGACGCCGTTCGGCCCGATGGTCAGTTTGCCGCCATCCGCCTTGGCAAGAGACGTAACGATGGGTTCGCCCGCTTCCGAAGTCTCGACCGGCTCGTGCGTACGGTTGAACAGGAACGTGAACTTGGTGCCAGTGGCCTCGTCCTTACGCTCAACGCGCAGAAGTCTCGAATCGGATGCATCCGCGGCCTCCACGCCCAACGAGGCGAATACCGCAGGCAGACTCTTGGCGATGCCGTCGCGGCCCAGTCGCGCCCCGACGTACACCGAACGGCCTTCGCCGTACGTGTTGCCGACAATCGCAGGGCGACCGTCCATGCCGGTCCACGGATCGTCCTGGAACGATGCGAGTACCGTGGCATTCTTGCCTACGGAGGTGATGACGTCGGCGAAATCGTGCGCCACGGCACCATTGGAAAGGTCGAGATGATCCGGGGTTCCCGGCCAGTCGGTGCCCAGTGGGGCGAACTCCTCGATGCGCACGCCGACCACGTCACGGATCGAGCCGGGGTAGCCGCCCAACCAGATGTGGTCCTTCTCATCGGACAATCCGGTGTAGTAGGTGACGATCAGCTTGCCACCATTCGCCACATAATCACGCACGCGACGTGTGGTCTCCTCCGACAGGATGTACACACTCGGCAGCACGGCCACCTCGTATTCGTCCCAGTTCGAACGGACCGGAACGATGTCGGCGGTCACGCCATTATCAGCCAAAGCGCGGAACCACTGCAAGGGCTCGTCGATGTGATGGACTTGCTGGGTAGGCGTGGCGGTGTGCTCGCTGGCCCATTCCGACTCGTAGTCGTAGACCACGGCCACGCGGGACTTCGCCAGCCGTGTACCAAGCAGACCGTTGTCGGCCAGCGTGTTCAGATCGGCGCCCAGCTCGCACACATCGCGGAAGGTCTGGGAGTCCTCGCCCGCATGGGGAACCATCGCGGAGTGGAACTTCTCCGCACCGGCCTTGGATTGGCGCCACTGGAAGTAGCACACCGCGTCCGCGCCCATGGCCACATGCGCCAGGGAGTCGCGCACCAGCTGACCGGGCTCCTTGTGGTAGTTGATCGGACGCCAGTTCACAGCCGAAGTGGAATGCTCCATCAGGAACCACGGATCCTTGCGGGCGATGCCGTCCACCAGGGAGGCGGAAAACGCAAGCTCGTCCAGATGCGCCCCACCCGGCGTGAAGTAATGGTCGTTCGATACGAAGTCGACCTCGTTGCCCCAGTCGTCATAATCCACGGTGGTGTTGCCCGAGGAGACCATGAAGTTCGTGGTCAATGGCCTGCCTGGTGTGATCTCGGCCAGCGTATCGCGTTCGGCGATGTAGAACGCCTTCAACGCGTCGGAGCTGAACCGCTTGAAGTCGAGCAGCTTGCCCGGGTTCATGAAGTTGCCATCACCAATGAAGCGCGGCGGCACGATTTCCGAGAAATCGTTCATATGCTGCGCCCAGAATGCCGTGCCCCATGCGTCGTTCACCGCGTCGATCGTGCCGTATCGAGCCTTGCACCACTGCTGGAACGCGCGTTCGGCGTCCTCGGAATAGTCGAAGCGATTGTGGCAGCCGTATTCGTTACTCACATGCCATGCCACCACATACGGGTTGTCCTTGTAATGTTCGGCCATCGCACGGCAGAGCTTGAGCGCATATTCACGGAAGATCTGGCTGGTCGGGCGCCAGTGCTGGCGGGCGCCCGGCTGGCATACGTCGCCGCGGTAATCCTTCCACAGCACCTCCGGATGTGCCTGGGTGAGCCACATCGGCGGGGAGGCGGTGGCGGATGCAAGATCGACCGCGATGCCGGTCTTGCCGAGCTTGTCGATGATGCGGTCGAGCCAGTCGAAGTCGTATACGTCCTCCTTGGGCTCGATGCGGGCCCAGGAGAAGATGCCTACGGAAACCAGGTTCACGCCGGCTTTCTTCATCAGGCGGACATCCTCGTCCCACACCTCCTCAGGCCACTGGTCCGGGTTGTAATCACCGCCATACCAGATGCGGGCCTGCTGGCCCTCCAGCGGCTGCGGCCAATGGAATGCTCTGCGCTGAGTCATTGATTTCCTCCTCTTCGAGGCAACGCCGCGCCGCAATTCCAGTCGGAGCATTGACGCGACCCTCTAAAATGTTTGCGTTATCATTATAGCGATAGGTAAAAGAAAAAGCCAATTGCAATGCACTGCGCTGCCCATCAACATAAGGCAGCCTCCCCAAATGGTGACGAAACCATTTATCTGTTTCTCATGTAGGATGGTAGGAGCAGACAACCACCTGATTCAGCAGAAAGAAACATAGGCTCATGGCTCGTAGCTCCGTATCGTTGCAAGACGTCGCCAAGGAAGCCGGTGTCTCCCCGCAGACCGTATCACGCGTCGCGAACGGCAGCGCCGCCGTTCGCCCCGAAACGCAAAGCCGTGTAGAGGAGGCCATGAAAAAACTCGGGTACCGCCCGAATTATGCCGCGCGAGCGCTCAAAAGCGGACGGTTCAATAATATCGGCGTGCTGCTTTCCCATATGTCGGCCTTCGGCAATGCCCGCATTCTCGAAGGCATAGTCAGCACGGCCGCGAAACATGGCTATTCCACTACCATCCGCACACTCGACACCTTGCAGGATCGTTCCCTGGCTGGCGCCTTGAAACTCGTGGAAGATCTTCCGCTCGACGGCGTGATCGTCATTATGGAACGAGATTTCTCCGATTTCAATCAGTTCACGCCACCGCAGAATCTGCCGGTCGTGTTGATTTCCGAAGAACCGGCCGACAACTGCGTCACCATCGATTCCGACTCATACGGGTGTTCCATCGCAGCCGTGGATTATCTGCTTTCCAAAGGGCACCATACCGTGTACCACATAGCGGGCCCTTCCGCTTCCCGCGCGGCGCAAAGCCGCATCAGGGGATGGCATGACGCCCTTGCCCAAGTCGGAGCCGCAATACCTCCCCTTTACATCGGCGATTGGGGAGCCGACAGCGGATACCAGGCAGGTCTGGCACTTGCCCACGAAAAGGAATGCACCGCAGTGTATGCGGCGAACGATCAGATGGCATACGGCGCGATGCTCGGATTGCGTGCCGCAGGTAAACGGGTTCCCGAAGACATAAGCATCATCGGCGTCGATGACTCGCTCGAAGGCATGGTGCCACGGCTGGAATTGACTACGATGCGGCCTCGCTTCCACGAGCTGGGGCGTGAGGCGTTCGCCATGATCGAGCGGCAGCACAACGGCGAGAAGATCGCAGTCGGCGTCAAAACGGTTATTCCTCCAGAATTCGTAGACCGCGGGTCGGTTCGGGAGCTCAAGTAGCGTCATCATCCGTTTCCACGAAGAGCCGGCACGGGATTTCGATCCTGAAACATAGGTCAGCCATAGGCTCGTCACAGGCGACCGGCACAAGCCATAGTGTTTCACGCGATATGTTTCACATGAAACATATCTGTGTTTCACGTGGCAGACGGCATATCGACAGCTACTCGCGCGTAGTCGCTCCGGCGATCAACGAAACAGGTATCAAATGTTCCGCCTCCCCTATGCCAAATGCACCGTGCGACGATACAGCGGAAACGGCATCACCACTGTCGTCGCCATCATCAACGCTGCCATCGCCTGCTTTCCCGTCAATAAGCCGCATCATGCAGTCCGCGACACTGCTCGTCAGAGCCTGGAAATCCTGCCGCACCACAGTGAGCGGCATGCCGGCCATATCGGCAAGATACGTGCCGTCATACGCCACGATCTGCATATCGTCAGGAACGTTCACGCCACGGCGTATCGCCTCGCGCACGCACAGCGCCGCACCGATATCCGAACTCACCACCGCGTCCACCGCATCGTCGGATGCACGATCGAATACACTGCGCACGGCAGCGGCATAGCCGGAGAAATCCATAACCTCGCCAGCCTCGATGTACTCGTAGCGCACGCCGACCTTGGCCAGTTCACGCTCCAAAACCAGGTGATAGCGTACCGTCGGGAATGTGGTACGCACGTCGTCGTCTTCCTTGAATTGCGTATGAGGCCCGCCGATCACCGCAACATGACGCGCACCTGTGCGAATCAGCAGATCGGCGATCATCCGCCCGCCCTGCACATGGTCGGACCCGATTGAGGGAATCCCCTCCCCCAACGTACGATCGAATGCGATAACCGGACGATGAATCGACGTCCAGTAATCCGGCGCATGCTCGGTGTGAGCACCCATTACGATGCCGTCCATCAATCGCCTGCGAAGCATATCGACGTATGCCGCTTCGCCATGCGCCGCGTCGGCGGTGGAACACAGCAGCGTCTGCAATCCCTTCCCCGCCAATACATGCTGCAGGCCTGCGGTAAGCGTGGCAAAAAACGGATGCCGGATCGTCGGCACGATGATGCCGATCGTATTGGCGCGATTCTGCGAGAAATTGCGCGCAAGATCGTTCGGCACATAATGCAGCGACTCCATGGCGCGTTGCACGCGATCACGCATGTCGTCGGAAACGTAACCCGTGCCATTGACCACCAAAGACACGGTGCTCAGCGAGACACCGGCCTGTTTCGCCACATCGCGCATTCCTACCACATCTGCCTCGTTTCAACGCTTATATATAGACCCGACTGTTTCTGGCTCGACTCGCGGTCGGCCGGCCTGTAGCGGTCATGCCCGCGAATCCCACGAATCCGTCACCGGCAACCAGTCGGTTTCGATTGCACATCTATACGCGCACACCTTATATCCGGATATACGCCCTTCGGCATTGTACTATCAAGCCCATTCCGACATCCTCAAACCCTACGTATCACTGTTGTTCAGCCCCGAAACAGGCGTACGGCATTTTTCCACACCGCCCGCGATACAGGGCGGTTTCTCGTGAAACGCAGTGGTCAAAGCACCGGAGCAGAACATACTGTGTGTTCATTTCAAGATTACCCGATAAATATACAAAAAAATCAACGACTACAGCATGATTACACCAACGAACAGGCATATACTGAAATCACAACAGAAAAGAACAAGACTTCACGATGTCGCTCAGCAAACCAGGCAAAGCCGGTGCAGCGGCACCCCCGCGCAACGGGAATATCCCGAACGCAAGCATGATGCACATGCGGCCGCAAGAACGATACTAGAAACAAGCAAAACAAGGCCGCGCACGAAAGGAATAACCATGAAGAACAACACTCTCGACCAGATCCTGAACAGCAACCTCGCCTCCGTCGATCCGGGCTTCTACCAGTTCGCCCTCGCCAAGGCCTCCTCCGACCTGTTCAAGCGCATCATCAACAAGTGATTTCATTTGTCTAGGTAACCGGCCCAACGCCGATCACCTTTCATACGGACTCCCACAAGGCCGCGACTCAACAGGGTCGCGGCCTTTCCGTATTTCATCCCCAGCTTCCCCACCACGCCGCACATGGAAAAGGCGGTCGATATGGACGAATTCCACTCGGATTTCGTCCATATCGACCGCCCTGTTATAGGAAGGGGTCAGTTAAGTAGTAATAGCAAGGTCACGCGGCGGAACCGGAAGCAGCCGCACCGGAACCAGCCACTTCGGCAGGCGCATCCTCAACATCGGCGGAGGACTCGTCGTCGCTTTCGATCTCGCCAGCGGCCAGCTTGGCCTCCAGCTGCTTGACGATATCGTCATGCATCTTCTCGCTGATCTTCACCTTGAACATGAACACCAGCAGGCTCAGCACGATCAGCACCAGCGGCACATAGAACGCGCAGGTCTTAAAGGTGTTGATGTTCGCGGCGGTCATATCGGCCGCGGTCGCGTCGCCAGTCATGCCGGCGGCGATGGCGATGAAGCCGACGATGCCGTTGGACATGGCGCCGCCGATCTTGTCGAGCATCGGGCGCACGGACAGGGTGACGGCCTCGTTGCGCTTGCCGTTCTTGAGCTGACCGTATTCGATGGAATCGGTCAGGGAGAGAATGGCGGTCATCTGGATCATCGTGCCCGGCACATAGAAGAGCACCAGCGCCACGAACACCATGATCATGTTGTTGGAGAAGATGCCGAGCATGATGTAGGCGATGATCATGGAGGTCATGCCACCGATATACAGGTAGCGGCGCGGGATGCGCTTGTTAAGGATCGGGTACAGCGGCGCCACGACCAGGCCGGCGACCAACGCGATGATGCCGGTCATGGAGTAGGCGGCCTGATTGTCCAGCACGAACTTGAACAGGAAGATCAGCACGCCGGTGGTGGCCACGTTGGCGATGGCGTACAGCAGGTAGCTCAGTGCGACCCACAGCAGCTGGTCGTTCTGGAACAGGGCCTTGAACGCCTGCAGTGGACCGCCGTTCTTCTGCGCCTTGGAACGCAGGGTGCTCTGGCTTTCCTTGGTGCCGAAGGCTACGGACCACGCGGTCAGGATGCCGAGCAAGCCCACGATGATGCCGAAGGCGGTCCATCCGCCCTGGCTTTCGGTGTGGGAACCGGTGAATACCCAGCTGAAGTAGGTGACGATCGGAATCACGACGACGGTGATGCCGTTGTAGCCGATGGAACCGGTGAAGGAGCCGAGGGCGGTGTAGGTGGAACGCTCATGCGAGTCGGAGGACAGTGCCGGGATCATGCCCCAGTAGGAGATGTCGCGCAGGGAGTAGAACACGTCGAGCACGACGAAGCAGATGACGAACAGCACGATGAACCAGGTGGTGTTCACGTTGACCAGGCCGAACAAGCCGGTGTAGATCACCACGAGCAGCAGGGCGGAGACCAGGCCGCCAAGGAACTGCCACGGGCGGAAACGGCCCCACTTGGTGGTGGTGTTGTCCACGATGTTGCCCAGCAGCGGATCAATGAAAATCTCCGCGATACGGATGATGACGACAAGGCTGGTGATAACGCCGATCAGTTTGGCTGCGACGCCTTTTTCGACGCCGGAGAACAGGCAGCTGGTCACGTATACGATGAAGTAGGTGCTCAGTGCGTTGTAGAACGCGGACTGGCCGAGGTTGCCGAATGCGTATGCCACACGCTGGCCGATTTTGCCACGATGGGCGCCGCCGTTGGCGAGGGTTTGTTCATTTCCCATGACTTCTTCTCCTTAGAAGATCTCTAGATCATCCATTGATCGTGTATACGACTGTACATCTTTTATTTCATTAAATAAAAATGTTTACTAAACAAAATATCCAATAATTCCCGCAGATGATGGGGAACAACGCAACACCAATCAATGATTTTTGAGACATGAACACATCGATTGCAACCTCTGATAACATCTATGCTTTCGGTGAAACGGACAGATGACACGTACTTTGATTAAATATTTTTACTTACTGTCACACAGCCGTCGTGCGGCCACCTCGCAACGCCCCAGCAGCGTCTCATATCGCCGGTTTATACAACCGCACGCCGCTATCGTCATCGGCGGCTTGCACATCCCAAAGCGCAGAACTACCGTTCGGGGGCAAAACTGTCACGCACCACCAGATGCGAGGAGATGCAGGTGTGCTGTTTCACGCTGCGCTTGCTGACCAGCGATTCGGCAAGCATCAGCACCGCGGCGCGCGTCAGCTCCTCCTTGTCGATGTCATACGACGAAAGCGCCGGAGAGGTGTATTTCGCCACCTCCTGATTATTGATGCTGACCACCTTGATATCGCGCGGCACCAGAATGCCCTTGGCCGCAAGCGCCTGCAGCAGCCCCACGGCAAGCGTATCGGCGGCCACCAGCACGGCATCCGGCAGATCATCGGCATGGTCGCGAATCAGCCGCTCCCCCTGCTCACGCCCGTTGGCGACGGTAAACGGGCCGTCGGCGTAGATCAGCCCCTCCGTGTCCAGACCCAACCGTGCGCTCCAGTTGCAGAACGCGAAACGACGAACATCCTCGGGGTACGAGTGCTTCCCCATCATGGTGCCCGCACCGCCGATGAAACCGATGCGGCGGCATCCATCGGCCTTCAACGCGTCGAGCGCGTCGAGCACGATCTGTTCCAGGTCTGGCTGTACGGAATCGAAGAGATTCGGCGCCGGATTGATATCGATGAAGACGCCGTGGGGCAGCGCCTGATGCAGCCTGTGCAGCGTTTCCGGCGGCAGCTCCGCGGGGCCCATCGAGATGAAGCCGGCATAATCGCCGCCGTGTGCAATCAGGTCGTCGATATCGTCGTAGATCGTCGCATTCATGCGCTGTTCTTTGGCCTGCCGGGTCAGCACTTCGCGCAATTCGTCAAAATATGCGTCCTGCAGCCCCTTGTCGGGAACAACGTTGTTCAGAATCGCAATGTCTCGCGGAATAATGATGCGCTGGTACTGCGAGACGTTCTCGTAGCCCAGTTCAAGACTGGCGTTTAACACCTTCTGCCGGGTGGATTCCTTGACAGAGAACGAGGGGTCGTCGTTCAGAATCCTCGACACCGTGGCCTGCGAAAAGCCTGTATGCTTCGCGATTTCCTTAATTGTGGCCATCGGATCCCAGCCTTCCCAACCATCACGCTCGCTAAATGAATTTACTTGCAACCTTAGCATGCCCCACCCGCCGATTTCGGCAGGCAGATTGTGCGCCGCTTGCATACGGAACCACGCAGAACCATTGCAAAACCACGCATAAGGCCGGAGCCCTGCATAATGCAAGGCTCCGGCCTCTATAACGGGCGCTCACAGGGAAAGGGGGAAACTGCAAGCGGTGGCCGCTACTGCACCAAGCGGCTTATGCGATGGATGCCGCCTAGTGGGGTCGAGGGGATTGCCGGCTGGTATGACTACCTACCGGCAATTCCATGAATGGCTTACTTTGTTGGAGTGCTACCGGCTTCCTCGGTCGCGGAGACAATGGTGGCCTCGTCTTCGGCGGAGGCGTTGGCGCTCAGCGCGTCCTTGCCCCAGGTCTTCTCCAGTTCGGCCACGATCTCGGCGTGCTTCTCCTCGGTCAGCTTGACGCGGGCGAGGAAGATGAGCAGGCCGATGACGATGAGCACCAGCGGGGCCACGAACACGATGAGCTTGAAGTTCATCTCGCCCTGGGCGCTGACATGGTTTTCGGAACCGGCGGTCATGCCTGCGGCGACGGCGGCGAAGCCGATAACCCAGTTGGACACGGCGCCACCGAACTTATCGAGCAGCGGGCGGACGGAGAGGGTCAGGGCCTCATCGCGGTGGCCGAGCTTGAGCTGGCCGTATTCGACGCAATCGGTGATGGTCATGAGGACCACGAGGAACACCAGCGGCTGCGGGATGAAGAACAGCTCGGCGGCGATCAGCACGAGAGCCAGGGACTTGCCGGCGAAGAAGAAGACCACGATGCCGGCGAGCATAATGCCCAGACAGACAACGAACACGTTGCGGCGGCTGAACTGCTGAGCGAGCTTCGGGAACAGCGAGACGGAGACCAGGCCGACCAGGGTGTTGATGGTGGCCAGGATGGAGAACTTGCTGGCGTCGCCGAGAATGTACTGGAAGTAGTACAGCTCGGAGGCGTTCAGGATGTTCACGCCGGTGGTGTAGGCGAGGTAGGACAGGGCGATGGCCATGAGCTGATCGTTCTTGAGCAGCATGCGGAACACGTCCTTGAAGCCCGTCTTGGTCTTGTTCTGGCGCAGCGTGGAGTCGACCTCGTGGGTGCCGAGGGCGACGCAGATCACGGAGATGATGCCGATGAGGGCCACGATGAAGGCGAACCAGAACCAGCCGTTCTTATCGCCGGAGCCGGACTTGGTGACGGAGAAGAAGAGGACGATCGGCATGATCACGACGCCGACGATGTTGCCGCCGATGGTGGAGCCGACACGGGCGAAGGTTGCGGTCTTCTCACGCTCTTCGGAGCTGAAGGTCAGGGCCGGGACCATGGACCAGAAGCTGATGTCCTTGAAGGAATAGAAGATATCCATCACGATGTACAGCACCGCGAAGATGGCCAGATAGAGCATCGGGTTGGTCTCGTTGAGGCCGCCCATATCGGTGAACAGCACCATCAGGGCAACGGAGCTGACCACACCGCCGCCGACGACCCACGGCTTGAACTTGCCCCACTTGGTGGTGGTGTTGTCGACCATGTTGCCGATGAACGGATCGATGAACAGCTCGACGATACGCAGTACGGCGATGATGGTGGTGATGTACAGCACCATGCGGTTGTTATGTGCCACATCACCCGAGTTGAACAGGTGCGAGGTGAGGAACATGATCAGATACGTCGACAGTGTGGCGTAGAAGATGTCATGTCCGAATGCGCCGGACGCGTATGCGATGCGCGAAGTCATTACTTTGCTTCTGGATTGTTCAGCAGAGCTGCCGTTGCTCATGCGAAGCCTCCTTGCTTCTCCTAATATGTACAATGTTTACGATAATACGCTTTTACTGAAACGTATTTTTTTACTTAAAAACGTCCTTTGCTGCTCTTGTTTACCAGTCCTCCCCAATGGCCGTATTCCAACGATAACAACGAGGCGGCACCCATCGGATGCCGCCTCGTGCTTCTCGGTTTTCGCTAAAACTATAGTTCAATCCTAAAACTGAACTCGTGGTTTTCCTGCGCATCGATGTGATAGTCGGGCCTCACGTCGGAGCCCCAGCTATCGATGCCGCCCACGCCGCGCACCGCGCCGCATACCGTCAGCACCGTGCGGCGCGCCGGCGGCAGCTCGTTGGGATGCGTGGCGTTCTCGATCTCTTCCGGCGTATACGGCAGGCAGGAGAAGGCGAACGGCTCGCCCTCCTCCCCCTGGGCGAAGGTCAGCGAGAATTCGCTGCGGTCGCCACGCCTTGCGTTGTCGAGCACGGCATCGCGCGTCACCGTAACCCGTTCGGTGCGCATATGCATACCGCAGTCCTGCGGCACCAGGTATGGGGTGACCGGCATGCCTTCAACCGTGTACTCCCCCGGCACCCCACCGGCCATGCGGTCGGGGTAGGTTTCGCCGGAAAGCCCGGTATAGGTGAATCCCTTGGCCGGGGTCGGCATCACGAAGCGCAGGCCGAACACCGGCAGCTCGGGCAGGCCTTCCTTGCCCTCGTAACGCACCGTTACGCCGATTGTGCCGTCAGAGGTAACGGTGTAGGCCACCGTCACCGTGGTCGCCGGCACAACAGGCAGCGTGTAGGTGTAGGTCATGGTCATGGTCTGCGCCTGCACCGGGCCGCCATACGAGTTGTTGTCCGGCGCAAGCGGCTTGTCCACCGGCTCGCCGTCAACGCTCAGCTCGATCTTGGAACATGTGGCGAACATATCCGCGCCCATCCACATTGCCGACTTGACCGGGAATCCATTGCCACGGTCGTTGTCGGTGGTGGCGCGCCACAACGCCGGACGCGGCGCACGATACAGCCATTCACGGCCGCCGATATTGAACGAGACCGGGCCACCGGCCTGCCATGAGAACAGGTATTCGAAGCCGTCGCCGTGGACGCCCGTCACCACATCACCGAATACGATTTCCATCTGCGTACCTTCCGTAGTAATACTTGACTTCCTGCATGGCCGGCTTCTCCGTGCGGTCGGCGAACAGCAGACCATCACCGGAGAATTCGTAGTCGGAGCAGCGATCGTCGAAATCGCCGCCGTAGCACAGCATCTTCTCGCCCGTCAGCGGATCGGGCGCGTACAGCTGCTGGTCGATGTAATCCCAGATGAACCCGCCGAGGAACCCTTCGCAATCGTCGAACAGCTCCATGTAGTCGCCGAAGCCGCCCAGCGAATTGCCCATGTCATGCATGAACTCGCACAGAATGTACGGCTTCTTCGGCTGCTCGCTCAGATACTTGCGCGCGCCTTCCGGCGTATCGTACATGCGGCTTTCCAAGTCGGAGATGACGTCTTCGAACGCACGGTTGTGAACCACGCCCTCGTAATGTGTCAGGCGGCCGTCCTGCTTGCTCTTATAGTAGGCGTCCATCGCCGCGATGGCGGTGCCGGCATACGACTCGTTGCCCATGGACCAGAACAGGATGGACGGGTGGTTCTTGAGCATCTCGTACTGCGTGGTGGCGCGGTCGACCACGACCTTCTCCCATACGCTGCTGTTGCCCGGCACGTTGTATGAAGGCTCGACGATTCCCATCTTCTGCCAGGTGCCGTGGGATTCCAGGTTGGTCTCGGCCATCACGTAGATGCCGTGCTCGTCGCACAGACGGTACCATTCCAACCGATCCGGGTAGTGGCAGGTACGCACGGCGTTGATGTTGTTGCACAGCATCGTATCGATGTCGCGGTGCATGTCGTCCATGGTGATGCAGCGGCCGGAATCGGCGTTCCACTCATGGCGGTTGACGCCGAGGATATAGAGCCGGTGACCGTTGAGCGTGACCTTCACGCCGTCGCGCACCAGCTTCCTGAAACCGGTATCCACTTGGGCGATCTCACAGGTCTTGCCGGAGGCGTCGATGAGGCGCACGTCGACGCGGTACAGGTTCGGGCTGCCGTTGTCCCACAACTGCGGAGCGGCGATGCCGGTGAACGCGAGGGTGGCGTCGCCATCGGTTTCCGGGGAACTCGTCTGAGACGCAATGCGAGTGCCTTGCGGATCGGTTACGACCACTTCCGCCTGGGCGCCGGCGAAATCAGCGGCGTCCTTGGCACTCAGCCGCATATCGACGGTGATGGTTCCCGTCTGCAGATCGTCGCTCAGCAGGGAACGTACGGCGATGTCGTCCACATGAATCTTGGGCAGTGCCACAAGCTTCACGGGGCGGAAGATGCCGAAGAAACGGAAAAAGTCCTGGTCTTCGACCCATGCCGCGGTAGAGCGTTTGAACACCTCGCATGCGATGGTGTTGGCGCCGGTCTCGTTGATATACGGGGTCAGGTCGAATTCGGACGGCGTGAAGGTGTCTTCCGCATATCCGACGAAATGCCCGTTGAGCCACAGGTAGAACGCCTGCTCCACGCCTTCAAACACCACGTGGATGCGCTGGCCGCGCATATGTTCGGGCAGGGTGAAGGTGCGCATGTAGGAGCCGACCGGATTGTCGTCGGCGTCGGAGAACGTGCCGATGCCGGGATCGTCTGGCGTCAAGCCGGCAGGGCGGCGATACTTACGGCCCTCCCACGGGTACATGGTGTTGATGTACTGGTTCTTGTCATATCCCGCCATTTCGATATGCCCCGGCACTGCGATGTCGTCGAAGTCGGCGGGCGCTTCGGCCAGCTGGTGGAAACCGACGGGTCGCGCCTGCGGGTTGGGGGAATACTTGAATTTCCAAGTGCCGTCGAGTGGCATGATCAGACCGCTGCTGTCGTGTTCCGCCTCGTCCTGCGTGGCATAGCACCGGTGATCGCTGTGCGCGTCCAAGCGGTTCACGCGGAACACGTCCGGCTTGTCAAGCCAGCTCAGGTCCGCGCTCTGTATTGAGCTTGCGCCATCCATGGGAGCCTCCTTGCTCTGTGAACTTTCCTTGTAAACAAGTTTACCGTGGATTTAGCAATCGTTACTTTGTTTACTAAACAAACAGGGCCTCCCCGAAGGAAGGCCCTGCTGCGGCGATTGCGCCGAAATCACTTACGATCGTCGTACCCGTTCGGGTGGGTGGAATGCCATGCCCAAGCGGTTTCGATGATCTTGTCGATGTTATCGAACTGCGGCTTCCAGCCAAGCACAGTGCGGGCCTTATCGGAAGCGGCGATCAGGGTGTCCGGGTCGCCGGGGCGGCGCGGTGCCATCTCAGCGGGGATCTCCTTGCCGGTCACCTTGCGGGCGGCCTCAAGAATCTGCAGGTTCGAGAAGCCGGTGGAGGAACCGAGATTGAAGGCGTTGGACTCATTGCCGGCACGCAGGTAGTCGACGGCGAGGATATGCGCGTCGGCCAGATCGAAGGGGTGCACATAGTCGCGCACGTTGGTGCCGTCGGGAGTGTTGTAGTCGTCGCCGAAGATCATCAGCTTGTCACGCTTGCCCTGGGCGACCTGCAGCACGATCGGCAGCAGGTGGGTTTCGGGGCCGTGATCCTCACCGATGGATCCGTCCGGCTTGGCACCGGCGACGTTGAAGTAGCGCAGGGCCACGAACTTGATGCCGTAGGCCTGATCGCACCAGCGCATGATCTTCTCCATCATGAGCTTGCTCTCGCCGTACGGGTTGATCGGCTTCTGCGGGTCATCCTCACGAATCGGCATCTTCTCCGGAATGCCATAGGTGGCGGCGGTGGAGGAGAACACGATCTTCTTGACGCCGAACTCCTTCATCACCTCAAGCAGCTTGACCATGCCGGCGGTATTGTTGTCGAAGTACTTCAGCGGTTCCTTCATGGATTCCGCAACCAGGGAGAACGCGGCGAAGTGGATCACGGCGTCGATGTCCGGGTTCTCGCGGAACACGCCGCGCATGAACTCCTGATCGGCCAGATCGCCCTGGTAGAACTTCGCGGCCGGGTTCACTGCGGCGCGGTGGCCGGTCACCAGGCTGTCCACGACGACGACCTTCTCCTTGCCGGCTGCGACCAGTCGGTCAACCATGTGGGAGCCGATGTAACCGGCTCCACCGAGGACCATAACAGTCATTGTTTACTTCTCCTTTGTTCCGAGGGTTTGAACAAACTTCATGAACGCGGCCTTGCCTTCAGGGGTGCGCTTGTACACGCCCGCGTCTTCCAGCACGCGGCTGAAGACCTTGCCCACGGCATCCTGGACGATGTCGGTGACGGTGTCTTCCGTCGCTTCGGGATGAGACCGCTTGATTTCTTCCGCCCATGCACGATGATACTCGGCAATGTCGTTGTCGCGGCCGAGCACGAACTTTTCGACCTCGGCGAGCTCCTTCTGCAGGCGCGGCGGAAGGATGGCCAGACCCATGACCTCGATCAGGCCGATGTTCTCCTTCTTGATGTGCTGCACATCCGGGTGCGGGTGGTAGATGCCGTCGGGGAACTCCTCGGAGGTCTGATTGTCGCGCAGCACCAGG
The DNA here is from genome assembly GCA_905207115.1 of Bifidobacterium angulatum. Lineage (GTDB taxonomy): Bacteria > Actinomycetota > Actinomycetes > Actinomycetales > Bifidobacteriaceae > Bifidobacterium > Bifidobacterium angulatum_A. The sequence continues at coordinate 30,430 of CAJLKD010000010.1, read as the reverse complement.
TCGAGCTCGTATTCGTCGCCCTTCCTGCGTGCGATCGGCGTGATGGTGTGGTGCGGTTCGCCGTTGGATTCGGCGAGCACCTGCGCATCGGGGTCGGAGTATGAACGCCATGCGTCGAGGATCTTGGAGGCCAGCTCGACCATCTCGTCGCGGTTCTTGCCTGCCAGTCGGATCACGGACATCGGCCACTTGACGATGCCGGCCTTCACACCCTCGAAGCCGTCGAAGGTGAATTCCGTCTCGACCGGGGCCTTCTCCATGGCGAAGGTGTGGCGGCCACCCTGGTAATGCTCATGGGCGAGGATGGATCCGCCGACGATCGGCAGGTCGGCATTCGATCCGGCGAAGTAGCCGGGGAACTGTTCGACGATGCCGAGCAGGCGGTGGAAGGTTTCCTTGCTGATCTTCATCGGCTCATGCTTGCCGTAGAAGAAGATGCAATGCTCGTTGAAGTAGGCGTACGGGGAGTACTGGAAGCCCCAGCCTTCGCCGTCCATGTCGAAACGCACCACGCGGTGGTTCGCACGCGCCGGGTGGTTGATGCGGCCCTGGTAGCCTTCGTTCTCGATGCACAGCTGGCACTTGGGGTAGCTGGAGGTCTTCGCGTTCTTGGCGGCGGCAATGGCCTTCGGGTCCTTTTCCGGCTTGGACAGATTGATGGTGATTTCGATGTCGCCGTATTCGGTGGGCACCGGGAAGTAGATGTTCTTGGCGATGGCCTTGGTCTTGACGTAATCGTTGCGCTTGCTCATCGCGTAGAAGTCGGCGATGGCCTTGGCCGGGTCCTGCTCGTAGGTGCTCCAGAAGGTGCGGTTCACCACGCTTGGGGCCGGGGTGATGAAGTCCATCAGCTGGGCGCCGACGGTGTCCTTCTCCGCCGCGGTGTCGCCGACCTTGCCGTTGCGTGCGGCCAGATCGGCAAGCTCTTCCTTCAGATCGACGATGTCGTTGGCATCGGCGGTAGCTGGCGCGTCGGCACCGTCCTCGCCGACGATCGCCATAACGCGATTCGTGAGATATACGCGATCGACTTCCTCGTAATCGCTGTTGGCGATCACCTGGCTGACGAATTCGTCCACCAACCCTTGTGCCATGTCAGGCCTTCCTTACCTCGTATCCAATGGTTCATAGTCATATATCGCCCGTCGCGATGCCGCCCACGCACGGCGGGCGGCTGGAATCGTGCGCGGCGCACGGCGGGCGGGGCCGCGCACGATTATCCTAGGCTCCTTCGGGAGCCGATGGCTGCATCAGTTGTTGCGGGACAGCACGCGGGAGCCGCCTGCGATCTCGGCGATGTAGAAGGCCGGGGCGTAGCCGACGACTTCCTCGTACTTGGTGCCGACGGCCTTGGTGAACGCGTTGACCTTGTCTTTGTTCACGATGGCGATGGCGCAGCCGCCGAAGCCGGCGCCGGTCATACGGGCGCCGATCACACCGTCCTGCTCCCAGGCGGTGTGCACCAGGGTGTCCAGCTCAAGACCGGTGACTTCGTAGTCCTGCTCCAGCGAGACGTGGGAGGCGTTCATCAAACGGCCGAAACGGTCGAGATCGCCGGATTCCAGCGCCTTACGGGCCTTCAGCGTGCGCTGGTTCTCCGAAACGGCATGGCGGGCGCGGCGAATGCGGTTGCCGTCCTTGATGAGGTAGGCGTACTCGTCGAAGCTTGCCTCGTCCAGCTCGCCCAGCGTCTTGATGTTGAGCTTGGCGTTGAGCTCCTCAACGGCCTTCTCGCATTCGGCGCGACGCTCGTTGTACTTGGAGTCGGCCAATTCGCGGCGCTTGTTGGTGTTCATGATGACGATGACGTTGTCGCCCAGGTCCAGCGGCACCAGGTCGTAGACCAGCGTGTTGGTGTCCAGGTAGATCGCCTTGTTCTCGGCGCCCATGCCAATGGCGAACTGATCCATGATGCCGGAGTTGACGCCGATGAACTCGTTCTCGGTGCGCTTGCCGATCTTGACCAGGTCGACGCGTTCCAGCTTCAGGTCGAACAGTTCCTGCGCGATGATGCCGATGAGCAGTTCCAGCGATGCGGAGGAGCTCAGGCCGGAGCCGTTCGGGATGTTGCCGTAGACGAACACGTCCATGCCGCTGGTGATGGCGTGGCCTTCTTCGCCGAGGAACTTCAGCACGCCCTTGGCGTAGTTGGTCCAGTTGTCTTCCTTCTTGTAGACCAGCTCGTCGAGACGGGATTCGACGATGCCGACCTCTTCGAAGTTGGCGGAATAGAAGCGCAGCTTGTTGTCATCGCGCTTGCGGGCCGCGCCGTAGGTGCCCAGGGTGATCGCGGCGGGGAACACGTGACCGCCGTTGTAGTCGGTGTGCTCGCCGATCAGATTGATGCGGCCCGGGGAGAAGAATGTGGCATCAGGCTGTGCGCCAAAGACTTCCTGGAATTTAACGTTCAGTTCGGCAGTGTCCATGAGAAACTCCTTCGTTTTTTAGCTGCTGTTGCCAACAATTTTACCTAGTTTTACGCTTTCTCAAAATTTTTTACTTAACAAGGATATTTGGCTATATTTCAGGCTTTTGCCCCATTTTAATATTCATAGCCAACTTAACTACACAATTTCTTTACAAAATATTTTAGTAAATAATCCCTATGCTGGATATGAACGTCTTGTACCGTTCCGTCGGGAGAGGCCGTTGAGAAAGCATACCGCGCACCGATGGGGGAAGAGGAAAATTCGGCACGCGGATCTGTGGTTGTGTGGGACGGCCTCTTTGACGTCCTACTCCTGTAGTGTAGCGGCTATACCTGAGAACCTGTATGTTTACTAAAATTCTGTGCCATAATGGAACAGCCTCCTCGCTCTACGGCCTACGGCACAGAAGGAGATCACGATGACGGATACCAAGCGGAAGGGCAAAGCCCCCACCATCAAAGACATCGCCACCATCGTCGGAGTCTCCATCGCCACCGTATCCCGTGTGCTCAATGAAGACGCGACCATGTCGGTCAACGAGAACACCCGCAAGAAGATCTTCGCCACCGCCGAACAGCTCGGCTACAAAAAGCACCGCAAAGCCGGCGGGAAAGCCAAGAAGCAACGCCGCGTCGTTGTCGTCCAGTGGTACACCGAACGCCAGGAGCTGCAGGATCTCTACTACTATTCCATCCGCATCGGCATCGAACGTCGGCTCGAAGAGCTCGGCTACGCCATCACACGCGTGTTCAACGATTCGTCCCACGCCGATTTCGAAGACGCCGACGGCATCATCGCCGTCGGTAAGTTCAGCTCCGAACAGGTGCGCACACTCGGCAAGCTGAACAAGCACATCGTGTTCGTCGACAGCGACACCCTGAACGCTGGATTCACCTGCATCATGCCTGACTTCATCAATTCCGTCACCAGCGTGGTCGACCACTTCCTACGCCATAAGCAAACCAATATCGGCATGATCGCCGGCGAGGAGTATACGGCCGACAAATCCTCCAAGCTTGCCGACCGACGCTACTACACGTTCCGCAACTATCTGACCGAATGGAAGCTGTACAACCCGGCGAATATGTACGTCGGCAACTTCACCACCAGCGACGGCTACCGGCTGATGAAACAGGCCATCAAGGACCATCCGCGCGACCTGCCGCAGGCGTTCTTCATCGCCAACGATTCACTGGCCATCGGCGCGCTGCGGGCGCTGCAGGAAGCCGGCATCAAGGTGCCCGAGCAGGTAAGCCTCATCTCGTTCAACGACACCGCCATCGCCAAGCAGGTATTCCCGCAGCTCAGCGCCGTCACGGTGTACACCGAGCAGATGGGCAGCGCCGCCGCGGAAATCCTCGACAAGGAACTTAACAACAGGGGCATCTCCCCCGTTCCGTTCATGCTGAAATTCGCCACCAAACTCACCCTGCGCGGCACCAGCATCAACTAACGCTCCGACCCTCCACGCACAAAGCAGCACGCCCGTCCACACGATTACAGAAATTCTCAGGAATCTCCCAGACTTCACCGAGCCTCGTACCAGCATTGGGCGAGATAACCTCCAACAAATCCAGCCTACTGTCTTAAGTTGGAACTAACCGTTGTATAAGCCTTGAGAGAACTGGAGAAACCATCACATGTTCGTTCTCACCAACGCCTGGCATGCCCTCGGCAGGCACCGGGCGTATTCCATCCTGACCGTCATACTGGCGCTGATCATGTCGTTCGGCACCATCACCTCCGCCGCGGTACTGACCAAGCAGACCGCCGCCCACGGCACCGAATACCAGGCACAGAAGCCTACCGCCGTAATCAGGCCGGGCGCAAAGCTGCAGTCCCAGATGAAAGGCGACGATGCCAAAGCCACAACCGAACACTATCTGACCTTCACCGACTACTCCCCCATCGCCGTAGCGGCACAGAGCAAGTCGCTCTCGTTCACCTACTCCTTCGCCGAAACCGTCCCGGTACGCCAAAGCGACTCGCTGAAGGCCATCGCCGGAACCGCCGACGAATCCGCCGACAACACCGGCGGCGAACTGCTGCTACGCAGCTTCTACGACGCCAAAGCCTTGAAAAACAACGATCTCGGCGAAATCACCCTGGTCAAGGGCAAGAAGCTCAAGTACACCGACACCAAATTCACCGGCGCACTGATTTCGAAAGCCCTGGCCGACAAGAACAAGCTGACGGTCGGCTCCACATTCACCGTGGCGAATCCGACCGACGCCTCGAAGAAATACACCTATACCGTGCAGGGCATCTACAAGTATGCAAACCCCGCCACCGCCAAGTCGTACACGCTGGCCAAGCAGAATCCCGACAACGTGATCTACACGGCATACGCCACCGCATACACCAACGGCCTCGACCCGGAAAAGTCCCCGAAGGGCACCTGGGCCATGCCGGACCTCGACATCACCTTCCTGCTCAGCAGCCCGGCCGACTACCAGACCTTCGCCAAACTGGCCAAGAAGTCCATGCCCAAGGGCTATGAGCTCTCCTCGCCGTCTTTGGACGCCTACAACAAGAAACTCGAACCGCTCGACAGCACCGCATCGTGGATGCGCATCGCCCAGATCGTGCTGCTGGCTGTCGGTGGTGTGCTGCTGGTGATCATCACCATCATGCGCACCTGGATCGTCCGCCGCGACGAAATCGGCATGGGCCTGATCACCGGTGTCACCAAACCGCGTCTCGCCTGGCAGTTCATTGTGGAAACCCTGATGCTGACCGTGGTGCCCATCGCGCTCGGTCTGCTTATCGGCGGATTCGCCGCGCAGCCGATCGGCAAGGCATTGTGCGGATTCGCCACACCAATGAGTACGGCGATCGTATCGTCGGCCATCCGCAACTCGCTGGGCGGCATCGCGATTCTCGCCGTCGTGGCACTGTTCGGCCCGGTGGTCTTCCGCACCGCCAATCTCTTCAAGCCGGCAGGCCCGGCAACGGAGGCGAAGGCATGAGCAACGATATCGATAAGGACGAAACCATGAGCAACGACCTCAACGACCAGCACACCGGCGACCAGCATGCCAGCGGCGATATCGAGTCCCTTGAGTTCAGCGTCGAATACGACGACGCCGGCAGCTTCGGCGAGGCACCCGCACAACCCGCCGCAGGCACGGCGCAAGACGATGCGGACAAGGCCGCCAAGCCTGCCGTCGACACCGACGCCAACGCCACGGCGACCTCCGCCAACGCCAGCCACGTCGACCAGACCATGCGGCTGGCCAAAGGCAAGGACGCAAGCAAGACCAATGCCGCAACCGAACGCGCCTACGCCACCACGAACCATCGTCTTGACAGGCAGGTGCGCGACCGCGTGCTGCTCAAGTCGTACCCCACGTTCTCGTTGAACCATGTCACCACAACCGCACGCAAAACAGGCCGTCATGTGCTTGACGACCTGTCGATGGCCTTCTATACGGGCACGCTGTATGCGGTCAAGGTGCTTAGCGATGAGGACGATCCCGAGCAGCGCACCACGCTGATGGCCGTTATGGGCGCGTTCATGGCCCCCACCTCCGGCGAAGTGATGTCGAAAAGCTCGAATTTCACCGAATTGGAACTCGGCGAACTGCGCGGGCACCGTCTCGGACTGGTGCCACAGCGGTATGCGGTGCGCGGCGACCTCGATGCCGAAGGCAACCTGCTGTACGCCATGAACGGCTCGGGCCGCGGCTTCCTCAAGCCCAAGCCGGTGATCGCCCGTGAAATGCTGCAAAGCGTTGGATACACCGAAGCGACCAGCGGCAAGAAGGTGAGCGAACTGTCCCCGCTCGACCAACGCCGCGTGGCCATCGCACGCGCGCTATGCTGCGACGCGGAAACCGTGATTCTCGACGAGCCGACCAAGGGGCTGAGCGAGTCCGATGCCGCCGAACTGCTGGAACTGCTGCGGCGCATCGCCCGCAGCCGCGACCCCAAGCGCGTGGTCATCATCGTCACCAGCGACGATGCCGTGGCCAGTGCGGCCCAGAAGATCTACGACCTGACCGACTGAGGCCCGATCCGAACCGGCGCAACATCGTAGAACACCACTAACGGCGTGGGCGGAAATCATATCCGCCCACGCCGTTATTGGTTGTTATTGGTTGTACCACCGGGCTGCAGCGGCTGCGGTAATCAACGCTTGAGCACCATGCCGTATTCGGCGGCCATCGGCTCCACATCCACCACACCGTACTGATCCAGCAGATCCAGCCAGCGTTGCTTGTTCTCCTCGCCGAACCGTTCGGCACGCGCCGTATATGCATCGGCGGTGAGGAACTTGGGCGGCAGCGACTTGCTGTTGTACTTGTCGGCCACCATCACCAGCTCCTGCTCGAGATTCACAGGCACATAATCCGCAGGCGGCAGCGGCAGACCCTGACGCACCACGTCATCCTTGGTCAGGCCGACACCGGTGTGGTTGCGCGCGAATTGCGCGATCTCTTCCGCCACACCCTGCTCCAGCAGGTACTCGTAGCCCAGAATGCCATGTTTGATGTATTCGGGCCCATTGAACTGCAATGGTTCGCCGTCCGTACCGTCGTGCTTGAGCACACGATAGGTGCCGATATCATGCAGCAGACCGCCGATGACCACCAGATGCTCGTCGATGAGCCGGGGCGGCACCTTGCCTCCGATCACATTGTCGGAAGGCGGCACCACATGCTGCGCCTCGGTGTTCGCATCCGATGCCGCCGCCCCGCCACGTCCGGCCAGTTCCGCGGCATCCTGCGGCAACGTGCAACGCCGGGTGAACAACGCGTTCTGTCTGCGAGCGAGCGCACGTGCGATCCGAGCCACGATGACGCAGTGGCGGTGGATCAGATCATAGGCTGCGTCGCTGGGGGCGATGCGATGATGCAGTTCGTCGACTTGTTCGAGAGTTGGGATATAGCCAGTCATACGCACCATTTTAGGTCGTTGACGGTAGCCTGCCGTGGATTTGCGCTTTTAGACCGCACGGCTTTCAGATGCCGCGAATCCGCCATTGTCCGGTGCGATTGGAGGCCACGATCATCTGATCGTTGCCGAGTTCCTTCCAACCGTCCGCTTCGAACTGATCGAAGCCGGATGATGCCACCACGATGCCGGCAGCGTTGTTCTGATCGTCGGTAAGCGGGCGGTAGCGCATCACACGGTAGTCCAGGGCTTTCTCCCCCACACCGTATTCCTCGTAGATCTCGATGATGCGCGACGATGTGCGTTCACGCCCGGCCGCGTTCAATGCGATGAACGTGTCCTGCGACTGGATCATGCAGTTGTAGCTCGACTTCGGGTAGGTCTGACGCAGCTGGCGCACGGTCTGGGCCACGGCCTCGTCCAGTTCGTAGCCGGAGGCGATGTATTCGAGGATGATCGAGAAGAAGATCGCGGAATCGGAACGCCCGCCGGTGCCGAGGAACGTGCTGCGGTTCACCGGGTACTGCTTGTTGTCTACGATGTTGCGGCCGTGCGAGTCGGAGATGTCGCCATTGTGGATGAAGCTCAGGCCATTGCTGAAGAACGGCTGCTGGTTTTCCAGAATCAGCGGAATGCCCGAGGATGCGAGTCTCAGATGGTAGAGCGCCCCGCGTGCGCCTTCTCGAACGAGCTCGTGGAACAAGGGGTCGTGCTTCGCCGCCACAGTGGATTTGTAGAGTTTGGTGCCGGTTTCCGGCGATGGTGCGCCGCCGTCCATCGTGCCCGGCGTCTCGGGCGGATCGTATAGCGAGGCGCAACCCCAGCCGTCGTTATGAATGCGGCTTAATTCGCGGAATTCCTCGACGGTGGGGATGCCCAGGATATCGTTGAGGCTTAGATTGGCACCTGCCGTTGCGTATCCCAGTAATCTGCACATAGTAGGGCACTGTACCGCGCGTGCATTTCGACGCGCGGTCAGCGCTATAACCGTTGCCTATACCTCACCCGCTGAGGGCCTGCTCATTCCGCAGTGCGCTTGAGCTTCGGCGGCCTGTTCGTGGGCACGAACAGCGGCTGCACTTCGATGAGCGGATTGTAGGGCGCCAGGCCGAACCATTTCACCGCGGAACCGGCCATATGCCTGATCGCGTATTTGACGGACAGTGACAATGCTCCCCTTCTCGACACCTTGGATTCGGGCATGAGGGCCTTGTGGACCAGCACATATTTGATGGTGCCGATGCCCGGATCGGCGTCGACCTTCGGGTAGATGGATTTCTGCTGCGGCAGTTCGCCGGTGTGCTCCAGGTCATGCATGATCTGATGCAGGTATGCGGGAATCGACTGCGACACTTTGAATCCCAGCCGCATTTTGATGCGGAACAGGTAGTCGGTGCCGAAGCTTTCCACACTGTATTCACGCGTGAACGGCTGGTCGGTGGTTTCCACGCTCAACGCCCACCAGGCGCGTGCGCGCTTGGGGTGATCAGCGAAGATGGAGAAGAAGATGTCGGTATCGAGGCGCTTCATCTCGCTATCGGAGGTGAGGTAGACGATGTTGTCGGCGAAGAACGGGATGTGGTTGTCGCCGTGCAGCTTGTCAAGCGTGGGCAGGAAGTCCTTCGGCCTCATGTGACGGCGTTGCGCGCGTTCGATCTTGGTGCCGTCGTTCCACGTGACCATGACGAACAGGATCGCCAGAGTCAGCAGCATGGTGAACCAGCCGCCGTGCAGGAACTTCGCCATCGACGCCACGAAGAACATGGTCTGTATCGCGAGGAACACCACTAGGAATACCATCGACCAGACCTTGCTCACCTTATGCCAGATGTAAACGGCCAACAGCACGGTCGTGGTGATCATGGTGACCGTCAATGCCAGGCCGTATGCGGCGGAGATGTGTTCGGAGTCGCGGAACAACGCCAGTACCGCCAATGTCGATACGCATAGCACGATGTTGACGACGGGGATATACAGCTGACCGCGCGTACGCGCCGGATAACGGACCTGCAGATGGGGCATCCAGTCAAGTCGAGTCGCTTCGGACACCATGGTGAACGCGCCGGTGATCAGAGCCTGCGAGGCGATCACGCCAGCCGTGACGGAAAGCACGACCGCGATGCAGCGCACGGACGGCGTCATCATCTCGAAAAAGGGGTTCAAGCCGTGCAGATGATCGTAGGCTTCGTCATCCCAATGGTTGAGCATCCACGCGCCCTGGCCGAAATAGCACAGCACGAGCGCGACCTTGATGAACGGCCAGGTGAAGTAGATGTTGCCACGGCCCACATGCCCCATATCGGAGTACAAGGCTTCGGCACCGGTGGTGGAAAGGAACACAGTGCCCATCACAGCGATGCCGGCGGCATTGTGCGGACTGAAGAGGAATCTCACGCCATACACGGGGTTCAGCGCCGCGAACACGCTCCAATCCTGGCTCAGGTTTACCAAGCCGACCACGGCGAGGAACGTGAACCACACCATCACCACGGAACCGAATACTTTGCCGATGCTTTCGGTGCCGTGCGATTGCACGCAGAACAATCCGACGATGATCACCACGGTGATCATGAGCGTCAGTTCCTTGTTTTGCGTGAACAGGCCCTCCAAGGCGGGCAAGGTTTCCAAACCTTCGACAGCGGAACTGATGGACACGGCCGGTGTGAGCACCGAGTCGGCCAGGAACGCCGCACCGCCCAGCATGGCCGGGAACACGAGCCACCTACCATACTTGCGAATCAGGGAGTACAGGGCGAAAATGCCGCCCTCGCCGTGATTATCGATGCGCATGGCGATGAACACGTATTTGACGGTGGTGATCAAGGTAATGGACCAGAACACCAGTGACAGCACGCCAAGCACCGCTTCGCGGTTGGCGTTGACCAGACCTCCCTGCCCATTCAGGAAGGTCTGCATGGTGTACAGCGGTGATGTGCCGATATCGCCGTAGACCACGCCGAGCGCCACGATGGCCATGCCCAGGCTGATCTTGTTCGGCCCTGATTGCAGTCGAACCCACCAGCGTCCAACCGGACCGCGTTCATGCGCACTGGCAAGTTTTTCGGCCTCGCGGCTTTCCGCCTCGGCCTGTTTGACAAGCTCCGCGCGTTCCTCTTTTGTCAGCGAACTATGTGACACCTTGGGAACGTTGGTAAATCGGTCGGCTCTGAGCAGCGCCTCGCCATCCGCGCCGTCAGTGTGACCGCCCTGTTTTCGTTTCCGCACGTTCCGCTCGTTCGTATCCTTCATCATGATCCTCCCTTGGGTTCTCAAGTCCCGTTCTCTGATATCGCAGAGACATGGTAGTTCACCCTTGGTATACCCACAACTCGGTAATCATTCGATGTCGTAGACTTTCCGCGTGGTTTCGCGGGTTCCACGGGCCACTTCAGCTATCGACATACCGAGCGTGTCGGCCATGGCCTGGAGGGTATAGGGAATCATGTATGGCGCATTCGTGCGGCCACGATACGGCATGGGCGTCAGGTACGGAGCGTCGGTTTCGACCATGGCGTGGTCAAGGCCTACGATGCGCAACGATTCGCGGATACCGTCGTTGCCCTTGTAGCTACAGGTGCCGGAGAAGCTGAAATACCAGCCGTGTTCACGGGCGATTTCAGCCATTTCCGCGTCGCCGGAATAGCTGTGGAATACGGTGCGTTCAGGGGCGCCGTCGGCGAGCAGGGTTTCGATGACCTCCTTATGGGAGTCGCGGTCGTGAATCTGCATGGGCAGGTTCAGTTCCTTGGCGAGCGCGATATGCGCGCGGAACGCTTCGCGCTGCAGTTCCTTGGCGTCGTCCCCGGTACGGAACAGGTCCATACCGGTTTCCCCGATGGCCACCACCTGCTTGGGGTAGGTGACGGCGAGCCGATGCACTTCGGCGAGCGCATCCTCGAAGCTGACGTCATGCCACGGCTGGTACTTCACCGGCAATCCGTCCGGCCCCGGTACGGCGCGATGGCCATGGTGCACGGCCTCATTGGGGTGGATGGCGAGCGCCGCGTACACGTGTTCGTGCTCGCGTGCCATGTCGACGGCGGTCATGAGGTTCGGCAGTTCGCACCCGCAGTCGATCACTCCGGTAACCCCTACTGCCGAGGCCTGTGCCAATAGCTCGTCCACGCTGTACACGGGGACTTCCGGCTGGCCTTTTTCCACTGCCTCATGACTCATGGCACGGGAGAACGGCACTACCGATGCCACGTGGGTATGATTGTCGATCACCTGGGCGTTGGCCGGCAATGGTTCCGGCGTGGGAGCCCAGCTGCGATCGCGATGCTTCTTTTTGCTCATACGCGCCATAGTGTCGCGTCCCCGTGACGAACCTGCGTATTGCATTGTTCGAGTTTTGCCCGCCGAATACGAACATCCCGCATGCATCGCCATCTTCCTTGTTGCCGTAGGAATAGGCGTTGCATGCGGGATGTTCGTAGCCGTTGCGGCGCTGGTTACCGTTCGGCCCGCACCTCTGCGGGAGCGTCTTCGGTCTGCTTCTTCTTGCCGAACTTGGCTTTGAGCAGTCCGATGATGGTGGGTACCAGCGACACGACCAGAATCAGTATGATGATGAGTTCGAAATGCTGCTGCACTGCGGGAATGCCGCCGAAGAAGTAGCCCATGAGGGTGAACAGGGACGACCAGCACAGGCCTCCCAGTATGGAGAACGGTGTGAATCGGCTCCAACGCATGCCGGAAATGCCGGAAATGAATGGCATGAATGTGCGGATGAAGGGGAAGAATCGACCGAGGAACACTGCCAGCGGCCCCCACTTCTCGATCATCTTTTCGGTTTTTTCGATACGTTCCGGCGTCATGGCCTTGACTTTGCCGGATTCGAGAATACGCCGTCCGAAGAAGTGGCCGATCCAATAGTTGCATTGGTCGCCGATGATCGGAGCGCACCATACTACGGGCAGCAATGCCATCAACGGCAGTGCCGCTTTGCCGGTCGCGCTGTCGGGGGCGGCGAACACGCCGGCTGCGAACAGCAGCGAGTCTCCCGGCAGGAACGGGAAGAACACCACACCCGTTTCCACGAAGATGATGATGAAGATGAAGCCCAGCGTGGGGGCCACGCCCATGGCGATCCAGCTGGCGATGGCCGCGCGCGGATCCTTCAGCAATTCCACAAAGAAGTTAATAATATTCATGCGTTTCCCAATTATTCCTTCGTCCGATACCCGGATCGGCCGGCAATGACGGTTTCCGGCAAACCGTCAACAACCCTATCAGCAGACCGCACCGCGATTCCTTGCCCGTATCGCTACCTGTCCAAATCTGCACATTCCCGCAAGCATTCCCGCAAGCACTCCTATAAACCGCCGCGCATACGAATATTCCCCGGCGAATCGTCTTGATTTCCGGGGAATGTGCCGTTTGGCCTCGACTGCCGGCATTGCCGGCGCTACTGTGCGAGCCGTTGACGGACGAAACCATCCAATGCGGCCGCGTCGATTCCGTCGTATCCGTTGATGGAGGCGAACTGCGGGCCGCAGGACGTGTCGGTGCGAATGGTGCAGGTCTGCGCGATGGTCGTGGCGCCGGAGGCCGCGCCCGCTTCCAGACCGACGAAGGTGTCTTCCAACACCACGCATTTGCCCATATCCTCAGGGGCGATGCCGAGCTTCTTCGCGGCGAGCAGGTATGGGGCGGGGTCGGGCTTATGGGCACAGTCGTCGTCTCCGCATACGTAGTCGAGGAACAATCCGCCAGCCTGTTCCATGATGTTTTCGGCCATGGGCCTTGGCGATGTGGTTACCAGCATCACGGGGATTCCCGCGTCGCGCAGGGATTGTAGCGTTTCGCGCACACCGTCGATCCACGGCAGACGTTCCTGTTCGGCGTTGAACACGTAGGCTTTAAGCTGCACGTCGATTTCTTCGATGCTTAGTGTGCACCCGTGCTCGATCATGTGTTCGGCGACTTCGGGAACGGGTTTGCCGGAGCATTCCCAACCGAGATCCTCATCCCAATAGCCGCCGTGTTGCGTAGCGAGTTCGATCTCGCCGTCATGCCACAGGGGTTCGGAATCGATGGTGGTGCCGTCAAGATCACAGAATACGGCTTTCAACAGCATGTTTTTCTCCTTGCTGAGGAGTGGAAGTACGCCACCAGTACACCAAATCAACTCGACAGCATCATGCGTATCCGTTACGCGCCGCACCACGGTAGGAATCAGCGGTATCCCCAAAGAATCACCGACTTGGAATCGGTGCGCGCATTAGGATCGTAGCCGCTTGCGCCGGATGGCAGTTCACGTACTGTGGCGTGGATGTCGCGCCGCCAACGACGTGCACTGTTGGATCGTTGCATTTCGACGATGTCGCCGTCGCGCCCGGCTGTGAATACGCTGCCGTCGTTTTCCGCGCGCATGCGTTTGATCTGACGGCGCAGCTGCCGGGTTTCCTCCTGCAATTCGAGGATGCGTGTGATGCCCGAAAGATTGATGCCCTCATCCTGGCTGAGTTTTTGCGCCTGAACCAGGCGGTCGACGTCGCGCAGGCTGTAGCGCCTCGCGCCGCCCGCGGTCCGCTGCGGCACCACCAGGCCTACGCGATCGTATTGGCGTAGGGTCTGGGGGTGAATGTTGGCGATTTCGGCAACCTGGCCGACGGTGAAGATCGGCATCGCAATGTCGAATCCGGCGTTATCCGCTCCATCAAGATCGGCTCGCCCCAACACGAGCGCCGTCGCGCACAGCGCGTACAGCTGGCGCATCTGTCGTGCTGTTTTCGCCATCATTCACCTCCCTGGCGTTATAAGGCATCGTTGTGTCGTTTCCTTGGGTGTTCAGGCCGCTGCCTGCGGAGCACCGAGCGGGAAACCGATCAGCGCTGCAGGTATGCGCCCGCTGCCTCATCGAATTTCTTAGCCGCGTGCTTGGCGCTCATGCTGGGCTTTGCCGGCACGTGGATCTCCACGCGGCCGATCAAGTCGCCTGTCTGGTTTCCCGAATGCACGCCGTGGCCTGCCACTTTGACTTCGGCGCCGCTGGATGAACCGGCCGGAATCTTGAACGACACCGTGTTGCCGTCGATATCAGTGGTTTCGACCTTGCCGCCGGCAACGGCTTCGCCCACGGTAACGGGCAGGTTCATCACCAGATCATGGCCGCGCATGCTGAAACGCGGATCCTCGGTCACGCTGATCTGCAGATACATGTCGCCGGGAGCGCCGCCGTTGCGGCCGGGCTTGCCTTTGCCGCTCAGCCGGATCTTCTGTCCGTCTTTGACGCCGGCCGGGATATGCGTCTTGAATTTCCTGCCGTCCGCGGACAAGGACACGGTCACGCCCTTCACCGCCTGGCGGAATGTCAAAGTGATCTTCGAATTGCGGTCCTCGCCGCGTTCGGGCTGTGCCGGCTCCTCATAGCCTGCGCCGTAGCCACCGCCGTAGGGCGCACCGGATTGCGCGCCGGCGCCGCCACCGAACATCGAGAAGATGTCGTTGAGGTTCGGCTGCCCGCCGCCCGAAGTCTGGAAGCGCACACGGGAGCCGCCAGGTGCGCCGCCGCCAAACATGGAACCGAAGATATCGGAGAATCCGCTGGCGTCGAATCCACCTGCGCCGGAGCCTCCTGCGAAGCGGGCGCCACCCATGCCGAACTGGCGAATCGCGTCATACTTCTGGCGTTCGTCCTTATTGCTCAGCACGTCGTAGGCTTCGGAGATGTCCTTGAATTTCTCTTCGGCCTCCTTGGTCTTATTGACGTCGGGGTGGTACTTGCGCGCCAGCTTGCGGTAGGCTTTTTTGATTTCGTCGGTGGTGGCGTCTTTGGAGACACCGAGGACCTTGTAGAAATCCTTGTTCAACCATTCATTCTCAGCCATCACTGCCTCCTTTCAAGAGGTTTTCATGAGTTGTTTCATGAAGCCTTTCGTAAAGTCTTCATACTGGTACAGCAAGGCCTCCCGAACCGCAGACGCTGATCGGCAGTCAGCGCCGGCGAGTCGGGAAGCCTTGAGGGGAAAACGGTCAGGCCTGCGGGGAGGCGACCACGACACGGGCCGCGCGAATCACACGGTCGCCGATGCGGTACCCGGCTTCCACCACGGTGTCGACGGTCTCTTTCTCGGCATTCGGATCCGGCTTATGCAGGATCGCGTCATGCTTGGTCGGGTCGAAGTCCTCGCCTTTTTCGCCGAACTTCTCGACGCCGAACTTCTCGAATGCCTTGTCGATCTTCGCGGCCACGGCTTTGAAGGAGTCGTCCATCTCGCTGTGTTCGCGAATGCGGTCGATGTCGTCGAGCGCGGGGAGCAGGGCCGTCAGCACATCGATGATGCCGTGTTGACGGAAGCGATCCTGTTCCTTCTTGGCGCGATTGCGGTAGTTGATGAACTCCGCGCGTTCGCGCTGCAACGCTTCGAGGTAATCAGCCGCTTCCTTCTTCGCCTTGCCCAGCGGTGTCAGCGTGTCCTCGTCGGCATCCTGCTGGTCGCCGTTGCCGGCATCGGCGGGACCCTCCTCGGGCTTCGGGGCGGCAGGCTGGTCAGCGGCAGCCTGGCTGTCGGCCGGCTTGGCGGCGTCGGCGGCAGGAGCGCCCTGCCCGGCCAGTTCGTCGGCATCGGGCAGGTCGTTCAGGTAGTCGTCCTTGTTGAACTCAGACATGATTAC
This sequence comes from Bifidobacterium angulatum, assembly GCA_905207115.1. Classification (GTDB taxonomy): domain Bacteria; phylum Actinomycetota; class Actinomycetes; order Actinomycetales; family Bifidobacteriaceae; genus Bifidobacterium; species Bifidobacterium angulatum_A. The sequence continues at coordinate 14,486 of CAJLKD010000010.1, read as the reverse complement.
TTGTTGTCCTTGTCATCGTCGTCCACGACTTCGGCATCAACCACATCGTCGTCGGCGGCACCAGCAGCGCCCGCACCCGCGGTACCGGCACCGGCAGCTGCGCCTTCGGCGCCCTGCTGGGCGTACAGCGCCTGTCCGATCTTCTGGGCGGAGGTCATCAGCTCGCTCTGCGCGGTCTTCACGGCCTCGGTATCCTCACCCTTCAGGGCTTCCTTCAGGGCGTTGACCTTCTCGGTGACTTCCTTGGCCACGTCGTCGGAGAGCTTGTCCTTGTTATCGTTGACGAGCTTCTCGGTCTGGTAGGCGAAGGCCTCGGCCTGGTTGCGGGTCTCGGCGTCCTCCTTGCGCTTCTTGTCCTCGGCCTCGTGGGCTTCGGCTTCCTTGACCATGCGATCGATTTCGTCCTTCGGCAGGCCGGAACCACCGGTGATGGTCATGGACTGCTCCTTGCCGGTGCCCTTGTCCTTGGCGGACACGTGCACGATGCCGTTGGCGTCGATGTCGAAGGTGACTTCGATCTGCGGGACGCCACGCGGAGCCGGAGCGATGCCGGTCAGTTCGAAGGTGCCCAGCGGCTTGTTGTCGCGAGCGAACTCACGCTCGCCCTGGTAGACCTGGATCAGCACGGACGGCTGGTTGTCTTCGGCGGTGGAAAACACTTCGGAACGCTTGGTCGGGATGGCGGTGTTGCGCTCGATCAGCTTGGTCATGATGCCACCCTTGGTTTCGATGCCGAGGGACAGCGGGGTCACGTCGATAAGCAGGACGTCCTTACGGTCGCCCTTGATGACGCCGGACTGCACGGCAGCGCCGACGGCCACGACTTCATCCGGGTTCACGGACTGGTTGGCTTCCTTACCGCCGGTGAGCTCCTTGACGAGCTCCTTGACGGCCGGCATACGGGTGGAGCCACCGACGAGGACCACGTGGTCGATGTCGGAGACGCTGATGCCAGCGTCGCGCAGCACGTTGTTGAACGGGGTGCGGCAGCGGCCCAGCAGGTCGGAGGTCATTTCCTCGAAGTGGGCACGGGTCAGGGTCTCGTCCAGGTGCACCGGGGTGCCGTCAGGGGTCATGGCCAGGTACTGCATGGAGATGGAGGTGCTGGTGGAGCTGGACAGTTCCTTCTTGGCCTGCTCGGCGGCTTCCTTCAGGCGCTGCAGGGCGATCTTGTCCTTGCTCAGATCAACGCCATACTTGTTCTTGACTTCGCTGACCAGCCAGTCGATGATCTTTTGATCCCAGTCGTCGCCGCCCAGACGGTTGTCGCCGTTGGTGGCCTGCACCTGAATGGTGGAGAAGCCGTCGTCGTCCTTGCCAATCTCCAGCAGGGACACATCGAAGGTGCCGCCACCCAGATCGAAGACCAGGATGCGCTCGTCTTCCTTGCCCTTTTCAAGGCCGTACGCCAGTGCGGCGGCGGTCGGCTCGTTGATGATGCGCAGCACGTTCAGGCCGGCGATCTTGCCGGCGTCCTTGGTGGCCTGGCGCTGAGCGTCGTTGAAGTATGCCGGGCAGGTGATCACCGCATCGGTGACCGGCTCGCCCAGATAGGCCTCGGCGTCGCGCTTGAGCTTCATCAGAACCTGGGCGGAGATCTCCTGCGGGGTCCACTTCTTGCCGTCGATTTCGACGGTCCAGTCGGTGCCCATGTGGCGCTTGACGGAGCTGATGGTGCGGTCGACGTTGGTGACGGCCTGGCGCTTGGCGACTTCGCCGACCAGGATTTCGCCGGACTTGGAGAATGCCACCACGGACGGCGTGGTGCGCATGCCTTCGGCGTTGACGATTACGGTCGGCTCGCCACCTTCCAGCGTTGCGATGCAGGAATTCGTGGTGCCAAGATCAATACCAACTGCACGTCCCATAACTGTGACTCCTTACTTATAGGTTCCGTCGGCTGCGGCGGAACAACGTTCTCGTTCTACGGTTTCCCGCTCACGTTTCCTTCCGGGTCATTCGACCCGTTCCAAAACTTGAGCCTACATCACTCAACTTCCGTATGTCAACTTTTATTCCCAAAATCTTCAGAAAGTTGAGTCAGTATCTATCAAGGTTTCATCAAGTCGTATGCAATATATATTCATTGCGAAAAATTCATTGCGAAAATGCGGCGACATGCACCACAATCGACGTTGTGCAAGACATGCGTAAGCACCTTTTTGCAATCGTTGTCAAAATAGGCTATCTTGTATGCTAAATAGAGAAATCAGCAAACGAAGCCAAGTCGACGCTGAATCAATAGGGGACGTTTGCAGAAACACTCGAAGAGGAGCACACCTATTATGACCAACGCCACACAGCGCGAAGAAAGCGCTGAACGTCTCGCCCGACCACTGATCCAGCTCGCCAAGGCAAGCGGACTATCGACCTCCTTCTTCGACCAGCTCGGCACATACACCGAAATCAGCGACGAGGCGCTTGTCGCCGTTCTCGCCGCACTGGGCATCGACGCATCCTCCGATGAGGCGATCGCACATTCCCTCGAACTCCACGACCGGCACCAGCGCGCCCAGCTCATCCCACCCACCATCGTCGCAACGGTCGGCAAAACCACCACCGTGGAGATCAACTGCAACGCCGACTGCGACATCACCGCATCCATCACCCTGGAAGACGGCGGCACCTTCGAGGAAGACCTCGACGCCCTGCCAGATCTCGACTCCGCACATCCCACCATCGCGCTTCCCGGCTCTCTGCCGATGGGCTACCACACCCTGCATGTCACCGCCGATGAACGCACCGCCGAAGCCACCATCATCAACGCCCCCGCGCATATCGAAGTGCCGGCAGCCGTCGCCGAGCACCATCGTTGGGGCTGGATGACCCAGATGTACTCCGTGCGCTCCCACGAGTCCTGGGGCGTGGGCGATTACGGCGACCTGAAGCGCCTGCTGGCCGACGCCGCCACCAAGTCCGGCGCGGACTTCATGCTCATCAACCCGATTCACGCCTGCGCGCCGCTCTCCCCGCTGGAACCGTCGCCATACCTGCCGGAGTCCCGACGCTTCCTCAACGTCACCTACATTCGTCCGCAAGACATCCCCGAATACGCCGATCTCAACGCGGAGGCACGAGCGAAGGTCGATGCGCTGCATGATTGCGTGGCCGCCAACAACGAGGACGCCGGCCCGATGGACATCAATGCCGCATGGGATGCCAAGCGACCGGCATTGCGTATCATCTTCGACGCCGGTCGCTCCCCGGAACGCGAAGCGCAGTTCGAGGACTTCAAGAAGAACGCCGGCCCCGATCTGGATTCCTTCGCCGCTTGGAGCCTGTGCTTCGAAGTGTGGGGCGCGCCGTGGGGAGACAACCCCTGGTTCAAGGAGACCACCGTTTCCAGCGAAGCCGTGCAACAGCTCATCGCCGAACATCGCGATCTGTTCGAATTCAACCGCTGGCTGCAGTGGATCGCCACCGAACAGGTCAATGATGCGCAGCAGACCGCTCTTGATTCCGGCATGGCCTTGGGCATGATCCAGGATATGGCCGTGGGCGTGCATGGTCTCGGTGCCGATGCATGGGCGAATCCGGAACGTTTCGCGGCAGGTGGCGTCACCGTAGGCTGTCCTCCTGATTTCTACAACCAGCAGGGCCAGGATTGGGGTCAGCCGCCGTTCAACCCGAACTACCTGGAGGCCACCGGCTATCAGGTATACCGCGAAATGGTTCATTTCATGTACGAGCATGCGGGTGCCGTGCGCATCGACCACGTACTCGGATTGTTCCGCCTGTGGTGGATTCCACAGGGATTGGGTGCCCGTAACGGCGCTTATGTGAATTACAACTACGAGGCCATGCTCGGCGTGCTTGCCATCGAGGCGACCCGCGTCGGCGGCATGGTAATCGGCGAGGATCTGGGAACCGTGCCCGATTACGTGCGCCAGGTGCTTGGCGAGCATGGCGTGCTCGGCACCGAGGTCGAGTGGTTCGCCCGAGTCGATTATTCCCCGAACGCCGGCGACCCGTACATGCCTCCGTCCGATTACCGCCGCCAGGCATTCGCCTCCGTCACCACGCACGATCTGCCGCCAACCGCCGGCTATCTCAACTACGAGCATGTCGAGTTGCGCAAGAAACTGCATTTGCTGGACGACCCCGAGTCGTTCCGTAAGTCCGCCGAAGCCGAACAGCACGCCATGCTGGACCGCTTGGTCGAAAGCGGCTACATCACCCCGGATGTCGCAGCTGATGTTCCGGCGCACGAGCAGCAGATCGTCGAGGCGATGCATGCCATGCTGTGCGATACGCCGTCCCTGCTGCTGCAGGCCGCACTGGTGGATGGCGTCGGCGAGCATCGTAGCCAGAATCAGCCGGGCACGTCCAGCGAATATTCGAACTGGCGCGTCCCTCTGGCGGATGCGAACCAGCATGTCATATTGACGCCGGACGTCTTCGACTCCCCTCGCGTGCAATCGTTGTCCAAGATCATGCGAGACGGCACTACCACCAACAAGTAATCGTTAACCGTTTTCACGACCATTGGCGCATTTCTTCCGGAAGGTCGGAATGCGCCAATGGTCGTAATATCGTTATCACAGCTTTTTCATTGTCACTTTCAGGAGGGATCCGTGACACAAGCAAGCATTCAAGCAGTTGCCCGTGAGGCCGGGGTTTCCGTATCCACAGTGTCACGCGCCTTCGCCAAGCCCGACCTCGTTCTGCCGGAAACACGCGAGCGCGTCATGGCCGCCGCGGAAAAACTCAACTACCGCATTTCCCGATCCGCTGCAGCACTGAAGTCGGGGCAGTCGTTCCGCATCGCACTGCTGCTGAGCGAATCCATCGTCACCTGGTTCAATTCGCGTATCTACGCCGGTCTTGATTCCGTCTTCCACCCGGCAGGGTACGACATCTCCGTATTCTCCATGACGAACGCCGACGAACGCCGGAACTTCTTCACCGACCTGCCGGTCCGCCGCAACGCCGATGCCGTTGTGGTGAGCTCCTTCAACATCGAACCGGATGAATCCCGCAAGCTCAAGTCCATGAATGTGCCGATCGTCGGCATCAACATTCCTTCGAACAACGGCTTCGACGCCGGCGTCAGCATCGACGATCACGCCGCCGAACATATCGCAGTGGATCATCTTGTCGCCTTGGGGCATCATCGCATCGCCTATATCGGCTATGACGAGACGGACGACCGCTCCGCGCTGCGTTATTCGGCGAGCGCCAGATTGCAGGGCTTTATGGACGCCTGCAACTCGTATCCGGGGGTCACGCCTATGCCGTTGTCCCTCGACCATGCCGGCGACCCGGCCAACGCGGTGCTTAACTGCATCATCTCCGCCTCCCCCGCCCCGTCTGCGGTCTGCCTGTGCGACGACGAGTTGGCGATTCCGGCATTGTTCCGTTTGCGTCAGTACGGTCGCCGCATTCCGCAGGATCTGTCGCTGATCGGTTTCGATGACAACCTATACGCTTCCAGCCTTGGTCTGACCACATTGCATCAGGATCCCTATGCCATGGGCGCCAAGGCCGCACAGAAGACGCTCGCCTTGATTTCCTCCGACAGCAAGCATCCCAGCGCCGCAGCCGAGCCTCGCTTCGAAACGCCGCAGGTACAACTCATGCTTCGCGAGACCACGGCACCGTATGTCGACCCCGACGCATGATCGCGCAGCCGCCGCACGCACTGCGATAAACGCGTAAGGCATACATTCGATATGCTTGGGCCCCAATCCCCTTGCTGGAGGGGATTGGGGCCCAAGCATATGCGCAATGCGAACGCCGTCATGCCATCGCCGGCATCCCTATCAACCTATTCTTCGCCGGACTTCAGGTATTGTGCGAAACCACGCTCCAACAACGGGATATGGCACAGGATCATCGTGCCGTACCCCATAACCATCAGCAGGAACAGCCCTTGCGGGAACAAGAACCAGCAGGCCGCCAGCAGGCCGACCCATATTGCGTCAAGGACGATCATGCCCACAGTAAGCAGAATATGGCTTATGCCGAATACGAACGCGTTTGCCAACGTGCGCCCGACCGTGTTCTCGAACCGGGCTTGCAGTGCGAACACCCATTCAAACCCGATTATCCAGACCAGAGTCAAGCCGATTTTCGGTACCAGCAATGGCGTGATCTGCAATACCACCCACGCATACGCCAGTGCCGCACCGGTAATGCCGAACACCGCCCACAGCGCCGTCGATTCGGCGAAGTTCGCACGGAACGCCTTGAAGTAGTTGCGGGTCACGCCCCCGGCTTCACCTTGCAGTGCGCGCCTGTTGGCATCATGGGCCGCGGTAATCGCGGCACCGACCGTCACTATGGGGATGGATGTGACGACCATCAGAATGTTGATCCAGATGGCATCCGTGAGATTGCGAAGCTCCTGCATGAACTTCGAATCAGGAGACAGAAAATTCACTGAGCGATGCTCCCTTCGTTGCGGCAAAGCCACCCCACTATGGCAAGATGACGCCCGGCAGATTCATTGGCAATACCAGCCTACACTGACGCGAACACCTGCCTTCGCGACCATTCCGTTGCGCTTGCGGAAAGGCCACGATGATGGCGGAAACGTCGCTTCGACCATTGTTTCGGCAACTCGCGGAGGCGAGATATGTTGCGGCGTGATCACGGCACCCATCACATGGCTCTCAGCATGGCATAACCGCCCTCCTGCGCTGCAACACAGCAAGCCCGGGCTTTCTCCCTCCCATACGTCGTTTCAAGCCCGTACGGCGGTTCTGCCGAGCCGTATTATGCACAACGGGATTGGGGCGGATGATCCGTACGGATCATCCGCCCCAATCCCGTTGTCAGGTGTTTGTCGGTCAGGAAGTTTTGTCAATCACCGCCTTGTTTGGCTTTATGGTGAGGCAAGTGCGATGCCTGATTGCATCAGCCCTTCACCGCACCGGCCATTACGCCCTTGACGATGTACTTCTGGCAGATCAGGTAGAACACGATGATCGGGATGATGGCAAGAACCAGGCAGGCCATCATAGCGCCCATATCCACGGAGCCGTAGCCGCCCTTGAGGTACTGCACTGCGACGGAGATGGTCTTGTACTTGCCCAGATCAAGCGTCAGGTACGGCAGCAGGTAGTCGTTCCAGATCCACATGGCTTCAAGAATCGCCACGGACACGATGCTCGGCTTCATAATCGGCACCACGATCTGGAAGAAGATGCGCGGTACGCTCGCGCCATCGATCATGGCGGATTCCTCAAGCTCCTGCGGAATGCCCTTGATCACGCCGGTGAAGATGAACACGGCCAGGCCGGCGCCGAAACCGAGGTATACGATGCACAGGCCCCACGGGGTGTTGAGCTTGAGCATGTCGGCCAGCTTGGACAGGGTGAACATCACCATCTGGAACGGCACGATCATGTTGAACAGGAACAGCGTGTACAGCAGCTTGGCTGCCCAGTTGTTCACACGGACGATCCACCATGCGCACATCGAGGTGCACAGCAGGATCAGAGCCACCGAACCGACCGTGACCAGCAGGGTCCAGCCGAAGCTGGCGAAGAAGTTCGTGGTTTCGATGCCGCGCGTATAGTTCTCCAGACCGATGAACGCCTTACCGGCCGGGATGGAGAACGCGTTGTTGGAGATATACGCCTTCTGCTTGAACGAGTTGATGATGACCAGCACGATCGGGAAGATCCATGCCAGCGATACGACGGAGAAAAGAACGGTCCACAGCGCCGGGTGCTTGACCTTGTTGTTGTCGGTCATCAGGCCGCCACCTCCTTGCTTGTCGTGAGCTTGTTCTGGAGCAGTGCGATCACTGCCACCAGGATGAAGAACAACACGGCCTTCGCCTGGCCGACGCCTTCCCAGCCCATGCGTCCGTAGAACGTACGCGTAATGTTCATTGCCAGACCTTCAGACATGTTGCTCGGAGCACCGTTGGTCAACGCAAGGTTCTGGTCGTACAGCTTGAAGCCATTGGTCACGCACAGGAACGAGCACACGGTGATGGACGGCATCATCAGCGGAATGATGATCTTGAACATGGTCTGGGTGCCGTTCGCGCCATCCACTGCAGCGGCTTCAAGCACGTCGGTGGGCAGGGACTGCATGCCGGCGATGTAGATGATCATCATGTAGCCGATTTGCTGCCAGCAGACCAGAATAACCAGGCCCCAGAAGCCATATGTCGCGGAATAGGTCAACGCCTTGCCCCAGTGGGCCAGAATGCCGTTGAGCAGCAGCAGCCAGATATAGCCCAGGATGATGCCGCCGATAAGATTCGGCATGAAGAACACGGAACGGAACAGGTTCGATCCCTTGATCGCCTTGGTGAGCATGTAGGCGATGGCGAATGCGGCCACGTTGATCACGATGGTCGTCACGATGGTGAATGCGGTCGAGAAGCCAAGTGCATGCAGGAATTCCTTATCCTGCAGAGCCTTGCCGTAGTTCTTGAGACCGACCCACTCGCCGTCGGTCACCGTTGTGAACTCGCAGAAGCTCAGGTACACGCCCATAAGGAACGGCACCACGAATCCGATAATGAATGCTGCGAACGTAGGCAGTGCGAATAGCGCCCACCACCTCCGTATCGCCTTTCCAGCCATGCTAATCATGAAACACCACTTCCTCCTCCTTGAGTCCATAACACTGCATCGTGTATGGATTCCAATTTTATTGTGCTGGTGCACTTCCTGCATGCTCTGATGTGACGTGCACACCCTCATGCAAGACGTATTAGTATGGTACGTGTCGCGGAAACGTATGTCAAACGTTGTCATTTTCGGCGTTTCCCCCTTTGCCCCCGTCAACGTTCCCAGCGTGCGCATTTGTTGAAAGGATTGTATTTTCTGCCATACGGCATTGGACTCCATCAAATTGCAAACGTTTGTAAACGAAACGTTATCCCCCTTACATGCAACCCCATCGAAGTGTAAGCTGGGCACAGAAGCCGCTGTTTACTTAGCAAAGGGGGTTCCATGACCAGCAGCATTCAAGATGTGGCCAAGGCGGCAGGCGTTTCCATCTCCACTGTTTCCCGCTCGTTCACACGACCAGACCTTGTTTCCGCAAAGACGCGCAAACGCGTGCTGGAGATCGCCAATGAGCTTAATTTCTCACTGTCCCGTTCCGCCGCCGCGCTGAAGTCGGGCCGGTCGCTGCGCATCGCCGTCCTGATGAGCGGCCATATCAGTCTGTGGTTCACCGCTTCGGTTATCGAGGGGCTTAACGAAGTGCTCCATGCCGAAGGCTACGACATCTCCATCTTCCAAATCTCCAGCATCGAGGAACGCAAGGAGTTCTTCGACACCCTTCCGGTACGCCGCAACGCCGACGCCGTCATCGTCGTCTCCTTTGACATCGATGCGCAGGAAAGCGCGCAGCTTGCATCCGTCGGCGTGCCTATTATCGGCATCAACGCCGTCAAGCCCGAGGAACGCGGATTCTCCGCAGCTGTCAATATCAATGATGAACAGGGCTCCACACTTGCCGCCCGGCATCTTATCGCGCTTGGGCACCGCAACATCGCCTATATCAGCACCGACCGAGGCGTTTCCCTGTCCTTCTCCGTAAAGAGCCGTTTCAACGTCTTCTGCGATTGTTGCCGCAAGGAAGGCATCGAACCGCAGATCGTGGTCTGCAAGGTCGATCATGACGGACACTATCAGATCGGCGACGTGGTCACGCAGCTGATGAGTTTGCCTCAGATGCCGACGGCTATCGCATGCCAGGAGGATGGCATCGCCTTGCCGCTGCTTTTCCAATTGGAGCGCAACGGGTTCGCCGTCCCCGGCGACATCTCGCTCATCGGCTACGACGATAGTTTCTATACGAACGACATTGGCCTGACCACCATTCGTCAGGATCCTGCCGAAATGGCGCGAACGGCCGCACGTATGACACTGGATCTCATTCAGGGGCATGAGCTGTCCCCCGCATTCGTGGACGTTCCGGCACAGCTTGTGGTACGTTCCAGCACAGCCAGCGTGCGCCACTGATTTCCGCAGACCCTCTGTGCCCTGTTTCACCTAGCGTGAGGCGGGGCACAAGCATATACAGGCGCTCTCGTCTCCTCAGCACCATGCTTCGGCATATGGCGGTGCTGCGGATTCTCATTCAAAAAAGGGTGATGGCCGCAGACCCGTCAAGGTCTGCGGCCATCACCCTTTGGAGAAGTTACATGAAGAAGAAGTTGTTGCAGAGAGGAAAAGCGACGACCGGGGAGAAGGAAACCGGTCGTCGCCGGTATTCAATTATTCAGCGGATCGGACTCAGTGAGAAGCCTTGTACTCAGTGGCCCAGTTGTCCACGAATGCGGTCTTCACAGCGTTCCAGTCGCCGGTGCCCTGAGCGTACTCAAGCAGAGCGTTGCCCAGCTTGTTCTTCCACTCTTCGGACGGCATCATGGTGAAGTTCCAGGAGACCTGGGTCTTGCCGGACTTCTGATCCTCCTGAGCAGCCTGGACCAGCGGGTTGTCGGACTTGACGTCGGAGAAGGACTTGAACGGGGTGGTGAAGCCCATGTCCTGGCTCAGCGACTTCTTGCCGGCGTTGGAGGTGATGACCCACTTCAGGAAGTCCTTGGTGGCCTTCTTGTCGGCATCGGAAGCCTTGTCATTGATGCACCAGTAGTTCTCGGAGCCAGTGGCCAGGCCCTGGTTCTCTTCGCCCTTGGCGCCAGTGTAAATCGGCATCATGCTGACGGAATCGGCCTTCATGCCGGCCTTCTGCAGATCGGTCCATGCCCAGGTGCCGTTCTGGTAGAAGGCTGCCTGGCCGAGGGCGAACTCGGAGTTGGCGTCGTCACCGGTCTTGGAACTCAGCTGCGTGCGATCGGTGGTGGAGTCGGTGATGTACAGGTCGAAGATGTTCTTGTACTCCGGCAGGTAGGTGCCCTTGATGGTCTCCGGCTGCTCGGTGACGTTGTCCTTGGTGAACTCGTAGTACAGCGGCAGGTTGGCCAGATGGGTCTTGAAACGCCAGTCGGAGCTGGAATCGAAGCCAGCGGAGGTGAAGGCGCCCTTGATGCCGAGCTGGTCCTTCTTGGCCTGCATGTCGTCGGCGACGGCCTTGAGCGTATCGAAGTTGTCGATATCGTCAACGCTCTTGATCTTGGCGCCATCGGTGGCGATGTACTTGTTGAGGATGTCCTTGTTGTAGATCAGGCCGTAGGTTTCCATCACGTACGGCACGCCGACGACCTTGTCGCCGTCCTTCAGCGCCACATCCTTGTTGATGAGCTGGTTGTAAGGCTCGGAATCCTTCATATCGGCGGTGTAGCGCTTCCAGTTCTGGTAGCCGACAGGGCCGTTGACCTGGAACAGGGTCGGGGCTTCGGTCTTTGCGATCTCGGACTTCAGCGTCTGCTCGTAGGTGCCGGAGGCTGCGGTCTGAACCTTGACCTCGACGCCGGTCTCCTTGGTGTATTCCTTGGCCAGAGCTGCCCACTCATCGGCTGATTCCGGCTTGAAGTTCAGATAATAGACCTTGCCCTTGCCGTTGCTGGAGCTGGAATTGGAGCCACATGCGGCGAGCGTGCCCAGAGACATTGCGGTGATAGCAACCAGACTAACCGCTGCCTTCACATTACGATTCATCATCGAACCTTTCTCTTCCTTTTTGTGTTCCCTCCCTCGAACATTTTTTAATATTCAAGGGCGAGGCGTCAGCTTCGGCGCCGACGACGTTTATCTCGACAGCACCCATTATGGCGCATCTTTCGATTTCTTGCAAACGATGGCAAAATTGGCGTGCCGAAACGCCTGTAACGCACAGACATGCACTGAGAAACCTGCGACACCGCGGCACTGCCAGGCATATTACAAATACCGGCCAAACGAGCGGATTAAGGGACAATCACCGGCGCAAGCGCACCGCATGCTCAGCAATTCCAGCGTTCGATGACACGATCGCCCTTGTACAGGCTCAACACCGAGTAGTGCGCCGTATCCAGTCTGAGCAAACGCCCGAACCCCGGCTCAAGCCCAAGCCACTGCGATGTAAGAATGCGAAGAATGTGCGCGTGCGCGACCAATAGCACATCATGGCCGGCTTCAATAAGCGGAACGACCTGCTCGATGGCATTACACGCACGGGCCGCAGCCTCGTCAAGACTTTCGCCGGCACCCGCGTGCACGTGCACACACGTGCCGTCGGGAAGACGTTCCTCCCAATCGGCATTCATGGATTCAGGAAGCGAGGTCGGGCCATCGCTCCACACATTCCAATCAAAACCGCCCATATCACTGACTGTCTGACGAGTACGCCCCTCCGCACGCCCGTAATCCCACTCGGCGATGGCATCAAGCGTACGAATATGAGAAAACCCGGCCAGCCGCGCCGTCTGCTGAGCTCGCTTCAACGGGCTGGCGAATACGCAATCATCATCGAAACCCTGAGGGAAGGCCATCCGAAGCCGTTCTCCGGCCGCTACTGCCTGCTGCTCACCTACTGCGGTCAGGGGAATATTCGTACGCCCCGTATGCTGGCCGGATTCGCTCCACACGGTTTGCCCATGACGGAGCACGACCAGACGTCCAGCTGTTGTCATGGCAGCATTGCCATTCTGTCCGTTTTCGCTCATAGTCACACTTTACCCCGCATGCCGCCGCCGACCTATCAGCGTAGGGTTTTCAGCGAGTCGAGCGGCTTTTCGCCACATCGCAGTGCGCTCACGGCAGTAGACTGGTGTATATGAGTGACGAAACCTACAATGCAACCGGTTCGACCGCGGATCGTGCTGTCGAGACGCTCCATCGTATTGACGATAAGGTCGCGATGCTGCGCAAGCAGCGCCTGGAAGACCCGGATTCCGCCACCGACAAGCTCATTAAATCCGTTCTGCCCGCCATTACCGGCATGGTTGCCGGCAAATTATTCCAAGTGACTTGGGACAGGGCGCAGGCGCGACGGAAGGTATCTTCCGGCGAATCTTCCAGCAACGCCAAAGGACTGATGATGAACATCGCTTTCGCCGCGGCATCCGCTGCATTGGGAGCCGTGATTTCCACGCTGTCCGATCGCGGATCGCAAGCATTGGTTGATTTCCGGCATCGTAAGCATCATCGGTGAGCATTATTCGATAATCGAATATCGATTGCATCATCCATGAAATCGCGTGACAATGGCGGTATGACTGAACTTATCCATAACACCACGATCGATACGCTCCTTGAACGCCGATCCATCCGCAAATTCAGCAACGAAGCACTGAGCAGCGAAGTTATCGCCACATTGGAAACCGTGGCCCAGCATGCGCCTTCGAGCCAGTTCCTTAACGACTGGTCCGCCATACGCGTCACCGATCCCGATATCAAAAACCAACTCGCGCACATCGGAGGGCAGCCTTACATTGCGCAGGCTCCTCTGCTGTACGTCTTCGTACTCGATGAACATCGCAATGCCGCAATCGCACGTTCCAAAGGCGTTGAGACGGGCGATGACGCGTTCACACTGACCTCCAGCTATCGGTACACACAGGCTCAGAACGACGCGGTGCTGGCGTTGCATGCCATGGAAACAGCCGCATACTCCCTTGGCCTGGGTTGTGTGGTTCTTGGGTCGATTCTCAACGATGCCGCCGCATTGGTTGACCTGCTGGGACTCCCCGAGTACACGTATCCGGTATTGGGACTGGCCATCGGAAAACCGGGCCAGGAGCCGGCCTTGAAACCGCGTATGCCGCGTTCGATGCAATTCTTCGAGAACGAATATCCTTCAAGCGATGAACGTCTTCTCTCCGGCTTGGATGCTTTCGATGACGAAGTGCGTCAGTATTACGATCTGCGCAATACGGAACGACCGGTCGATGCGTTCAGCGATCAGATCGCCGTGAACGCCGTGGATGCGGCTGTGCTGAACAAGTCCGTTCTGCCGCTTGCGCAGCGGCAGGGATTCCGTCTGGATCGATAAGGATATACGACGAGGAGGGGCTCGTCTGCGGTCTTTGCATGCAGACAAGCCCCTCCTCGTATATTTTTTCGTATCACTGGTGCACTACCGTCTACGTGGCTTATAGCCCTTCTTACGAGAGTGTGGCTTCATTTGCTGATTAAGTGGCGCGTACCTATAGCTTGATTGCGGATCGCGGTGCGTCAGATGCCATGTACCGCAAAACTCGCATCGATATACCCACAGTTCGGTTCCACGCTCGCGCCAACTCTGGTCAGCTGCCTGTTGGGCTGTGGCTTTGTCGTGATACATGATCTTGTTTGATTCAACGCATCGTTTAGGTACGAAATAGTGCATAGTGTCACATTAGTGTAGTCAGGCAAAGCGACGATAGGATTCTGGTCAAACGGTTTTGAATGTTGATGGAATCATACTGCTTTGGCATGTTCGGCCAGTACTTTTGGGTTCTACCCCTGCAATATGCAGACCGCATGTCAGTTGTTTAAATCCTGTGCCCGTTGGTTTGTATGGGTTCCGGCCCTGCGTCCGCGGGGGATGCGGGGCTGCGTCGCCCTGCCCGCGCGCGCGTGCGTGGGGGGGAAAACGAGGATCCCCCCGGGAGCCCGTGGGGGCTCGACCGGGGGGAACCGTATCGT
>CAJLKD010000009.1:0-56236 GCA_905207115.1 Bifidobacterium angulatum | reverse complement strand
CGAACCAGAACGCGCTTGCCCTTGAGATCTCCAAGATCCTTGAGTGTCTTCATGTATATCCTTTCCTAGCCGCTTGTAAGCGTGGAATGGCCATATTGCCACTTACGCATAATACAAGCCCAAACGAACAAAAAACACCATACGACGGAAAAGTCGCATGGTGTTTTGTTTCCGGAAACGAAAATCAGGCCGCTTGACGGCGTGCCTTCTCCGTTTTCTCAGCCAATTGCAGCAGTCGACGGATACGTCCGGCTATCGCGTCCTTGGTGATTGGCGGGTCGGCGAGACGGCCCAGCTGCTCAAGGGACGCGTCGGCATGGTCGAGTCGGAGCTGGCCGGCGGATTTAAGATTGTCCGGAACGTCGTCGCCGAGGATTTCAAAGGCCTGGCGGACCTTATCGCAGGCTTCCGCGGCGGCCTTGGCGCTACGGCGCATGTTGGCGTCATCGAAGTTCGCCAGACGGTTCGCCTTGCCTCGGGCCTCTCCGTCGGAACGCTTTCCGGTCCATTCGCGGGCGGAATGAGGGGCGCCCATGAGGATGAGCATGCGTTCGATGGCATCGGGGTCGCGCAACGTCACACGTTCGGAGCTGCGCAGCTTACGCGGCTTGGCGGTGATGCCGAGACGACGCGCGGTGGAGACCAGCGCCAGCGCGGCCTCATGATTCGGACATACGATTTCGAGATAGCTGGCCTTGCCCGGGTCGGACAGGTGTCCGCCTGCGAGGAACGCGCCACGCCAGGCGGCCTTGATCTGGGCGATCTTGCCGTTGATGATGTCGCCCGGCAGACCCAGCACCATGTTTTTGGTGTAACGGCTGTACAGGCCGGTCTGCAGCACCAGAGCCGCGCTGCCCTTGGGGACGCGGACTATGAAGCGCTGCACCACGCCGGTCGGCGTCTGCCTGGAAACGGGGGTAAGCGTGGCTTCGTGGCCGTACAGATTTCTGATGGTGTCCTGCAGCCATATGGCCGCGTCTTGGGAATCAAGCTGCGCCTGCACGAGAATGTGGTGATCCACCGAGTGCAAACCATTGCCGAATCGAACCATCGCAGTCGCCTGTGCCTTTTTGGCGATGGGCAACTCGTTGTCGATTGCGGCCAGCTCGCTTTTGACGTCATCCAGAAGAGCCAAGAGCCAACCTCCTACTTTCCTGTTCTTCCCTATAATTTCAGGCGAGTCGCGGACTCGACCCGCACTGCTACCGGCTTACTGTGATACCGAATAACTTGGACAAAGCCGGCAGCTTTTCTTTGTATTTGGATACTGTCTTCTCACAATGCGGTCATCAATCGGCCGAACGCTTGTCCAGCTCGCGGGCCGATACGGAGACCGTGAGACCACGCGCACGCAGGCGCTTGGCCAAGGCCTCGCTCATGGCCACGGAACGGTGCTGGCCGCCGGTGCATCCGAACGCGATGGTCACATAGTGCTTGTCTTCCTGCGCATAACCTTCGATGGCGATGGCGATGGCTTTCTCGTAGGTGTCAAGGAACTCCTCCGCGCCCTCGCTGGAGAGCACGTAGTCGCTGACCGGTTTGTCCTTGCCCGTCAGCGAACGAAGCTCCGGCACCCAGAACGGGTTGGGAAGGAACCGGACGTCCGCCACGAAATCGGCGTCTATCGGAATGCCGTATTTGAATCCGAAACTGAAGATATGCACGGAAACCGTGGTCGGTCCGGAACCAAGCAGACCCTCGTACAGTTTCGTGGACAGCTGATGGATGCTCAATGCCGAGGTGTCGATGACGATGTCGGCGTGCTCTTTGAGGTTCTTCAGCAGGTCGCGTTCCTCAAGGATGCCGTCGATCAGACGATTGCCCTGCTGCAGCGGATGGGGCCTGCGCACGGATTCGTAGCGCTTGATGAGCACCTCGTTGCTGGCGTCGAGGAACAGGATGCGGGTCTTCACCCCAAGATCGTCCAGATGGCTCAGCACGGCGGACAGGTCGTCGAAATAGTCACGTGACCTCACGTCGATGACCGCGGCGAGTTTGTGGATGTTCGAACCGGAGCTGGTCATCATGTCCACCAGCGGGACAAGCAGTTTCGGCGGCATGTTGTCGACCACATACCAGCCCATGTCCTCGATGCTGTTGGCCGCGTGGGACCGGCCCGCGCCGCTCATGCCGGTGATGAGCAGCACTTCGAAGCCTGCGGCCGGAGAAGGCGCGCTCGTATGCCTGCCTGCCTGGTTGACGGCGTTGTTCTTTTCGTTCATCACAGGGCCTCCTTAAGCGCGGAGCGCATGGCATGCTCCAATGCTTCGACTTTCTGATGGCTGGTGGGCTCGGTCGGCGGATCGTTGTCCCATATGCCGGTCATCAGCCAGACTTGAATCATGGCTTGGTACAGCAGCATCTCCTCGCCGCCGATGGCGGTGCCGCCGCATGACCTCCAGGCCTGCATGAGCTTGGTCGGGCGGGGATCATAGACCACGTCGAGTAGCGTGCCGTTCGTGACTATGCCGGCTGAGGCAAACGCCTCGGCGATCGGATCGGCGGCAAGGCCGGGGATGGTGTTGATGACGACGTCCGCATGGGACAGCAGATTCGCCGCATGGTCCATGGCGACGATGCTTATGGAGCCGACGCCCATATGGCTTTCCGCCAATGGTTCAAGCGCCTCGTTCTTATCGGGATGGCGTGCCACGACGGTGACATGTCCAATGTGGGGCATCTCGGTGCAGGCCGCCAAAGCCGAGGTGGCGGTGTTGCCATTGCCGATGATCACCGCCTCGCCGTCTTGTCCAGAATCCATCCGCATGCCACGTGCCCGATACGAGTGCTCGAAGGCGAGCTCAATTCCCTTCACATCCGTGTTGTAGAGCCTGATCGCAGGGATGGCGGCGTTCTTATCGTTCGCGCCAGACCAGTCGAAGACGGCGGTGTTGGCCACCTTCAGCTCTTTCGCCCACGCGTTGCATGGCACGCCATATGGCTGGATGGTCTTCTTCAACGGCATGGTCAGGCTCAGTCCCGCCCAGCTGGAATCAAGCGACTCCAAAAAATCCTCAAGCTCCGTCTCGCCGACCTCGTGCCTGCCATACGACCAGCTGTCAAGTCCTAGAGCTCGATAGGCCGCATTATGCAATACAGGGGAAAGCGAATGCGCGATGGGTTTGCCAAGGACCGCGCACCGATGGTCCACCTCGGTCATGTTCCCTCCCTTACTCTCACCATTCATCATGCTAGCAACGCAGAAGCGATTGCTCGTTACAGATTCTATTTCTTTTCATCTTTCGGACTGTTTCCATCCGATTTCACTGTTCGGAGGGCATCCTCCGCCTTCGAAGCAATGTCAACGGACGAATGCAATGCCTGGTAAATGTTCTCGGCCTTGGCATGGCCGATGCCTTTGACCTGTTCGAAATCCTCCACGCTCGCCTCACGCATGGCGCGTACGGAGCCGAAATGGTTGAGAAGCCGTTTCTGATAGGCTTCGCCGATGCCGGGAATGTCGTCCAAAGCGGAACGCAAAGCTCCTTTGCGTCTGGTCTGACGATGGTAGGTGATGGCGAAACGATGCGATTCGTCACGCACCCGCTGCAGCAGATACATGCCTTCGGATTGTCGCTTGAGGATGATCGGATAGTCGTCATCCGGCACCCAAACCTCCTCAAGACGCTTCGCCAATCCGCAGACGGCCACATCGTCCACGCCGCAGTCGGCAAGCGCCTTGGCCGCCGCCATCACCTGCGGTTTGCCGCCATCGACCACGACCAGATTCGGCTTATAGGCGAAATGGCGACGGTTGGTGTTCTGCTGCACGGCATCCGTTTCAGGACCATTCGCGCCATCCGACCTATCATTTTGCGTGGCCATCCGACGCTCGTTGTCCATGCTTTCCCCGGAATCGCCGGCGATGTTGCCATGGCGGAAACGACGGGTCAACGTCTCATACAATGCGCTCAAATCATCCAACGCGCCCTGCCCGTCCGCACCTCGGATGGCGAAACGGCGGTACTCCGACTTTTTCGCGATCGCGTCTTCGAACACCACCATGGACGCTACCTGGAATGCGCCGCCGACTGTGTTGGAAATGTCGTAGCATTCAATGCGCAACGGCGCCTGTTCAAGCCCAAGAGCCTTCGCCACATCGTTCATCGCATCGGAACGTGCGCCCATATCGCTGATACGGCTCATCTTGCTGCGTGCCAACGCCTGCTTGGCATTGTCGTTGGCACGGTCCATAAGCTGTTTCTTGTCGCCTCTGCTGGCTACACGGATGGTGACGGCCGCTCCACGCAATCCGCTTAGCCATTGCTCAAGCCCTGCGCTGCGCGACGGTTCGATTGGAACGATCACCTCACGGGGAACAGGCGCGATTGGAGCCAGCAGGTCGGCACGTCCCGTCTGCTCCTGACGTTCGTTGCGTTCCTTCGTGGCCTGCGCACGGGCGATAGCATCCGTTGCGGTCACGGTCTGTGTCGAACCGATCGCATTGCGCTGCTCGGTCACGATGGTCGAATCGGAGACGGCCGCGCTCTCCCCCGTGGTTTCCGAATATACCTGAGTGATCAGATCGGCGATCAGCTCCGCGTCGCTCACATCTTCGACTCGCTCCACACTCCAGTTACGTTCGCCGCGAATTGATCCGGACCGCACGAAGAACGCGTGCACGCTGGCTTCAAGCTCGTCGGACGCGATGCCGAACACGTCGGCGTCGACATCCGAATCGAACACGACGGCGTTCTGCTGGACCACGGTCCCGAGCATTTGGATCTGATCGCGCAGCCGGGCCGCCTTCTCGAATTCCAGTTCGGCGCTCGCCTGCTTCATGTCGCGGGTCAGTTGGGCGATATACGATTTGCCGATTCGGCCGGTCATCACGCCGACAAGCTGCTCGCACATCCTGCGATGCTCGTCAGCGCCGATACGGTTCACGCATGGAGCGGAGCATTTGCCGATCGATGCCAACAGACATGGACGGCCCGTCAACTGCGCCTTGTGGAACACGTTCTTCGAGCATGTGCGCACGGGAAACGTCTTCAGCAACGCGTCGAGGCTGTGCCGAAGATCCCATACCTTGGCGTACGGGCCGAAATATCTGGTATCGCGACGTTTGCGGCTGCGAGTCACCCATACGCGTGGGATGCGTTCGCCTGATGAGATGGCCAGATACGGGTAGGTCTTGTCATCGCGGAACACCACGTTGAATCGTGGGTCGAACTCCTTGATCCACGTGTATTCGAGTGTGAGCGACTCCAGTTCCGTACCCACTACCGTCCATTCGAGGCTGCGAGCCGTCAACACCATGGTCTGGGTGCGTGGATGCAGCTGGTAGAGCGGCTGGAAGTAGTTCGTCAGCCGGTTGCGCAGGTTCTTGGCTTTGCCAACGTAGATGACGCGCCCCTCGCCGTCACGCCACTTGTATACGCCCGGCTGCGCGGGAATGTCGGAGGTTTTCGGACGGAACAGGTCGCGAGTATCCCCCAACAGGGGCGCGCCGTTCTTGTTCACTCCCCTGCCGTCGGATTGGGTGCCGGCGTCCGATACTGCGGTTTCCCGTAACGCATCCGCCGTTTTGCGCCACACGTCCGGACTGTGTCGTTCGAAATCAGTCACAGCATATCCCTAAGGAACTTGCCCGTCCACGACTGTTCGCATTGCGCGACCTGCTCCGGCGTGCCTTCGGTGACGATGGTGCCGCCGCCGTCACCGCCTTCCGGCCCCAGATCGATGATCCAATCCGCGGATTTGACCACGTCGAGATTGTGCTCGATGACGATGACGGTGTTGCCCTTGTCCACCAATCCCTGCAATACGAGCAGCAGTTTGCGCACGTCCTCGAAATGCAGGCCGGTGGTCGGCTCGTCGAGGATGTACACGGTTTTGCCGGTGGAACGCCGTTGGAGTTCCGTCGCGAGTTTCACGCGCTGCGATTCGCCGCCGGACAGCGTCGGCGCCGGCTGGCCGAGCCGGATATAGCCGAGACCGACCTGCACCAGGGTGTCCAGGTAACGCGAGATGGACGGGTACGCCTTGAAGAACTGCGCGGCCTCCTCGATGGGCATGTTCAGCACGTCGGCGACCGATTTGCCGTTGTACTTCACTTCGAGAGTCTCGCGGTTGTAGCGCTGGCCGTGGCATTCCTCGCAGTCCACGTACACGTCCGGCAGGAAGTTCATTTCGATTTTCAACGTGCCGTCGCCGTGGCATGCCTCGCAGCGGCCTCCCTTGACGTTGAACGAGAACCGTCCGGGACCATAGCCGCGCACCTGCGCTTCGGGCGTCTTGGCGAACAGCGTGCGGATTTTGTCCCATACTCCCGTATAGGTGGCGGGATTGGAACGCGGAGTGCGGCCGATCGGATTCTGGTCGACGTGGATCACCTTGTCGCACTGGTCCACGCCTTCCACGCGCGTGTGCTTGCCGGGCACGATGCGCGCGCCGTTCAGCTTGTCCGCAAGCACCGGATAAAGGATCTGGTTGACCAGCGTGGATTTGCCGGAACCGGACACGCCCGTCACGCAGGTGAACACGCCCAGCGGGAAATTGACGTTCAGGTTCTTGAGGTTGTTCTCGCGGGCTCCGACCACGCGCAGCTGCTTGGTCTTATGCGTCTTGCGGCGTGCGGCGGGCACTTCGATCTTCCGTCGGCCGGCGATGTAGTCGCCGGTGATGGAGCGTGGCGCTTCGGTGATTTTTCTGGCGGGGCCGGAATACACGACCTCGCCGCCATGTTCGCCGGCGCCCGGACCGATGTCGATGACCCAGTCCGCGTTTCTGATGGTGTCCTCGTCATGTTCGACGACGATCAGCATGTTGCCGAGGTCGCGCAAGTGATGCAATGTGCCGATCAGCCGTTCGTTGTCACGCTGATGCAGGCCGATGGATGGTTCGTCCAGCACATACATGACGCCCACCAGGCCGGAGCCGATCTGGGTGGCCAGTCGGATGCGCTGCGCCTCGCCGCCCGACAGGGTCTTCGCCGCACGCGACAACGTCAGATAGTTCAGGCCGACATCGTTGAGGAAGCCGAGTCGTGCGCGAATCTCCTTGACGACTTCGCCGGCTATCTGCGCGGCCGAGCCTTCGAGTTCTAGGCCGTTGATCCATGCGAGGCTCCGTTCGGCGGACATGTCGCACACGTCCGCGATGGACTCGTCGCCCACGGTGACGGCAAGCACTTCCGGACGCAGACGCCGCCCATGGCACGCCTGGCATGGCACCTCGCGCATGTATGACTCGTAATACTGCTTCATCTGGTCGGAATCGGTTTCGTCATGCCGGCGCATCAACGTGCGCACCACGCCTTCGAAACCGGTGGAATACTCGCGCATGCGACCCCAACGGTTGCGGTACGAGACCTGCACCTTGAAATCGCGGCCATACATGATGGCGTCGCGCGCGTCCTTGGGCAGATCCTTCCAAGGCGTGTCCAGGTCGAAGCCCATCTCATCGCCGAGTCCCTCAAGCACATGGCGATAGTATTCGCCGGTGCCTTTGGTCATGCCCCACGGTTCGATGGCGTTCTCGTTCAGCGTCTTGTCCGGATCGGGAATGACCAGTTCGGGGTCGATTTCCAGCTTGTATCCGATACCCGTGCATTCAGGGCAGGCGCCATACGGCGCGTTGAAGGAGAAGGTGCGCGGTTCGATCTCGTCGAGTTCCAGCTGATGGCCGTTCGGGCAGGCGTGTTTCTCGGAGAACGGCTTGCGGCGGTCCGGATCCTTCTCGTCCAAATCGACGAAATCGGCGACGACCACGCCTTTGGAAAGCTTCAACGCCGTTTCGATGGAATCGGTCAGACGCTGGCGGATACCGTCCTTGACCACCAGACGATCCACCACCACTTCGATGGTGTGCTTCTTCTGCTTGGCGAGCTTGATGTCATCGGACAATTGCCGCATCTCACCGTCGATCAGCGCACGCGCGTAACCATCGCCACGCAGCAGTTCGAGCAGATCCTCGAATTCGCCCTTGCGGCCGCGCACGACCGGCGCGAGAATCTGGAAACGCGTGCGTTCCGGATACTTCAGCAACGTGTCCACCATCTGCTGCGGTGTTTGCGCGCTTACCAGGGCGCCGCATTCCGGACAATGCGGAATGCCGGTGCGGGCGAACAGCAGTCGCAGATAATCATAGATCTCGGTGATTGTGCCGACCGTCGAACGCGGATTGCGGTTCGTGGTCTTCTGGTCGATCGAAACCGCGGGGCTCAGCCCCTCGATGAAGTCGACGTCCGGCTTGTCCATCTGCCCCAGAAACTGGCGCGCGTACGCCGACAGCGATTCGACATACCTGCGCTGGCCCTCGGCGAACAGCGTATCGAACGCCAACGAGGATTTGCCCGAACCCGACAGGCCGGTGAACACCACCATGCGGTTGCGAGGAAACTCCAAGTCCACGTTCTTGAGATTGTGCTCGCGAGCGCCTTGGATGGTGATTTTGAGGTCGTTGGGTAGGTGGGTGAGGTCTGCTATGAGTGAGTCGCCTATCGTTTTCATGGGGGCTTTTTTGATTTCGCGTGTGAGGAATGCGTCGCTGGTGAGTACGTGTTCGACCACGACTTCGTTGTGTGTCGTGTTGTTGCGTTTGGTTGTCATGGTGTTCTTCCGCTTGGTGTTGCCTGTTCTGTTGTATAGGATAGCGTATTTTTGTTGTGGTTTCGAACAGGTGTTCTATTTGGTGTTGTTGTTTGGTATGTCGTTGCCGGGTATGTCGATTGGCCAGTGGTGTTGGTCGTGCAGGATGGTTGTGGCGTCGCGTATGGGGATGCGTTCCTGTTCGATGCGTAGGTATTGGATGTCTGTTCCTGTGCAGAGTGTTTCGTAGAGTTTGCGTTCTTCGGTGGTGAGTCCGGGTGTGGGTTGTGGGGTTTGTGTGGTGAGGGGTTTGTTTTTGGCGTCGAGTTGGGTGCCGTATTGTTCGTATGTCCGGTATGCGGTGGTGTCCATCAGTATGGATGTGCATGGGGTGCCGGTGGCGCGTAGTTTGGAGAGGATGTCGAGTCCGTTGGCGTCCATGTCGCCCCAGTAGATGATGTTGGGGATGGTGGTGAGCCATGGCAGGAGTGTTGTGATGTGTGATGTTGCGGCGTATCCGTTGCCGAGGATGCAGATGGCGTGTTCGACGGTGGGCATGGCCTGGTAGGTGTCTTTGTTTTCGATGATGATGGCGTGTTCGATGTCGGTTGGCTGGTTGCGGACCCATGGTTGGGTGACGATGAGGTCGGGTTGGTCGTGGTGTTCGGCGTCCATGAGGCGTAGTCGGAGTTCGTTCGGGCGTTCCTGGAAGGTGAGGTTGTCTTGTCCGGTGAGCTGGCATATCGCTTTGCGGCGTTGGGAGTTGGGTGCGCCGAGCCATTTGGCGCTGAATCCTGGGATGGGCGTCATGCGTGGGGTCATGGTGTGGCAGTCGTGGTTTGCGAAGTAGTGGGCGGCTTGGATGACGAGGTGGAAGTCGGTGTCGTCGTGGTCTTTGAGGGTTTTGGCGACGTTCATGGCGTTCGCCGGTTCGAGGCCGAATTCTTTGGCGAGCGCGCTCATGCGGTCGTGTTCGCGTAGGTAGCGTTCGCGGGTTTGTTTGGTGGCGATGCGGAGGGCGGTGTCGAGGTCGGGTATGGTCACGGAGTCGATGAGCGGGCTTTTTTGTTGGATGAGTCCGCTGGAGACGATTTTGGTTTTTCGCTGGTTTCGCAGTGGTGTTGCCGCGCCCAGTCGCGGATGGTTTCGTTTTGGGCGCGGATTTGGTTGTAGTGCTGCTCTAGTTCGGCTTGTTTGGGCAGTCGGATGGTTTTGCGCAGCGGCCAGGATTCGTCGGTGTCGTACATGTGCCTGGTGAGGTGGGCGTCGACGTATTCGTCGAGTTTCCGGCGGATGTCCGTTTCGCCTGTGGTGTTTCTGGCCGCTGCCATATTATGCCTCCGTCGCGGGTTGCGTCTGCTCGACGGTGGCGTCTTGTGTTTCGGCTTGCGTTGCCGGCTCGCGGTCGAGCTCCTGCAGGTACGAGTTGCCGGTTGCGGGATCCTTGTATGCCACGTACGCCTTGTCTGCGATGCTGAGGATTTCGGCGGTTTTGCTTTCCGGCGCGGATACGATGATCTGGAAGCCGAGGCGCGGCAGCACGGTCAGGGCGCGTTTCGTGTAGCGTCCGTCGGCTTTGATGAGGGCTTCGTCCAGGAACAGCGTGGTGTAGGTGGGCTTGCCGGTCAGGTCGCCGCCGAGCAGGTAGATCAGGGCCGCGCCGTAGACGAACGAGGTGAGTTCCTGCAACGCGCCGCCGGACTTGCCGCCGGTGGAGCTGATGCGTTCGTCGGGCAGATCGTTATGGTGCACGATCGCGTAGAACGAGCTGCGCACGCGTGGATCGAGGTTGCGCGCACCGTATTCCTTGATGCCGTTCGTGTCGCGGATCTGGCCGAGTTCCGCCTGGAGCCTGCCGATGAACGTTTCGCAGCCTGCGAACGCCTTGCGCGTCTCCATGGGATTGCTGCGCGCGTTGCGTGTCCAATCGTCGAGCTTCGACATGATGCGGCCCAACGAGGATTTGAACTGCCGGTCGATCGGGTGGAAGTCCACGTGGAGCGAGAGCCTGCCGCCGCGGGGGCCGAACTGTTGGCCTTTGAGCATGCCGTTGATGCGGTCGAGCTGCTCCCTGACGTTCTCCTCGTCGGTGTTGAACGCGCGGTTGAGCTGTTGGAAGCTCATATACAGCTTTTCGACGCTGTTCGCATACTCCTCGTCGGTCGCGGCGCGGGTGACGAGCATGTTGAGGTTCTTGAGCTCGTCAAGGAAATACGGATAGTCCTCCACGCTCGCCATGACGGTGTCGCCCTCCGTGGAATGGTGCTTCAGATAGTCGCCCATGGCGCGTTCCGTGTCGGCGCGCAATTGGACGGCACGCTCGTCGATCTGCTGGAGTCTCGCACGCACGGTGTTGCCGATTCTGCGCAGCACGCGCACGTCGAACGGCGCCGTCCCCTCACGGTCGAAACCGCCGGCGATGCGCTGCGGCCGTTCCTGCGGACGCGACGTGTCGAAACAGGTCTCATACGTGTCGGCCAGCAGATTCGACACCATGTCGGACAATGCGGCATCGTCGAAATCGGAGTCGCCATGCATGTCGAGCCATGCCTGTTCGGCCTGGACGGCATGCTGCGCGTTTTCCAATTCCGCTTCGGCACGGTACCTGTTCTTGCCCTCGTCGTCCTTCTGCCGTAGCAGCTGTTTCAACTCGTCCTGCAATTGTGCCAGTTCCGGATCGCTTTCGATCCGTTCGATCTGCAGACGGATCCGTTCCGCCTTCGTCTCGAGCCCGTCCACGTCGATCTTGCCCCATGGCAGATCCGCGACGGTCAATGCGAGCTCATGCTCGTCCTGCAGCAGAGTCATGGCGTTGGCCATCTGCCTGCCGCGGCGGTCGGCGTCCTCCAACGCCCGTTCCGCCCCGTCAAGCTGGCGTTCCAATTCGGCCAGATACCGTTCGTTCACGAAGCCGATGACCTGACGCAGGCCTTTGACGCCATGGAATCCACGGTCGCCGGATTTGATCTGCCCGTCGACCTGCACCTGCCGTTCGGCCCGGTCCATGTCGTCGATCGCCTCCACGCAACGCGCGTCGAACCGTTGCGACGCGGTCTGCTCCTTCAACCATCCGACGAACGGCGAATCCTCCTTGTACCGCAGCTTCGACGACATCCACCCCTCGTTGCAGGCCGAATCGTATTGCGCGTCGGTATCGACGAAACGCCAGGCACGCCGCGTCATACGCGTCGGATCGATCGCGCTGACCTTCGCGGCGAACCCCTGCTCATGCCGCTTGTCCACGAGAATGGTCTGCGCGATGGGCGCGTACGTGACGTCCATCGCCAGACGCCATTGCTCGTCCCCCTCGTCCACGTCCATCAGTTCGGCCACGTACGGCAGTTCCGTCTCGTCCAAGCCAGTCGCCCGTGCGATGAGCGTGCGCGCATGGTCCATGTCGTCGCTGATGCGCGTCCTGTGTTCGATCTTGCGCCGGTAATCCTGCCTCAACAGGTCGCGTTCGCCCTGCCGGGCGTGACGTTCCACCACCATCCGCTGGTATTCGGATCGCGCGTCTTCCAAACGCTTGTCGTACGTATCGAGCGACAAGGCGAGCGCGGCGCATTTGGCGTTCCATGTCTGCTCGTCGGCGGGGAGTCTGCCTTCGACGCGTTCGAACCGTTCGGCGATGGCGTGCCGTTGTCTGCGCGCCTCGTCGGCGTCCTGGCGTGCGCGTTCGAAGTCCTTGCCGAGTTGCTGCAGGCTGCCGCCGTCGATGCCGTTCATGCGTTCTTTGACGGCTTCGATTTGCGTGTCGAGTTCGTCGATGCGCTGCTGAGACCGGTCGATGGCGTCCTGGGATTCCTTGGCTTTGCGTTGCGCCGATGGCAGTCCGGCGCGTACTTCGCTGGCCATGCGCGACCATGTCCATGCGGCGAGCGTCGTCTCGCCTTGCTCGCGGTCGGGGTCGATGAGCGTGTATTCGCGGCGTTCGCTGGCTTGTTTGGCGTATTCGCCGTAGCGGGCTTGTATGTCCTGCAGGATGGCGACGCGTTCCATTTTGTCTTCCATGCTGTGGAAGTTCTCGCTGAACCGGTTGTAGTCATCGACGGTTTCGCGGGCGAGCCGGATGGATTCGGGCACGTCGAGCACACCCTGTTTGAAGATGTCGTCGAGTTTGGAGGGCGCGTCGGCGGATTGGATCTTGTGCAGGAGCCTGCATGCTTCGGCGCTTAGGCCCATGTCCTGCCAGATGGAGGCGTGGAACGCCTGCGCGTTGACGTGCGTCGTGCATCCTGGGTAGGTCTGTTCCATCAGTCCTCGCGTGAATGACGTGTCGCGGTGCCGGTCCATGAGGCGCGGGTCGATGGTCTGGTTCCAGGTGACGTATTGGCGGCGCAGTCCGTCCGGCCCGTCGCCTGCGGTCAGGTAGAGGAATTTTGCGCAGGACAACAGTCCGCCGTCGCTGCGGTTCGCGTATGTGTCGACGATCGCGCCCCAGATGTTCTGCGGGGTGCCGTCCGCGTCCCTGCCGCGCAGGAAGATCGGGGTCTCACCGTTTTCGCCGTCGCTGATGCCGATCATGCCGCGCAGGTACGTGTAGTCGTTGCGTTCCGAACGTCCCGAATTCGACGCCTTATTGTAGGGGGTGCCGGATGGGTAGAGCAGCGAGATCTGCGCGTCGACGAGCGTGGATTTGCCCGATTCGCTCGCGCCGGCGAGCAGGGTCACCGGCATCGCATCGTCCATGGACGGGCGGAACACGTGGTAGCCGCCGTAGGAGCCCCAGTTGACGATCTGCCGGCTTTGCAGCATCCAACGGTCGGAAACGATTTTCATGCCGTCTTCCATCAGTGTTTCCCCCCCCCATCAAAAGCGTCATCGGCCGAATCGAAATCGAACGCGTCCTGCTCGACGCCGGATGAAACCGTCCCGGTCGAATCGGAAGTATCGCCACCATCCGCGCCGATGGACGAATCGTCATAACCATCGCCATCCGCGTCTTTCATACCATCGCCGTCCGTATCATCGGAGCCGAGCCACCGGTCGGCGAGCTTCTGGTCGAGCACCATCGGCACCAATGGCGTGAGCACGTACATGTTCTCGTCCCCCGTTTCCGCGAGATACCCGTAGGTGCGCATGCGCGAGATGACGGACGTGATCTTCTTCGCCGTGCCCTCCTCGTCGTTGCTGGCCGTGAGGAAGCCCGCTCCCGTGGCGAGCAGCGCGCGGATGTCGTCGAAGCTGATGAGCCAGTCGCCCGGCTTCGTCTTCTGGTTCTCGTACTCCAGCACCTTGATGCGCAGGGCCGCGAGTGTGGCGGCCTCCTCGCGGGTGAGGCTCACACGCGTCTTCAACGAGCGGATGTTCGTCTCCGCGTCCGTGACCGGCGACGCGTACATGATCCGGTATTTCGTGTTGTCGACCAGTCTGAGCATGTCGTTGTTCAACGACCGTTCCACGGCCTCACGGTACTGGCACGCCCTGTCGTACAGGCTGCCGTCGATGTAGCGTTCGCGTTTCAGCGCGATCGCGGCCATACGCGCCTCAAGAGGCATGTCTCCCGTATCCCCGTCGAACAATGCCGGCCTGTCCCTCGTCATATCCGGCCCTTCGGACGGCATGCCGGATTCCGGGCCTGTCTCCTCTTCGATGCCGATGCCAGTGTCGAATCCGTCGGTGTTGTCCGTCATGCTCATCCCTCCTCGATGATCTCGTCAAGCGCCGCCTCGGTGGTGAGGATCGGCCTGGTGCGCCACACGCGCTCGCCTCCGTCGATGGATACGCAATGCCATGTCACGGTTGCCGGTCCGTCCTGCGTGCGTAGGGCGCTTAGGAAGCCGATCAGCTCGCTTTCGCGCCGTTCCTCCCGGGGCAGCCGGTTGAAGCTCGCCGCGAAATCCACGAACCTGCCGTCCGCCGTTTTGACCGGATCGCGCCTGATGAGTCCGATCATGTGCGTCAGCCGCGGGCCGCACATCTCGACCATGGCCTTCAGGTCCGGCGCGTCGACGTTCGTCGAAGGCGCGTCGTCCAATCCGGCCGTGGCCGCGCGCGCCATCGATTTCGCGGGCCTGGACGGCAATGCCTGGAATTGCGCCGTGCCGGTGTCCGTACGGTATGGGCGTTCGTCCGAGCCGGGGTGCGTCTTCGCGTCGTCGCTGGCCCGCACGAACAGTCTGTGGAGCTTGTCGAGCATGGTGCGGTAATGCGTGTCGGTCTGCTGGCGTACCAGACGGCTCACCGCCTCGTCGGATATGCGGATCTGCCGGCGCACGTCCTCGATGCCCTCGTAGATGCGTTTGAGTTCGGCGCGTACCTGGGCGAGCAGGATGCCGGGCTCGCCCTCGAGATACGGGTTCTGGGCGATGTCTCGCACCGCCTCGTCGATTTCGCGGCGTCCCTCGTCGGTGACGATCACCTGGAACGCGTCCTCGAAACGCCGGCCGCTGTCGGATTCGTGGAACGACCTGTGGTATTCGTCATGGTAGGTGCCGAGCGCCTGCTCCACGCTGATGGAGCCCGACTGCATGCTTCGGCGCAGATTGTCGCCGTTGTCGCGTTCCTCGAGCGCCAGTTCGCGCAGGTCGATCGGCACGCCGCGCAGCGTGTTGTGGATGACGCCGATGATGTCGCCCACCTGTTGGGAGGTGAGCTTGTCTAACGTGTCGCTGTGCTTCAATTCGTCGATCTGCTTTTGCCGCTCCTCGATGTCGCGTTCGAGCAGGCGGATGCGTTCGCGGGGGTCGGCGGTCAGCTGCATGCGCGCATGCTCGATCTCCATGATGATGCTGTTGGCCTGCGCGCCGGACAGCGCTTTCGTGGTGTCCTCGAGCCGGTCGAGCGCCTCGATCGCACGGTGGGCGCGCGCCGTGAGACGGTACAGGTAGCGGTGCGAGGCGACGTCGAGCGAATTGGCGAGCCAAGCGTAGTCGCCTTCGCCTTCCTTCGTCAGCTGCTGCAGGATCGTGTGCGCGGCTTCCGCGGACGTCTGCCCTTCCTTGGGCGTGTAATCGCCCGTTTCCGCAAGTCGGGTCAGACTGCGGGAGAACCGTTCCTCGACGATCTCGCGTGGCAGCTCGCCGGTGAGCGGGTCGAACGTGGAGCGCAGCAGCGCGACGTACAGCATGGAATTGCCGCGCAGCAGCAATCGCAGCACCCCGGTCTCATACACGGGCCGGAGCCGTTCCATTTCCCGTCTTACATCCGCCAACGGCGTCCCGTCCTTCCCTTAGCCACAAGTTTCCCGATGCGCATCCATTGTAAGATAGCATGTCCGTTTTCCCGTGATCGCGGCGGGAAAACCGTCCGGCGCGAACGTCATTTGAAGATGACGTAGCGGCACAGCAGGAAGCCCCAGACCGCCTGCATGCCCATGGTGACGATCTTGACCGCCATGGTGGGCCAGCCGAGCAGTCCGGGGATCCAGGCCATCATCAGGTTGGAGAACAGCAGGTTCCAGCAGTACATGGCCACGAACATGGCTATCGAACGCGCGTAGTTCGACGAGGATTTGAATGTGACGTTGCGGTTCATGACGTAGTTGAATGAGCCGGAGCAGAAGACGGCCACGGCATTCGCCAGACGGAACGGCAGGCCGGCCAGCTGAAGCACGGCGAACACGCCGAATTCCACGAAGGTTTGCATGGCCGAAACGCCGCCATAGCTGAACAATTGTCTGACGATGCCGTTTTTCGGTTTTCCGTCCGTCGGCATGCGGTCTCCTCCCGGTCGTCTCAAACGCTACGGCTGGAAAGCATAGTCACACATGTGGCTACGGACGCGCCGGAGGCGTTTCGGCCCGGCGGAATGAAAAAACGGAAGGACGCCCCTTCCGGAGTTTCCGGAAGGGGCGTCCCCCACGTTTTCGGATCGTGTCCGCTCAGATGCTCATCGCCATGAGCTGGGCCGCATACTCCTCCACAAGCTCACTGTCACGCTCCGTCCAGGAATGGCTGGCGGAATCGTCCGGCACGAAAGTGGTGTCGATGTCGATGTTCTCGTTCATTTCCTTAATACCTCCGTTCGTCCCACTTGCCCCCGGCGACATTGCCGACTTTCATGGAACAGGCAAAAGTCTGGACCATAAACGCGTTCGATGCAAGAGCGTGTTCACATCGTGGTCAAACGTTTTTTCTCCACGCGTACATGCCGTGTCTCCGGCGTGAAGACGATACGATGGAGGCATCCCTGCCACCAACCAAAGGAGGACGATGATGAGCGACGAACGCAATGAGGCCGAACCGATCGAACTGGGATACATCGAGGACCTCGGGGACATGATTTCCTTTCAGGAGGGGTCCACCGTGTCCCGCACCGTCATGCAGAAGGCCGGAGGCAACGTGGTGCTGTTCTCCTTCGACACGGGCGAGGAGCTCAGCGAGCATACGGCCGCGATGCCGGTGTTCGTGCAGACGCTGAAGGGACGGCTTAAGGTGACGGGCAACGGCAGGACCGTGGAGCTTGTTCCGGGAGGCCTGGCCTACTTTCCCACCCGCATCCCGCACGCGATATACGCCGAGGAGCCGTCCGTCATGATGCTGACGATGGTCACGCCGGCACGCGACAACATCGGCGACTGAAAAAACAAGACCGCCGGCATCGGATTCCATTGGATTCGCCGGTGCCGGCGACTGCCGGAAATACAAGAAAAGCTCCCTCCCGGGAGCTTTCGTTTTGTGGAGCGGACAACGGGACTCGGACCCGCGGTCTCAACCTTGGCAAGGTTGCGCTTTACCAACTAAGCTATGTCCGCATGTTTTCCACCTTGGTGGGCAACGAGTTGAAAATATACAGGAGCGTCCGCCATCGCGCAAGCCCGGCGTGTCGCGTTTTTGCGGCGCCGGACTCGCGGCAGCTCCGCACGACGGTCAGACATAGTCGTACGGCATGCGCTTTTTAACGCGCCAGAACACGATAAGCGCGATGCCGAGCAGCAGCGCGTAGAAGCCACGGTCCGTCCACAATCCGTAGACCGCGCAATACAACACCAACGCGCGTAACGTATAGAACACGATCCTGCGCATGCCGGAACGCTCCCTGGTCTCCACCGTCATGCGCGTGAAACCGCCGCCCAACGTGCGGCCGGCGCGCCTCCACGGAATGATCCCTTCGAACAGGACGAACATGACGATGGTGGCCACGGCGGAGACGGCCGCATTGACGTTGTTCGCGCGGTTCACATCGAACAGCACGCCAACCAGATAGATAAGCGCCGTGACGGACAGCGACGCCGTTTCGACAAGGAACAGGTCGATCGCGAGCGCCACGCAGCGGCGCACGAAGCCTGGCTCGGTGGTGATGGCGTCTTCGTCGATGCGCTGTTGGGGTAGGAAGTGGGCGACAATGCTTCCCATGGCGTAGCCGAGTATGCCGCCGAGGGTGTTGGTGATGAGGTCGTCGACGTCGAATAGGCGGTAGGCGCATGGATAGATGCCCCAGATGCCGGTCAGCTGGGTGGTTTCGATGAGCAGCGAGGTGAGGAACATGGCCGGCAACGCCGTGGCGAATTTCCAGCGGAAGACGCGTTTCATGAAGTAGCCGAGCGGTAGGAAGAACACGACGTTCATGGCCAGTTGCATGACGCCTGTGATGCCGTCGGTTCGGATGTCGTGGATGAATTCGAATGGGTTGAGTTGTGGCCTGAGATGGTGGGCGGCGCAGTAGGTGGCCGGGTTTTCTGGCATTGGGTACATGGTGAAGCATGCGAGCGCGATGAGGTAGAGCACCACGAGATATGCGGTCAGTGCGGAGGTGAAGCGTAGCCGGTTGTCGCGGTGGTAGAGCAGTGCGAGCACGGGCAGGGTGAGCAGGAGTGAGAGGAATGGCCAGATTGCGATGGCGAGCGCGAATGGCTTGCTGAAGTAGAGGACGTATGACATGGCCGGTTTCCTTTGCTGGGCGTGTGGGATGCGCGTGGGTTTCGTTTCCGTTGTTGGTTCAACGGTAGTACGGCTGGTCGTGTCCGTGGCATCGTCCGTCGTATTCATTCCTTGGCGTAAATGTTGGGGTGACTCATCCTCTGGTATGAGATGGCCCGGCGTGTTTCTTCGTGTCTTTTTCCTCTTGCTTTTTCCGTTGGATTGCTTGGCGTCTGATCCGCGCGGAACCGATTTCGGACATCGTCTTCGCTGTCACCGCGGGAATCCTGTTCATGGCGTTCACGCCGAAACTGCTCAGCGAATAACGGAAGCTCCCGCCTTCCACGCGGAAGGCGTGGAAGGCGGGAGCTCTTATGGGAAGACTAAGGCGGATTTTAAATCCGAGGAATAGTCACCTTTTTGGCACCGGTCATGTAATGCCAGAAATCTTCCGTCCCCGGAATAAGGTCATGCAGAACGCCTGATGTTTTTTCGACCGCTACGCTCGGTGTGCCCGGCACCGGATGGTCATCTGTTGAAGACGCGAAATCGAGTCCGATGATCCACGCATCGGCACTCTCCGCGGCACCAATCGCCTTCATTCCAGGATATTCGGCGAGAACGAGATTGATGGCATCGGCCAATATCATCTGACCCTCCTTGCAGCATTCCAGTACTGATTCGTCGGATTCGGCTTTATACGCTTTATACGCGTCAAAACGTCACCGTCCATATTCAAATACCATGAGTCGTTTGCCGATCTCGTTTGCGGAGCGGGGGAATCATTCCGCCTGTTTGACGCGTTCCATCGTAGTATCCGTTGAA
The DNA here is from genome assembly GCA_905207115.1 of Bifidobacterium angulatum. GTDB lineage: Bacteria > Actinomycetota > Actinomycetes > Actinomycetales > Bifidobacteriaceae > Bifidobacterium > Bifidobacterium angulatum_A. The sequence continues at coordinate 37,080 of CAJLKD010000009.1, read as the reverse complement.
GGGCGTTCTTGTTGGTCTTGGTATCCATTCCTCTTATCACGTTTCCGCTGTATGCTTTAGGGAAAGCTGTTATATGGGAGGATCATGCGGACCACGAAAAGCAAGAAACCCATCACCGTCGCATCGGTATGCGTCGCCGCCGTGGCATGCGCTGTCGGCGCGTACCGGTTCGTCTACCTGCCACTCCGGCCTGCCGATGTCAGTCATGCTCGGATCAGCATCAACGCGACGGGCAAGTTCGACGAATCCCAGATCGACGGCGCGGTGAAGGCGGACCTTGCCAGGCTGAAATCCTGGAACGGCTGCCGCGTGGATGCCGTCCGATATGACGCAAAGCGTTCAGCCACGCTACTTGCAGCCGAACACGACATCACGGCTTCCGATGGCAGTTCTTCGATTTCCACGGCCATTGACGAATACGGGATGGACAATGTGATTTACCTCTCCAATGACATCTCCTGCCATGCCGGCTCGCAGAACTCGTCCCAAGATGGCTGGGGAAGCTGGTACGCGTGGAATCCCGGTTCCGCGCGGGCGGAACACGGATGGATCTTCATCGACGAGGGATATTAAAGTTCAACGGAATACCGTGCACCATGCCATGATGTCGAAACCATACGATGACGATTGGCTTTAGTACAGCATTGATAAAAAGCGGGCCTACACGTCCTGATCACGCGGAACGCAAACCCGCTTTCGATGGCATAGGCACCGCTTGGCTTATCTGACTACTTGGTCAAGGAACCACTCATCATGACTGGCCACCACCAATGCTCCCGGATAGTCGGCAAGACATCTTGCCAGAGCCACCTTGGACTCTAAGTCAAGATAGTTCGCCGGCTCGTCCATGACAATCAACTGAGGCCGGTCAAGAATGCCCAAGCACAACATGAGCTTGCGCAGTTCGCCCGGAGACGGCGCTTCGTTAGAAAGCAGCTTATCCGGATCGGCGTTGAGCTGGGCGAAGGCGGCCAGCACCTGCGAGCGTTCCTTACCCTGCAATGCGGCGAGTCGTCTCATGGTTTGAGAAAGCGCGGCTTCTCCCGTTTGCTGCTGGACGATCAGATGCGGCAAGTCTTCCGGCATGCTGTCCAGCAATGCGTTCATCACGGTTGTTTTGCCGAGTCCGTTGGCACCGGCCAGTCCGATATGGTCTTGCTGTCCGATGCTGAGTTTTGGTATGGCGACGCCTGGCATCCGTGGTTTTTCACCACTCATCCCTGGATTATGCGCGACCTTCCATTGATGTCCGTCGGCATGCAGTATGGATTGTGTCGGCGTTCTCGCGGCATCGTTCGAGCTGGTCATCCTGCCGCTGCCGAATATGATAATACCTTCCGTGAGATGCAGGAGCTCCTTTCTGTTGCTTGGCCGTATGTCGATCCAGATGTCGCCGTCGTAGCGTTTGGCCGCTACGGTTAGTGAATCTAGTGTGCGCTGTGCTCGTTCAAGACGCTTGTTCATTTGTCGGTATGCGGCGCCCGAAGCGGTATCGGTCTGTTTTTCGATCCATTTGTGGTGATCGAGGGCGCTGTGATCTTTGCGGTCGATTTTCCACTCCCGTTTGCACGAGATGTCGCATGGCGAAGGTTTTCTGGAGATTCTCCTGTCCCACACGGGAAAGGGTCTCTATCTTATGGACGAACCCGAATCCGCGCTCTCGACACAGCGGCAATTGACTCTGCTGGAGCACATGTACCGAATGGCAAACGACGGATCACAATTCATCATCGCAACCCATTCGCCGATTCTGCTCGGTCTGCCGGATGCGGAAATCCTGTCATTCGACGAAAACGGCGTCCATCCCTGCGATTATGAGGATACGGACAGCTATCAAATCACCAGGGTCTTCATCAACCACCGCGAATCACTGCTCCGGCATCTGCTTGGAAATGAAACGTGAGATGAGGTGAAACGGTTGCGGGTGTTCGCTATGATGTTCGATTGGCGTTTGAAGGAACACGAAAGACTAGAGGTATCACGGCATGGCGATTGAGGCGCAGGGACTTGAGATTCAGATCGGTGCGCGCACGTTGCTGCATCCCACCAACTTCCACGTTGCCAAGGGGGACAAGATCGGTCTGGTCGGACGCAATGGAGCAGGCAAGACCACGCTGACCCGTGTGATCACCGGCGATATGCTGCCGACCGCCGGCAAGGTACGTGTCTCCGGCAAACTCGGCTATCTGCCACAGGACACGCATGCCGCCGACCCGGAGCAGACCGCACTGGACCGCATGATGAGCGCGCGAGACATCGCCAGCATCATCAAACGCATACGCAAGGCCGAAAAGGACATGACCGATCCGGATCCGGATGTCATGACCAAGGCGATGAACCGCTACGACAAGGCCATGCAGGATTTCGAAAAGGCCGGAGGCTATGCCGCACAGTCCGAAGCGACCGCGATGGCGGCCAGTCTCGGCCTGCCGCAGGACGTGATGGGCCAGCAGTTGGGTACGCTTTCCGGCGGTCAACGCCGCCGTATCGAACTGGCGCGCATCCTGTTCTCCGATGCGGATACGCTGATCCTTGACGAGCCGACCAACCATTTGGACGCGGATTCCATCGAATGGCTGCGCGGCTATCTGAAAAAATACGAGGGCGGTTTCCTGGTCATCTCCCACTCCACCGAACTGCTTGACGAAGTGGTGAACAAGGTGTGGCATCTGGACGCACAGCTCGGCCAGATCGACATGTACTCGCTCGGCTGGAAGGCCTACCTGCACCAACGCGTGGTCGACGAGGAACGTCGCCGCCGCGAACGTGAAGTCGCAGAGAAGAAGGCCGAACGTCTGATGCAGCAGGGCATCCGCCTGCACGCGAAAGCCACCAAGGCCGTGGCCGCGCAGAACATGATGCGCCGCGCGGAGAAACTGCTGGAGAACACGTCCGAAGCACAGAAGAAGGAGAAGGTGGCGGACATCCGCTTCCCCGAGCCGGCACCTTGCGGACGTACGCCGATCATGGCGAAGGACATCTCCAAAGCGTATGGTTCGAACATCGTGTTCGCAGGCGTGAATCTGGCGATCGACAAAGGTTCACGTGTGGTGATTCTGGGCTATAACGGCGCGGGCAAGACCACCACGCTGCGTCTGCTCGCCCATCTGGAGGATCCCGACACCGGATCCGTGGAATATGGACATGGCTGCAAAATCGGCTATTTCGCACAGGAACACGACACATTGGACCTTGACGCCACCGTGTTGCAGAATCTGATTCACGTGGCACCGGAACTTGACGACACACAGGCACGTTCCATCCTTGGGTCGTTCCTGTTCTCCGGCGATGACGCGCTGAAACCGGCACGAGTGCTTTCCGGCGGCGAGAAGACCCGTCTGGCGTTGGCCACGCTGGTGACGAGCCGCGCGAACGTGCTACTGCTTGATGAACCGACCAACAATCTGGATCCGGCGTCCCGCGACGAGATTCTGAAGGCCATCGCCAAATACGAGGGCGCGATTGTGCTGGTCACCCACGACGAGGGCGCGGTCGAGGCGTTGAATCCGGAACGCGTGCTGCTCATGCCCGACGGCGACGAGGACCTGTGGAACGACTCCTACCTGGATCTGGTGGCCGAGGAATAATCCCACTTCCACCATTTCCGACACGCATATGGGAAAGCCCGGACGAATCAGATCGTCCGGGCTTTCCCATATTGAACGGTTCCTGTTACGCGGGAACCGGTTACGCGTGCACGTGTTTGGTGCTGTAGATGTCCGGCTCGACGTAGATCTCGAAACTGTACCAGGGCAACGCGGTGCGCACGGCCTTCTCGATCTTGTCGACGGTTTCCACGTCATAGTCGCGGTCGAGCTTGCTGGTCTGCACTTTGACGCACAGGAGGATGTCGTCCTCCGACATGTGCACGGTCTGCATGTTCAGCAATCGTTCGACGCCCGGCGTGGTGGTAACCGCCTCGACGATCTTCCCGCGCGTATCAGGATCCACGGCCTCGCCGATGAGCAGCGAACCGGACTTGAACGCCAGTAGAAGCGAGCCGACGATCAGGACCAGGCCGACCATAAGACCGCCCAACGCGTCGAACACCTCGTCGTCGAGCGCGATAGCAAGACCGATGCCGAGGCCTGCGAACGCCAGGCCGATCAGGGCGAGCGTGTCCTCCATGATCACCGAAGCCAGTTCGGCGGACTTGGTGCGTCTCCAGAAACGGAACACGCCCATATGCTTCGTATTCGTGCGTTCCATACGCTCGTTGGCTTCCTTGATGCTCTGGTGCAGGCCGAATCCTTCCAGGCATGCGCTGATGACGACCACGATGAACGCGACAAGCAGTTCCATCCTGTTCACGTCACACAATGCCGGATCGGCGCTGATCGCGACAAGCTTCTTCACCGCCTCGGACGTCGAGAAGAAACCGCCGACGAAGAACAGCAGCGTGGCCACGACGAACGAGGCGAGATACTTCGCACGGTACAGGCCGAACGGATGGTCGCCGTCCGTCTTGCGCTTGGAGAAACGTCCACCCACCATCAATACGATTTCGTTGGAGCAATCCGCGATGGAATGTACCGACTCGGAAAGCATGGCGGACGATCCGGTGAAGAACGCCGCGAGCAGCTTCGCGATGGCGACACCAATGTTCGCACCCAACGCCGCCTTGACGGCCGCGCCCTGATGTTCGGCTTGACGCACCTCCCCCATGTTGTTCGTGGTCGTACTGTCGCCTGCGGGATCGCGCGATTCGCTCATTGCCTTCCATTCTCGAATGTGTAACGGATAACATCATCCATTCAAGCACGAATACTGGCCGAGAAGCCGTGTGCGCCCGTGTTTCGGGACGTGCGTGTAACCTTCACTAGGTATTTGTCGCTTTCCCAAAAAAAGGGGTATTCAATGGTATACTCGCATAACGCGCCGTTCCGCGCCGACGTGGTCGGCTCCTATCTCCGCCCGGCCGAGCTCAAGGCCGCGCGTGAGGATTTCGCCGCCGGCAAAATCGATGCCGCAGCGCTCAAGGCGGTCGAGGACAAGGCCATCACCGAACTCGTCGCCAAGCAGAAGGCCGCCGGCCTGCATGTGATCACCGACGGCGAATTCCGCCGCGGCTGGTGGCATTTCGACTTCATGTGGGGCTTCAACGGCGTGGACCATGCCGCCGCAGCCCACCGCGTCGCCTTCCACGACGAGGTGACCCCGGCCGACACCGCCACCGTGACCGGAAGAATCTCCGGCGAGAACCATCCGTTCGTCGAACATTTCAAGTTCGTCAAGCAGTTCGAGGACGAGAACACCGTGACCCGCCAGACCATGCCCTCCCCCGCGCAGACCCGCTTCGTGCTCACCGGCAACGCGGCCGCCTACCCGTATGACGAGTTCTACAAGAACGACGACGAGCTGACCGCCGACATCGTCGCCGCCTACCGCCAGGTCATCGCCGACCTGTATGCCGCCGGCTGCCGCAACGTGCAGTTCGACGACTGCACCTGGACCCGCCTGTGCGATGCGAGCGTACGCGAACGTCTCGGCTGGAGCGACGAGGACGCGCTACGCCTGCAGCAGGAGAACCTCGACGTCATCAACGCCGTGATCGCCGACCAGCCGGACGACCTGGTCATCAACACCCACGTGTGCCGCGGCAACTTCCACTCCACCTGGCTTTCCTCCGGAGGCTACGCGCCGGTCGCGGCCAAACTGTTCGGCGAGGAGAACGTGGACGCCTACTACCTCGAGTTCGACGACGACCGTTCCGGCGATTTCGCGCCGCTCGCCGAAGTCTCCGGCGACAAGAAGGTCGTGCTCGGCCTGATCACCTCCAAGAAGCCCGACCTTGAGGATCCGGACACCATCAAGGCCCGCATCCAGGAAGCCGCCCAGTACATTCCGCTCGACCGCCTGTGCCTGTCCACCCAGTGCGGCTTCGCCTCCACCCAGGAAGGCAACAAGCTCACCGAAGACCAGCAGTGGGCCAAGATCGCACTCGTCCAATCCATCGCCAAGGACGTGTGGGGCGAGTAAACACAGCACGCCATCCACAATCAGCTATAAGGAAGGGCTATCCGTCTTGTTCGGCGGATAGCCCTTTGTTTGTTTGCCGGCGTTTTTAACGGGCAGGTCAGCCCTTCACAGCCTCATCGATGCAACGAATCGCGTTCAACGTACGCGGATAGCCGATATACGGCATGCACTGCGAGACCACCGCGATTAGAAACGCCTTCTCATTGCCAACGACCATATTCGCCTTGGCATGCGCCGTAAGCTGCGGTTCGCAACCACCCTGCGCGGCCAGGAAACACAACGTGACCATTTCGCGCTCGCGGGTGTCGAGTCCGCCGCGAGTGTAGTAGTCGCCGAAGCAGTTGTCGGCCAGCCACTTGTTGATGTGCCGGGTCTCCTCCGGTCCGGATTGCGCGAATCCGCGCATGTTCTCGCCGAAGATCTCGACCTGCTTGTCCTCTCCGGCCTGCGCGCGGGTCTCCGACGTGGTCGTGCCCTGCGGCTCCAGCGGCAGATGCACGTTCGCGGCTCCAAGGAAAACGTTGAGCTTCTTCAGGAACGGCAGGGTTCTCCCGAATCCGCAGTATGCGGTGGCTTGGTAGATCATCTCCTTGATGGCCACGGACGTTAGTCCTGTCTCGTAGGCGACCGGCAGCATCATTTCGAACGCGTCGAGACCCTGGCAGCCGACCAGAGCCGCGAGAATCGCCAGGGAGCGGGTCTGGTCGTCCAGATCGGGATGGTTCGCGCCCGGCTCGTTCACCACTTCCCCGTAAGCGAAGTCGGAAAACAGCTTGACATATTCCGGATCGGTCTGCGACAGCGTCCTGTCGTTGTTCCAGAACGCGTTCATCTTCCTATGCAGTTCCTCGAACATGGCTTCCTTTCCATTCGATGTCTTCGCGCCGCATGCCGCGTTCATTCTATCGTCGGAAATGTTGCGTGCGGATAGCGGCCATCGTCGTCTGAATGTTCAGCGTGCGATCGCGCCCTTGCCGGGCTGTTTCTTGACGTTTTCGATGACGTCTTTGTTTTCCTCGAGAATTCGGTTGGCTTCATCCTCGTGTCCTTCGGCGATGGCGCGCCAATAGAGCGATTTGAGCGACACGTACGCCTGCTGGATGCGCAGGGCCTCGGCTTTCGCGGCCAGACGCAGCGATTGCGCGTCGAGCAGTTCAATCTGCCGTCGGGCGCCTTCCGGACCGTCGAAACGGTTCTTCAGGTATTCGCGCATCGATTCAAGCGGCATGCCCGTCGCCGCCAGGCATGCGATGGTGGTCAGCGATTCGATGTCCTTGTCCGAATAGACTCGGTGGCCTGAACTCGGATCGCGGGCGATCGAATCGATGATGCCGATCTGCTCGTAATAACGCAACGTCGATTCGGGCAGTCCGGAAATCATGGACGCCTCACGGATCGAATGCCAGGTGGTCGTCGTATTGCTCATACCCCGCACTCTAAAAACTTAAAGTGCTCGAAGTCCATATTCCGGCGTGTCGTATTGGTCCGACGTCAAACGGCATTGAGCGGGCAATGGAAGAGCCGGTATCCGAAAAGTGGATCTGTCGCACGACTCCATTTTCATGTCCTTTTCGGCAATCGTGCGGCTTTTTCGTCCGTCTGTATGGGAACCGACGGACGAAAAAGCCCACGCATGCTCAGGCGACGGTGATCAGCTCCGAGGAATCCATGTCGAAATCGGCCATCGCGTAGGAGCGGATGGCGGGATCATCATACGTGTTCATGTAGTACGTGTTGGTCTTGGACGAATATCCGCTGGTGAACAGCGTGCGTTCGAACTGGCCGTTGCCCATCTTCGCCATGCCGTCAACCATCTGCACGGAACCAAGGGTGTGGAACAGGCGAGACACGTTGGCCGCCTCGCCTTCCTGCTGCGGATAATGCGTGTTGGCATAAGCCACACGCACGAAACGCGACGGGGAGCTCACATCGCCCGGAATGCCATGCATGCTCACACCCGCGCCCCAAGCGGACAGGGACGCCTTGCCCCACGTGGCCGGCTCGGCCATCTCGTTGCCGACGCACATGTAGTTGCGCAGATTCTCCATATGGAAGCCAAACGTCGGCTGGTTGGTCAGCACGTCTACGTCGTCATGGTGCACATGCATGCCGTCCGCCATCTGTTCGACGACGATGCTGCGCTCGCTGTCGCCGATGATCCAATGCAGCAGCGACTCCTGCTGGCCGGGCACGATCTGGGAGACGATGGTCACGTTCTTCAACGCCTTCTCGACTTCGTCGACGGAATCGAAATTGCGTGCCACCCACAGCGGGAATTCGAAGGTCGCGACGTTGTCGGTGCCTTCGACCGGCTCATGCACGAACTCCGCGTAGCCGGGGAAATTCAATCCCGCGATGGCCAGACCATGCTCGTTGGCGCAGTCGAAATACATCGGACGGTCGGCCATGACCACGCCCACGCCGATCACCGCGTTCGGCGTGGCTTTGCCGCTCGCGCCGAACACGTTGTCGTAGTGGTAGCCGCGTGGAGTGGCCAGGATGCTTTCGCCGTATGAGAAGCTCCAGTCGAGGTTGCGGCCGAAATACATGTTTCCCTCTTCGTCGGAGAAACGAACGCCAGTGCACATGATGGACTTCCTTCCTTTGTTTGATTGACCCGGTGCATTCATCATACGCATGGACGGCTGGACGAACCACGGCTTCCGCCGACGGATAAACATGAAGGGTGGCCAAAAATGCCAAGAGTCGTTGAAAATGAAAACCCCCTTGTTTCCAAGGGGATTTTTCGAATGGCTCCTGCGACTGGGCTTGAACCAGTGACCGTCCGATTAACAGTCGGATGCTCTGCCAACTGAGCTACGCAGGAATGCGCTGTGCACAAGACATGAATCATACGCGGTAAAACGCAAAATGCAAATCCCGCGCGTGTCTCCCCCTGCTGCGGCGGGACTACCGTCACATGCTGATCTTCGTCAACGGCATGGCGGAATCGATTGCGAAATCCGGTTCGGACGGTTTCACGCCGCTCTCCACCAGGTTCACGCCCAGCATGGCCACCATAGCGCCATTATCGGTGCACAGTTTGATTTGCGGGATACGCACTTCGACGCCATGCTTGGCTCCGACCTCCAACAGTTTGGCGCGCAGTTGGGAGTTCGCGGAGAAGCCGCCGCCAACGATCAGGGTCTTCGAACCGTACTGCTCGCAACCGCGCATCGCCTTCCTGGCGAGCACCGTCGCGACGGAATCGGCCAGCGACGCGCACACGTCGTCGATGGGAATCTCATTGCCTTCCGCCTGCTGCTGTTCGATCCAACGCGCCACGGCCGTCTTCACGCCGGAGAAACTGAAATCGTACGGATGCTGCTGCCCCGCCTTGCCTTGTGTAAGGCCCTGAGGCACTTTGATGGCATGTGGGTTGCCCAGCTGCGCGTGACGGTCGATGTGCGGGCCGCCGGGATACGGGAAACCAAGCAGACGCGCCACCTTGTCGAAGCATTCGCCGGCAGCGTCGTCGAGCGTGGTGCCGACCACGTCGATATGCCGCGCCACGTCTTCGACATGCAGCAGCGAAGTGTGCCCGCCCGACACAATCAACGCAAGCGTGTCCTTGGGGAACGGTCCGAACTGCAGCTGCGTCACCGCGATATGTCCGATGACGTGGTTGATGCCGTAGATCGGCTTGTTCGCGGCCCATGCCAACGATTTCGCGCCGGACACGCCGACCGCGAGACAGCCGGCGAGGCCGGGTCCCGCGGATACGGCGATCGCGTCGACGTCGGACAGCGTCATGTTCGCGTCGGCCAGAGCTTTGGAGACGCATGGCACGAACGCTTCGGCGTGCGCGCGAGAGGCGATTTCGGGAATCACGCCGCCGTAGCGGGCGTGCTCGTCCATGGAGGACGCGACCACGTTGGAAATGAGGGTGCGTCCCTGCACCACGGCCGCCGCCGTTTCGTCACAGGTCGATTCGATGCCGAGTACGATTGGTTCGCTCATTGCTGCTCCGTTGTGTGTGTTGCTGAAGTGTGCTCTGTATCCGCTGTTGCGCTGAAGCCGACGACGCGCGGCTCCAAGTCGAGGCTCATGGTGTACGCGTCGATGCCTTCTGGCTGGTAGTAGCGTTTGCGCAATCCCATCCGCGTGAAGCCGAACCTTTCGTACAACGCCAATGCCGGCACGTTGTCGACGCGGACTTCCAGAAGCATGCGTTTGGCGCCCTGCCGACGCGCCGAGACGATCAGTGTTTCGAGAAGCGCCGCCGCTATCCCCTGCCGTTGGTATGGTCTGCCGACGCCGATCGTCATGATCTCCGCGTCGTCGCCGTCGTACCAGTAGCCTGCGTAGCCTCGGACGACGGGATCCGCCGTCTGTACGGCATCGCCTTCAATGTCGAGCAGATACGTGCGTGCCGGAGCGTGGAATTCCTGCCGTACGGACTGTTCGCTCCACGCGCCGCGGCCGAACAGGTCCTTTTCCAATGCGGCGATCTGTCCGACGGCGGTGTCTTCCGGAATCTGGGAATGGTCGACAATCATGGGCGTGCCGTCACTCCGTTCGTTCGGCGCCGGCATGGTTGAGCACATGCTTGAGCGGGTTGGGCACTGACACGTCCGGACGACGCAGATATAACGGTTCGACGGGGGTCGGTTCTGCCAACGCCTGTTCGCTGGTGGTGAAGGCCGCGAATCGCGCCAATCCTTCCGCGCCTTCGTCGAGCAGAGCATGGTCGTCGACTTCGCCGAGGGAGGCAATCGCATTCCACGACTGCGCGTATTTGACCGCACCATGGCCGATGACGTCGACGACGTACGGCTTGCCCGTGTCGGCGAGCTTCGTAAGAACGTCATTGACGCGCATCGTGATGGAATCCGGATAGTCGATGTCCATGTCGATCAACGTTATGGGCGATTGTCCGACGCCGTCCGCAACGGTGCCGCCGTCATACAGCGCGAAATACAGTTGCCGGCGACGCGCGTCGTTGACGGCAAGCGTCAGATGGCGGCGATCGTCCGTAGCTTGAGTATGTGCCAGGCATTGCGGCGCGAGCACGTCCTGTCCGACCAGTTGCGCGCCTGTGGCGAAGGCCAATGCCTTGGCCGCGACGATGCCGGCGCGCAGGCCGGTGAATGGCGCCGGTCCGACGCCGACGACGATGCAGGTGATGTCCGACGCCTGCAGTCCGGCCTGTTCGACGGCTTGCGCGATGTTCACCTGCAGTTTCTCGACATGGGTGCGCGAATCCGTTTCGACGATGGGTTCATGTCCGACCACGCCTACGGTCGAACCATATGAGGTGTCAATCACCAGTGTCTGCATATGCTTGAAAACTCCTTGTGCCAAACTGCCAACCACTGTACAACCGGCGCTGGAAGCCACGGCATGCGGTGCGGTCGGCCACGTCGGATGCGTCTTAGACAGGGTCAGCGTTTTCCCGCGGTGAAATCGAACGAATCCCAGGCAGCGCCCACCGGCGCCAACGTCACCGTGCGTGCGCCCGCGCTGGTCAGCTCGCCGTCCGCGTCCACGGCGGGCGCGTCAAGCGGACGGTCGATGTGGATTTCAAGCCGTTCCGGAGCCAATGCGGCGGCCATCTGCTCGCCCCATTCCATCAGGATGACGGTATGCTCGCCCGGATCCTCCAATTCCTCGTCCAAGCCGAGCGATTCCAATTCGTCCAATAGCCGTCCGACCGTGTCCTGTCCGGGCGCGTAGGAGTTGCCGCCGAGCCTGTAGGCGTCGACGTGCACCAGATGCGCCGGCGAACCGTCCGCGAACCGTCCCTCAAGCTCGCGTGCGATGGTGAAGGTCGGCGAGACGATGGGCCCTCCGATGCCAAGTCCCGCGCCGAACCCTTGCGCGAACGTGGTCTTGCCGGCGCCAAGCGGACCGGACAGCAACAGCACGTCGCCTCCACGGGCAAGCTTCGCCAAACGCTCCCCCAACGCCTGCATGTCCTCGCCGGTGGCGGCTGTGATGGTAATGGTGTTGCTCATGCGGCACGTCCTTTGCGGCTGATCAGTTCGATGGACCGTTCCAAAGCATAGACCGGGTCCGAGCCATTGGTTTTGCTTTGCTCGTCGGCCCATGCGAGCATCTGGATGCATGCGCTCATGCCGCTTGACGTCCATCCGGATAGTTGCCGGGTCGCGTTCTTCAACACCCAGGGGTTCGTTTTCGCCTCGGCCGTGGAAATGGTGCCCGCACGCACCGCCGACGCCTTCGCCATCGTCCGCAGCTTCATGGCCAGCGCGCCGATAAGCGCGATCGGAGCGGTGCCCTGTTCCACGGACGATCGCATGGCGATGATCGCGTCCGCCGTACGTCCCGACAACGCGAGGTCGGCGACACGGAAGCCATCCACCTGCGGATTGGAGGTGAGATATTGGTTGACGCGGTCGAGCGTCATGGGATTGTCGTCGAAATCGAAGCATAACTGGCCGACCATGGCCGCAAGCTCGCCGGTCCTATCCCCCAACACGGCCACGAGTTGCTGCGCGGCCATCGGCTCGACGCGGCGTTTGCGCCGTTCGAAGCATTGCATGACGAAGTTGAGTTTGGCCTCGGGCTTCTTCAGGTCGGCGACAGCGTCCTTGTACGCTCCGGCCTTGGTGAGCTGCTCCACCAGACGTTTGCCCTTCACACCGCCTTCATGCTGGCAGATGACGATGCACGCGTCCGCCGGCTCCTTGCACGCCTGTCTGCAGTAAGAGACCATGGCGTCGCCCAGTTTTTCGTCCGCGTTCTGCAGGTTGGTGACGATGACGATGGCACGATCCGCAAGCAATGATGGGCTTACCGCCTCGTCGAAGGCGTAATGGTCGGCGTTTGCCGCGTCGAGTTCGATGGTTTCCGCGTCGGGATACCGGCGTTGCGCCTCGTGTTTGAGGTCGCGCACCGTCTGGTCGTTCAGGTACGAGTCGCCTCCGTACACGAGGTGGAAGGGCGTGGTGGCTGCGGATGGTTTCGGCATACCATTCAATCTCGCTGTATCGGTGGACAAAACCGGCATGGCCTATTCCTCCCATTGCAGTTCGCGCAATGCCTTCCGAGTACGTTCCATCCACATGCGCAGCCGTTCCACAGGGTTGGCTATCAGACGTTTTCCGGGCAGATCGGGTTCCTGGACCATCATTTGTCCAAACAGCCGGTGCGTCATGATCGCGGCGGCCGCGCAGGCGGCTTCCACCACGCAGACGAGGACCGCTCCCCCGACGCCTCCGGCCCACGGTATCGTGGCCTGGCTGCCGGAACCCAGTTCAAGGGCGGTCAGTTCCATGACCGCGGTGCCCCAGGAGGCCGCACGGGCCAGTTGCAGGCCGAGCCACGGAATCAGCCATGAGACGGCAAGACTGGCCAGGCCGGCCAATGTGGCGAAACCCACGAACGGCGCCACCATCAGATTCGCCGGTATGGAGAACACCGGCAGTTCCGGTTCGATGAGCACCTGGATCGGCAGGGTGAACACTTGCGCCGCTATGGTCATGGACAGAGCCTCGGCCACGAACCGTGGCAGGACCGGTTCCATCCATGCGTTGAGGGTGTCGGCGAACAGCACGATGCCGAGCACCGCGGCGCAGGACAGGGCGAATCCGAAGCTTTGCGACATGTGCGGGCATGCCATCAGCATAGCCAATGTGGTCCAGCTCAACGACGCCATCGCCTGGCCTCGTCTGCCGATGAACAGGCATGCCGCGCCGGACAATCCCATCAAAAGCGCGCGGGATACCGAATCCGACGGAAACACGCATGCCGACAGCATGATGTACGACATGGCGACCAGCAGTGCGGTGAATCGTCGCGGCAGAAGGAAGAACGAGCAGACGGAACGCACCAATGCGGCGGTCACGGCCAGATGGCCGCCGCTGACCGCCATGAGATGCACGATTCCGGACCTTTGGAACGCGTCCTCCACCTGTGCGGCGTATGTGGAATCGATGTCGGTGCCATCGCCTTCGGCCGGCACGTAGTCCTGTCCGAGAACACCCAATGTCAGTCCGGGGACGAGCACTTTCCCTTGGTCGGAAAGACGTGCGGTTTGGACGAAGAACGCCTCCTGCATCATGCCGATGGCGCGCATCGGCAGGTTTGGCGGCCTGACGTGTTCGACTGTCGTGACGTCGGTCAGCCACAACGGCATGGCACCGTATCGCGCTTCGGAGATGCGACCCGCGATCTTGTAGGTGCCGTCCTGTTTGAGTTTGCCGCATTCAGGCCGGTCCGCGTATATACGCGCTCGTGCCGAACTGGTTTGCCGTACGCCGTCGATGGTGACCGATGTGATGCGCGCGTCGGCACGGCAGTCGTTCGACCGTCTGTCGGAGATGACGGTCGGCGAGGTGGCGCGCGCCGTGACGACGACGGAAGCGTCGCCTTCCGCGGCAGCCCGAGAAGCCGGGTCGCGCCATTGCAGCAAATCATAGGTCAACGCGCTTGCCGCGCAAACCATCGCAGCGATCGCGCAGACCGTGACGCTCGCATGCCAGAGCGTTATCCGTCGTCGAACGGACGCCGGCAATCGTGGGAAGGGCAGTCCCGCCAGGACCGCCAGCGGTATCATGCAGGTGAGAACGGCCGGCAAAGCGCCGAGCATGCCGTCATGCGACATGCAATATGCGAAGCCGGCGTGCGCGGCCAGACTGGCCGTCCAACCGCATATTGCGGCCGGCAGCAGTCTCCAGTCTCGGCTCCCGCGCTCCCTGGTCAGCCAATCGCGTGTGCCCGTCATCTCACGCACACTTGGTCGCGGAACTTCGCCAGAGTCTTCGAACCGATGCCCTTGACTTCCAGAAGCTGGTCGACGTTGTCGAACCGTCCTATCTGCGTTCGATAGTCGAGGATGCGCTGCGCGGTGACCGGTCCGACGCCTTTGAGGGTCTGCAATTCGCCTAGGTCTGCGGTGTTGAGGTCAAGCTGGTTCGATTGCTGCGCTCCGTCTTGCCCGTCATGGCTGTCCGGTGTGGACGCGTCCTGCGTCGGCCCGTTTTCTTGTGGTGCCGGCGTTTGTTCCGTTTGCGGGGCCTGTTGCGGCTGCTGTTGGGCCTGTGAGCGTATCTGCGACCGCGAATGCTGCAGTTCGCTGTAGTGGATCGTCTGTTGGACGAGCATGGTCAGGCTCGCGCACAGCGCGCACGACAAAGTGAGGATCGCCATGAGCGCGTGGAACGGGCGGAACGCCAATCGTGGCCTGTCGCGTTTCGGCCGCTCCCCCTCGTCGGGTTTGTCCGTCGGCCGGACGCCGGCGAGCTCCGCCAATGTCGGTTTCGCGTCATGCGTCTTCCGCTGCGGCATCGGTCGTGCGGGTTCGTGTAATGCGGACGGTTCGTCCGATTGCGCCTCCATGGCCGTAAGGCTGTTGGGTCGGGACGGTTTTTCGGGCATGCCCAATCCCCGCAGCCGCTTCGTGGCGGCCGGCATGCCAGTGCCGCCGTCCGCCGTGTGGATGGCACGGATGGGGTGAGTGCCGCGAAATGCAAATATGCCCATGCATCCAACATTGGAGGATGCATGGGCATACTGTCCAGCCGAAACGGCTCCTGTGGTCGGAGAACGCGGGTTATCCACATTCCTGGCGTGTCGCCATGGTGCGGAAGAACCCGCGTCCTCTTATGCGGGCCGTCTCGTCAGAAGATCATTCCGCGGGAACGATGGAGACGATCTTCGGAGCCTTGACGATGACCTTGCGTGGCTCCTTGCCGCCCAGTCGGTCGGCGACGGCTTCGAGCGCCATCTTCTCCAGCTCCTTCGGATCGATGTCCGGGGAGACCTCGAGCTTGGCGCGCACCTTGCCCTTGATCTGCACGACCGCGGTGACGGAATCCTGTCCGACGTAACGTTCGTCGGCCTTCGGCCAGTCGGCGTGCGCCAGGGATTCGGTGTGGCCGAGCTTGCTCCACAGTTCCTCGCAGATGTGCGGGGCGATCGGAGAGAGCATCAGGATCAGCGGTTCGACGGCGGCGCGCGGCACGGCGTCGAGGCTGGTCAGATGGTTGTTGAGCACGATGAGCTTGGCGATGGCCGTGTTCGGACGCATGGCCTCCATCTCGACGGTCACGTCGGCGATCGTGTTGTTAAGCAGCTTCAGCGTCTTCGTGTCAAGCTCGCCGTCGGTGACGCGCACCTCGCCGGTGGTCTCGTCGATGACGTTACGCCACAGGCGCTGCAGGAAACGCATGGAGCCGACCACGTTGCGGGTGTTCCATGGACGGGATTCGGCCAGCGGGCCCATGCCCATCTCGTACAGGCGGAAGGTGTCCGCGCCGTAGTTCTCATACATGTCGTCAGGCGTGATGATGTTCTTCAGGCTCTTGCCCATCTTGCCGAACTCGCGGTTGGCATGCTGGCCGTTCCATGTGAACGTCGGCTCGCCGTTGGCGTCGGCGGGACCTTCCACCACTTCGGCGGCCGGCACGTACTGGCCGCGGTCGTCGGTGTAGGCGTATGCCTGGATCATGCCCTGGTTGAACAGCTTGTGGAACGGTTCCATGGAGTCGACGTAGCCGAGGTCGAACAGCACCTTGTGCCAGAAGCGGGAGTACAGCAGGTGCAGCACGGCGTGTTCGACGCCGCCGATGTACAGGTCCACGCCGCCGGACTTGCCGGCGGTCTTGTTGTGGTCCGGACCCATCCAGTAGTCGAACTCGTCCTTCTCCACCATGTGCTTGGTGTCGGTCGGGTCGAGGTAACGCATGTAGTACCAGCAGGAGCCGGCCCAGTTCGGCATGGTGTTGGTGTCGCGGTAGTAGGTCTTCTTGCCGTCGCCCAGGTCGAGCTCGACCTTGACCCAGTCCTCGTTGCGGCTCAGCGGAGCCTCCGGGTTGGATTCGGCGTCCTCCGGGTCGAAGGTCTTCGGACTGTAGTCCGGCACGTCCGGCAGGTTGATCGGCAGCTGCTCGTCGGGAAGCAGGTGCGGGGTGCCGTCCTCGCCGTAGACGATCGGGAACGGCTCGCCCCAGTAGCGCTGGCGGCTGAACAGCCAGTCGCGCAAACGGTAGCTGACGGTGCCCTTGCCGACGCCGGCGGATTCGAGCCAGGCGTTGACCTTGTCGATGGCCTCGTCCACGCGCAGGCCGTCGAGGCTTAGGGAATCGCCCTTGGCCTTGGTCGCGTCGATGGAGGAGTTGATGACGATGCCGTCATGGGAGACGAACGGCGCCTTGCCCTCATAGTTGGCGAGGTCGTCGCCGGATTCCGGCAGCGGCTTGACGGTGTAGATGACCGGCAGGCCGAACTTGACGGCGAAATCGTAATCGCGCTGATCGCCGCCCGGCACTGCCATGATCGCGCCGGTGCCGTAGTCCATGAGCACGTAGTCGGCGGTGAACAGCGGCAGCTTAGCGCCGGTGATCGGGTTGATGGCGTACAGGCCGGTGAACAGGCCGGTCTTCTCGCCCGCCTCGTCCACGCGGTCCTTGGCGGTCTTGGCTTCGGCGGCCAGACGGTACGCCTTCACGGCCTCGACCGGGGTGGCGTAGCCGCCCTTCCAATCCTCGGGGGTTTCCGCCGGCCATTCTTCCGGAACGTTCTCAAGCAGGTGGTGTTCCGGGGAGACGACTGCGAAGGTGGTGCCGAAGAGGGTGTCGGGACGGGTGGTGTAGATTTCCATGTCCTTGACGCCGTTCGGGGTCTCGACGTCGAAATGCACGGAAGCGCCGTGGGATTCGCCGATCCAGTTGCGCTGCATGAGCTTGACCTTCTCAGGCCAGTCGATGGTGTCGAGGTCTTCGATCAGACGGTGGCCGTATGCGGTGATGCGCATGGACCACTGGCGCAGTTCGCGCTGGAACACCGGGAAGTTGCCGCGTTCGGACTTGCCTTCGGCGGTGACCTCCTCGTTGGCGAGCACGGTGCCCAGGCCCGGGCACCAGTTGACCGGGGACTTGGAGATGTAGGCCAGACGGAAGTCGTTGAGCACGTCGGCCTGCTCGGCTTCGCTCAGGTCGGCCCAGGCCTTGCCTTCGAAGCCCGGGATGGCGCGCTTGCCGGATTCGAACTGTTCGACGAGCGTGCTGATCGGGCGGGCGCAGCCCCTGGAGCCGGACGGGTTGGTGGCGTCCTCGTCGTACCAGGCGTCGTAGATGCGGGAGAAGATCCACTGGGTCCAACGCACGTAGCCGGGGTCGATGGTGGCGAAGGAACGACGGTTGTCGAAGCTCAGACCCATGCGGTGCAGCTGGCGGCGCATGTTGGCAATGTTCTGTTCGGTGGTGATGCGCGGATGCTGGCCGGTCTGCACGGCATACTGCTCGGCCGGCAGGCCGAAGGCGTCGTAGCCCATGGCGTGCAGCACGTTCTCGCCCTTCATGCGGTGGTAGCGGCTGACCACGTCGGTGGCGAGGTAGCCCAGCGGGTGGCCGACGTGCAGGCCCTTGCCGGACGGGTACGGGAACATGTCCATCGCGAAATAGGACGGGCGGCCTTCGGCGTTATGGCCCTTGCCGTCCTTCAGGTCGCCGTTGACGTTGGCGGCCCAGAAGGTGCCTTCGTCATCCCAGATCTTCTGCCATTTCTCTTCGATGCCCTGCGCCAGCTTCGCGTTGTAGCGGAACGACGGTTCGGCGGATTCGTTCGGTTGCGTCTGCGCGCTTTTCTCAGTGTCACTCATAATGCATGAAATTAGCCGCGCAACTGGACACTTCGCAAGGAATCAACCACTATTCAGGCACGTGCGCCGCCGTTATTTTTCCGATGCCGCGGACGCACCGGAGGACGGGGCCTTGGCCGTTGCCTTCGGCGGATTCATGGACGCGTCGGGCGTGTATCCGATCGACTTGCCCATGTCGGCCGCGGCCTTCTGCCACGAGCCGTCCTTGACCATGGCGCGCAATGCGGCGTCGATTTGCCCGACCAGCTCGTCCTGTCCTGATTTGACGGCGATGCCGTAGGACCAGGTGGTGTCGGGAACGTCGACGATCTTCAGATGGTCGCCTGTGTTGTTCGACGCCAGTCCGGCCGCGATCGCGTCGTCGGCGGCGACGGCGTCGGCCTCGCCGATCATCAGCGCCGTCATGCATTGCGGATACGTGTCGCGTTCCGCCACCGTCGTGCGGGTGTTTTTCGTGCGGTTGCGGATGATGTTGTCGGCCGCCGCGCTTCCAGCGACCGCGCATACGGTTTTATCGGACAGGCTGTCGGTCCCGGTGATTTCGGATGCGCTGTCGGAGCGGATGAGCAGCGCCTCCCGGACCGTCAGGTATGGTCCGGCGACGTCGGCCTCACCATCGTGGGTCCCGTCCATGGAGAAGGAGTCCACGACCATGTCTACCGTGCCGTCGGTGAGCGCGGAGGCTCGCATGGCCGGGGACAGCTGTTTGAACACGATCTGCTTTTCCGCGTATCCGAGGGTTTTCGCCACGTATTTGGCCACGTCGATGTCGAAGCCGGAGTATTCGCCTCCATGCAGGTATCCGAGCCCCGGCTGGTCGGCGGCCACTCCTATCGCGATCGTCGGCCCCTGCGCCGCGCCTTCGGTCACCACGGAAACCGATGTGCCGCACGCGCCGGCGCCGGCCGCAAGTAATGCCGCGCATGCCGCCGCGGCCACGTATCGAGCTTTTCCCATCATGGACGTCACTTGAACATGCGCGACCGGGTGAGGAACCAGGTGACGATCGCCGAAAGGACCAGTGAGATGCCGATGATCACCGCGAAGCCCCATGGCTTGTCCGTGAGGGGCATGCCGAGCATGCCTTCCTGGAAGTTCATGCCGTACATGGAGAAGATCAGGGTCGGAATCGACAGGGTGATGGAGATGATGGTGAAGATGCGCATCACGTTGTTCAGGTTGTTCGACACGATCGATGCGAACGCGTCGGTCATGTTGGCGAGAACGCCGCTGTAGATGTTGGCCATCTCGATTGCCTGCTTGTTTTCCGTGATGACGTCGTCGAGCAGGTCCTCGTCCTCCGGATACTGCTTGAGCCTCGGCAGCGTGGTCAGCTTCTCCATGACGATTTCGTTCGATTTGAGGGATGTGGTGAAGTAGACCAATGTCTTGCTCAGTTCCAGCAGCATGAGGATCTCTCGGTTTTGCATGGAGTGGCGCAGCTTCAGTTCGAGCTTGTCGCTTTCGCGGTCGATGATGCGCAGGTAACGCAGGTACATGGTGGCGTTGCGGTACAGGATCTGCAGGATGAACCGGGTCTTCATGTATGTGTTGAAGCCGCGGATGGTGCCTTCCATGAACGGGTGCAGCACGGGCGTGTCCTGCATGCAGACGGTGATGATGGCGGACTGGGTGATGATGATCGACAACGGGATGGTCTCGTACCAGTCGCGGCCGCCGCGTTCCTCCACGGTAGGAATGTCCACGATGATCATCGTGTAGTCGTCCTCGACGTCGACGCGCGAGCGTTCCTCGTCATCCAGCGGGGCGCGCAGGTCGGCCAGGTCGATGCCGGTTTCCATGGACACGTTGGCGAGCTCCACGTCGGTGGGCGCCGAGAGACATAACCAGGAGCCGTTCTCCGGTTTTTGGATTTGCTCCACCTGGCCGTTAATCGTTCTGAACATTCTCAACATGTCTCTCACCCGCCTTTCGCGCTTTCCAACGTTCTATCGCTGTACGGAAGCCCGATCCGCATGCGGAACGATCGCCGGATTCCCGGCTCGCCGCATGGTCGGGCAAACAACCTCATTAAGGATAGTCCCACCGTGAGAATTTGCCGTACGGACGGCGGTGATTTCATCAAGAGTTCACTTTGGATGATGTTTTCGGCGCCGTGTATTGGATGCTTATTGGATGATCGGCTTCCACAGCGGCATGCCGGGCGCGCGTAACGATTCGGGACCGTTCTCCCAGTCGGCGAATGATGCGATGGCGGGGCCTTGGTTGAATTCCTCAAGCTTCCAAGTGGGACGGTCCGCGTTCCTGGGGTCGGTGTGCGGGGTCATGCGCGTCCAGAAGGCGTTGCGCATCGCGCCGACGTTGTTGAGATCGTCGGGGTCCATGTCGAGCAGCACCGCCACGGTGGCCACGATCCATGAGCCGTGGCCGACGAGAAGCAATGTGGTAGGCATTGTCTCGTCATGGTGTTTGGCGACGATGTCGCGCACGGCTTCCGCGCCGCGGCGGCCCGTATGGATGCGGCTTTCCACGCCATGCTTGGTTTCGCCTCCCGTGTGGGCGCGCCAGGAATGGTAGTCGTCGGCGTAATGCTCGCAGATCTCCTCGCGGGTCATGCCCTCCCATTCGCCGAAGCTGCGTTCGCGCAGACGCGGGTCGAGTTCCACGTCCAGCCCCATGAGGTCGGCGAAGGCGTGCGCGGTCTGCTGCGCGCGGAACAGATCCGACGAGACGACGAGCATGCGGCGGGCCGCGGCGGGCGCGTTGTTGATTTCGTCGACGTCGGCCAGATGGGCGTTGCCGTATGCGGGTTGCGCGAGCTGGTCGTTATGTTCGGCGAGATGCGCGACTTTCGCCCAATAGTAGGTTTTGGCGAGTTCGTACGCGCTTTGGTCCGCCTGCCACCGTCCGACGATGTCGAGGGGAATGTCGATTTGTCCTTGCAGCCGTCTGGCGAGATTGTATGCGGTGCGTCCGTGGCGCAGGAACAGTACTTCGTCGATCATGGTTCTCGCTTTCTTGGTTTTCGCATCCGATCCGCGGATTGCCCGGAAGCCGACGGGAAACGGTAAAGAAAAAGGCTTCCGAATCTCTCCGGAAGCCTTCCAATCGTGGAGCTAAGGGGATTCGAACCCCTGACCCTCTCCATGCCATGGAGATGCGCTACCAGCTGCGCCATAGCCCCAATGTCTGCTCTGCAAACCTTGTATAAGATACAACACAGAGCAGAATCATGCAATTCGCGGCGTGTCGGGCACGTGGTCGAGGAAAGCCCCGGACACATGCCTCATAGGCTATTTCGAAGTGTCCGTCCCATTGCCTGACGTGCCGGATGACGTGCCATTGGAATTCGAACCGTTCGGCGTCGGATTCTGGTTCGTGGATGCCGAACCATTCGGCGTGGTGGTCGTCCCCGCGCCCGACTGTCCCGAATTGTTGGTGCCTGACGTCGATCCGTCGGATGGCGTAGTGGAGTCCGTGGACGAATCCGTCTTGTTCGAATCGTCTCCGGTGTTGGTGGACGAGTCCGAGCCGTCGGTGGACGTTCCGGTGCCGCCGGTTGTGGAATCCGTCTTCTTCCCGGTGTCCTTGCCGTTGTTCCTGTCGGAGTTCGTGGTGGAATCCTTATCGGTGTCCGTCGTGCCGGACTGGTTCTGCATATTGTCCTGCGTGCCGTTGTTTCCGCTGCCGTAGGTGGAATCGCCGGCATTGTCATCCGACGGCGTCTGCTTGCTGTTGACCATGTCACGCACCACGGTATCGGTTCCATGTCCGCCCGTGAACGCGAGGATCAGTCCGGCGCTCACGGCCACGCCGATAAGCGCGCTGACGATCGCGATGACGATCGGCGCACGCTTGCCATGCAGCCAAGCGTCAAACGACGCCCGGCGTCCAGCATGCTGGATACTTCCGCCGGCATTGTCCGGAAGCATGTTCGATTCGCGTCCTCCGGCCTGCGCGGAGGAGATGACACGGCCTGACGTTGCGGGCATCGCCGCGGTCGTATCCCCGTCCACGGACGTCATGACCGTGGTCTCATCGGATTCCTCCGCGGACAGCGTCTTGGTCTGCTCGCCCTCGGATTCGGCGGGAGCGATCACCGTGGTGGCGTCATCGCCGCTCTTGCCGGCACCGTCCGTACCGTCCTTGTCGTTGGCCACGAACGGTACGGCGTTTTGCAGCTTCTCCCCCGACGCCTTGAGCACGTTCTTGTACACCTGCGTCGCAACGGCCGAGACGATGGAACCGGCGGCGACGCCAATCACCGATCCCGCGATGCCGATTTTTGCGGACAGCAGGAACGAGGTCACCGCGGCAAGCGCGCCCGCGAAAATCGATGAAAACGATATGCCCTTGAAAAAATTCTTCACAGAGCATGACGGTAGCCGATTACGCTTTGAAAAAACTTGCGATTCTGTGAAAAGCTTGGAAAAAACTTGGGAACGGGACGCGCGTCATCCCCCGTTTTCGTCGGCGGCTATAGCTGCGGATGCTCCCACTGCTCGGTGTCGGCGATCGCCGGACCATGGTTGTAGTCGACCAGACGCCACCGCAGCGCGCCCTGCAGTTCCAACGGCGCCAGCCGCACCCAATGCGCGTTGCGCATCGACAGAATGTCGGCGAAATCGCCATGCACTTCGCTCAATCCCAGCAGCGTCTGCAACGTCTGCGAGATCCAGGCGCCATGCGAGAACACGTACAGGTCGGTATCGGAGCCGGCCTTCGACGCCCAATCGTTCAACGCCTCGACGCCACGCCTGCCGACGTTCTGCTTCGGTTCTGCGCCATACTTGAGCTCGCCGCCGCGGAACTGGGCCCATGACAGATAATCCTCGGGGAACCGTTTGGCGAGCTCTTCGACGGCGATGCCTTCCCAATCGCCGAAGCTGCGTTCGCGCACGCGGACGTCGGGATGCACGTCGAGTCCGAGCGGGTCGGCGAACGCGTGGGCGGTGGCGGCTGCGCGTTTGAGATCGGAGCAGACGACCAGCTGGCATGCCGCTTCGGGATGACGGTCCACGTACAGTTCACGCAATGCGGACGCGGTCTGGCGTACCTGCCACATGCCCACTTCGTCGAGCGGAATGTCGATCTGTCCCTGCAGCCTGTGCTGCGCGTTGTATGCGGTGCGTCCGTGGCGCACCAGTGTGATGGAACGCACGTGTGGCGTCATGGTCTCATCATGGTCGAGTTCGACGTTTCTGGGCATGCCTCTCACCTATCTGCCGGTTGTCTTTCCGATTTATTGCCTGTCTGCCGTCGTATTCGGATTGCTGGGACGGCGCATACCAAAACGTGCCTTCCGCATGATTTTCGGGAAGGCACGTTTCGATGATGGATGAAAAATCACGCTTCGCTGGAAGCCGTCGGCTTCTGCTCGTCCTCGGCGTGTTCGAGCTGCAGGTCGATGCTCGGGCAGTCCTTCCACAACCGTTCGAGACGGTAGTATTCGCGGGATTCCTGGTGCATGACGTGGATGACGAAATCACCGTAGTCGAGCAGCACCCACTGGCCTTCGGTCAGGCCTTCGCGGGAGCGCGGCTGGCGTTTGCCGGCCTTGAGGTACAGGTCCTTCTCGATTTCCTCGGCGACGGCGAGCACCTGGCGTTCGTTCGAGGCGCTGGCGATGAGCATCGCGTCGGTGATGGCCAATGGTTCGGTAACGTCGAACGCCACGATGTCGGTGGCCTTCATGCGGTCGGCCGCGGCTGCGGCGATGCGGATGGCGTCGATGGAATCTTGCAATGCAGGCATGTTCAGCGCTCCCATTCGGGCTTCCAGCCCTCTACTACGTGTTGCGTGTTTTCGGAATAGACCATGGAGTCGGACGGGACGTCGTGGCGGACCACGGAGCCGGCTCCGGTGGTGACGCCGTCGCCGACGGTGACGGGGGCGACGAACAGGTTGCCCGCGCCGACATGCACGTTCGATCCGATGGTGGTGTGGTGCTTGTGCACGCCGTCATAGTTGGCGGTGATGGTGCCGCCGCCGATGTTGGTGTGCTCGCCCAGGTCGGCGTCGCCGACATAGCTCAGGTGCGGCACCTTCGTGCCGTTGCCGATGTGCGCCTTCTTCATTTCCACGAACGCGCCGGCCTTGCTTCCCTCGCCGAGCTCGTTGCCCGGACGCAGATACGTCCACGGGCCGATGTTGGCCGCGCGGCCGATGTGCGTCTCCTGCACGCGGGAGCGTTCCACATGCGCTTCGGCGTCGATGGTGGCGCCGATCAGCGTGGTGTACGGGCCGACTTCGGCGGCTTCGCCGATCACCGTATGGCCTTGGAGGAAGCAGCCGGGCAGGATCACCGCGTCGCGTGCGATCTGCACGTCGTCCTCGATCCACGTGGTGTCCGGGTCGAGGATGGTGACGCCTTCGCGCATCCAATGCTCGCACACGCGCTTGTTGTGCGCCTTGGCGAGCGCGGCGAGCTGCACGCGGTCGTTGACGCCTTCCACGCTTAGCGGGTCGGGGGCGGCGAAAGCGCCGACGGCTCCATTGGCTTTGGCGGCTTCGAGCGCGTCGGTCAGGTAGAATTCGCCCTGCGCGTTGTTGGATTTGAGGTTGGCGATGGCTTCGGCGAGCAGTTCGGCGTCGAACACGTATACGGAGGTGTTCACTTCGCGTACGGCGAGTTCGCTGCTGTTGGCGTCCTTTTGTTCGACGATGCGCAGCACGTTGCCTTCGCTGTCGCGGATGATGCGGCCGTAGCCGGTCGGATCGTCGAGGATGGTGGTGAGCACGGTCGCGCCGTTGCCGCTTTTCTCGTGGAAGGCGAGCAGCTGGTCGAGCGTGTCGGTGTCGAGCAGCGGCATGTCGGATGCGGCGATCAGCACGGCGCCGTCCAGATCGTCCTTCTGCGTGAGCTGCGCCATCGCGCATTGCACGGCGCGGCCGGTTCCGGGGATGTCGTCCTGGTCGACGATGGTGACGTGCTCGTTGTAGGAGCGTGCGGCTTCGGCGACGCGTTCGGCCTGGTAGTGGACCACCACGGCGAGCGTATCGGGGTCAAGGGCCGCCACGGAGTCCATGACACGGTTCAGGAACGTTTTGCCGGCCAAGGTGTGCAGCACCTTCGGTTTGTTGGAACGCATGCGGGTGCCTTCGCCCGCGGCAAGGATGATTGCGGCGCTCAGTGCCATCTTTCGCCTTCCGTTTTGCTGGTTTTCGCGGGAAACGTCCATTCCAGACGGATTAGTGGAGGACGCTTCGGATTTCAACGCAACCGCGATTGTATAAATAGGGTTCGGACAATGCCGCAGCCGTCGGAAACGCCTTACGACGCCTGCGAAACGGAGCGTGCGACGCATCCGTACGCTTCGACGAGTCCGGGCAGGTCGGCTTTGGCGTTCGCCGGACTGGTGGATGGCAGCTGCGTCATCGGCATGCCGTCCAATCCATGCGCCCGAAGCAGCGGAACGCAGAGCTTACGGTACAGTTGCGCGGCTTTCGCGCCAGTGGTGAAGACATGGGCGATTTTCGATCGCATGATTATCGGGGAAAGATCATTGGGCACCGCATTACGGATACTGGCATCGCTCGCTCCATCGATGTCGCACGACTCAATCACATCCCATAACGCCATATGGTGACGCAAAGCGAAATCCCTACGCAACCCCACAATCTGGTCCGGGTCCCGGCACTCGCGCAGACAACCATCATCATGGAAAACAGCCGCCATGACCGGCCAGAAACGATTGCGCGGATGACCATAATAAAACCGCATCTCACGCGACTTCGGACTTGGCACGGAACCCAACACCAACACGCGCGATCCGGCATCCCAAACCGGACCGAATCCATGTTCCACACGCATAGGCCACTCTCCTACCACCGCATCGAATACCGCGATGCGCCTTATTGTATTGCGCAATGTTGCGGCACGACAAACGGACGTGTATGTTGATTGCGGATACGACATGAGCAGCATATTCAAAGGAGAAAACATGCTCGAACCGACCACCGTCTATACGCCATCGCCAAACCGATACGACAGCATGACCTACAACCATGCCGGCGAAAGCGGCCTCAAACTGCCGGCCATATCCCTCGGCTTCTGGCACAACTTCGGCGACACCACCCCATACGACACCATGCGCCGCATCGTGTTCACCGCATTCGACAACGGCATCACCCACTTCGACCTGGCCAACAACTACGGCCCCGAACCCGGATCGGCCGAAAAAAACTGCGGACGACTCCTGCACGAATACTTCCACCACCACCGCGACGAACTCATCATCAGCACCAAAGCCGGCTACGAAATGTGGACCGGCCCCTACGGCGACCTCGGCAGCCGCAAATACCTGCTCGCCTCACTCGACCAAAGCCTCAAACGCCTCAACCTCGACTACGTGGACATCTTCTACCACCACCACATGGACCCATCCACACCACTCGAAGAGACCATGGGCGCGCTCGCCACGGCCGTGAGCAGCGGCAAGGCGCTGTATGTGGGCCTGTCCAATTATGATGGCCCCACACTCGAGAAGGCCACCGCCATTTTGGATGAGATGCATGTGCCGTTCATCATCAACCAGAACCGTTACAACATCTTCGACCGCACCGTGGAACGCAATGGGCTCAAGGAGACCGCGCACCGTCTTGGCAAGGGACTCATCACTTTCTCCCCGCTCGCCCAAGGACTGTTGACCAACCGGTATCTGAACGGCGTTCCGGCGGACAGCAGAATCGCACATGACGGACGATTCCTGCAGCAGAGCGCGTTGACGCCGGAAAGGCTCCAGCAGATTCGCGACCTGAACGATCTGGCCGCCGAGCGTGGACAGACGCTCGCCGAAATGTCGCTGGCTTGGCTGCTGCACGACGGCATGGTGGCTTCGGTGCTGGTCGGAGCGTCCCGCCCACAGCAGCTGATCGACAACATCGGTGCGCTTAGAAACACTTCGTTCAGCGACGATGAGCTCCGCCGCATCGACGGGATCTCGCTGTAGACGGGCCGCCCCCGCGCGGCAGTCGCGCACGAGGAAGCCGGGCTCCGGACGGAACCGCAACAAATGAGCCGGGCGCGTACGACATCGATCGTACGCGCCCGGCTCATGGCTTATGCGGTCGTGGATCGCAGGCTCACTCCTGCGGGTAGGAGTCGTCGAAGAAGCGGCGCTCCAGATGCACGATGGTGCGGAACACTTCGGCTTCCGGACCATCGATGGAGCAGTATTCGTTGACCAGGGAGATGAGGTCGCCGACCCACTTGCGGAAGTGCGCGCCTTCATGCAGGTCGACCCAGCCCTTGTGCGCCGGCACCTGCTGGATGACGTCGGCGTCGACGGTGCGCTTGGCCCATGCGAGGTACAGCCATTCCATGCAGCAGATCGCGGTGATCAGTTCCGGCCAGCTCTTGTCGGACAGGCTGTCGAGGTATGCGCCGTACTCCTTGTTGGCCGGGGTCGGTTCGGTCGCGTCGTATTCCTCCTGGCTGACGTGATAGGCCTCGAGGAAGTGCTCGAAGTAGGTGGCCTCGTTGTCGGCGAACCACTGCGATTGCGCCGCGAGCATGTCCTTGGTCTCCTGACGTGGGGCGAGTTTGATGAGACACGCCATCATGCCGTTGTTATAGAACTTGAAATCCTGGATCAGATACGCCTTGAGGATGGATTCCGGCAAGGTGTCGTCAAGCAGCTCGCTGACGAAACGCGAGTTGATGGCGTCGTACCAGTCCTCGGTGTTGAGCATGTACATGAGGTCGGCGACGGAGCCGGCTTCCGCGCCCAGCCAGGCGTAGTCTCCACTGGCGGGTTTCGTTGCTTCTGGAACGTGGTTGGTCATGATTTTCTCTTTTCTTGGATACGCCGGCGGACGGCCGGCATGTTTTCTGTGTTTGTTGTTGGATTGTGAGTTGCGTGGTTCAGGCCACGACGTCGGCCTTGCCTGATTCGAAGCGGTCGAGCACACCGGTTTTGGCGAGCGCCTTCTGTACGAACCACATGAGCGCTCCGCCGAATACGGCTCCGGAGATGACGCAGCAGACGGTGAACACGACGCCTTGCAGTGTCGACCAGCCGGCGGTGACGACCCACTCGTACAGGCCATTGGATAGGCCGGTCAACGCGCCGGCCAGGGTCACGGTGAGCAGGTTCCACTTGCGGTATGCGAAGACCGCGAAGCCGATTTCGGCGCCGAGTCCTTGGGCCATGCCGATCAGCAGTGCGTGCGCCACGCCGAATGGATTGCCCAGCAACGTTTCGATGACCGCGGCGATGGTTTCGCCGAAGAAGGCCGCGCCGGGCTTGCGGATGATGATGGCCACGAGCGGGCCGGCGAACAGCCACATGAAATGGAAGAGTCCGCCCAGTCCCGGGGTGAGGCTGTCGAACAGGGCGGTCGGGACGGCGTAGATGAAGTCCCAGGCCCAGAAGATCACGCCGGATGCGACGGCAACGATCGCGGCCACGACGATGTCGACCACACGCCATTTGACGTTGGGTTTGCGAACTGCGGAAGACTGGTTTTCTTCAGTCATAAAGGTATGTGCCTTTCTCTTATGCAAAGGCACGGGAAGTAGAGAGACGTCCGTGCGCCGGCATTATCCGGTATACGTTCATACGGTTGAAGCGGTCGCTTCCTCTCAGCCATAATGGCCCCCGTGTCCGCAAGCGATATTACATGGTTCGGCGCGTTTCCAGGCTGGTATTCCACATGTCGGCCAAAAGTCTCGTGAAATGGAAAAATGGGTTCCGTGTTTTTCCGAAAGTCCTGGGCCTTCGGGAAAACACGGAACCCATCGATATGCGGGAAAGCCGCTGTCGGCTATGCCAGGATCGACGCCGTGTCGGTTACCGTGATCAGCGGTTCGAACAAGCGCATCGTGTTGAGCGCCAGTTCCTGGTTCTCCGGGGTGCTGCCGGCGCAGGCGTCGGCCGGAACGCGCACGGCCACGCCGTTATCGGCCGCGGCGAGCACGGTGGTGAGCACGCAGCAGTCGGTGGCCACGCCGCAGACCGTGATTTTCTTGGCTCCGCCGATCGCGTCGATCAGCTGCTGCCCCCATTTGCCGAATGTGGTGCGGTCCACCACCTGATGGCCTTCGGCGAGGGCGGCGGTCTCGTCGGTCAGGTCGTACATCGGGTCGTCCGGCGGTACCAGGAACTGCGGCCAGTCCTTGAAGTAGTCGACCCAGGCGTCCTTTGGCGGAATCGGCGCGACGTAGCGCGTGTAGACCACGCGGTCGCCGAACGCCTTGGCCAGTTTCTCGAACGCTTCGTTGGTGTCGTAGTAGGTTCCGTCGGCGCAGGCCCAAGCGGACCATTCGCTTTCGGCGAATACTTTCTGACGGTCGATGACGACCAGCCACTCATCTTCAGCGATCATCGTATGTTCCTTCCTGTGCGATCGCGCCGTTCGTCACTTGGCTTCGATGGCATCCGCCGTTTCGGATGCCGGCAGGTCGGCCTCCTGCTTGGCGATGTCTCCACGCTGGAACGCCAACACGCCGAACAGGCCGACAAGCAGCGCCACGATCACGCCGAGGTTGGCGGATGCCCAGCTGCCGTCCTTGCCGCCGATCAGGAAGAGGAGGTAGCCCTGCCAGGTCAGCCAGTTCGCGGCGGTGTTGACCACGAGGCCCCATACGGCGTGGACACCCCGCAAGAGATGAAAAGCGCGCCATGGCTCGAAGGCACCCTGTTCATCGATATGACCACCAAACGAATCGTCTGGGCCGAAGAAAGCGAAGGCTGCTACCTTCCCCGGCTCATCAACGCCCTGATCGAACTGACATGGCCAGGATGGACCGCAATCTGGTCCCCCGAAGGCACACGCGGCACATTACGCGCCACCGGAGCCGACACGGACATCATCTACACCGATCATTCGTTCAAAGACCTCGGCGACTTCGACGCCGCATCGGATATGGCCCCATGGACCATATCCAACGAAACCGACGCATTCTCCTGCACAACAGAAAACAACAAAACAATCACTTGGGGAAACTACATCGACCTCGAAAACATAGCCCTACTCGGCCCCAACAAAATGCATACGCTCGTCAACAAAGTCATCCAAGGCTGCAACGAAGGCAAACCCTGGCAATGGAACCTCCAAACACACAACAAACAACCCGAAAAAGGCATCCACATCGACTACATAAACAAAACAATAAAATGGTGATCCATCTACGAAAACGACTGGGCCATCAACCCATTCAACGCACTATGGCCCGGATGGACGCTACATTCAAAAGACGACAACTACGAATGGCACGAAAACATCACCGGATATAAGATGCGCGACTGGAAACAAGACGTCGCACAATGCAAAAACACACTCACACAAACCATCAAACAAGGCATAAGAACCAACCCCATCGAACGACTGACAGGAGCGCTCGCAAAACAGGGAGTTGACATGCGGATTCGTCCCGCCACGTTCCAATTCGTCCCTTCAAGAATGGAGCAACCGCCGGAACGTATCTTCGCGTATCTGGACCGTTTGGAGTCGGACGAGCCTCTGCCACCGGCGCGTTTCATCAACAGAGATGGCGAAATCATCCCGGCGTGCCAGTGAATACGCGAAAATAGCAGGACAGGCGATAGTCTAACATCAGTCGTAATTCGTTTAATACGCCAAGCCTCAAGGAATCCGCCACATCATATAGCGCATATCAAAAATCGATTTCACACAGCCTTTATAAAGTCATGCAACACACGTTGTGTTCTAGATGGAAAACCATGACGCCCGCAGAACCGATGCGTTCTCAGCTTAAGAAGAAATCATCCACATCGTTCTTGTTTTTGAGTATTTCACGACCAGGTACGCCAACAAACGTTGCCAACTCCACTGATCCCATGAAAGCCACATCAATATCAGGGGAGAAAGCCCTGCCAAGCACGTCGATGTACCTCGCCATCCCACTATTCAAATGGGTGATGCATTCGGTGTATTCGTCGGCGAGTTCGGCAGCAAGCGCTTCCTGCTCCTCCGCGTATCGCGAGAGCAGACTCTGTTCGTTCCTGCGTAATACGTCTTTGCCCAACTCGTATGCCGTCGTGCCGACGATGTTTCCCACCAATGCTCCAACAACCGGTATAGGTATCAAAGTCTGTCCGGCAAAGCCGGCAGCCGCGCTTACCGCCGCATCGAGACAGACCATTTCGGACTCTTCGATAAAAACCATTTCGTCGATTTGCCCGGACCGGAATCTATACGCGCGGTCGGCCATGCCGAATGACGCTGTCACCATCGCGCTGGCGACAGCAGCCGGAGTCGCAGTGAAATTGTTCATGAAATACGTGGCTCCTCCACGTACACCACCTTTGACGAGACCCATACCGGATTCCTCAGCGATTTCAATCCATTCTTTTTGGGTGATATCGCCGATATGGCGATCCGCGGAAAGCCGTCGTTTTACCGACAGCGCGAAAGTGCTGGCACCTTCGAGAGCAGCAGCCACAGCCGAAGCCTTCGCACCCTCGCTAAAAGTTGGCCGGCTTTCCCGATACGCACGCTCTCGGATTCGCTCATCCTCATGCTGGAGTTCGACACGTTTGTCCGCCATCGTTTTGCCAATCGCGTTCTTTTGCACCTGTGCGTACTCGAATTCGGATGGTTCGAGATCATTGATGTCCACATTCGATGAAGCGAAAAATTCTTGAACCATTTTCCAGTCGGAATATGATGGACCGTCCCCGTTCCGTGTGAGCCGGGAAGCCTCTTGCTGTGACATTCCATACAAACGTTTCACCGTGTCGTAGTAGTCTTTCGGAATCTGATAAACGCCATTTTTCGAAATAAAATCGGAATAAAGCTTAAGATGCGTCGACACAGCCTTCAGAGAATATTCCGACTGAACGAATTTCATTTGTATGGGAGTGTTCCCTCGTCTTAAATCCACCGCACCGTTATCGTTGATCCACTCGCATACATCTGGGCCGCCATGTAGATGGCTTTTGGCGTTTTCCAATCCGGTTTCCGCTACTTCGGCAATGAAGCCATGAATGCCCCGGCCTCCCCCGCGATTGGTGATAATGAGATTGTTGATGGACTTCATGGCGTCATCCATCGAAGCCATGACTTCTGCAAGATTGCCGTTTTGCGTGGAAAGTTTCTCAAACAGTTCGTTGAGACGGATTTGGTTCAGCCACCCCACCCATGCTGACGAGGCTTGTTCCTGAGTGCTGGAAACAATTCGTTCCTTATCCATTATTGAGCACTCCCCTCAGTCGTCACGTTTTTGGAAGTCTCCACATGTCTGCCGAGCAAATGGGACAGTGACTTCGTGTTATTTACAAGAGCGCCCAATCCGAGCTGTGCGTCCTCGGCAAGATTGACATAATCGGCGCTATACGATGAGCAATTCGTCATAAATGAATCCTCCAATTTGTTTCTAAGCGCTTCAGTGCTGGCTCGCAGATCCTCGATCTTCGCCGTCAGTTCACGCAGCTCATGGGCGTTCTTTTGCAAGGCGAGAAGATCACCATGTTTTTTCTCATTGAGATCGTGCTTCTTTTTCGCAAACAATACGATGGACGTGAGCAACGTCGCACCCGCGACGGTCCAGCCCACAGGCCCCGCCAACGCAAGGAACGCACTGCCACCGGCCATGCCTGTGCCACCAGCGGCAAGAGCTCCGCCACCAAGCCATGCGAGCGCTGCATTGGTTGCGGCGGCACCGGATAAAGTGGAAATCGCGGCGCCGGTGGACGCTGTCCCGAACGTCGTGGCCACCCACATTGCGGCTGAGGGTGCAAGGCTGGCCACCGCGATTCCCGCAGTAACTCCTGAAGCTGCGCTTGCAGCGGAATTACGAGCCGCCTGCAATTCCTTTTCCGCATATTCGCTCGCATCGGAGAACTCGGCTTTGGCTATCCGTATTTCTTCGAAATCCTGCTCGAATGATTTCGGAGTATTAGCGATTGAATTGACAAGCCTAGTCACATAACCGATGAGTTCAACCGACTTCTCCCGCGATAGCAGGAGGTTGTTTCCTGACGCGTTCATCTCGCTGTAGGCAAGGTTGTAGTCGATGACGGCCAGCTCATATTCGTCAGGGTTTTTCTCTTTTGCTCTGCTGACGGATTCCCCGAGGGCCTGGGTTGCGTTTCTGGCTTTGGACAGCGCTTCTTTCGCCTTGGATTTACCGGTCTCGAGCTTACCTTCCAAGTCATTGTCATCTGCAAACTTCTCGGCGTTTTTCTTGGCTTTGGAAAGAAGATCGCTCAATGCCGTTGGCTGCTGGACTGGATATTGAGGCATTGAACACTGCGGTGCCGGCTGGGATTGGGATTGCGCAGGCACGGTAAATGGCGATTGCGGAGAGGCCTGATACTGGCCCGGCATCGGTTGCGTGCACGGCTGTGCCGTGGTCCTAGCGTATACGCCAGATGGCCGGTTTTTCAACGTCCAAGCTATACGGTCAAGCAGCAAATCCACGTCGCCTATAGCATATCCGCCCATATACGTAGAGGTGAAGGAGTGCCGCTCGACCTCTTCGGCAGACAACCCATATCCGTTACGTAAAGTGTCGGCGCATTTTCCGAGGAACACGTCCACTTCCGCCACTTTGTATCCTTCCGCGAAATTTACTACCGGAAGTTTGACTGACTGAAGCTCTTCAATAGTAATCGTCCCAGTTGGATAAATCATATCGGCGCCCTCGTCTACTCTCTTGGAAACATGCCCTCATGCTACACCTTGACGAAAAACTAATTCAGTTGAAGTGTCGCGAATGACGCAGCAGCACCCACCACTCATCCGAAGACAGACACCTCCACATGACTTCTCGTTACAATCAGTCTTCTGTATATCCGAAATGCTCTTTGACTTTCTGATATGTCGTTTTGTCGTTAAGCATGTAGGCAGCCAGCGGGACGGTTGTCATTCCTTTCTCCCAATAGCCATCATCAACATCCGTCACACTTCTCTTCCATGCAACGCCTATAAACACTTCCTTATTGGAATCGAGCTTCTGCTTTAGTTCTTCGGATTGCCATGATGCATCAGATACGGGTGTCGGAATGCCATCGGCCATCACTTTGAAGTTCTTCATTGGCACCGCAGTGGACGTGCATTTTCCTATGCCAACGAATCCGCATCCGGCAATGTAGCAGTAAACCGTGTCTCCAACTTGAACGTTGTAGATCGATTTTCCGCTGCCGCCAAGGCTCGCGGACAAGAACCCGTATTTCAAGGCATCAGGCCAACTTCTTTCCGCGTAGCCAATCGTGAATTCGCGTCCTTTTTCGTTTTTGAAAAAAGCTTTTTCTTCATCGTCGTCCCAGCCGCCTGCAATATTCTTGATGTCATTCGGATTCCAAATGTCACTGGCCATTTTCAAATAAATCTCAGCTCGGTCAACAATGCTCTGCCTATCGAAATCGGGAATATCTCGGAAGCCATATTTGGCAACGACTGTCGAAAGAAAACTCGGGTTTTTCGAGTATGCCGTACTACTCAATGCTTGAGCAAGAATGTTGTCTCCCGCATACTTTTGAACCTTCTCCGAGTATTTCATTGCCTGGTAGCTTCTGTTCTTGTCACGAGTGAGCAGAATCAGGTTCCCGATCAGATTGCGAGTGGACTCGAAATCCTCAAGATCCGCAAAACCATCTTTGTAATCCTCGTATTTGTCGGGAAGAATATGTTCGATATCGTAAGTGTTTCCTTGTCGCTTACGATCGACGTATTCTTCAAAGTGCGACGGATTGCCCATCAGCACGTTCACATAGGAAGTGAAGCGTGCAAGAATGTGCAGCATATACCGTTTGGAGAACTGATTCAGACCAAAACGGGTGATTCCTTCAACGGACATGCCCATACGACGAAGCGCACGAACATAAACCATACCAATTGTTTTGCAATCTGCATTGCGAATGTCCTGCATTACATGGAACAACTGGTATTTATTCGTATTCCAGTTGGCCTTTTTGAAATTCAAAATTCGGATGGTAGCGAAGTCATCTACGAATTTCGCCGTCATCCGTATCTTCTTTTGTATTATGTCATCAGTGTCATCATTTTTGATGGCGGCAATGGCGAGCATGGTTTGATAGGTCAAGTCCCGGTTTGCGTTATAGAAAACCTCTTCATATCCCGTCGTGAATTTACTGCCGTAATCCATCATTCGTAAATAGACGTCGGTAACACGCGTCATTTCGGTAAGAACAAAATTCTTGTAGTCATTCGGCTTGGCAAGCCCCATCACGGTACGGGCATTATTGCTTACCCAAGCATGGAATTTGTCCCCAAGAAGCTCATAGTCCTCATCTTTGGCACCGCGTTTGGTATCGCGCATACGGTTGGCGTACTTTGCGCGAAGCCAGATGGAGACAAACTCCACATCCTGCGTGTTCACCATACCGCTCGTATCATAGGAGGACGCGTTCTTGATACGGCTGATATTGCTCTGCCACTCCTGGTTGACCTTAATGCGATCCTCTTCAGCAACATGCTGAATGACGAAGGCCTTCATCATTTCAGCACTATTCAAGCTCAATCCGCGGTCGTTCATAGTAAGGAATATGGTGTGCGCTTCGTCTTCAGATGGTGTGTCGATTTCTAGAAGAAGCACTTTCTCTATCAGCCAGTTAATAAAGTAAGGTAGCGCTTCTCCTTTCAACTCATCCGGGAAAAGATCCTCAATATCCTGATATCGATCAAGCATATTCTGCACACTCTCACTCATGGGCAAGTAGGTTTGATCTTTCTGTAACAGAGCTTGCATGCAAGGCTTGCGATCCTCCACGTCGATATTGAAGCTTTTCTTACCGAAAGCCTTTGAAAAAATCATGTCATCCAACGGAACAATAAGATCCTCGTCCTCAACTGTTTCCTTCTGCAGGTTGTTCAAGTAAATGATGAGCAACGTCAACGAGGTCAGACGCTGCTGACCATCAATAAGCTTCTTTATGGATCCACCGGTGCAAATGATGCAACCCATGTAATAAAACCCGTAGTCCATGACCTCTTCTGGCGTATCATGATCATCCGGTTTATAGAATTCCTCAAAAGTGTTTTGAAAGTCAGCAAGCATCTGCTCAATTTGCTTCCTTCCCCACCGATATTCCCTTTGGAAATAATCAATGGTGTACTTTCGGCCACTCAGAATCGTTCTAAGCGTGTCTATTTTATCGATTTTCTCCATAACTCTTTGCCCCATCAATTTGTTTTTCGGCTTTAAAATCTTCGGTGAATTCAGCCGAATCCATATGACCTCGTCGCAGACATTGATACGACATCTGGAAGTCATATTCACGATTGTTTCCGGAAACTATTATCCTCCGGCTCAGCCCGATAAAGGGAAACGACACGATGGCAATTCCGTCGCCGTTAGCAAACATCATACGGTTTTGCCATTTGCCAGCCAACGCTGCAGGGTTGCGGATTCCACTACAATGCAGCATCGGGTTCGTTCGATTGATAAGCGCGCCCAACGACCAGCACACTGACTCAGGGAGACATGGGGGTAAAAAGGGATGACGAAGACTTCCAAGGATGCGAAAACCTATGAAACTGGCCATTCCATCGCCATTCAGGCAAACCGGAGATTCCGCCCACAGCGCCATGCGCAAGCGGAATACATCAGGCTTCCCTTTTCGCCTTTCCCAGCCTCCTTGACAGTC
>CAJLKD010000008.1:0-59076 GCA_905207115.1 Bifidobacterium angulatum | reverse complement strand
CAGCGATCTTCAGGGCGAAGCCCATGTTGTCGGCAACGGTCATGTGCGGGTACAGCGCGTAGTTCTGGAACACCATTGCGATGTCGCGATCCTTCGGCTGCATGGTGGTGACATCCTTATCACCGATGCGGATGCTGCCCTTGTTCACTTCCTCAAGGCCAGCGAGCATGCGCAGGGTGGTGGACTTGCCACAGCCGGACGGACCGACGAGCACAAGGAACTCACCATCCTTGATATCAAGATTCAGATTATCCACAGAGGGCTTGTCGTTGCCCGGGTAGATACGAGTGACGTGGTCGAATACGACTTCTGCCATAATTGCAATCCTTTCAGAGGCAGGTACGTGCCTCACGATCCGTTGTAAAGGGATTTCGGTGCTTCAATCTGTGAATCACCTGCCCGTTCGCATCACTGCAAACATTCAGGCAAACCGCAAACTTCTGCGTTTACTTGTTTGGTTTTGAGTTCAATGAGGTCCTCCTCATCGAGCCTTCTGTTTACTATACACGCCGATTCCGATTCGTCAATCGGCATGTTTCGTGTTCAACCGGAGATTGTGAGCCATATCACATCATACAAGTCGGCCTATTGGTGGCCTATTGCCTGGTATCCGTTCCGCTCATACACACGGCCGATCGGTTCCACGGCATGCGGCGAGTCGTTGGCCTCATACGAACAGCATCATCCGCCCCTGAGCAGTCCGGCATACCTGCCGCAGCACCAGGTCGGCTTTGCAGTATGCCGGATGAACGTTGGCGCCACCCGTTGCCGACAATAAAAAAACGGGCGGCGGAATAATCCGCCACCCGTTGCGCGTTGCTGCCGCTCGCCGCGACTCAGTCGTCGCCAAGCGTGATGTGCACGCCTCCCACCAGGGAGCTCACGACGTTATAGATCAGAGCGACAATGGCCGCGAGCAGAGTGAACAGCACGATTTCGATGATGGAGAAGATCGTCACCGCGGACAGCACCGAACTCAACGAGAACACATCGGTCAGGTTCAAACCGCCTGCGTCAAGACCCGTGGATGCGACGATCTGCGTCAGCTGGTCGAATACGCCGACGACGTTCAGCAGCATCCACACCAGGCCCGCCGCGATGATCTGGATGATGCCCCACGCAAGCGACATCATGAAGGACACCTTGGCAACACTCCATGCGTTCAAACGCGTCAGCGACAGGTTCATGCGGCGTGCGCGCGGCGTGCCACGCTTGCCGGACGGAGCCGGACGCACGGGAACGCCGGTAGGCGTGGTCGAAGTCGCCGTGGGAAAGGTGTGAGACTTCTCGCTGGCAGTGGACTGGCTCGACACGGAACGGGCCTCACGCGGAGCGTCATCCAGGCCGCGCGGCTGATCGACCGGTTCGACCGCCTCGGTCGCGTTGGTGTTCGCCGGCGCCTCGGCGGTTTCGGCGGTCACGTTCTCTTCAGGCTTGTCGTCGCTCATGTTGCTCCTTCATGATTCGCTATCTGTAGCCGAGACTAGCAATCTTTACCGACGATTACTCGCCATCCGACTCAGTGTTCACATTCTGTACGTCAGCAGGCTGTTCGGCCTGCTGCTCGGCGGAATCCGACTGTTCGGACTGGGCGGGCTGAACGTCGTTCTGATCGTCGGCATCATCCTTCTCGGCGTTCAATGCGATGGAGATGATCTCGTCGTTCTTATCCGGTTTGGCCAGCGTAACGCCCTGCGTATTACGGCCGGTGCGCTTGACCTCGGCCACATCGGAACGAATCACCTTGCCGGACTTCATAATGGCCATCACTTGGTCATCTTCGGAAACAATCAGCGCGCCGACCAGCGATCCACGGCCTTCAGCAAGCTGCAACGCCTTGACGCCGTAACCGTTACGCCCCTGCAGACGATACTCGCTGACGGCGGAACGCTTGGCGAAGCCCTCATCGGTGACCACGAGCAGATCCTTGTCGGAATCGCCCCACACCACGTCCATAGCCAGCAACTCGTCGCCGTCGCGGAATTTCATGCCCTGCACGCCGGCGGTCTGTCGGCCCATCGGGCGCAGCTGTTCGTCGTTGGCGGTGAATTTCAGACTCATGCCCTTTCTGGACACCAGCATGATGTCGTCGTCGGCGTTGCACAGTGCGGCACCAATCAGTTCGTCTGCGTTCTCGCCGTTCTCGTCGGTCATCAGACGCACTGCAATCAGACCGCCCTGACGCGGAGAGTCGTACTCGGCAAGCGCGGTCTTCTTGACCTTGCCGGAACGGGTTGCGAGCACCAGGTACTTGGCGACCTCGTAATTCGGAATCGACAGCACGGTCTGGATGGTCTCGTCGGGCCCGAACTGCAGCAGGTTCGCCACATGCTGCCCCTTGGAATCCCTCGAGCCTTCCGGCAGCTCATACGCCTTGAGACGGTAGACGCGACCCTTGTTCGTGAAGAACAGCAGCCAGTTATGCGTGCTGGTCAGGAAGAAGTGATCGACCACATCATCCTCACGCAGTTTCGCGCCCTTGATGCCCTTGCCGCCACGGTGCTGCGCACGGTATTCGTCGGCCTTGGTGCGCTTGATGAAACCGGAGTGGGTGACGGTGACCACCACGTTCTCTTCGGGGATGAGATCCTCGACGTTCATCTCGCCGCTGTACGGCAGAATCTTGGTGCGACGCTCATCGCCATACTTGGCGACGATTTCGTCGAGCTCGTCGCCGACGATCCTGCGCTGGCGTTCCGGCTTGGCGAGAATATCGTTGTAGTCGGCGATCTTGCGCATCAGCTCGTTATGCTCGTCGACGATCTTCTGCGCTTCCATATTGGCCAGTCGCACCAACTGCATCGACAGGATGGCATCGGCCTGAACCTGATCGATGTCGAGGAATTCCATCAGTTTCGGACGTGCGTCCTCACGCCCCTGGCTGCTGCGAATCAGCTTGATGACCTCTTCGATGGCGTCGAGCGCCTTCAGCAGACCCTGCAGAATATGATCGCGTTCCTCCGCCTCACGCTTGAGGTAGGCGGTACGACGGGCGACCACGTCGATCTGATGGTTGATCCAATGGCGGATGAACGCATCAAGGCTCAGCGTCCGCGGCACGCCGTCGACCAGCGCCAGCATATTGGCGCCGAAAGTTTGCTGCAGCTGGGAATGCTTGTACAGATTGTTAAGCACGACCTTCGGAACCGCATCGCGCTTGAGCACGAGCACCAGACGCTGACCGGTACGGCCGGAGGTTTCGTCACGCATGTCGGCGATGCCTTGGATCTTACCGTCGCGCACCGCTTCGCGGATGGAGGCGACCAGTCTATCGGGGTTGACCTGATACGGCAGCTCGGTGACGACCAGGCACATGCGGCCCTTGATCTCTTCGGTGTTGACGACGGCCCGCATGGTGATCAGGCCGCGGCCGGTGCGGTAGGCCTGTTCGATGCCCTTATGACCAAGAATCGTAGCGCCGGTCGGGAAATCCGGTCCCTTGATGATGCGAATCAGGTTGTCGAGCAGCTCCTCACGGCTTGCCTCCGGGTGGTCAAGCGCCCAATGCACGCCTTCGGCGACCTCACGCATGTTGTGCGGCGGAATGTTGGTGGCCATGCCGACTGCGATACCGGAGGAACCGTTGCACAGCAGATTCGGGAAACGTGCCGGCAGTACGGTCGGTTCCTGCGTCTTACCGTCGTAGTTCGGCAGGAAATCAACGGTGTCCTTGTCGATATCACGCACCATTTCCATGGCGAGCGGGGCCATGCGGCATTCGGTGTAACGCATTGCCGCAGCCGGATCGTCGCCGGGGGAGCCGAAATTGCCCTGACCGTCGACCAGCATATAGCGCATGGACCAGGACTGCGCCATACGCACCAACGTGTCGTAGATGGCGGAGTCGCCGTGCGGATGGTATTTACCCATGACCTCGCCGACCACGCGCGCGCACTTGGAATAGCCGCGATCGGGACGGTAGCCGCCGTCGTACATGGCATACACCACGCGGCGATGCACCGGTTTCATACCGTCGCGCACATCCGGCAACGCTCGATCCACGATCACGCTCATGGCGTAGGCGAGGTACGATTCGCGCATTTCCGTCTGCAGATCACGCACCTGGATGCGTTCGCCGACCATCAGGCCGTAATCGGTGTTGTCGGCCTCTTGCGGGCTTAGCGGTTCCATCGAGCCGTCCGGCACGAACTGACCGTTGTCATTGTTGTTTTCGTCTGCCACTTTTCCTCCGTAGCTATGCTCCTCCAACAAGGAGCTGCCGGTCACACAACCGGCTGGGGGAGAAGCCGTTCAAGGCTTCCCCCGTTACGTTTTCTGGCCCTCTTGCGCATCGGCCGTGATGTTCGAAGCGCAAGAGGAGATGCAATATGCCGGTTAGGCGTCGATCCAGCTGACGTTGCGCGCGTTGCGCTGGATGAACAGTCGGCGCGGTTCAACCTCGTCGCCCATCAGCATGGAGAAGGTCTCGTCCGCGGCTTCCGCATCCTCGATCTGCACCTGCTTCAAAATACGATGCTCCGGATCCATGGTGGTTTCCCACAGTTCCTGATAGCTCATCTCGCCCAGACCCTTGTAGCGCTGGATGCCTTCGCCCTTCGGCAGCTGGCGTCCCTTCGCCTTGCCTTCGGCAAGCACACGATCGCGCTCGGCGTCGGTGTAGACGAAATCATGCGCGCCCTTGGTCCACTTGAGTCGGTACAGCGGCGGCATGGCCACATACACGTAACCGGCCGTGATCATCGGCCGCATATAGCGGAAGAACAAGGTCAGGTTCAGCGTGGCGATATGAGCGCCATCGACATCGGCATCGGCCATGATGATGACCTTGTGGTAGCGCACCTTGTTGATGTCGAAGTCCTCGCCGTAACCACCGCCGACCGCGGTGATCAGCGATTCGATGGTGTCGGACTTCATCATGCGGTCAAGGCTTGCGCGCTCGGTGTTCAGGATCTTGCCTCGCAACGGCAGAATCGCCTGGGTGATCGGGTTGCGCCCCTGAATGGCGGAACCGCCTGCGGAATCACCCTCCACGATGAACAGCTCGCATTCCTCCGGATTGTTGGACTGGCAGTCCTTCAGCTTGTCCGGCATGCCGGCGGATTCGAAAATCGACTTACGTCGAGTGTTTTCGCGGGCCTTCTTGGCGGCAAGACGAGCGCGGGACGCTTCGATGGCCTTCTGGATGACGTTCTTCGCCTCGCTCGGATGCGCGTCGAACCAGTCGCCGAGCTTGTCGGTCATCACACGCTGCACGAAGGTCTTGGCTTCGGAGTTGCCGAGTTTGGTTTTCGTCTGGCCTTCGAACTGAGGGTTGGTGAGCTTGACGGACACCACCGCGGTCAGGCCTTCGCGTACATCATCGCCGGACAGGTTCTCGTCCTTGTCCTTGAGGATGTTCTTCTCACGCGCGTAACGATTCACCAGTGAGGTCAGCGCGGCTCTAAAGCCTTCCTCGTGGGTGCCGCCCTCGGTGGTCGAGATGGTGTTCGCGAAGGTGTGCACGGATTCGGAATACGCGGTGGTCCATTCCATGGCGATTTCCGCGGAGATGCCCAGCTTGAGGTCTTCGGCGTCGAAGTTGATGACCTCGTCCTCCACCGGCACGGCCTTGCGGGACTTCACCAAATAGTCCACGTAATCCTTGATGCCGTTGACGTACTGGTAGGTGACGGTCTGATGCAGTTCCTCGGCGGCATTGTCGCCGTCGCCGGCCACTTCGTCGCCGGCTTCGTCCAGTTGGCGAAGATCGGTCAGCGTGATCTTCAGGCCCTTGTTCAGGAACGCCATCTGCTGGAAACGGCTACGCAGTGTCTCGAAGTCGTATGTGGTGGTCTCGAAGATCGCCGGATCGGCCCAGAAGGTGACGGACGTGCCGGTGGACTCGTCGTCCGCCATGGGCTGCCCCTGCGCCAGCGGTGCCGTAGGGTGCTGGTCCTTATAGGTCTGGGTCCAGTGGAATCCCTGGCGGCGCACTTCGATGTCCACGCGGGTGGACAGCGCGTTCACCACGGAGATACCCACGCCGTGCAGACCGCCGGAAACGGCATAGCCGCCACCGCCGAACTTGCCGCCGGCGTGCAGCTTGGTCATCACGGTTTCCACGCCGGAGACACCTTCGCCCGGCACGATATCGACGGGGATGCCACGGCCATCGTCCACGACGCGAATGCCGTTATCCGGCAGAATCGTGACTTCGATATGGCTGGCGTAACCTGCCAACGCCTCATCCACCGAATTATCGACGATCTCATACACCAGATGGTGCAGGCCGCGAGGACCGGTGGATCCGATATACATGCCTGGGCGGATACGCACGGCCTCAAGACCTTCAAGAACCTTAAGATCGGAGGCGTCGTAATGTTCGGGAGTCATTGACTCGTCGAGCTCGCCATCCTGCAATTCGGCATTATTGATATGTTCGTCTACGGCTTTGAGCTGTTCTTCTTTGCTCGTAGCATTCTCCAGCGAATCCGCCAAGGAGCTTCCTTCCTGCGTCACTGGCTCGCGAAGGGGTTTTTCGCGGTCCATTACCTCAAAAACGCCTTCTAAGGCCCCTTGAGACGTTTTGACTATACTGCATGTGATTCTACTCACGCACCGCGACGAGCACTATATACAGCCGTTAACGACGTTTGCCCCATTTTCTGCTGTACCCCACGGAGGGCCCCCTCACCCGAATATCGGTAATGGGCAGCCCTTCCAGTTTTCTGGTGATGGTATCGGTGAGCTGCGGAATAAGAAACGTAAGCTGCGTGGCCCATACCTGGGATTCGGCCGCGATGGTCAGTA
This sequence comes from Bifidobacterium angulatum, assembly GCA_905207115.1. Taxonomy (GTDB): domain Bacteria; phylum Actinomycetota; class Actinomycetes; order Actinomycetales; family Bifidobacteriaceae; genus Bifidobacterium; species Bifidobacterium angulatum_A. The sequence continues at coordinate 52,326 of CAJLKD010000008.1, read as the reverse complement.
CTCCGTCGCGCAGGCTCACGACATGGGAATGCTGCGCCACGCCAGGACCAACCACCTGATCCCAATGGTTGTTCAGCTGGGAGATCTTAAGATATGGCATCCAATTGCCGTTCTTCGCGATAACCGTCGCCACGCCACCGAGTTTGACCGGGTCGCGCCCCGGTTTGCCGAAGTTCTCCCATGCGAGTTCCGCTCGAATGGCCCTGATTTTGCGCGAATCCTCACGCCGCGCATATCGTTCGAACACCTGAGCTGGCAGGGTGCGCTGGTCCAGCTTCAATGTCACCGTTATCGGCGGTTTCATAGCGAACCGCTTCCGGACGGCATGGGCATCGCACCGAACATATCCGATTGTTCCTTCAGCGAGGCGACGTCGATGATATTCGCCCTGTCGTCTTGCGGAATATCGCTCGCCGCGGCAGCAGTGACCAGCACCTGATCCTGATCATTGGCGAAATCGAGGATCTGGTGCCTACGAGATTCATCCAGCTGCGCGAACACATCATCGAGAATCACAATGGGCCTGATGCCGCGAGATTCGGCGATCGCCTCGAACAACGCCATTTTGAGCGACAGCGCCATGGTCCACATCTCGCCGTTCGAGGCGAAATCACGAGCCGGCTCGCCATCGAGCAACACCGAGAAATCATCGCGCTGCGGGCCGATGAGGTTCATGCCGCGAGACACCTCGCCCGGGTATAGACGCTGGAAATGTTCGGAGATATTCAGCTCCGGAGTATCACAGTCGCGGACTTCCGCAAACGACGGCTCATAGACGATTTCCGCTTTGCCGTGCCCCGAGGCAAGGCGCGCATAGATATCGGAGAACGGGGTCGCCAGAATCCCCATCACCTCGTTACGCATTCTGGTCAGGGCGACGCCGGCTTCGATGAATTGCCCCGTCCAAACCTCCAGTCCGCTCAATACCGCATCCGCTGAGCCTTCATGCTGACCAAGCTGCTTCAGGAGTGCTGCACGCTGGCGTGCGATCTGCGTGAACCGCTGCAGCCGACCGGTGTACCCGGGAATCAGCATGCCGGCACTCTGATTGAGGAAACCGCGGCGCGTGCCCGGATCCGCGCTGACCAAACGCTGGTCTTCCGGTGTGAACGAGACAGACGGCACCAGACCGACCACATCGCGAAGATACTGCGACGGCCCGGAATTCACTCGTGCACGATTCGCGCCACGCGCTGCAATCGTCACCTCGTAGGTGGTAGTTTCGGCAGTATTGGCATTGACTCGAATGGTCGCTTTGCCATACCCGCGTTCCACCAGCGGCAGTGAGGAGTTCACCCTATGGCTGCCGCCGGTAGACAAAACCTCCACGGCCTCGACCAGATTGGTTTTGCCCAGACCGTTCGCCCCATACAGCACGTTCACTCCGGGCGTAAAGTCCACTACGACCTGATTCCAGGAACGGAAATGGTCAAGAGCGAGGCGCGAAATATACATGGCTGTCAGGCGGGGTAGATGGAGGCTGTGATTCAGTTGTTGAAGCGCATCGGAACGAGCAGATAGCGGTAATCCATCGACTCGTCGGAGTCGGCTTCCTGCTGGCCGTTGAATTCCACGGGCTTTACGGCGGTGGTGAGCTTCATGCGGACATACGGTTCGCTGATGGCGCTCAGACCTTCGATAAGGTACGACGGGTTGAAGGCGACGGTGATGTCGTCACCATCCATATCGACATCGATGATTTCCTTTGCCTGCGCTTCGTCCACGGCACCGGCGCTCAAGGTGAGTTCCTGCCCGGAGAAGACCATGCGAATGGGGGCGTCACGTTCGGCGACCAGGGCCACACGCTTGATGGCGCCGATCAGGGACTGCTTGTCGATGACGGCTTGAATCGGATAGTCGTCGGCGAACAGTCTGTCGACTGCGGGGAATTCGCCGTCGATGAGCTGCGAGGTGGAGGAGCGCCCGGCATTGTCGAAGCCGAGGAGGGACGGGTTCTCCGTATCGAAATCAAGGGTGAGGTTCTGACGTTCGTTAAGGGAACGGGAGACATCGCGAAGCAGCGAGCCACGGACGAGCGTAGTGGTGTGCACGGTCGGGTCCTGGGGGCTCCAGGAGAAGGTGGCGCGGGCCAGGCGGAAACGATCGGTGGATGTCAGCACCACCTTGTCGCCGTCGAACTGCATGCGCACGCCTGTCAGCACGGGGCGGTTTTCTTCGCGGGAGACTGCGACGCAGGCCTGAGATACTGCCTGTATGAAGGTTGGTGCGTCGACCTGGCCGAGCATGCCCGGCATGCTCGGCAAATCGGGGTATTCGGCGTTCGGCATCAGCTGCATGGTGAACGTCGATTTGCCGGAGGTGATGGTCAACGTGGTGGAGTTGGCCGAAAGATAGGTTTTTTCGGATGGCAGTGATTTGGTGATGTCGGCGAGCAGCTTGCCAAGCACGAGGATGCTGCCGGATTCGTCGATTCCGGCTTCGATATGGTCGCGGGCGGAAATTTCGTAATTGAAGGCGGAAAGCCGTAGGGCACCATCTGCTGCTTCAAGCCGAATGCCGGCAAGAATTGGGTTGGAAGGACGAGCATCAATGACCCTGGTCGTCCATGCTACTGCGTCGGCGAGTGCGCCGGAATTGACTTCAACCTTCATAAAAGCCTGCTTTCACTGGGAAGAACCCGTGGAACGGGTATTTCTTGAACTGAAAATCATTGTAGCGACTTGAGGATGCTTTCAGAATCGGCTCAGTCGGCGCATTATTGCTATGACGATTAGTTGAGGTAACTACGTCAGTAATACTCATAATAAGGTCCGGTGGATATGTGGATAACGTTCGCAATCCGTTCTCACATGTAGCATTGTGGATAACCCTCTTATTGTGGATAACTCGAAGAGTCATGTGGATAACATGGCCGGTTATCCACAGGCGTTTTGCACGAAAACGGTTATCCACATTCGGTGCAAAGTTGTCCACGAGTTATCCACAGCGAAATGTGGAGTCATCCACGGGTTATCCGCAGGCTTTACCCACATTTGTGAATAACTATGTGGATAACTTTTTTAATTTTTACCGGCTTCGCCGGAGTGTTGCGGCTGGGAGAATCGTTCTGACGAACCGAAATCCGAACGATATGTGGATTACCGCAAAACATGCAAAAACCGTCTCTCAGAACGATTCTGAGAGACGGCAGGCGTATGTGCTTCGGTAGGTTAGTTGGATCCCTGCTTCAATCGAACCGTAAGCTCCATAACGTAGTTGTAGATATCCTGACGCTGCTGCATTTCATTGGTAATACGGTCACAGGCGTGCATAACCGTGGTATGGTCCTTGCCGCCGAACACCTTGCCGATATCCACCAGACTCATGCTGGTCATTTCTCGCGTGAGATACATGGCGATCTGACGTGCAAGCGCGATGTTCTTCATACGCGAACGCCCAACGATATCGTCAAAGGTGAGATGGAAGTACTTCGCGGCCTGGCTGATGATGTCCGTGGGCTTGATCTCCACATCGGTGGTGAAGAAATCCTGCAACGTCTGCTCGGCCATGGCTCGCGTCACCGGCTGATTGCTCAGCGAAGCCACAGCGGTCACTCTGGTCAGAGCGCCTTCAAGCTCTCGAATGTTCTCCGTAAACCGCTCGGCGATCAGATCAAGCACGTCGTTCGGGATATTGCTGTGGTTCATGGACGCCATCATGCGAAGAATGGCGATACGGGTTTCCAGATCCGGCGGCTTGACATCCACCGTCAACCCGGAGTCGAAGCGCGAGATGAGGCGGGCCTCGAAGCCCTTGAGGTTCTTCGGAGCCACGTCGGACGCGATGACGATACGCTTATTCGCCTGATGTAACGCGTTGAACGTATGGAAGAACTGTTCGAGGGTCGCTTCCTTGCCGCCAAGGAACTGAATATCGTCGATGAGCAGCACGTCGACACTGCGGTATCGGCGGTTGAACTCCGCAATACGCCCCTGGCTTTGCGAGGGGATCTGCAACGCCTCGATGAACTCGTTCAGGAATTCCTCGCTATTGACGTAACGCACCTTAAGCGTCGGGTCTTTGACCAGCGCGTAGTTGCCGATGGCGTTCAGCAAGTGGGTTTTACCCAAGCCGGATCCGCCGTAAATACACAGCGGGTTGAAATCCTTGCCGGAACCTTCCGCCACTGCCAATGCCACGGTGCGGGCGAAACGGTTGGAATCGCCGGGAACGAACGTGTCGAATGTCGCATTCTTATTGAGATGCGTTTCGGGATCGCGCTGGACCTTGTTGCGGTCAACGCCATACTGTCCCTCCGCATCGCCACTGACCTGCGGCTGCAATGCCGAAGGAACGGTCGGCACCGGCCCTGCGGTTCCGAAAGGCTCCTTACCCAGATCGTCAAGGGACGGGGACGGGCCGTTCAATGGCAGTTCGGGCTGTTCCTCAACGTGGCTGGCGGGTTTCTTCGGCTGCGGCTTGGACTCAGGCTTCGGTTCCGGTGCCGTCTGCTGCGGCACGATCTTGAATGCCGGGAACATATCCTGACCGGTGACGATCTTCAGCGCTTCGAGCAGCGCCTGCATGAGTTCGTTTTCAAGCGCCTGCCGCGTGCTGGCGTTATCGACGCAGAGCACGATGGTCGTACCATATACGGCTTCGGGCGTTACCCCCTCCAGCCATCCCTTGTCACGAGGGGAAAGGGACTTCTTATGCTTCAGCAGCGTAAGGGCGTCTGACCAAATGTTCTTGGCTTGTACTGTTGGGTCTTCGGCGCTCATGGTCACGACACTCCTTTCTCGCCTCTTCCAAGTAGGGACACTCAGCTATCTATTGTTACTCGCACCGCATGAGTTATCCACCGCCTAGCGTGTTGCAATTACTGAAATTAGGAACGACAAGCGTGTGATTTGTGGATAACTTTTGCCTATATTCCCGTGTCGTTGCAACGTTTTACGGCATGTCGGGCGGGTTTGCCGGGGGTGGAAATGACTGTTGAGTTGACGTTAGGGCAGGGGTGAGAGTAGTTTTATAGAGCTTGACTCACGTGAGAGCCGCGCGTAAGCGTGGCCGAAGAAACCTAGGAGCTAACTATGAAGAGGACCTTCCAGCCCAACAACCGTCGTCGTCACATGAAGCACGGCTTCCGTCTGCGTATGCGCACTCGTTCCGGCCGCGCCGTGATCAACCGTCGTCGCGCCAAGGGCCGCAAGAACCTGTCTGCCTGATTGTGCCGCTGACGGCATCGTTACCGTGGAACGGTTGAAGAGCCATAGTGATTTCGTCGCCGTGCTGAAACGCCGCCGCAAGGTCTCGCGTCATGATTTCATCGTGCATTATGCGATGCGTGATGAAGCCAGGGCGCATGGTGTTGCGACGCCTGGCACACGACGGATGGGGCTTGCCGTATCCAAATCGGTCGGCAATGCCGTCACACGCAATTCAGTTAAGCGCCGTTTTCGCGTACTGGCTTCCCGCTACGAACACACATTGCCTGAGGGGGTTGATGTGGTGTTGCGCGCAAAGCCGTCCGCAGCCAGCGCTTCCTTCCAGTCTTTGGATGAACAGATGGCCACCGGATTCGAAGCGGTGGCATTAAAGCTTCATCAGGACTGATAATGAGCGTCGCCGCCGATGCGATTGTGCATCTGATTCGTTGGTATCAGCGGCATTGGTCGGCGAAGCGTACTGTGCCGTGTTGCAAGTTCTACCCGAGTTGCTCGCATTACGCGATTCAGGCTGTACGGCGTTATGGCGCATTCCGTGGGGGATTGCTGGCTGTTTTACGCTTATTGAGATGCCTTCCGTGGAGTTGTGGGGGCATTGATGATGTTCCACAGCGTTATTCCATTTTTTATAGATTTCCGTGGTCGAAGGCACACGAGGAGCCTCGACTCACTCCTCTGGTCGTAGACGATAAGGAGAATGGCCTGTAATGGGTAATCAAGATCAATTCCTCCTCGATAGTGGTTTCTGGGGCTGGCTCTATAAGCTCCTGTACCCCGTCGAGTGGCTCATGACGCAGATCATGGCCGTATTCCACAAGTTCCTGGTGATGCTGGGCATGAACGAGATCGGTTTCTCGTGGGTCTTGTCCATCGTGTTCCTGGTGATTGTGGTTCAGATATGTGTGTTCCCGCTCTTCTATAAGTCCATCAAGGGAATGCGCAAGATGCAGGCCGACATGCAGGTGCTGCAACCCAAGCTGAAGCGCATTCAGAACAAGTACAAGGGCAAGAACGATCCGGCCAGTAAAGAGGCCATGCAGCGCGAGACGATGAAGCTGTATCAGGACACCGGCACGAATCCGATGGGCGGCTGCACATCCATGCTGCCTATGTTCGTGCAGGGCCCCGTCTTCATGTGCATGTTCTACACGCTGTCGGCCATTCCATACATTGCACGTGGCAAATTCAGGGATGGGCAGGGCCTGGGCGCCTTCGACATCGCCACGGCCAAGGAATTCACCTCCACTACGGTGTTCGGCGTGAACGTGGCCGATAATTTCACCACGGCGACCGTCTCCGGCAAGATCGTAATCGGCATCTTCGTCGCCCTGATGTGCTTCTGCCTGTGGCTCATGCAGTTCAACAGCATGAAGCGCAATATGCCGCAGAACAATGCGCAGAACAAGCAGGCCGAGATGATGCAGAAGATGATGCTCTGGGTCTTCCCGATCATGTACATCTTCTCCGGTATCGCCATGCCGTTCGCCGTGCTGGTGTACTGGCTGACCAACAACGTCTGCAACCTGCTGCGTTCCGTGTGGCAGATCTACGCTTTCCCGACTCCGGGCTCCCCGGCCGCCGAGGCGAAGGAACACCGCGATCACAAGAGGGAAAACGAGCGCCGTGCCCGCGCTGGCGAGCCCTCGATCGAGGAGGAGGCGCTGCAGAAGGCCAAGGTGGAGGCTGAACGCAAGCTCACCCAAGGCTTCCAGCGAGAGCAGCCTCATCGTAAACGCAAGAAGAAGAAGAAGTGATGATAAGGTCTGATGTTTCACATGAAACATCAGACCTTATCTGACTTTAGGCTGTCGTTGAGCAATTCCGGCAGCTGGTTTAGACTGGTACCTATACGCGCCAAAAAGGAGAATATATGGCACAGGATGACGAGAAGACCCTAGATCAGCTCAATGAGGAAGCTGATATCGCCGCCGATTATCTTGAAGAGCTTCTTGATATCGCTGACTATGATGGTGACATCGAAATGGGTGTTCGCAACGGTCGCCCGACCGTCCAGATCGTTGCCGATGACAATACCGATATCAAGCATCTCATCGGACGCGACGGTGAAGTGGTCGATGCGTTGCAGCAGCTCACCAGGTTGGCGGTCCAGCAGAAGACCGGCGAACGTTCCCGTCTGATCGTCGACGTCGACGGCTTCCTGAAGCGCAAGCGTCAGCGTCTGCACGACATCGCGCTGGACGCGGTCGACGAAGTCAGGGAGACCGGCGAGCCGGTCGACCTGAAGCCGATGAACTCGTTCGAACGCAAGGTGGTGCACGATGTGGTCCGTGAGGAGGGGCTGAAGTCCCGTTCCCACGGCGAAGAGCCGCATCGCCATGTGACCATCTATCTGAAGGCTTCCGCGAACGAGGACGACGACGAGTAAGGCTGATACGAAACGGGGAGTCCATAATGCTATGGGCTCCCCGTTTCGTATGAGCGGAAATATGCATACGACCAGGAAAGAGTGTAGCGACCGATGACAGATGAACTGAACGGTTCCCCGATCCTTAACGACGTGCTGGGCGACGCATTGCCCATGCTTGAAGTGTTTCATGCGAAGCTTGAGCGGGAAGGCGAGCCGCGTGGCCTGATAGGCCCGAGGGATGTCGATATTATCTGGGAACGCCATATCCTCAATTCCGCAGCCATCGTACCGTTCATTCGCGAGGCGACGGATGGCATGCGATTCAAAACGGTGGCCGATGTCGGCAGTGGCGGTGGATTCCCCGGCATCGTTGCCGCGGCATGCCTGCCCGACCATGAGTTCACGCTGATCGAGCCGATGGAGCGTCGCGTTGAATGGCTGGAGGAATGTGTGAACGAAATGGGGCTGAAGAATGTGACGATTATTCGTGCCCGGTCCGAGGAAGTCATTACATCGCTGCGTAAGGATCGCAGTAAGCATCCTTACGCGGTGGTCACGTGCAGGGCTGTAGCGCCGATGACGAAGCTTTCCGGGTGGACGCTGCCGCTGCTGAAGCCGCAGGGGCGTCTGGTGGCGTTGAAAGGGCGTTCCGCGCCGGCTGAGATCGAGAAGGCCGCTAAGATGATCGCCAAGTTCAAGGGTGTGCGCCCACGTGTGGTGGAGGCGCCGGTCGGTCCCGGTCTGGAATCCACGCACGTTGTGCTGGTGGATAAGAAGTAGCGCTGATTGCGTGCTGCCAAGGCGGCATTCCTGCTCTGTGATTGTGGCGGGAATGCCGCCTTGTTTGTTTTCACGACTGCTTGTTATGCCGGTTATGGCTTCGCCATGCCTTTGTGATGACGGCTGGGATTGGAACCCAGAATGCTGCCAGGAACATGATGTGATGCGCAATGGGTGATGTGCGATGAGGTGCATGATAGGGGAGTGCCGCACAAGGCAAACGATGCTGTGCAATGTGCCCCATATGGGAGTTATCCACAAAATCAACTATGTGAAAAAGTTATCCACAGGTTTTCCCTTAGGTTGATGGGAGGCATGAAATCGTTGATTTACTAGGGTTCAGCGATGCCAAGATACCTGGTTATGCACATTTTTCGTCATACTTATCCACACTTATCCACAATTTGGCTTCTTTATCCACATTTCTTAAGCGGATGCATGCTTTTATGCCGTGACAAAGACAACGTGGGCCTTGATTATTGCTTTCAAGACCCACGGTTGAGACTATGGAAAACCGATATGAATCGTCAGCCGACAGTCTGTGCAAGATAGGTCTGTGCGTCGAGCGCAGCACGGCAACCCATGCCCGCAGCGGAAATCGCCTGCCGATACACGCTGTCAACACAGTCGCCTGCGGCGAAGATACCGGGAACGGTGGTGCGGGTGCTGGCCCCCTCGACGGTGATATACCCGGATGCATCACGTGCTACGACATCCTCCAGGAACTCCGTGGACGGCGTATGCCCGATCGCCACGAATACGCCGTTCGCGGCGAGACTGTGCATCTCGTTCGACAGTACGTTCCGTACGCTCAACGATTGCACCCCCTGCTCGTCGCCGTGGATGGCATCGACGACAGAATCCGTCAGGATGGTGATGCGCTCATTGCCGCGCGCCCGATCGACCATGATCTTGGAAGCGCGGAATGCGCTACGCCGATGAATCAGCGTGACCGAGGAACCGAACCTCGATAGGAACTCCGCTTCCGCGAAGGCGCTGTCGCCGCCGCCGACGACCACGATGGGCTTGCCTCGGAAGAAGAAGCCATCGCAGGTCGCGCAGTACGATACGCCCCGCCCGGAGAATTCCGCTTCGCCGGGAATGCCGAGTTTGCGGTATTGCGAGCCTGTAGCGATGATGACGGCCTGTGCGTGGAAGGTCTCGCCTTGATTGGTGGTGATGGTTTTGTAGGAGCCGTAATCCTGAACCGTGGCGACATCATCCTGCAGAAACGTCGCTCCGAAGCGTTCGGCTTGGCGCTTCATGGCGTCCATAAGATCGGGGCCGAGAACACCGTCCGGGAATCCGGGGAAGTTCTCCACTTCGGTGGTGTTAATGAGCTGTCCTCCCGGTGTCAGCGCGCCGGTGATGACCAGGGGGCGGTAGCCGGCGCGGCCGAGATAGATGGCCGCGGTGTAGCCTGCCGGGCCCGATCCGATAATGATTGCGTGTTGTTCTTGTTTCATGATTCAACAATACGGTTTGCATGCCGATAGGCATGCCGAATGCGCCATCGGCATAGCGAATCAGGCATCGGAAGTTGAGACAAGCCGTTACAAGCTGTGCCGATAGGGCAGAGGTGTGCCGCACATGTTTCATGTGAAACATGATGCAGTCAACTTACACGGGCGAGGCGGGGCGATGCAACGGTTCGTGTGTTTCATGTGAAACATCGCAGGCGTAGACGGTGAGGCATGAAGACGGAATATGATCCATATATGCCGTTATATCGGTACATGGACACTAGATATGGGGGCAACTTATCCACAGTTATCCACAATGCTGGAAAAGTAAGAAAATCCAATAGGCAGAAGGCCGGTGCCGTAATCAAGGAATCGGGTTATCCACCGAAAAGCATGATTTATCCACAGTTGCCCACATTGTTATCCACAAAACGGAAAAACTGGGCTTCCTGTCCATACAAAAGGCAAAACTGGATACAGATTAGTACACCAAGGAGTTAGTTGTTCATGGCAGATCAGGATATGCCGATTGAGTCCGCCGAAGATACCATCAAGCGTATTTTCTCATCGGGTGATTCGACGGTGGGTGCGGAAATCACACATGAATTCAATCGCTATTCCCGTTTGCAGGAAGCGAAGTTTCCCAAGCCGGCACGCACTCGTCTGATTGCGGTCGCCAACCAGAAGGGCGGGGTGGGGAAGACCACCTCTACCGTGAATCTTGCCGCCGCCCTCGCCCAAAACGGCGCGCGGGTATTGGTTATCGATATGGATCCCCAGGGTAATTGCTCGACAGCCCTTGGCGTGAGGCATGAATCCGGCGAGCCGTCTGTATACGACGTTCTTGAAGGTCGTATGTCCATTGCGGAAGTCAAGCGGCAGTGCCCTGATCTCTCCAGTCTCGACGTGGTCCCGGCATCCATCGATCTGAGCGGCGCTGAATTGGAAGTCGCCCAGTTCGAGAACCGCAATAATCTGTTGAACGAGGCCGTGCAGCAATTCCTTCGGGAAAGCAACGAGCATTTCGATTACGTGTTCGTCGACTGCCCGCCAAGCCTGGGTTTGCTGGTGATCAATGCCATGTGCGCAGTGCGCGAGATGCTTATCCCGATTCAGGCCGAATACTATGCGCTTGAGGGACTTGGCCAGCTCATCAACACCATTGGCTTGGTCCAGGAACACTTCAACCCTATTCTTACCGTTTCGACCATGATGGTCACCATGTTCGATAAGCGCACACTGTTGAGCCGTGAAGTGTACAACGAAGTGAAGAGCCATTATCCGTCGATTGTGCTGGATACCACGATCCCCAGGACGGTGAAGATCTCCGAGGCGCCGAGCTTCAATAAGAGCGTCATCTCATATGATCCGCGTGGCATGGGTGCCATCGCCTATGGCGAGGCGGCGTTGGAGATCGCACGTCGTTCCCCCGTCGTGCTGGATGCAATCGCGTCACGAATGAAGGAGGCCTGATATGGCATCGAAATCCCGTCTTGGGAAGGGCCTCGGTGCGTTGTTCCCAGCGCTACCTGGCGAAGAACCCCATGAACAACATGTGGTTTCACGTGAAACGTTGCATGACACCACGAAGCAGTCGGTAGTCCTGGAGCAGCGGCAGAAGGCCGGAACCGCCGAATCCCATAATGCGCCCGAGCATGATGCGAAGACCGCCAAGTCGGTGACGGCGGAACAGCCGCAGAAACCGAGCGGCGTCGTGGAAGAGGACGCCCCGGTGCATATCCCGTCCATCAAGCATGCGGTTTCCCCGCACGCCTCGACCTCGAGGGGACGTGCAACCATGCCCGGAATCGAAGACATCGCCCATCCCAGCGATATGTTCTTCGACGACACCGTGTCGCTGCAATCCAAGCGCCAGAGCGCGGACGAGACGAAGAAAGACAAGAAGCAGTCGGACGGCAAGCAGCAGGAACAATCCAACCAGTCCAAGCTCAAGCCCGTCGAAGGCGGCTATCTCGCTGAATTGAACCTTGACGAGATCGGTCCGAACGCACATCAGCCGCGTTCCATCTTCGACGAGAACGACTTGAACGAGCTCGCGGCATCCATCAAGGAAGTGGGCATTCTCCAGCCCATCGTGGTGCGCAGGCGTCCAGCCGATCAGATCGCCGCCGCACGTAAGGCACAAGCCGGAACAAAACCCACAAATCGTTTCGACGGTCGCATGGACAGCCCCTATGAGCTGATTATGGGCGAGCGTCGCTGGCGTGCCTCCCAGCTTGCAGGCTTAACCACCATCCCCGCCATCGTCAAAACCACAGCCGATGACGATATGCTGCGCGACGCCTTGCTGGAGAATCTGCATCGTGTTGCGTTGAACCCCTTGGAAGAGGCTGCGGCGTACCAGCAGATGGTCGATGAATTCGGCTTGACCCAGGCTCAGCTGTCCAAATCGGTTTCAAAGTCGCGTCCGCAGATTGCGAATACCCTGCGATTGCTGAATCTGCCGGCAACGGTGCAGAAGAAGGTCGCCGCGGGCATTCTTTCCGCCGGCCACGCGCGTGCACTGCTTGGCCTGGGTGAACCTGAGGAGATGGACAAGCTTGCCAATCGTATTATCGCCGAGGGCCTGTCGGTGCGAAGCACCGAGGAAATCGTGGCGATGGCGAATCTGAACTCCACCAAGCCGAAGAAGCCTCGGGCACGTAGGGGAGACCCGTGGGCTAATTCTCCTATCAAGTCCAACCTTGAGCATCGCTTTGAAACCAAGGTTTCCATCAAGGGAACACCTAAGCATGGGCATATCGAAATTGTGTTTTCCTCACCGGAAGACATGGATCGTATTCTCGACCTGCTTATGCCCGGTCAGAAGAAGGATGACGCCGCCGCCAAGGCGTGACTTGTGCATCGAGAGCAATCATCGGCATGGTTCCACTAGTAACAGGGAACCATGCCGATTTTTCTATATGTAGACAGAACAGTAGTGGTTGAACCTATGGCTGTTGCTATAGGTTCGCCGAGCCTTCAAGTGAACCTGGAAGAATAATCCCATGATTTCCGTGGGTAAGCTGGCCATCATCCAATAGCATTCGTATGGCGGCGCGAATCCGGGTACCGCTTGTATCCGCCAACGAACCGTAGCCGTCAATCTGATTCAGGCCACTTCCCATAATCGATACGCTCCTCGACCCATGCAATGCATTGACGATTTTGACAGTGCTGTACCCGGTACCTTGATCACGGTACACGGCTTGGATGAAATGCAGCACGGATTGCATAAGATCGGCGTCGATGGCGTGTTTCTCTTCGGATTGTTCCACGTGAAACGCTGATGTGCGCCCGAACACTGCAGGCGTGCTGTTTCGAGTATGCGCCGCGCCCGCCAGCCTGCTCGATCCTGTACAGAAGTCGCAGGATCCGCAGCGCCGTTCAGATGGTTCTTCGCCAAAATAGCGCAGCATATGCGCCCGTAGGCAACCATGCGTGGTGCAGTAGCGTTCCATGGCTTGGCAACGGTCCAGTGCCGCATCCTTGGCCTGACTGCGTTCCTGCTGATTATCCAGGGCCGAGCCGGCGGATTCCTCGATGCGCTGTCTTTGCCAATCGAATTCGTAAGATCCCCAGATCACATAGCAGCTGGCAGGCTTGCCGTCTCGCCCTGCGCGGCCGGCCTCCTGGTAGTACTCTTCAAGGCTGTTGGGAGCGCCGTCATTGATGACCCATCGCACGTCGGGTTTGTCGACGCCCATGCCGAATGCGGTGGTGGCGACGATGACTTTGAGTCGCCCTTCAAGAAATGCATCCTGAACATATGCCTTGCCTGCCTCATCCATTTTGGCGTGGAAATATTTGGCCTGCACCCCGGCGGTTTTCAACGCTTCCGTCAACTCCTCGGTTCGTGCGCGCGATGTGCAGTAGACTATGCCGCTTTCGCTGCGATGTGTTTTGGCATATTGCGTGATGCATGCGGTGCGATCCTGCTTGGAGTGTGCTTCGTATCGGCCGAAGTATAGGTTTGGGCGGTCAAAGTTGGAAATGACCTGCAGGGGATCCTGTAGATGCAGGTTCTGGATGATGCCTTCACGTACGGTAGGGGTTGCTGTTGCAGTGCATGCGGCTATGACCGGTCGTTCCGGCAATTGTTCGATGAATGCGGCGATGCCGAGATAATCCGGCCGGAAATCCTGGCCCCATTGGAATACGCAGTGGGCCTCGTCAACCGCCACCAAGCGGATTCTGAGGGTCTGTGCGAAGCGAAGGAACTCGGGGGAGACAAGACGTTCCGGAGCGACGTAGAGCAGACGTATATGCCCCTCTCTGACCGCCTGATAGGTCATGGCACGCTCGGTACCGGTGGTCTCCGAATCGATGAATGCGGCGGGGATTCCGTGCGTTGAGAGATGCGCTACCTGATCACGCATGAGCGCACGCAGTGGTGTGATGACGAGTACCAGGGCCGGTTTGCCGTTTATGCCCGGTGCACAGGCCGGAATCTGGTAGCAGATTGATTTGCCGGCACCTGTGGGCATGACGGCCAGAACGTCTCGATGCTGCAGAATCGCTGTAATCACGTCCAGCTGCCGGCCACGGAAGGAATCGTATCCGTAGAAATGCTGCAGGGTGCGCAATGCCCATCCGGTGATATCTGCCATAAGCATGTGTCTACCGCAGACGGTGGTCAGTGGCGGAGATGGCGACGAACGACACGCCAACTGAAATGTGGATAACTCAAGTTAAGTTATGCACAATATGCCCAAAGTCCGGGGATAAGTTATCCACAAATTGTGGATAACTTAAGAGGCTTCATAATGGCGGTATTGTGGATAACCGCAATATTTCAAGCGTGCGCTGTGGATAACTTGATTGTTGAACCTCAACTTTTAGGAAATGGTATTTAAAAAGTAGTATGGTGAACCGATATAAAAACGTTGATATTCCAGTTACTTAAGCGATTCAGTACCTATAACTAAAACAGTGCCATACCGGGAAGAAAAGTGTTGATAACTCACTGCCGACAATCCACACTGGCAAGTGCCCCCTCGACTGCTGCAATCAGTTCCTGACATCAATGCGGCATTACGGCACTCAAGGAATCAGTACAGGCGACAAGAACATGCGAGATACCAAGGCAGGAACACACCCCTGCAACCGGATCGATGCCATTCCTGATGCCGTTGACGGTAAAAGCCTGTTCATCGATGCATAAGCCCCGTAGCAGGGGCCATACAAGCAACCTGTGCGCTTGAACCACTCCCATGTGGCGCAAATCAGGCTGCATGCCTGCAGGCCGGCAATGGCTACCGGCAATGTGAGCAGACGAAGACCAAGCCAAAGCCCCATAAGACACAAGCCCGAAGTGCTTATCGGTGCTCTAAGCGCCTTATGCAGCCCATCCATATGCCTGCCATCTGCTGGCGCACTGGCTCCAGGCCCTTATGCCACCACTGAGAGGGCATGAGAAACCTGCTTCCGACAGCGAAGCAAGACCGTTGCTGGCATATACGGCCGCCGTTCGCACGAAGCAGGCCATAGTATTCCAGAACCGCCGATAATACGACGAGAGGGGCCGGGAACATTGCGGTTCCCAGCCCCTCTCAACTGCTATAGGTGCAGACCGAACCTACTTGGTGAACAGATCGGTGACGTCGATATAGTCGTATCCGGCAGCGCCTTCGGCGCTATTCGACGAATCGTTCTTGCCGCTATCGTCGCCATCCTCATTGCCGAACGGCACATTATCGATGTTGCTGTCGGACCAATCGTTCTGCTCGGAATCAGGATTATTCGGATTGTTGCCGAAATGCATGCAGGCCAGCGCTATGCCGAGCGCCAGCAGCACCACTACAGCCGCTGCTGCCACCACCACCGTGGCCGTGGTGTATTTGCCGAAAAGCCTGGTGTCCGCAAGATCGTCGCCTTCATCATCCGCAGTGGGCTTGGACCGCGGTGCAAAGCTCGGCGGTTGCTGCATGGCAATGCCTGCGTCCTGCTGTGCAGCGGAGGTGGAAACAGGGGAGGTGGAAGCAGGGGAGAAAGATGCGGGAGGCAAGGCTGCCGCATCCTGTGCCGCCGGCGTATCATTGCTGGCCTGTATTTCACTGACCTGAATCGCCTGTGTCGGGTAATTGGTGTCATCCACCACAGGGATCTGGGTCGTCATATCGAATTTATTGGCATCCGTACCGATTTCGGAATCAGCTTGGAACGCGAAATCCTCGAAGAGGTCCGTGTTGCTGAATTCCTTGGAATTCGTATGCTTGGACGGGCGGTTCAGCCGGTTTTTCAGCGCTTCCTCGCCTTCCTGCCCCTTACGCCACACCGCGGAAATCGTCTTTTCGGTGGACGTGGCGAGCTTGGACAGATCCGCTTCGCCCTTACGCAGCAGCTCCCGGTCGTTCGGCGTGGAGCTGGCGGTACGGGGCTTTGGGGAATGCTCGATGGTAAGCTCGCGCAGCTTTTCCGTAGTGATGATGGAGTGGGGAAGCTCCGCCAATTGATCCTCGTCGATGCTGATGACCTCGGCGGTGGCAATGG
This sequence comes from Bifidobacterium angulatum, assembly GCA_905207115.1. GTDB lineage: Bacteria > Actinomycetota > Actinomycetes > Actinomycetales > Bifidobacteriaceae > Bifidobacterium > Bifidobacterium angulatum_A. The sequence goes on along the minus strand of CAJLKD010000008.1, from coordinate 36,055 downwards.
AACCTTCGCCGGCCGTGCTCGGCAACGCGATATCGTGCGTGGACAGCTTGTCCAGAGGAGTCCAGTCTCCCAGCAGCGCGGTCAATTCGCTGAGCGAAACCATCGGAATCGTATGATTCGTGCCGTCGTCCATCGTAAGACCGCGCATGATGATCATGCGGAATTCGCTGGGAACGGTATCGTCAAGCCTGCGAAGATCGAAGGTCATGTTCTTCGACGACGGGGTGCGGGTCAGCAACGCATATAGAAGGGCCGCCAATTGGCGGATGACAAGCTGATCGCCCTGCATATGGCCTGCGGCCTGCGTGGGCTCCTCCAGCATGGACGCGATGGCCGTTCCGGCTATTTCCAGACCAGTGGTGGAGATACGCAGCGTGGCAGTGGATAGACGCGGGGTCCTCAGATCATCGGCCAAGGCCGCAGCGCTTCCGATGATGGAACGGATCGCCTCGTTGCTCAGAATAGTGCCGGACTGCCCCTGAAGATAATCGGTGAGGGAAAGACCGGATTCGATGTTGGTGATCAGCACAGCGGCATTACCCGCCTTGCGGAACTGCACAACGTGCGTGAAGCCCTTGGCACGGCCCAGGGTGGAAGCCGATGCCGCAACGCTTTCCAAATACTGCGGAGCGGTGAGAATGAACACCTGACAGTCGCGCGCCATGACGCGATCGTTGGCCTTCCACGCCTGGATGCCAGGTTCATCGCGCAATAGTGCAATCAGTGTATAGCGATTGAACAGGGTGTCTCCCAGCTGAGGCTTGGTCATGTTCTCGACTCCGATTTGCGCAGATGATTGCAACGCCGAATGCGTTGACGCTGGTGTTATTGTAACCGCGGGACTGGTCGAAATCACGGCTGCGTCAACAGTTGTTTGTGATGTTTTGGTGGGGGATATAGTGGCGGCCTGCTCATTGCCTGCGGTTGCGGGCCGGGAACCGGATTCCGGCGGTTGCGGCGGCAAGCCGTTCGCCTTCTCGGCTGATTCCCCGGCCATTTCGTCGGCGGGTGCATTATCGGCATTATCAGCCGTGTCGTCGTCATGCGTGTCTGCACTGCCGTCACTTGCATCATCTGCATCAGCAGGCGGGTTCGCAGCGATCGAAGCGGCATCGGAACCCGCCTCGGCAACCACGGGCGTGCGCCGGAATCGTCTGACCACATTCCTGACCATGGCGATGAACTCCTGGCATCGCAGCACGATCAGCATGCCGGCATACACCACAGCCATCAGCACCGCCATAACCGCACAGAACATGACGGCACGGAACCAAGGCAGACCTATCCGGTAATTGCTGAGATTCACCTGCAGCAGATCGCATAGCGGGGCGATGAACAAGCCCCCGACCACAAGCGTCACCACTGCGGCAAGGAACGTCTTGATATAGGTCACGGCTATACAACGGCCGTCAAGATGGCCGGCAAGCCTGCGGCGCAGCATGATCACCAGCAATGGGAAGCTGAGCGCATAGCCTACGGTCATGGACAGGCCCACGCATAAGGTCCAATCCTTTGGATCGAAGATGCGCATGCAGGTGAGGGAGAAGACGATCTGGATCACGTTCATGACAAGCTGGAACAGGAACGGGTGCATGCCGTCCTCGAACGCGAAGAACGTGCGTTGGATCAGTAGATAGGCGCTGGTCAGCGGAAGCCCCAACGCAAGCATCATCATCGGTCCCGCGATCAGCCAAGCCTCATGCAGATTCACACTCGGCAGCAGGGCGATGATGATCTGCACCGGCATGACCAGGTACGCTGCGGTGAAGAACATCATCAGAATACCGACATTGCGCAAGGCCACGCTCAAATCCATGCGCGCCTCATCAAGGTTATTATCGGCGACCGCGCGCGAGATCTTCGGGAAGATCGCGGTGCCGATGGAAACCGCGATCAGCGAATACGGGAGGATATACAGTGTGAAGGCGTTCTGATACGAGCCGTTGCCCGCAATGCCGTACATGTCGTGGCCTGCGAACGGGGCGCCGTTGGTGATGCGGGCGTTGACGATATTGGCCACTTCCTGCACGCCCATGACGCCAAGACTCCATGCGGCCACCGGGCCCATGGAACGCAGGCCGATGCCTCGGATACCCCATTGCGGCTTGTACTTGAACCCCAGTTTGATCAGCGGAATAAACAGCACCAACGCTTGGAAGGCCACGCCCAAAGTCCACGTGCCGGCGGAAAGCATGACCTTTTCCGTGGTCCAGAACGTCATAGGCTTATGATTCGCACGGCCAAACAGACATAGGAACGCGATGAAACCGCCGCAGCTGATGATATTGGCTCCGACGGAACTCCACGCGTACGCGGTGAAATTGTCTTTTGCCGCAAGCAGCTGGCCAAGAATGGTGTAAAGACCATAGAAGAAGATCTGCGGCATGCACCATAGCGTAAACGAATTCACCAATGCGCGCTGTGCCGGGCCCCAGTTGGAATTCAGGTACAGCATGGTGAGCAGCGGTGTGGATGCCATCATCAGCAGGGTCATGGCCAGCAGCAACGTGATGGATACCGTGATGAGCTTGTTGAGCCGTTCCTGCGCGTCGGCCAACTTCAACGTGCGTACGATCTGCGGTACCAGCACCGCGTTGAAGATGCCGCCGGAGATAACGGTGAACAGCACCTGCGGGATCATGGCACCGGTCTGATACGCGTTCGCCGCGACGCCGGTGGTACCCAGACAGGCGGCGAGCAGAATGGTGCGGAACTGGCCGGTAACACGTGAAGCCAGTGTTCCCGACGCCATGATCAGGGAATTACGGCCGACACTAGAACTCATTCGTCAGGATCCTTTTTCCGATGGAACTGGCGCCAGAGTCCAAGCAACCCAAGGACCACTGCCGCGGCGATAATAATAAACCCGGTCATATCGCTGATCTTCAATATGCAGGAGATCGACGTCTGCTGCATTTGGCCGAACTGCACTCCCACACGATCCTCCAAAGCGATGGAGGCGATCGCCGACCCCGATGTCGCGGCGCGCAGACGGAACGTCGTCTGCGCTTCGGCATGCGCCGGCACGGTGATGGTCGTGCGTCGTGACGTTGCGATTTCCGACGAATCGGTAATCGAAGAGACCGTTACCTGTGCCGGGAAGGGCGTGCTGTTGCGTACCGTCACCGGCATGGTGGCCGTTTCCGAGACCATGGTGACGGCTTCGGATGGGGTGAGCGCGATGCTGTTCATCACGATGCCCGAAAGCTGCTGCGCGCCGGAAACCATGGCGTTAGGCAATGCCGCATCGGAGTCGTCGGCGGTGAAAGCCCGCAGCGCCATAGTGCTTTGCGCATTGAGAATGCGGTTGATCCACGTTCCCCGGTCATCGCTTGTGCTGCCGTTGTCACGATCATGCGTGGCGGTGGTGTCGGGCTTCATGATGTTGTCTCTGAAACGGATGATGTCGCTTCGGCTTGCCGACAGCGCTGCAATGGCGGAATCGATGAATGCGGCGTCATCCTTGCCGATATCGCTTTCACGTGGAACGTTGGCCTGCGCGTCATCGCCGGAAGCAAGGGGAGTGGCCGCGCATAACGTCTGCAGATCGGTGGCCTGCAGCCACGGGGACGATTCGACCGCGCCCATAAAGGAATTCAACGTCGCAGCGTCGGCGTTGAACCCGAAATTGACCAGAAGATTGCGTTGCGTATACGGCTGTTCCATCTGGTAGAACGCGCTTTGCGCAACGAATCGCGCCAGACGGCCCGCCTCGCTGGATTCCGCGCGCGCCTTGCGACTGGTGGCGCTGCCCTGTGCCAGATTGCTCAGCTCGCGTTGTTCGACCAGTACCGTGATATCCCCGGCATCCGTGGTGACCACGTTGGTGCCGGTACGAACCGTGTCGCTGGCGGACGGTTCAAAATCGGCGGTAGAGATCACCGCGCTATATCCGTGGCGCCGTGCCTCGGTCAGCGCATCCATGGTCCAATGACCCTTGCCTTGCCATGCCACGGTGCCGATGGTGGCGTTATTGTCGCCGATGGCGTTCCTGTATTGCGTCAGGGAAGCCTTGGCGTTCCACATGCTGTTCTGCACTCCGGCGTTGGTATAGCGCTGCGTGTTGCCATCCGCCGCGTATGCTGTGATGTCGAAGGCTGCGGGCTGCATCAGTGCCGAAACCTTCGGCGGCATGTTCAACGCGTTGAGATACGTGGGGTCGGCTATGACCTGCAATGCGGAATGCCTGGACAGCACGTCGCTGAGCGACCTGTCGAAACGGGTGTGGTTGCTATTGAGTGTGACGGCGGCATTGTCGTTCTTGCCGTACTCTCCCGAGGACGCGGCATCGGCCGTGGTCTGGCCGTTTCCGGAATTCGAGACGACGGGATTATTCACCATTGCCGTCAGCGCTTCATTCGACACCTGCCAATGGCTGCTCGACAGTGGAGCCACCATGGTGATCTGCATGGCCGGCGTCTGAGCGGCAGCCAGCCCCGCCGAGGATCGCGTCAGAAAGCTGCGCAGTTCCACGTTCTCATCGTCATGCGCATAGACCGCCAGCAATGGTTTGGGACCCCATGTCATGATGCTGGTCAACGCCGCATTGTCCGCCTTGGCATTGATGGCCACCGTGGTGCTCTGACCGGGGGCAAGGGCCGGCACCGCAACGGAGCCAAGCTCATTCGGCGCGGGGATCATATTCTGCGACTGCGCCCACTCCTGCATATCGGTGCGGGACGTAAACGTGTAATCGGAATTGATGTTCAACGACAACCGGCCGGCCTGCCACTGCTGGCTGTCGGTATTGGTGATCGTGACCTTGAGATGGTAGCCGGACGTGTCCGTGACGACGGCCGTCGCCTCGGATAGGGACAGCACCTGCCGATGCTGCGTGCCGGTCGATGCCGCGGTCTGCGATTGCGCTGCGAACGCCTGCGATGGCATGCAGACCAGTCCGCAGGCGATGAACAACACCGCACTGAGTATACCGATGATGCTGCGGCGCAGCATATGGGGGGCGTTTTGGCTCACGCTTCCGCCTGCCTATTCATTTTTTTGGCATAAAGCCATACGATTTTACGTTCATTAGGATAACTGAGCACATCGTCCAGATCCTTGAAATCCACCCAGATGGCGTCCTCTGCCTCATGATCGGGATCACCGTCCACCGTCAGGCTGCCGCCGATCTGACGCAAAGCGAAATGATGCACCAGCTTGTGCACGCGCTGCGAAGTGCCGGTGAACCAATAGTCGATGGTCGCGATGGAATCGATGACCTCGCCCAGAATGCCGGTCTCCTCATGCACTTCACGTACGGCAGTCTGCTGGGGGGTCTCGCCTTTTTCGATATGTCCCTTCGGCAGGCACCATTCCAGATGGCCGCTACGCGAATGACGCGCGATAATCGCCACACGCCCCTTGGCGTCGAACACCAGGCCGCCCGCCGAATATTCACGAACGACCGGCAGTTCCTGCGCATCCAGCGAGGCAAAGGTCGTAGGCCCGTCCGTTGTGCGTTTCTGCGGCATCATGGCCGGAGTCGGGCCGCTGCTCGCATGCGTCGCCGCTACAGCGGCAATGGCCGTGAAAGCGAAATCGGCGGTGTGGCCGGAGGATGGAGCGGACTGCGAAGTCCACAGCGGGCGCTCCTCGTCAGGGTGGTTTTGGGCATGGTTAACCGCGGCATCGTCGGCATGCTGAAGCATGCGCGCCAGGTCCGCGGGAGTAATCATGCTTCCTACCTTACTCAAACCCGTGTGGATATAGGGTAACGGTTATGCTTGTTGGCAGTAAAACGACATGATGGAAAGGCTCCACGTGAATTTCGAAGTATGGCCAGAGGCCATGGAACTGGGAGAAATGTTCGCCGCCGAAGGCTTTGAGCTGGCCCTGGTAGGCGGCCCGGTACGTGATCTGCTGCTGCACCGCCGCAGCCACGACCTTGATTTCTGCACATCGGCGCGCCCCGAACAGTTCGAGCCGATCCTGCGTAAATTCGGGCGTGACGGATTCTGGGATATGGGGCGTAAATTCGGTACGCTCGGTGCCATGCGTCGTCGTGCGGACGGCACCGAAGTGCAGGTCGAGGTCACCACATACCGCACCGACGCATACAATCCCGATTCACGCAAGCCCGAAGTGGCATACGGCGACACGCTTGAAGGCGATCTGTCACGCCGAGATTTCACCGTGAACGCCATGGCATTGCGCGTGCCGGAACTGGAATTCGTCGACCCCTTCGGCGGCGCCAACGATTTGGCCAAAGGCGTATTGCGCACGCCGGTCGACCCGCGCCAGTCGTTTGACGACGATCCGTTGCGCATGATGCGTGCGGTGCGATTCGTGGCGCAGCTCGGATTCAGCATCGAACCGGAAACTGCCGAGGCGATGTACGACATGACCGATCGTATCCGCATCGTCTCCGCGGAGCGCGTGCGCGACGAACTGGTCAAGACACTGCTGTCCGACCGTCCGCGAGCAGGCATCGAAGCCCTGGTGGAATCCGGGCTGGCAGACATCGTGTTCCCGGAAATCCCCGCGCTCGAATTGCAGATCGACGAACACCATCGCCACAAGGACGTATTCGAACACACCATGATCGTGCTCGATCGTGCAGTGGCACTGGAAACCGACGATGACGGCCCGGTGCCGCGCCCCGACCTGACATTGCGTCTGGCCGCGCTCATGCACGACATCGGCAAACCCAAGACCCGCCGCTTCGAAGCAGGTGGCAAGGTGAGCTTCCATCATCATGACGTGGTGGGCGCGAAACTGACCCGCAAGCGTCTACGCGCACTGCACTTCGACCACCATCTGGTCGAAGACGTCAGCGAACTGGTCAATCTGCACCTACGGTTCCACGGCTATGTGGATGAGCCGTGGACGGATTCCGCGGTCCGCCGCTATGTGAAAGACGCTGGCCATCTGTACGAGCGTCTGAACCGCCTTACACGCGCCGACGCCACCACGCAGAACCGCCGCAAGGCGATGGTGTTCGCCAGCGCCATGGACGAGATGGAAGATCGCGTGCGCGAGCTGAAGAAGAAAGAGGACTTCGACGCGATCCGCCCCGACATCAACGGCAACGAGATCATGGATCTGCTCGGGCTCGAACCCGGCCCGATGATCGGCAAAGCCTACAGGCACATGCTCGACTACCGTCTCGATAACGGACCGGTGGACCATGACGTTGCAGTGGCCGAACTGAAACGCTGGTATAGCGAACAGGACCAGTAGCGGCGTGCAAGACGCTCGCAGACCAGCGCCATCCATATATGTAAAAACTGCAGTGGCCGCTCCCCGTTTCGGGAGCGGCCACTGCAGTTTTCGCTTTGGAATGCGGTTCTCGGTTTTCCGGCAACCGATGCCGTCAGTTGACGGCGGTATGCTCGGACGCCTTCGGCAGTCCGGCCTTCTGCAATTCGTCAACCGTCTTGCAGCCCTTGAAATCCTTGATGGTATCGCCCTGCTTCTTGACTTCCTTCTCCTTGTTCAGATCGTTGAACGTGGCGCCGAGCACCACATCGACCAGACGATCCTGACGGTTATCCATCACCATGACGGCATCCTTGAAATACGCGTTCAACGTATAGGCCGGATTGATGGCGTTCACGCCAAAGTAGATCGTGGTTCGAGTGACCTTGGAACTGGGGTAGTTGTCGATGGTCACCACATTGAACTGGCGATCCTGCAGCGCCTCGCCCACGGCCTTGGCCAGGCCCGCGAATTCGGTGCCATTGCGCACACGCACGGGCACGGTGTTGTTATCCGCCCACTTCATGGCGGTGCCGTCCTGATTCTTTGCCGCACAAGGGACCGCTTGGCCATAATTCGGCTGGACAACGCTTTTGGTCTGGGGCTCCACGTCGATCACCCTGAAGGAGATCAGGCAGGATACGACCAATGCAATCGTAAGAATCACTGCTATAACGGTGAACACCGTCTTCTGACGGCGACGAATATACGCTTTGCGGGCTGCACGTTCGTCATACGGCTCAGTCATTGCGTTTTCCCTTCGCTTTGGAACTGTTTCACTGTATCGCGTTACCGTGACGCGATACGGACGGCACTGCCGGTGCGCTTGCCGCGATAATGCGGTCGACACAGGCGCTTCGTTTCCATGCTTCGATGACGGCGCGCCTGATGGCGGCGGTCGGCGTGAATGCGACGACGGACGGACCGGAACCGGAAACGAACGCATGCGTGGCACCGGCCTTCACCGCGGATTCGATGGCCTGGCCGCTGCGTGGATGCAAGCTGATGGATGCCTTCTGCAAGTGGTTGGCATCCCCGTCTCCCGCGCCGATCTGATCGAACGCAGCGTAGACCTCCGGGGTGCTGAGCTGGGATTGATATGCGCCCACCACCAGCGGGCCGGCAAAACCCTGGGAGCGAAGACTCTGAGCCTCGGGGGATTGTGAAGCGAACGTTTCGATGCGCTCGCCGTAGCCGGTTCCCCGCGCATAGCCGCCGGCTACGCAGAACGGCATGTCTGCGCCCAGAGTCGCGGCAACCTGCTGCAGTCGCTCCACAGGCCAATGCAGATCCCATAATTCGTTCAATCCGAGGATCGTGGCGGCGGCATCGGCTGAACCGCCTGCAAGACCGCCGCCCACCGGAATGCGTTTGGTAATGGACAAGGCGACATTCGGCTCGCGGCCTGCGGCTTCGGCCATGGCGAACAGGGCGAGTACGGCATGATTGCGGCGCATGTCCGCCTGCGAGGAGGCGAGATCGCCCAGATGCGTGCCGTCGAGTTCCAGCGAGAACCCGGTATCGGCCGGCTTTTCCGTAACCTTGACGGTATCCGTCAGGCTGATGGCACAGTAGATGGTGTCAAGTTCGTGGCGGCCCGACCATTCCTGGTGCGGTTTGCCCACGGCAAGGGTGAGATTCGTTTTCGCCGGGCACTCGACGACGATGCTGCGAGTGGGCTCGTTCATGAACGCTTCCCCTCGTTTCCCTCCATGGCCGTGGCAAGCGCCACGAACTCGTCGATGGTGAGTGTCTCCCCTCGGCGGGTCGGATCGATGCCGGCCGCTTCGAATGCCTCCGCGGGGACGATTTTCTTCAAAGCCGCATGCAATGTTTTACGGCGCTGCCCAAAGGCCGCGTCGATGAGCGAGAAGGTGCGTTCGCGCAGCTCTTGCGGGCGTGGCGTGCCGAAACGCTGGAAATGCACGAGTGCCGAATCGACGTTCGGCGCCGGCCAGAACACGTTACGGCCGATCGTACCTACGCGTTTCGCTTCGCCATACCAGGCGAGCTTCACGCTGGGCGTGCCGTAGATCTTATTGCCGGGGGTGGCGGCCAGACGGTCGGCGACCTCCTTTTGCACCATGACCAGGAAGGAATCGAGATTGTCGAATCGTTCCAGCAGGGTGAGCAGAATCGGCGTGGCCACGTTATATGGCAGGTTCGCCACGAGGGTAAACGGCTTGCCGTCCGCGAACTCCGGCAGTGTGGCGGGGTCGACGGTGAGCGCGTCGCGGTTGACGATGCTCAGGCGCTTGGAGGCGTCGGGCATGAATTCCGCCACGGTGTTCGGCAGACGCTCGGCCAGCGGCGGGTCGATCTCCACGGCGGTCATGGTGGCACCGGTTTCCAGAATCGCCAGCGTCAGCGAGCCAAGACCGGGGCCTACTTCGAGCACGTGCGTATCGGCTTCAACGTGGGCTTCGCGTACGATACGGCGCACGGTGCCCGGGTCGATAACGAAGTTCTGCCCGAATTTTTTGGTTGGGCTTACGCCGGCCTCATCGGCGATGCGGCGGATGTCTGCGGCACCGAGCAGGTGCGCGGTAGGTGCGGTATCGGAAATGTCGGTCATCGTAAAGCCTTTGAATTAGTACCAGTTATGCTGCAGCCACCATTGTTTGGCTTGGCTTGGGCTGCCGTAGCGTCCAGCAATATAGGTCAAGCCCCAGTCAATTTGGACGGCGGCGTCGTCCCTGTATCCGGCGCCCATCTTATCCGGTGGCAATGCCTGAGGAATGCCGTATGCGCCGGAGGATGGATTCTCGGCGTTCCACAGCCAGCTTGACTCATGGTTCCAGATCCAGACCAATGCGTCCCAATCCGCGCCGGTCCAGCCGCGCTGGGCCGCTGCCGCGGCGGCATAGGCCTGCGCCTGGGACACGCTGGGGTGCCAGAGCCGGCCGCTGGTGGAGGTGTTGCTTTGATTCTGGCTATTTTGGCTCTGATTGTTCTGGTTGTTTTGGTTTTGGTTTGATTGGCTGCTGTTCTGCTGGTTCTGGTTCTGACTGTTCTGATTCTGCGACTGGTTGTTCTGCTGTTCCTGTTGCTTGGCGTCGTCGCTTTTCGTGCTGTTATCGGATTTGCCGGAATCCGATGTATCGGTTTTGGCGTTCGACTTGGAATCCGAAGCGTCGGTCTTGCTGTCGGACTTGCCGTTCTTCGACGTGCTGTGATCGTCGTCGGACGCGTCGTTTGATTTGGCGTCGGTCTTGGTATCCGATTTGGCGTCGTCATCGGTTGTCGCGGGCTTGGCCGGACCGACCGCCACGATTTGATTCACCGATGCCTTGGTGGTGGTTTCGCTGTCGAGCGTTTCGCTCTGGGCCACGCCGTCGACGTACGTCACGTTGTATACCTGCTGGATCTCACCGTTTTCGCCCTGCTGGCGAATCACCGTTTCGCCGGGCTGCAACGAGGAATCCACGATGGTCTGCGTATCGAACGGCACGACTTTGGTTCGCGTCTCCTGCCCATGCGTCACACGCTGTACGCGCAGTATGGTCTCCGAACCCTGCTCGCTGACGCTTACCTTGTCTTCCTTGCCTACAGTAATGCCTTTGGAATCAAGAATCGATGCCGCCGGCAGCTTGCCGTCGGGGGCCTGGGAGCTTTTGCCGTCGGCTATTACCGTGACCGTCCCTTTCTTGTTGATCACCATGCCGCCGGTGAGCTGCTGGTACACGTTGTCGATATTGATGGTGATGGCGGAGGCCTTGCTTTCGTTCGCCTTGAAGAAGCCGATCAGCTGGTCGGCGCTGTCCGCAACCGTCCAGAAGGGAATGTCCTCGCCGTCGACGGTCACAGTGGTCTGATAGGCGTTGCGCACGGTGACAACCGCATGATCGGTCAGCGTGCCGCCCGACGTGGACTGTACGATATCGTGCGACCTGACGGCGATATGCTGTTCCTCCAGCAGTCGCTTGACGCTCATGGCATATGTGGTCACGGTTGTGGTCTTGCCATTGACGTTCAACGCCACGGCCTTACGTGTGCTCAATCCGAACGTCGCCACAGCCATCGCGCTCACCGCGATCACGCAGACGGCAACGCGGACGCGACGCAGCATCATAAAACGTTGCGGTGTCCATCTCCGTGCCATACCAACCTCTTTCCTGACTCGCCGCCAGTGGCGTATCGGGCATACTAGCGCCTAATCCTAATGGTTGCGGTTGAAGTCGCTGACGGCATGGACCAAGTGTCGGCCATTTCCCCACATACGCTTCCTTCGCGGAAACTCGCGGGACAATCATGGAAGAAGTAGAAAGAGGGGGCGGGAGAGAAGGGGAATGTTCCCGCCCCCTCTAGGGGCAGAGCAATTTAGGGGGACGCTCCTGCCCCATTAATGGAAGGGCCGAATTAGGGGGTGAGGCCCTTCACTCTTACTCGCGCGACGTGTTGTTACAACCCCAATCGTACGCTCCCCATTCAAGGGGAGAGAGCCTCTTGTCGGGATCGAACCGACGACCTGCCGCTTACAAGGCGGCCGCTCTGGCCATCTGAGCTAAAGAGGCGCGTGCGCATTACCGCACACGAATATACAGAAGCATATCAGTTCTGCCGGGACGAAACGCTTACTTATTGGCTGAAACTGCGATTGGTTTGCCGTTTTCGCCAATGGACGGCATCGTGCCCGCAACGCCTACCTTGCTTTCGTCAATGCCCAGCGCGGCAAGCAGACCGGACTTCGTGTCGGAATACACCGACTGGGACTGGTTCATATCCCAGAACTTCCCGTTGATCGTGATGGTCGGCGTGGTCATCTGGCCCTTAAGGTCGCCGGACGTGTTCCACAAATCGCTGCGCTTGGGGGTGTAGGTGTCGATGGCATCCAGCCAGGCGGTGTACTTGTCGGTGACTGCGGCATCGGCCACCTTCTGCGACACGCCAGCTTTGGTCGCCTGCTTCTTCATCTGGGCGTCGGATGTGGCGACGCCGGAGTTCTCGGCCGGCTGGAAGTCGTCGGCATACATGTTCGAGATGAAGCCGAGAATATGAGCCGGGTCATCATCATGCTCGGTGATGTACAGCAGCATGTTCGCGGCTCGAGTGGAATAGTTGTCGCTGCTCCAACGGTCGCCGAACGACATGGGGTGCAGTTCGATGTTCAACTGGCCGGCGTCGAGCATCTTCTCCAGCGTGGGGTCGACCAGACGGTTGAAACTGCCGCAGCCGGAGCACATGAAGTCCATGTAGATGGCCACGGTGGGTGCGCCGTTGGCCTTCTTGCCCACGCCGTTCTTCGACAGCAGAATACCGCCCTTGGCGTCTGCGGTGGTGGGCTTGTTCTTGACCTTCTGCAGCTGGTCGTATGCTTGCTGGACGGTCAGATTGCTGGCGTTGCTGTTTTCCGAAGACTTGCTGTTCTTCCAAGGCTGCCAGATGGACAGGGCGATCACCGCGATAAGAACCACGATGACGGCCAGTACGCATGCGCCGATGATGGTCTGCTGACGGCGTTCCTTGGCCGCACGTTCTGCGGCTGCCTTTGCCGCTGCCTCGTTGGCGGCGCGGCGTTCGGCACGGGATTGACGGTGATTGTCCTTATTGGACATGCGTGCTCCTTTGTCTTAGATTCGCTCCGTGCTCAGTGTAGCCCACAGAACTATGAAAACGATGCCGAGAGATCGGAACGAAATTTCAGGTCGATTGTATTGCGGATGAGGGGACATTGCGGCCTGCAGGCCCGCCTGCCAGAACCCCGGCGCCAAGGCGCAGTATGGGTGCTTTGGGAAGGAACGCGGTCAATACCCATGTGGCCGCAGCCGAGCACGACACAGCCAGCCCGGTGAGCGACAAGGGGCCGTCGGTCAGATAGGGGATCTGATGAGGCCATACGTCGCCGATGAACAGCATCTGCCAAGGCAGTTGCAACGCCACTGTGGCGATAACGACAACGATGACATCGATCAGCGCAAACCAAACGGTACGAAGCAGGGCGTGTGCCGCCGCGCGCACCGCATGCCACGGCAGCGACAGTATGCGCATCGCGGTATCGGAGCCCTTGCGTATGCCGCCGCGTTTGCCTTCCCGTTCCAGCTGTGCTTCGGTGCTGAACCCTATCGTCAGCAATACCCAGAACAGCAGCAGTGCGGCCGCAATGCCGGCAGGCGGCATGAACAATGCGGCGACCGCCGGAACGATGGCTGCGAATATCAGCGGTGCAACACTATGGGCAAGGTAGCGGCCGCGCTTGATGTCAGCCGGATTGGCCTGGTATTGCTGTGGCTGCGGCCACGATTGCCGTGCCTGCGGTGGTGCAGGAAGACGCGGCATTTGCACTGGACGTTGCGGCATCTGCTGTGGCATCCGTTGCGTCGCCTGACGTGCCATACCGGGTATGACCGTGGTGTGCGCGATCGAAGGCGACGGTGCCGCCGCGGGCATTACGCGTGTGGCGGCACCCGCAACAGCGGCGGTGCCGGCAGCGGCAATCGGCCGGGTCGCCTGCTCAGGGCCCAAATAGTCACTGGGAAGCGCCACCGTACACTGCTCGGGCGAAAGCGCCATAGTGGCGGCAACGAATCCGGAATCCCCGCCATCATCCGTGGTCGCATCCCAATCCGCACGCAGATTACCAGGCTGATTGCGCTGAGCCAAACGGTTCAACGCGGCGGAACGAGCAGGCGCAGTCTGCCTCATAGACGATGACGAAGGTGCCTGCATGCCTTCGGGAAGCGGTACGTCAAAAGGGTGCACCACCTCCGAAGCGTCTGCGCCAGTGGTGGAACCGAACAGGTCGGTAGAGTCCGATGTCTGCCAGGCGAACGGATTCAACGCATCCAACGCAATGGCATGCAGCAGCTGGTCGGATGTGCAACGCTTGCGGGGATCCGGGTCCAAAGCGCTACGGAACGCGGCCAGCGTATTGGGCGGCAAGCCGGCAAGATTCGCATTGCCCGAAGCGGCACGTTCCAACACTGCCATCATCGGCTTCGTGCCGAACACCGGCGAACCTGTGGCGGCAAACGCCAGCACCGACGCCGTGGACCACCAGTCGGTCGCCTCATTGGAATCCGCGCCATCGATGATCTCCGGCGCGATGAAGCCAGGCGTGCCCATAACCAGGCCGGTACGGGTCACATGGCTCTCGTTCTCGCCCATGGCGATGCCGAAATCGACCAGCACCGGCCCCGTGGCCGAAATCATCACATTGGTCGGTTTGATATCGCGGTGGATAATGCCAGCCGCATGCACCGCGCCAACCGCTTCGATAAGCTTGCGCGCGAGACGCTCCAGATCATTGCCCACATACGGGCCGTTCGCAGCGACATCCTCCTTAAGATTCTTGCCCTCGATCAGCTCGGTGACAATGAACGCCACCGCATCATCCAGCTCCATGTCGACAATGCCGCACACACCCGGATTATGGATCTTCTGCAAGGCCAGGGCCTCGCGACGCAAGCGCTCGCGTGCGGGAACATTCTCCTTGAGATTCGGATCGCGCGGATCGCGCACACCGCCGTCGTCGGACAGGGAATCGCGCAGAATCTTCATCGCATAGACATGGCCGCCATCATCATGCACCCGCCATACCGAGCCCATGGCACCCGCTCCAAGGCGGGACACCAACGTGTAGCCACCCACCGCATCGCCGGGTTCAAGATTCAACGCGCTTATTTCGCTCATGGCCTCCAGTCTATGCGGTGGGCGGTCCTGGCGGGAATGTCTCCGGGCTTTCTAAGCCCAAGCTCGTGCCTGCGCTTGTACGCTACTCGTCGTAGCTGTTGCGGCCATACCGCTCATTGACATCGAGAAAACGCACGCGGCCGGCATATTTGCTCCGGTGGCCTGTGAGACGGGACGCTTGCTGAAGAACATGAAATAAGTAGTCGTATATCCCCGAACCAGGCCTTCCCTTTCCAGCAGAGACTCTACCGCGTCGGTCTCGTCGAAATTGCTGCGCCATGCGCATTCGCCGAGCAGCACGGTTTTGTTGCTGGATCGCCGGCCACAACATCAATATCGGTCTGCTTTTTTGGCGTGGGCTAGTGCCCCACCATTTGCCGAATGGTGGGATAGCAAAAAGCCGGTTTGCGCTGATCTGAGTACTCGATACTCAAATCAGCGCAAACCGGCTCGGTAAGCCGAATCGGAATTCAGCGGATCACAGCACGGCGGATCACAGCACGCCCTGGGCGACCATGGCGTTGGCGACCTTGACGAAGCCGGCGGCGTTGGCGCCGAGCATCAGATCGCCCTCATGGCCGTACTCCTTGGCGGCGGCCAGGGAATTGGCGACGATGTTCTCCATGATGGACTTGAGCTTGTTGTCCACCTCTTCGAACGTCCAGGAAAGGCGGTAGGAGTTCTGGCTCATCTCAAGGCCGGACACAGCCACGCCACCCGCGTTGGCGGCCTTAGCCGGGCCGTACAGCAGGCCGTTGTCCTGATAGACGGCGATTGCCTCCGGGGTGGACGGCATGTTGGCGCCTTCGCACACGACCTTGCAGCCGTTGGCGACGAGGGCCTTGGCGGACTCCTCATCGATTTCGTTCTGGGTGGCGCACGGCAGCGCGATGTCGCACGGCACGGTCCACACGCCCTTGCAGCCCTCGTGGTATTCGGCGCCCGGAACGCGCTCGGCGTATTCCTTGATGCGGCCGCGATGACCCAGCTTGATGTCCTTGACGATGTCGAGCTTGATGCCGTCCGGATCGTATACGTAGCCGTTGGAATCGGATGCGGTGACGACCTTCGCGCCCAGGGCCTGGGCCTTTTCGGTGGCGAAGATGGCCACGTTGCCGGAACCGGAGATGACCACGGTCTTGCCTTCGAAGGAATCGTTCTTCAGAACGCGCAGCGCCTCCTGCGTGTAGTAGCACAGGCCGTAACCGGTGGCTTCGGTGCGGGCCAAGGAGCCGCCGAACTCAAGACCCTTGCCGGTGAGCACGCCGGAGTACTCGTCGCGGATGCGCTTGTACTGGCCGAACAGGTAGCCGATCTCACGGGCGCCGACGTTGATGTCGCCGGCGGGAACGTCGGTGAACTGGCCGATGTGACGGCACAGTTCGGTCATGAAGGCCTGGCAGAAACGCATGACCTCGGCGTCGGACTTACCCTTCGGGTCGAAGTCGGAGCCGCCCTTGCCGCCGCCCATCGGCAGCGTGGTCAGGGAGTTCTTGAGGATCTGCTCGAAGCCGAGGAACTTGATGACGCCCTCGTTCACGGTCGGATGGAAGCGCAGGCCGCCCTTGTACGGTCCGATGGCGGAGTTGAACTGGATGCGGTAGCCGCGGTTCACCTGGACCTTGCCCTCGTCGTCGGTCCATGCGACGCGGAACTTCACTACGCGTTCCGGCTCGACGATACGTTCCAGCACGCCTGCCTTCTCGTATTCCGGGTGCTTCTCAACCACGGGCTGGAGGCTTTCGAAGACTTCGGAGACGGCCTGCAGAAACTCGGGCTGGTCGCCATCACGCTTCTCCACCTGGGCATACACGCGCTTGACGTATTCGTTGGTGAGCATAATTAGAACTCCTCTTTGGGTCGGTCTTAATAGACGATTTTGATTGTAAGCGTGGGGGATATGCGCCCACAAGACCCTGACCAAATGCTGGCGATGGGGTACTCCGGAGGTGTTGGCGCGGGCGCGATGACGCTGGGTGGCGCAAAATGATGCGGGAATCTGCGCGAATCCGTGGGAGTGGCGGAAAGAGTGGCAGAAAAAAGAGAACCCGGCGGGGGAGCCGCCGGGCAAGAGAGAAGAGAGAGAAGAAAGGATTCAGTTATGGGGCTCGGGAGGAACCTCGTCTGCGTTGTGTTTGTTCCGCTGACGTTTTCTATATAACTGCTCATTTCTTGGGGGAATGATATGTGTTCCTGTCAATTCCCTGAAAGAAATGTAATGGGGGTGTGAGCAGTGGGGTGAACAACGGTGGTTTGCGTGTATTGCCGTGCGCATCGGGGATGTCGTGGCGAATGAATGCGGGGTTTGTGACAATTCGCGTGAACGTAGTGACAAGATATGTCACTTTCGTCGCGGAAATTGTCACAAACGCCACAGAAGTTGTCGCAAACCCCGCGGTAACCGCCATGGTGCGACAGGCTGCGCGGAGCAGTCATTCGAACGGCTCTTCCACCTTCAGCGTGCCGACCGCGTAAAGCGTTCGAAGCTGAGCGCCGTTTTATGCCTGCGCCGCTGGCTGATGGGGATCCGCACGCCGTCGCACATCACGAAATCCGTTCCTGCGAACGCTGCCACGGCATACAGGTTCACCATGTAGCTGGCGTGGCATCTGATGAGATAGTTGGGCATCATCGGTTCAAGCGAACGCAGCTTCAAGTAGGAACGCAACACCCTGCCGTCGTCGTAATGGATAAGCAGCGTGCGGGCTGTGCGCTCCATATATTGGATGTGCTGTGGCCAGACCACGTACTCCATTTTCCCCATATGGACCCGGATCGGATTGGAACGGTATGCTTCGCAGCGGTCTATCGCCTTCTTCAGGGCGCCGCGCAGTTCGGTTCTTCCCACTGGCTTGAGCAGGAAGGATACATGATCGGTGTCGTAGACCTTGGTGCAGTATTCGGCATGGCCGGTCACATAGACCACCTGCGTGGGCAGTTCGAGAGCGTCTTGATCGTCTTGATTGTCCTGATCGTTCTGTTCGTCCTGCGGTCGAGTGCCGAAGAGCCGTGCCACCGCTTCGATGCCGTTCTCATGGTGTGCGGTGTTGCCGGTTTCGCTGTTGCCGGTTTCGTCGGCATCGGCTTCGTTGTGGTCGGCTATGCTGGCGCTGCTGGTATCGGAGTCGACTGTGGAATCACCGAATACGATGTCCATGAACACGATATCGAAGGTGTCGTCCTGTTCCCTCAACGAGAGAAGCGCCTGCTCGAAATCGGCAATGGTGTTGAACCGGCTGATCTCAACATCGTAGCCGTCGTTTCTGGCCGCACAGATGCTATCAATGGCGTTCGCCAGCGCGTCGCATTGCGTTGGCACGTCGTCAACTACAGCAATGCGATACATGCGATCCCCCTATGTCGTACCATCGTAGGCCTATGGCCTGTGTCTGTTCTCGGCAACCAGAACCACCCCTAACTCTGCGGGAGGCATTGCCCCTTCTAGCAATGTTCCGCGGAAAGGGTACTTGGTCTACATGGATGACACGCAGTCTGTGACAAAAATGCAGGTTTTCTTGTCGTTTTCGATGAACAAATGTGAAGAATGTTTGGCAGTAATGACGTGGAAGTCACTGCCGATAGCGCCGCGAGGGGCATGGGAAGATCGCAGCGCGGAACGGCTGCAGTCAATCACAAAGGACCCGGTCCGCTGACGGTTGTCAACAGACCGGGTCCTGTGGTCGCAACGGGTTAACGCATGACTTGCGCTCAGTCGGCGAGCTTCGCCTTCTCGGCTGCAAGACGCTGCGCCTCGGCTTCCTTGCGGGCCTTTAGCTCGGCATCGAAGCGGTCAAGCTCCTCCTGCACAGCCTCGACCGGGATCTTCGCAAAGATCGGCGTCGGCTTGGCCACGGGGGCGCCGACCTCGATCGGTTCGCTCTTCCACGGGTGCACGTTCACGCCCAGCTTGTAGTCGCCGGTGATGATCGGGTACATGAAGCCTGGCTTGTCAAGATCCTCGACCTCTTCGATGTGCGGCAGCGGCGAGAACGTGCCCTTGCCGCCCAGAGCCTCCCACACCTTCTGCGAGGCGTGAGGCAGGAACGGCGCAAGCAGATGGTTCGCATCGGACACGGCCTGCGCGGCAACGTGCAGCACGGTGCCGAGGCGAGCCGGATTGTCCTTGATCTTCCACGGTTCGGTGGCGGAGATGTACTTGTTGATATCGCCCACGATGCGCATGGCTTCCAGCAGTGCGGCCTTTTGGCGGTGGTTCTCGATGAAGTTGCCGGCGGTGGCGAAGGCCTCGTTGGTCTCGGCCAGCAGCGCGCGGTCCTTATCGGTCATCTCATTCTCGTCGGCAGCCGGGATTTCACCGAAGTTCTTGGCGATCAGGTTGGCGACGCGGTTGACCAGGTTGCCCCAGGAGGAGGCAAGCTCCTCGTTGTTGTGACGGACGAACTCGGCCCAGGTGAAGTCGGAGTCGGAGCTTTCCGGACCGGCGATGGAGATGTAGTAGCGCACGGCATCCACCGGGTAGCGCGACAGAATATCCTTCACATAGATGACGATGCCGCGGGAGGACGAGAACTTCTTGCCTTCCATGGTCATGAACTCGCTGGCCACGACCTGTTCCGGCATGTTCAGCGGACCGAGCTTGCCGGTCTCGCCGCCCTTGGAACCCTGGCCGTTGTAGGCCAGCATTTCGGAAGGCCAGATCTGGGAATGGAACGTGATGTTGTCCTTGCCCATGAAGTAGTAGCCCGGGGTGGACGGGTCATTCCACCAGGCGCGCCACGCCTCCGGATCGCCCTTGCGGCGTGCCCATTCGATGGAAGCGGACAAGTAGCCGATCACGGCGTCGAACCACACGTACAGCTTCTTGTTCGGGTTGTCGATCCAGTCCTTCACCGGCACCGGAATACCCCAGTCGATGTCGCGCGTGATGGCGCGCGGCTTGACCTCTTTGAACAGGCCGATGGAGAAGTTGATGACATTGGTGCGCCAGCCTTCGCGGGTCTTCAGCCACGCGAGATTGGCTTCGGCCAGTGCCGGCAGGTCGAGGAAGAAATGTTCGGTCTCTTCAAAGCGCGGGGTTTCGCCGTTGATCTTGGACACCGGGTTGATCAGCTCATCCGGGTCCAGCTCGTTGCCGCAGGCATCGCACTGGTCGCCACGGGCGCCGTCCGCACCGCAGATCGGGCAGGTGCCCTCAATATAACGGTCCGGCAGGGTGCGGCCAGTGGAGGGGGAGATGGCAACCTTCTGAGTGCCCTTGTAGATGTAGCCGTTTTCCAGGCACTGCTTGAACAGCTCCTGCACAACCTTCTCATGGTTGCCGGTGGTGGTGCGCGTGAACAGGTCGTAGCTCAGACCCAGATCGCACAGATCCTTGGCGATCACGCGGTTGTACCGGTTGGCGAGCTCCTGAGCGCTCACGCCTTCCTTATCGGCCTCCACCAGAATCGGGGTGCCGTGCTCATCGGTACCTGAGACCATCAGCACGTCATTGCCCTTCATGCGTTCGTATCGTGCGTACACGTCGGACGGAACGCCGAATCCGGCGACGTGACCGATGTGACGCGGGCCGTTCGCGTACGGCCATGCAACATTCACCAAAATATGACTCATAACGCCCGATTATCCGGCGCGGCGGGGACACCGGAACGCGAATGTGGACAACGGAAAAATATCCACATGCATACGCACATTCCAGCCGTCTGGCGGCAAAGGAATATCCACATATCCACAGATTTCCGCAGGCCGTTGTGCCGGGTGGGCAATTCGTTCTACGGTCTGCCCATGAACAGTTCCACAGCGCTTCAGCGCAGACACAGATCACGGGCGAGACCCATCGTCCCGCCATTGCTGCATTCGCACGAACTTCCCGGCCCTATGAGCCTGAACAGGCTGTCGCGGGGCGGCACGGTATGCTCCCTGGACGGGCATAGCGGATATTGGTCCGAACACGGCGACACCTTATATGGCAGGGCCCTTATCGTCCATAACATCATCCCCTCCGCCACCGTGGCATGCATGCGCACCGCATTATGGGTATGGATGGGCGGATTGTTCCCCGAAACCGTGGACGTGCTGTCCGGATCGCATTACCGGACCATGCGGCACGGTAGACCCATACGCGTATTCGCCAGAAGAGTCGACCACGACCATGTACAGACCCTCGGCGATCTCAACATCACCAGCCCGCCCCGGACCGCCTGCGATATCGCGACAATGGCCAACAGAAGCCCAGGCGCCGCAGTGTTCGCCGATCGGGTGGCCGACCTCATGCACACATACCGGTTCACGCCGGACGACTGCGCCGCCATTCTTGGAGCGAATCCATGCGCCACGACGGTGCCGCACGCCAAAGCCTTTTTGAACACCGTCCGCATGTATTACGAGGAACGTCACCATGCCAGAGTGCGGGAAAGACAGGCAATGATGCCGTTGCGAAAACATTACGCAAGCCGCGATGAGCGCAGCGAAGCGAAGCAGAAAACACAAGGGGACAATTGGCCGGAAGGGGAGCGCGGGAAAGGGGAGCGCGAACAATGCCAATATTTACAAGGGTGACGATTGCAAAAAAGGGGAGCCAGACGGCAAAGAAGCAGCGCCTTCGCTTACTACGCCAAGCGAACCGGCTGAAACAATTAGGCGCGTACGATTCCAAACAATCCACACAGGTAGGCAAACCGACCGGCGAATTGGAGCCGCCGGCACCGCCGTTGGCATTGACACCGGCGCTCGCGGCCGATCCGGAAACGGCGATCGAAGTGTTGTGGCGTATTGCGCGTGACGAACCGGAATTGCGCCGGTGGCTGGTCATCAACCCCAAAGCGGACGCAAGCTTGCTGGAATACGTGTCTCAGGCCGGCGGCCCCGGTGTGAAACAGGCGCTGAACGTGTTGTTTGACTCCCTGGACGCGTTGGAATCGGAACGCGCAGGGCCTGCTGCTGGTTCCGCCTCCGGGCCTACCGTTTCCGGGGCCGCCGCCTGACCGCTTCCCTCTATGGGTTCAGCCTTACTTGTCTTTGATCGCCAATACGGCTGCATACACCTGCTTGCGGTTCGGCAGGGAGCCGTCCGGCAGCGGGTGCTCGGCAACCACCTGGGTGATGGCCTCCTTGATGCGCAGGCCTTCGTGCTGCGCCTTGTCGATGGCCAGCCGGGCCAGATCCTCGGTGCTGAGCACGCTGGGTGCGTTCGCGTTGATTTCCTCGTCGGAGGCGCCTTCGATCACCAGCACCATTTCGCCGCGCGGTGGATCGTTCACCACACTGTCGTGGATTTCGGCGATGGTGCCGCGGCGGATCTGCTCGTAATCCTTGGTGAGTTCGCGGCACAGCGCCATGCGGCGGTTCGGGCCGAAGGATTCCAGCAGGTCGTCCATGGAGTCGGCGATGCGGTGCAGCGTCTCATAGAACACGATGGTGCGCGGTTCCGACTTGAGCATGCGCAGATGCTGCATGCGCTCGGCGTGCTTGCGTGGCAGGAATCCTTCGTAGCAGAAGCGGTCGGTGGGCAAGCCGGACAAGCACAGTGCGTCGAGTACGGCGCTGGGGCCGGGGGCGCAGGTGACGGGCAGGTTGCGTTCGATGGCGCGGCGCACGATGGCCAGACCGGGATCGTTGATGGTGGGCATGCCGGCGTCGGAAACCACCAGCACGGTCGCACCGGTTTCTACGTTGTCGAGCAGGCCGTCGGCCTTATCGCGTTCGTTATGGTCGTGATAGGCGACCACGCGGCCGTTCACGTGCACGCCGAGACGGTTCGCCAGATCGTACAGGCGGCGGGTGTCCTCGGCGGCGACGATGTCGGCGTGCTCCATGAGCGCGATCAGCCTGGCGGAAGCGTCGGCGGTGTTGCCGATCGGCGTCGCGGCCAGTACCACCGTGCCTTCGGGAACCATCGGATTCGTGTTTGTTTCTGCGCCTTGCTCTTCAGTCATGCCTTCCAGTATCGCCCACGCCCCGCACAATGCCGGCTTTGGGCTGGTGCGTGGGAATCTGGTGCGCGTGGTTGCTGCAGGTATTGCATGCTTTGCTCGCGTTATTATAAAGCATTATACTTATTTTATTTATTATATTTATTTTAATTGGTGGGTTGTGAATCATGCAAAATCCGTTCAAGCCGACAGCTGGGCGCATTCCGCCGGTGCTCGTAGGGCGAGAAGACATTATCAGCGACTTCGACTACGCCATGATGGACGGTGTGGGAAGCCCCGGAAGGCTCATGTTCATCACGGGAGCGCGGGGCGTCGGTAAGACAGTCATGCTTGATACGTTGGGAACCCGTGCTCGGCAACAAGGGTGGGAAGTCATCGATGAAACCGCTGATTGTGGTTTCATACAACGTCTTGTCGATACGCTTGCAGGGAAAGAAGATGCACATATAAGTGCATACAATATGCCTGAGCTTGGTGTGGACGGTGGTTTTGGCAAAGTCGAGCTTAATCTTGGACGTGTTGAGCTTGATCGCAGAGAGGAACGGCCTCTTACCCTTCGTAGGGCAGTTGGTGCGCGTTTGGATGAGATGGATGAATCCTCCCAAGGAATCCTTATCACTTTGGATGAGGTGCAATCCGGTTCGATGGATGAGATCAGGGCATTGTCTATAGCGATGCAGCATCTGATTCGTGAGGGGCGCAATGTTGCTCTTATTTTCGCGGGTTTGCCGTCGGCTGTGAACGAAGTGTTGTCGGACAAAGCCATAACGTTCCTGCAACGAGCGGAACGCTACCATCTTGGTTCGGTTCCTGCCGAAAAAGTGCTGGAGGCGTTTGAAGAATCATTCGGTGGGGAGAAGAAGGCAGGGATGGAGACTCTGATTCGTCTGACCAAGGCGACCCATGGGTACCCATTCATGATTCAGCTTGTCGGCTATTGGGCATGGCGATTGTCTGAGATTAATGGGCATGGCGAATGGGTCACCGAAGAGGATGCGGAGCAGGGTATAGAACGCGCGAAGGTAAAGCTTGGAGATACGGTGCACATGCCTGCCTTGCGCAAGCTGCCGGCACAGGCGATTAATTATCTGCTTGCCATGTCGGTGGATGATGACGTTTCCAACACAGGTGAGGTTGCCCGTCGTATGAACCGTTCTCCGCAGTTTGGCAACGTTTATCGCACCATGCTTATCGAGAACGATCTTATTGAGCCGGTCGCCTACGGCAAGGTTGCATTCAAGATGCCGTATTTGCGCGACTACTTGCGTGAGCATGGAGCCTATCTGCAAATGCGGGAGAACATCAGCGAAATGGCTGGCGAATAGTCCCAGGGTTTGATGGTAGCGAATATGGTGCAGCAGGCTTGGCATTGGTTGGAGTGACTGGAACGACTGAACGAAAAACGTAGTTTCTATCATTTTGAATCGCGTATCGGCCGGAAACGCACTTCTTATTTATACTTTCTATAAATAAGCATGTGGAAATGGCAGGAAAGCGGTTTATAAGTACAAGCTATAGAACATTGGCAGGCTGTTTCATATTGGCCGATTTGGTCAACTTCCAAGCATTGCCAGGACAGCGGCTGAAGGCCGATTCCATGTATCGGACCGGTTCTGTGGCCGCAACGCCAATTCGCGTGGCATACGTTTCGTGCCCATGCTCTCTGCCGAGAAGAAGCTGACTACTGAGATATGTCGCCTTCCATGAGTGTGCCCATGCCAATGATCAACAAACCGGAGCGCCTAGACTGCTCATATAGTGGACGCGTATGCTGCGAAAAAGACATGAAGCCCATGCACTTTTGCAGGTTCCCCGTATACCCCCCATAGCCACATACAGTGATGAAATGAAGAACTGTCGATGGAGAGCCGGTTCACCATCCATCCCCTCGAATCCCAGCGGACGTTGGGGCGAGGGCGAACCCCCTCCACCGATGCCATAGGAAGTCCCCATGCGGGGAGGTTGGAGAGAGCATATGAGTGCAAAGAAAGGCAAAGGCAAAGGGCTCGCGGTAGCTGTTGCCACTGTTGCCGCAGCTGGAACCATCGTTGCCCCGGCACTGGCCAATGAAACGGCCACTACTACCAATGAACAGGGCGCGCAGACGGTAGCCAAGACCACCCAAACCACGCAACGGAGCACGGCGCAGAGCGAGGTAGATAAAGCGACACAGGGTGTATCGGATGCGCAGTCCGCTCTTGATGCCGCTACGAGCAACAGGCAGCAGGCTCAACGGAATGCGGAGCAGGCTCAGCAGAACGTGCAACAGGCGCAGGCCGATGTGCAGCACAAGCAGCAGGACGTGGAACAGGCGCTCGCCAATGATCCGGCCACAAACCAAGCTCAGCAGAACGTGCAGGATGCGCAGAATCAGCTGAGTGCGGCGCAGAAGAATCTTGAAGCCGAACAGCAGAAGGCTGCTCAGCATGCCGAAACCCTGAAACAGGCTCAGCAGGCGGAACAGGCCGCGCAGGACGCGGTGAACGCCGCGCAGGACGCCAAGGATCAGGCCCAGCAGACCTGCGACCAGGCGAAGGCCAAGGTCGACGCGACCGACAAGGCGAAGCTCGACCAGACCACCAGCGAGAAGGCCGGGGCGCTCGACAAGGCCACGAAGGCCGCGGACGAGGCCCGGACCGCCGCCACGGACGCGCAGGCCAAGGCCGACGAGGCGAAGGCCGCGCTGGACGAGGCCACCGCCATCGCCGGCGACGCGGGCGACCCCGCCAAGGTCAAGGCCGCGCAGGACGCCGCCGTGAAGGCCGGTCAGGCCGTCGAGGCCGCGCAGCAGGCCGCGGGCAAGGCGGGCGACGCCGCCGACAAGGCGAAGAGCGAGGCCGACTCCAAGGCGAAGACCGCCGAAACCGCCAAGAACGATCTCGACAAGGCCCGGACCGCCAGGGACAAGGCGCAGAAGAAGGCCGACCAGAGCGCCGAGGCGCTGCAGAAGGCCCAGTCCGGCAAGGCCACCGCCGACAAGGCGAAGGCGGACGCGAAGACCGCGGACGACAAGGCGCAGGCCAGGCTCAAGGACGCCGACTCCAAGCTCGCGGACGCGCAGGCCAAGGCCGACAAGGCGGACGCCGACCAGCAGGCCGCGCAGACCGCATACGAGCAGGCGAAGGCCGCCGCCGACGCTGCGAAGAAGGCCGCGGACGAGGCGGCGGAGAAGGAGGCGCAGGGCGCCGCCGGATGGTTCCAGTCGGACGACGCGCAGCAGGCGTACAAGGTGCTGACCGACTCCAGCGTGTCCCACTACCTCGAATACACGCACATCGGCGCGAAGGACGACGCGACCAGCCTCGACAACCTCCTGAAGGCTCTCGACATGATCGACGAGTGCAACAGGCTGCGCGAGGGCGAGGGCCTGGAGCCGCTGAAGGTGTCCGAGACCGCGCTGGCGATGGCCATGGTGCAGGCCAACTTCGCCGCCAACGGCAACTACTACCACAACATGCAGTACGACAACGTCGGCGAGAACCTCGACTGGGGGCCGTCCGACCAGGATTCGTACGACGACTGGTACACCATGGAGAAGGCCACCTACCAGGACGCGATCAAGTCCGGCCAGTACCCCGGCCTCGAAACCATGAGCGCGTACGAGATCAGCAGGAAGTACCCCGACCTATACCAGAGCGTCGGCCACTACCTCAACATCGTCAACCCGGACTACACCGCCACCGGCGCCGCCTACAGCGGCTACGGCGAGAACATGTACAGCCACGCATACTCCCAGGAGTTCTTCAACGCATGGACCCCCGCCAACAACGGCGACACCACGTATGATGCGGCGACCTACCGGAAGATGGTCGAGCAGTACGTGAACTCGATCCGCAACGCGCAGTCCGACTACGAGAACGCCGTCAAGGCGATGAACGACGCGAAGAACGCGCTCGACAAGGCCAACACGGCCAAGACGGACGCCGCGAACACCCTCGCCACCGCCAAGGCCGCCAAGGCCACGGCGCAGACGGACGCGGCCAGGACCGCCGACCTGCTCGAACAGGCCACCGCCACCGCCGACGCCAAGGCCAAGGCGTACGAGACCGCCAAGGCCGAGGCCGACAAGGACGCGAACACCCTGAAGGACGCGAACGCCACGCTCGAAGCCAGGAGCAAGGCGTACCAGACCGCCCAGTCCGCATCCGACCAGGCCGCGCAGGCCCTCAAGCAGGCCGAACAGGCCCGCGCCGACGCGCAGACCGCCTACGAGCAGGCCGTCGCCGCGAAGGACAAGGCCGACCAGCGCGTGAACATCCTGACCAACGCGAAGAACGCGCTCGACAAGGCCCAGGCCGCATACGACACGGCCAAGGCGCAGGCCGACCAGAAGGCCCAGGCCGCGCAGGCCGCGAAGGACGCGCAGGCCAAGGCCCAGTCGGAATACGACACGGCCAAGACGGCATCCGACAAGGCCGAGGCACAGGTCAAGGCACTGGAACAGGCCGAGAACGACCTCGGGATCAGGACCGCGGCCCTCGCCACCGCGCAGGCCGACCTGACCGCCAAGCAGGACGCGCTCAAGACGGCCAAGGCCAAGCAGGCCAAGGCCGACGAGCAGGTGAAGACCGCGCAGGAGGCCGTCGCCGACGCCAAGGCCAAGGTCGGGGAGGCGCAGAAGGCGCTCGACAAGGCCAAGGCCGACGCCAAGGACACCGAGGCCGTCAAGGCCGCGCAGGCCGCGCTCGACAAGGCCCAGGCCGATCTGTCCGCAAAGCAGGACGCGCTCAAGGCCGCACAGGACGCGCAGGCGAAGGCCGACCAGAACGTCAAGACCGCCAAGGCCGCGCTCGACAAGGCCCAGACCGCCCTCAAGGCCGCGCAGGCACGCCTCGACGCCGAAAACAAGGCCAAGGCCGACGCCGCCGCTAAGAAGAACGAGCAGCAGTTGGGAGGCTCCCAGCAGACCGCTCTGAAGCCCACCGAACAGGCGACTTTGAACGCGGCCAAGACCTTCGACGCCAGTACTGGAAACCTTGCTTCCACCGGTACGGAAACGACGGCGCTTATCTTCACCTCCATCACACTTGCCACCCTCGGCCTTGCTGCATGGGGGCCGTCTTGCCGCAAGGCTGCAAAGCCTCGGCACGCTGCCTGATGCTATTGATGTGGTGATGAGCGGTCGTTACAAAAGACCAGGGTTGTCAAACAGCGTAGGGGCGGGGAGTATATATGGCTCCCCGCCCCTACGCTGTTTGACTCAGATTTCGCGAGATGCGATGAAAACAAACGTCGACAAAAGACAAAGAAAAAAGCCTTCCGGAGGTGGAATTCCGAAAGGCTTTCGTGGAGCTGATGGTAGTCGAAACCACGACCTCTTCGATGCGAACGAAGCGCTCTACCAACTGAGCTACAGCCCCTTGGGTGTTGTACTGCTCCGCAGAACAACTCAATTTACTGTAGTACGACCCCCGCCTAAATGCAAAACGGCATCGCAGTGCACGTGTGTTGAGTGTGTGTCGGATGGTGAATATCAGCGGCGTTCGATAGGGGCATGTGTCAGCAAGTGCATTCCGCCGCCGCACTCCCACTACCGCAACACCATATGTTGGTTGAGCTCGCGGCGCAGCTGCCGCCAATCCGGCAGATATGCGCTCATGCGGCGCTGAAAACCGGCACCGTGGCCATGCTCCCATAGATGCGTCATCTCATGCACCAGCACGTATTCCAGGAATCTCCGATCCATCAGCCCCAGTTGCAGATTCAAGCGGATACGCCCCGTCTTCGGCGTGCATGACCCCCAGCGCGAGGTCATGGTACGTAGGGTGATGTGGGTAGGGGATCTGCCGATAATCGGCTCCCAGCGCGCAAGCAGGGCGGGGAGGGCCTTGTTGATCGATGCCGCAGCCGCGCGGCGAAGATCGTCGTTCCATTCCACGGCACCCGTCGTCGCTGCCTGCTGCGCTTGCCGCCGTATAGCGTTCCGATTGGCGTCGATCCACGAGCGGCGGCTGCGCACAAACGAGACGATAGCGGCATCCGCCATGCGCACGGGCGCGGATATCTCCACTCGTCCTTCAGGTGGTTTAATGCGCAGATACATGTTCCTGATGGGTTTGCGCACCACATGCACGTCAAGGCCGTCGATCATCACAGCAAACCATTGTGAGGCCTGCCGCGAACATTCGCGGCTCCCAGCGGGTTCGCCTGCCATTCGCCGCCCGGCTGCCTCATGCACGTCTTGACAAGCCGCAAAGATAGACTGGCCGCATGTCACTTGGTTTGAACATCCTGCTGATCTTCATCTTCCTGCTGCTCGGATCGGTATTCGCCGGCACCGAACTCGCGCTGGTGAGTCTGCGCGGCTCGCAGATCGACCAGATGGAATTGCAGGACGCCCGCGGTGCACGCGTCGCCAAAATCGCCCGCGACCCCAATACCTTCCTGTCCAGCGTGCAGATCGGCGTCACGCTCTCGGGCTTCCTCTCCGCCTCGTTCGGCGAATCCTCCATCGCACCATTCGTAGTGCCCGTCGTGGAAGGCTGGGGCGTGCCGCACCATATCGCCGCGCCGCTGACCACCATCGGCCTGACGCTCATCATCTCCTACTGCTCGATCGTGATCTCCGAACTGGTGCCCAAGCGTATCGCCATGCAGCGCAACGAGGCCATCGCCCGCGCGGTCGTGCCGGCCATCGACGTCTTCTCCAAGGTATGCCGTCCGCTCATCTGGCTGATTGGTAAGAACACCAACGGTTTGGTGCGTCTGCTCGGCTTCGACCCGAACGAAACGGAAACCGAGGTATCCGACGATGAGCTACGCGTGCTCGTCAACTCCAACACCAACCTGAGCAAGGACGAGCGTACGATCCTTGACGACGTGTTCGACGCTTCCGAAACGATTGTGGCCGAAGTGATGCGCCCGCGTGCCGACGTCGTGTTCATCGACGGGGCGATGTCGCTGGACGAGGCCGCCGCCTTCGTGCGCGACCAACCGTATTCGCGCTATCCGGTCACCGGCAAGGACTTCGACGACGTGATCGGCTTCGTACACGTGCGTGATCTGCTCGACGTGCGCGATCCGAATGCGAAAACCGTTTCCGACGTAACGCGTGAGGGCATTTCGCTGCCGGGCACCTCCAAGCTGCTGCCCAGCCTTGAACTGCTGCGCAAACGCGGCATCCACCTGGCAGTGGTGATCGACGAATACGGCGGCACCGACGGCATCGTCACCTTGGAAGACATGACCGAGGAACTGGTTGGCGATATTCGCGACGAATACGATCTGCCCACCGAAAAAGGCGGCGAACGAACCAGGCACAGCGCGTTCGTGAACGGTGTCGCTGCCATTGAAGGCGGCACCACGTTGGAAGACTTCGAAGACCTGACCGGCATTGAGCTGGAGGATGGGCCGTATGAGACGGTGGCCGGCTACTTCCTTGCGCATACCGGCAAAATGGGCGCTGTGGGCGACGTACTGCACTCCGACGAAGGCTACGATATGACCGTCACGCAGGTCGACGGGCGGCGTATCGCCATGATCGAGGTGCGCAAGGCCGAAGAGACGGACGAAGGCGCAGTCGCACATTCGTGAACATCGCCGGCAGACGGCGTAGAAATTGAAAAACCCTCGAAACCATGCGGTTTCGAGGGTTGTATTGTGGAGCATGCCGGGTTCGAACCGGCGACCCTCTGCTTGCAAAGCAGATGCGCTACCAGCTGCGCCAATGCCCCAGTGAAAAAAATAGCGACCTGAAGTCGCCGTTTTTCCGTGGGCCCGGAAGGACTTGAACCTTCGACCTCATCCTTATCAGGGATGCGCTCTAACCACCTGAGCTACGGGCCCGAACCATGCACTTCAAAAGCGCACAAGCAGTTAAGATACCAGAGGTGTACACGTAAAGCAAAACTTCGGCGTGTCGTTTTCTGTGTAGCGTGCGGTCGTCAGTCTTACGGCCGGGTAAAACCCCAGTAAAACCAAGCTTGGAGTGGTGGTAAATAGGTAGTGTGGAACGTGTCAACGGCGAACGAAAGGCGAGACATGGATGCCTCACAGATTCCGCAGGACATTCTTGATGTGATGCACAATCCGGGCGTGTACTACTGCGATATGCCAGGCATGGGCGAGGCGCAGACCGCGCAACTGGAGATACTGTACGATTTCAACGCCACCAGGCCGCGCGAGGTCTCACGCAGGCGCGCACTGCTGGAGCGGTTCTTCGCCGAAGTGGGGGAGGGACTGTACATCGAGCCGCCGCTGCACGCCAACTGGGGGTGCAGCACCCATTGGGGCGCGCACTGCTATGCGAATTTCAACCTCACCTTGGTGGATGACGGCGAGATCTTCATCGGCGAGCACACCATGATCGGCCCGAACGTGACACTCACCACCACCGGTCATCCGATTCGCCCGGATCTGCGCGAACGGATCGCCCAATATTCCGAACCCATCCATATCGGCCGCAACGTGTGGATCGGTGCCGGCGTGGTTGTGCTGCCGGGCGTGAGCATCGGCGACAATTCGGTGATCGGCGCGAACAGCCTGGTCACCAAGGACATCCCGGCGAATAGTGTCGCGTATGGCAGCCCATGCAAGGTGGTGCGGCCGATCGGGCAGCATGATTACGAGTATTACTGGCGCGATCGCCGGTATGACGATGCTGCTGCTGGCGGCGATGCTGCTGGAGCAGCGGGGACCGCCGAAAAGGGCGATACGACTGCCGAAAAGGCGGCATGACTCGCAAATGAATCGGCATTGACAGCACTTATCGCATTCCGTAGGGGGTTTCGGGCTTCCGTAGGTGGTTGTTCGCAGTACTGCGGTTGAACAAAGGCTTATTTTCAGCGGTTTTATACCGGGGTGTAGAAGCGCAACCCCCTACGGAACGGCAAAACCACCTACGGAACCGAGTGCAGACATGAAAAACGCCACCTCTGGGCAAAATATATGCCCGAGATGGCGCAGAATCCAGAATGGTACAGCTTCAGGGGCTAGAAGCTCAGAACCTCGACCTTGCCGGAATCCAACTGATAGCGTGCGCCGACCAGCATGAGTCGGTCCTCGGCCAAAGCCTGGAGAATCACGTCGGAACGGTCGACCAGTTCCTCGATGGTGCGCGCGATGTGTACGCGTTCGAAATCCTCATTCGATTCGAGTTCGGATTCGTGCGCCTGCCAGATGGAGAAACCGACGGTGCGCAGCATAATGGATTCCGCTTCGACGATGCGCTCGTCAAGATCGGTGATGCTGTCGGCGGCCATGAGCGAATCCTCGGCGTCGGCGGTCATCTCATGCAACAGATTCTCATACTCCTTGACGCCCTGCTTGATGGCCCCACAGTTCTGATGGCCCAGAACCACCAGCAGGCGCACGCCCAGCGAGGAGACGGCGTATTCCAGTGAAGCGAGCACGGCATCGTCAACAATGTGCCCGGCTGTGCGCACGGTGAACAGGTCGCCTATTCCCGCGTCGAAAATGATGTCAGGGCTGACGCGCGCATCAGAGCAGCTCAATATCGCCGCATCCGGCTCATGCGCGTCGATAACCGCCTCGCGCGCTTCCGCACTGCGGTTCGGGTGCACCGGCTTGCCCTCCGCGAATCTACGATTCCCCGCCAGTAGGCGGTTCCAAACGCCGCTCGCCGTGCCCTCGACCTCGTTCTGGTCTACAAACATCTCATCTGCCATTGATTCCGTCCCTCCATTGCTCAGGCTACGGATATCTTACGGTCAGGGCTGTCCGGGATGCGTTCTGAAGCTGCGGGCGGAGAGAGTACCGGCAGGATGGCCGTTACCGGTAGGTGTCGCGAAGCTGCAGGATGTGTTGTTCGATTTGGTGGATCACCGCGATGAACGTGGCGTCGTCGCAGCCTGTGGGATCGGGCAACCCCCAATCGGCGTCGAACGGTCTGCCTATGTACGGGCAGCCCACGTCGCAGCCCATCGATATGGCGATGTCCGGGGCGGGGATCGCATCGATCGTCTTGCTGTACTGCGTGCGTTCCATGTCGATGCCGTACAGTTCCTTCATCAGTCGGACGGCGTCCTGATTGATGTGCGGCTTCGTTTCGGTTCCCGCCGAATAGCAGTCGAGCGCATCGCCCGCAAGCAGTTTCCCGAGCGCTTCGGCAATCTGGCTGCGGCAGGAATTATGCACGCAGATGAACGCAACCTTCGCCTTACCCATGATTTGCCTCCGGTCCCTGACTGCTTTCTGGACTTCCGATGCCTACCTTAACGGGAACCGATACCAGACGACGCCGGCTCCGGAATCGCCCGATTCCAACCCTCTGCTGAAATGGACTGTCACTACGGAAAATGCTTGTGTCAAGACGCTCTCTGATTTGGGGACGCAAGCCTCGGCATATACAAGCCTTACTGGAACATTCATCCTGGAATGGCTCCGCAAACCTGAGTACTGGTCGGAAGGTGGTTCCGGCACACAGGCACTATGGCATGCGTACACCCCGGAGCCGGTTACTCCCAGCGAATTGGCCTTGTCGCGTCAGGCATGCGGTGTCGCATGTGATGCGCAACCTGTCGTCAAAGGCACGCTGCCCAATCGGGACATCGCCCATATGGCTGCCACGTCCTTGGAATACTTGACATGGGGCGTTACGAACGATCCAATGGACTATGGTCTCGGTGATCTGGGCGGATGGGCCCTGGATTTGTTGCAGATCTGGGGAAGCTATCTGGCGAATGCCCCGAAAGGGGACCTGGCATCATGGCTGCACACTCATCTCGGCGAGCAAGATGCCCGTATGGGATTCAGTTACAGCGATGTTCTCGCGTACTGCGATGCATGGTTGCTGGCGCGGTCCATGCAGAGCAATTCTTCCGAAAGGTCATTGTCCACCGCTATGCGGGACACGTTCGCGCAAAGCGAGACGAATCGAATTAAACGGTTCTATCAGTCC
The DNA here is from genome assembly GCA_905207115.1 of Bifidobacterium angulatum. Classification (GTDB taxonomy): domain Bacteria; phylum Actinomycetota; class Actinomycetes; order Actinomycetales; family Bifidobacteriaceae; genus Bifidobacterium; species Bifidobacterium angulatum_A. Next base: position 2,482 of record CAJLKD010000008.1, on the reverse strand, counting down.
CGGTTCAAGGGAAGCGCGGACAACCTGGTCATCGCATTTCGAAAGCTCGTCGATGGGATCGATCTTGGAACATTCGATAACGTATCCGGAAGTAAAAAGCACTGCTCATTGCTTCACATGCAGACCGACTCCCGAGTCAAGCGGAGGCTGGTATATTGGCATTATCCTATGCTGAATCTCTTGAAAATCCGAACCATTGATCAATCATGGTTGTGATCGCATTGCGTGGAATGATTCAGCCGTTCCGCGCAATGCGCCTCTGGCAAAACGTCATAGAGTCATTAGAGCGGAAAGTAGCGTTATCACAAAAACAGGAAAGACTATAACCAGCACGAGAAACGATATGATTCCCGCAAGGACATGCGAGGCGGAAGAGGAATGAGCACGAAGTTCCGGATATGTAGATCGCATATATGAACGCACGCCAAAGATGACAAGCACTGCAATCCAACAGACTACCCCCATAATCAATACTAAGGTAAGTCTACGTACGTACTCAGTTGCCCTAGTTAAATTCATGCACGAAGAGGAAGAGAACGTTAGAACTCTGCAGATTATAGTATCATCATCGCCATTGGAGCCCCACTCCGCCCACAAAATAAGTGCTGGCGAAAGCAGCAGTAATCCCAGCCACCATAGCGCACGTCTGGCCTTGCCCAAAGCCACATAGCATCTACTTGCCTTAAGGAATTTGGCATCTACTTTCGGTGTCAAAGCAAATTTCTCGCCGGAAAAATTTTCTGGTATATCTTTCATGCCGTGGCGGGCGCGGGCTCGATGACAAGTCGGCCTCCAAGTGCATCGACGACCTTGACGATGGTGCGGAAACTTGGGTTGCCTTCTTTGTTGAGGCTTTTGTAGAGGCTTTCGCGGCCGACTCCGGCTTCCTTGGCGATTTGGCCCATGCCACGTGCCTTGGCTATGTCGCCAATGGCGGCCTGCAGAAGCGCCGGGTCGCCGGTTTCCGCGGCGGCGTTGAGGTATGCGATGGCGTCTTCTTCGCTTTCGATGTATTCGCTGGCATCAAAACTGCTGATGTTTACCATTGTCCCTCCTTGATAAGTGATTCGAGCATTTCCTGGGCCTCTTTTATGGCCTTATCCTGTCCGGTCTTATCCCCGCCGGCGAGCAGCAACATGATTTGATTGCCTTTCTGGGCGAAGTAGACGCGGTAGCCTGGGCCGAAGAAAAAACGCAATTCGTTCACGTCTTTACCGACCGGGTGCATATCGCCGACCGGTTGTCCCGTCAGTCCGCACTGTCTGATCCGGGCAGTGATCCGCGCTTTGGCGGCATGGTCGCGCAGTCTGTGCAACCACTTGCGGAACTGATCGGTTTGTTGGATTTCCATATGCATTATTGTATCCTACGGGATACAATGATACAAGTGTGGCGGTCTTCGAACCATTTATTGTCATATCGGAATCCAGTGTTCCTGCGCTCGTCCGCTGGCTTATCCATGTCCCCTCCGATTATCCGAGGCCCGTTCCACGTGCGTCGTCGCCGACCAATCTAGGGCCGGGCAATGCGAGCGGGGAGGCCCGCGCCATTTATCGGTACGGAACCTCCCCGCTCGCGTTTGTCAGGCGGTCAGCCGAAGATCAGCCCGTGTTCTGCAGGCCTGCTGCGACACCCGGCGCCTGATTTGGGCGTTGCCATATGGATTCAGCGATGATCATTGCACTTCATGTAACTGCAATATTTGCTGTTATTCATTGAAATTCTTGATACAACGATGCTTTATTGGTATGAAAAAATGCTTTGAAAGTTGCGGCGAAAGAAACGGGACCTCCTTTGACAACCGCATGAAAAGTTCCTTTGCTAAGAACATTCAGATTTCCTTCAAACCAGGAATAATTTGGAGACCATTGGAAAACACAGACCCCGGTCTGGTATGAGCTTCCAAGCAAGGATTTTGAGGTAACTTTGTAATTCGTTACTGTAGCTCGAAAATCTTGCTTTACCCAACAAGCTCCTCCTGCTGGGACTCCAGAAAAGACGCTTGAGGTATATGTTGCCGTACCGCGTGTGCTTGCGTTTTTGGTTTCTCTGGTATTAGAAGCTGTATCTTCTTCGTATGCTTTCGCAATAGATTCAGCGTATAGATTGGCATCACCGTGGTATTCATCAATCGTACTTTGAGGAGCATCGATTTTAAATTCGCCGAATTCGACGTCTAAGTTATTCGTGGAAGCAATGTTAGAGAGTTTTTCTTGCAGAGCGACTTCTGCGGAAGAATTGAAGGTACTTCGGTCATGTCCAGAAGTGCTAGCCATTGCTGATGGGGCACCAGAGAACGCCAGTATTGCCACCAGTACTGCGGTGAACGCGATTTTTTTTATGAAGGTTCATTCGTAGTCTCCTTTGGCTTCGAAAGTATTTTTTATCCAGTGATGCGTCTTTGCGTCACTTTAATTATATCTATTCTATACTGATTATCGTTGTTCTCATAATTTTGTCGGCGAAGGTTTGTCCTTTGGTG
>CAJLKD010000007.1:0-61781 GCA_905207115.1 Bifidobacterium angulatum | reverse complement strand
ATATTCGTCAATTCCATAACCTCCAATCCGATGTTCCGCATTATCTGAGGTGTGTCATATTTATCATTTTCTTCGATACTGGGCTTTCTCATGACAATGAGATTCGGGGAGCTGACAAATATTGGTCAGGTGGCTGTGTCTAATGCCACCGTTTAGGATGACATAATCCCCAGAAATAGTTATCATTCGACTCAGCTTGTTTTATAAGCATGGATGAATATGTGGAATTCTTTTTTATTCCATCGATTAAATCCATGAGAACAATAAGAGATTTCCAGACGGAGCGGTCTTCATAAGCATATGAGCCATAGCGCTCAGCTGTGGCATCAAGGACTGGGGGAGGAAGGACAATCTCCCTGTTCCAAAGACGGCAATGGTGCGAGCAAATGTTGCGTAGATACACCATGCTGTGAATGATTTGCGCAGCACGTTGACGATTTTTTCCTAGAGAAAGCGACTGATTGAGTTCGCCAACAGCTGTTGTGTTGGTATGCAATGAAATCATTTTTGAGAGAGTGTCAAAGGGCATCGCCTCGACCGCCGCCCATATGGGAATAGGCTCGTTGTTATTCCGATAATGGCGAATGCATACTTCGCTGGAACGTTCAAGCCATTTGTGAATGTTCTCAATTAGAACTTCTCTGGCTTCGGTGCCATCGGAATATTTGATTGTCTTATATGAGCTGAGTTCCGTGTAGGAGTAGGCTCCTCCGTTTTGAGCAAGGTAGTAAGCGAAATGAGCCCGAAGCGTTTGTTCTAAGGATGATGTTCCACGAAGGATGAGTAGACGTAGCTGTTCATCCATTAAATAGGGGATCATGAAATCTCTAATGTGTGTTCCGTTTCGAAAGCGATTATTGCCATGGGAAGGATCAATCTGAAAGGCTCGGAAGTAGCCGGACAATCTGTAATAGTTGCAATCAAGGAGGACGGTGCTGAATTCGGAGAATCCGGTGATATCCAAGCCGCGTTCTTCGACTAAAAGCGTCATCATTTCCTGTATTGTTTTTGGCTGCTTCGTCATGGCGTATCCTTGTGCGACTTGATAAAAAAAGAGCCCCCGGATTTGAGCATTGTTAAGAGGCTTGGAGGCTACTGTTATTAGTTACGATAGCATAGTTGGTTCGCTTGGTCGATTCGAGCGTGTCTCAAGGAATGCTCTACCGTTGTTACAGAGAAGAAGAGGCCCACCGCGTTTCAGGACGTAAACGTGGCCTTGGGTGGGCGCTGATACACAGGACTGTACATCTTTAGGTAATTGAACATGCCGTACATGAACAGAAGTATGTAATCAAGATGTTGGTGCGTGAGAATGCGCGAGAACGCGTGAAAGTGCGCGAACGCGTTTTGACGGATTGCTAACGTGGATGCAGATTCTATCCGGTGGAAACCCGTTGCGCTCGCGAAGAAAACATGGCCCATGGTGAATGCGGATGTTCCGCATGTTGTCCATCGAGCAAATAAAGGAGCAGATACCATGGGCATTAAGCACAATGTGTCTTATCGGAGTGGAGAGAACATGGCTAAGAAAACCGACGAAGAGCTTTACGATGTGGCGATGAATACGATTGGAAGCGTTGCGAAGCTTCCGGTTATTAGGGTTGATAGGGAAGCGTTTCTGCGACAGCAATTCGCCGATTCGGAATATCTCGATGAGATTCTGGAGCATGGCCCACAGCATGTGTATACGGTGGAGTCGTTGCGGAGAAAAGCGGATGGGGTGATTAAGAAATCAACGAATCAGACCACTCTCGCCGCCTTTGTGGCAGGAATTCCCGGCGGACCTGCTGCCGTTGCAGCCGGAAGTGCCGATGTAGCTCAGTACTTTGGTTTTGCGATTAACTTGGCGCAGAAAATCGCCTATCTCTTCGGAGAGGATGATTTGTTCACCGACGAGTCGGAACTGAACGAAGGTGCCAAAGTTCGAGTCCTTGCGTATTTGGGTGTGATGCTCGGCGCATCAGGCTCGGCGATGTTGGTGGGAAAGCTTGCCAGGGAAGTCGGCAAGAACATGGGCAAGAAGATCACGCAACAGGCTTTGACGAAAACGGCCTGGTATCCGCTGCTCAAGAAAATCGGTGCGATGGTTGGCAAACGGGTGGTGAAGGAGTCGGTCGGGAAAGCCGTTACCAAGGTTGTGCCCGTTGTTGGCGGTGCCATTTCCGGGGCGATAACCTATGCGATGTTCAAACCCATGGGCGGCCGACTGGCCGATGTGCTGGTACGCAATCTGAACGGCGAATTCGATGAGACCGGCATGGAGCTTCGCCCGGAGTTCAGAAAAGCCGAGCCCTCGGAAGATGGTGAGGCCACGATTCATGCGATTGAAATAGATGGCTGAAGAGTGATGGGCTGGGAACTAACAGGTAAATTCTGTCAGTTCCCAGCCCATCAGTTCTGTCATCGGCTCAAAACGTTTCGTCTACTTTTCGCAGATCCCTACAGGCGCTCATCTAGCAGTTATTTGGCAGATATAACATTTACGTTTACGATTGAAGAAATCAAAACAACGTGGAATCTCCTGATTGTTCCTTGATGAGCGTTTCGACGATTCCCGGGACGTTGTGCTTCATCTCGTACTGCCAATATTCATTCACTGCTGACATGGATGATTTGGGCTTCATATCCGGAAGGCAAGTGAGAGTGGTCTCTTTGCCATCCAACATGAAAGTCATCTTGTCGCTTTCGAATGAACATGCTGCCTTTGCGTCATCCTGGATCACTTCTGCAAGCGAAGCAAAGGCATCCCGTGCATCACCATCAGACACGTGATTTCTCACAGTCCCATTCATCGCATAGTCAAGCAAATCAAGTGCTGCGTGACGATCGAGCTGATTGTGGAATTGCTTGTTATAGTAATGCTTCAGACAGGAGAAGCATGCATCTTCGCAATCGCAACTGGTGAGTATGCCTCTAGTCTTGCCGAAGAGTTTCTCGAGATTATGCCCTTTGGAAAGGGCGGACGAGTATCCGGCTCCACTGGAGAGAGAATCGAAAAGAAACACGTCTGCGAACGCGGATTCACCACTTCCATCAAGACGTGAGCGGCTGCCGACGCATAATTCATTGAAATCGATGTCCAACAGGTCGACGGCGGCGAGACGCATCGCTTCGGCAAGTGATACGCGAGCCCGTTTCAGCCATCTATTCGCTTGACCGACACTCACCTCGCTCGGGTCTAAGCGGAGGGCGAATATGATCATATCTGTATTGAACACGTCTCCGATATATATTCCGCTGTCAAAGTCATGCGTGCAGTCAGGCTGCCGGTTCTGCGGAGTCTTAGTATAAGGCGCCTTGATACGCTTAGCTATACCTGCTGAATCCGTTGTCGGGAAAGCGGCTCCGCACCGGGAACAAATCGTGAATCCCTCGCTATTCGGCCCTTTATTAATGACCATAAGGGAGCAGTCATGCCTTTCGCTGTACTTGATATGAGCATAACCGGCATCCGTCATCTCTTCGGAAGGCGTTGCGGAATAGAAGGGTGGTTCCGCAAAGGATAGTTCGGAGCGCTCGCTTGCTGATGGGGAAGGCTTTCCGTCCTTTGGCGCGAATCCCCATGGTTTGAGGAATGGCTTGTGTTCAAGTCCGGGTTCTTTGCAGAATGGGCAGCGGTCAGGTTCTCTCAATTCTTTTTCGTATCCGAACCATCCACAGGTCGGGTTTGTGCAGAGAAGTACCTCGTTGTGATAGTCCTTATTATTGAAATATTTTCTTGCTGGTTCGAAAGATTCTCCCTGTTTTTTAGCGAATCTTGACGAATGCGAGTAGATCCCGCCAGAAATGTACCGTTTCTTATTCACAATGAGTTCCCGTCCTGGGGCGTATTCGCTGATGGCCATGTCGAGTGACCGTTCCGGACGTTGCTCGAGTGTTTTGGCATCGGATGAATCCTCGATATCGAATCCGGTGACGTTACGAGGGAAGGAATACGTTGGAAGTATGGCTGCTTCAAGGAGGCTGTCCAAAAGACTTTTGCAGGTTTTATTATCTGCGGACAGATAATTTTCTCTGTATTTCCCGAAATCTTCTTTAAGATTGTTCAATTCCACAGATAGGGCCCGACGGAATCCATCGGGATCCAGCTTCCAATTCTGTGGGATTATCTGTTGCTGGACGATGGTGCCGAAATCGTACGATTTGAGGAAGGAATTCCATTCCTTCCAATAGCTTTCGAAGAAATCCTCAATGGTGATGTTCTCCATTGAGAATCCATGTTCGGTGCTGAAATCGGTGAGCAGGATGGTCGCCAGATGCCGTCTGATTAGCTTCTCATTATCCACGTCGATGTGTGGCTCTCTCAACTCTCCTCGAACAATATGATCCGGGTGTTCGAAGTAGTGGTTGTCGAATGGCCTGGCATCGACATATGTCACGATAGTGGATATCGAAGAGCCACGACGACCCGCGCGTCCCGCTCTTTGCTGGTAGTTCTCACGCATCGGTGGAATGTTGCGAAGCGCCACTGCGGTAAGGGATCCGATATCTATACCGACTTCCATCGTCGTCGTACAGGAGAGAACATCCACGGGCTCTTCGTTATCGGACGTATAAATATCTTGGAACCGCATCTCGTATTCCTCGGTGGTGGACCAGCTTTCGCTCTGACCATCCTTATGGGACAGCTGGGCTGTATGTTCCTCAGTGTTGATTCTTGCGCGTAGGGAATCGTCATCACCTTGGAGAATCTTGACTATTGGATCGCGCCAGAACGCAACGGAACTGAAATCCGCGAGTTCATGCATGTCGCCTTGCCGGCAATGAGGGCATTTGCCCCATAGATCATATGGTGCGTTTTTGCCGCAGCGACTGCATACTTTCCATTGGGTATTCGGTTCGATTCTCAATGTGAGGCGGTGCGGATTCAGATATTTGTATCGAATATCTTTCGCCGATGTCTCAAGGAAATGATTTAGCGCATTCGTGAGATGCGTCATTTCATCAGCATCGAAACGTTTTTTCAAGAACTCGTACAACGATCTCTTTCCCTGAGTCTGTCCTTTGAAAATATTGTCATGGTCTATGCCATATTCTCTGGAGAAAGGCATTGCCTTATCTCGTGTGGACCATTTGATATTTGAGTCCAAAGCGGCGTTGTGGATGAGCAGATATTCACTCCACGCGTAGAAAATAGCCTTGAACTCGTCTTCAGTAATTCCGCTCTTGTCAAGTTCCTCGCTAATGTCGAATATATCTTCATCAAAAGGATCTATCCATCCGATGGCCATGTCGCTGAGGGACCGATAATGGTCGCAGACTAGTGCCAAAAGAAGGCGCTGATACTCTTCCGGCACATTGCTGTCGCTGCTTCTTAGAATTCTCAGGAAACGGTGTGGATTGTCGAAACGTCTCTGGTCGCTTTTGATTTGATCCATTACGACTGTGCGATCATCTCCATAGAAGATGCGTGATTTATGTTCCGAAACGGTTTTTAGGAACATCGGGTAAATCGCACTGACCGTTGCCTCGTCTTCGTACTGCTGGTACAGGTCGTATGCCGCCCGGCACAACAGCTTGCGCATCAGGTCCTTATCGGAGGATTCGGTCAGGTCGAGCGCTATTCTGGCGGCGGCTTGTCTGCTATCGGAGAAGAGGATCACTTTCTTTCCGGCGTTCGGATTCCTTCGTAGCTTTTCCGGGTCACTTGAAGGCTCTTGCAACGAGAATTGTTCGGCGACGACATTGTAGAACGGTTCGTTGCCTTTGGTCGTGAAATCGCTGACTGAAAGACGGCCATTGCATTTCGGGCAGGTGGTGAACTGCATCCTTTTGCCATCCATGTTTTGGGGTTGGTCGAAAGAGAAGGCCACATGTGAGAAATGCGGTTGTCCGTGATGATCGTCACGGTATATCTTGCCGGATATCGTATTGAGCCATCCTGTTTTGACATCGTCAGGGCGGGAATCCTCCGCTATCGGCATGATGATGAGTTCTTTGATTTCACTGTTTCCGACAGGTTTTTCGTTCCAGAAGAAGAAGCCGTCTTCACTGGGGTTGGCATAACCTCTAAGGAACAAAGCGCCGCAGGTACGATCGGTGGCCAGCTCGTAGGTCTTCGCGCCGCAGAGGCAGCGCCCAGCCGATTTGTTGATGAACGCCTTGCCAAGCGGCAGATCATCTCTTTTCTCCACATGAGGACATCCAGGATCGGCGCAGATCGTGAGCGACTGGATTCCTCTGATGAAGAGATGCATGCGCGTCGGCAAGAGCGGCCGTCCATCGTTCAAGGCCAATGCGGCGATGTTCAGCAGGATGTCGGTCGCGTTGGCGGCATCGGGCTCGTTATTGAAGATCTCTTCCGCGATCTCGTCCAAAGTCATTGTTCTCTGGCGGAGAATCTCCTCCAACATTCCGAATTGCTCAATCTTCTGGAGCTCGTCTCCGGCCAGTTCTCGTATCGTTTGTTCATCCATGTCATTCGGAACAGGTCGTCCGATTCCCGACAAGAATCGTCGGAGACGTGTCATCGACGTATCCGGCCCATCACTGGTTCCAGCGGCGGCTACAATGTCCTTCGCGGAAAGGACTCGGGGACCGCAGATGACTTTCTGCTCCCTGCCTGTGATGATGCGCAGTTTTGAAGCTGATCTGCCAGCCATGTCCTCGAAGAATCGTGCGACCGGCTCATGATTCTCGGGAATGGAAGCGGAAGTCAGTATGAACTGGAAACGATCCATCCCGACACCGAGCTTTGCAGCAAGGCGCTTCAGCAGCAGGGCGACCTCGCCTCCAGCAGCGCCTTTATACATATGCGCCTCATCGAGAACGAGCAGCATTCGCTCCTTCGGATTCCGTTCCAACCATTTCGCGGTATTCTTCCAGATACCGTTTTCCGTGGATCGTATAAGCATGTACTGCAGCATGGAGTAGTTGGTCACCAGGATGTCCGGCGTATGCCGTTGCATTTCAAAACGCATCAGCATCTCAGCATCCAGTGGACTCCATCCGTCCCTACCTTCCGCGATCACATCGGCATAGGCGAGAATATCCTGCTTTTCCGGGAAACGTCCCGTTTCTGACAGATGAAGCCTGTCCTCCTCACTGAGTTCACAAAAATCGCGCCGCAGTGTTTCGGCATATTCCTTGTCGCGTCGCTTGCTCCTTGCGTCACCTGCGTAAGGTGTCCTGCCGGTATACATGCCGAATTGGGGGCGTCGTACATCCCCGACGGCACTTTTCCATATGTCAAGGAAGCTTCCTTGTTTGTCGCCGACCATTTTGCGCAGACGGCCGACCTGGTCGGATACAAGCGCGTTCATCGGATACAGAATCAATGCTCTAACCGCCCGGCTTCCTTCCCACGACTGACGGTCGCCGGTCAATCCTATTGCCTCTCCCGCCATTTTGGAGACGAGCGGCCACATGAAGCATTCCGTCTTTCCGGAACCAGTTCCCGTGGAGACCAGGACATCATAGCCGTTCCAGAATGATTCGAGGGATTCGATTTGGTGACTGTAGGGTTTGGCGAACACGCCCTTGTCTTTCTCCGCCATAGTCTGGAGAAGGGTTTTGATTCGTTCCGGAATCTTGGCATTGCCGATACCTCCTTCGGCAAGCTGATAGGCTTTCGCCGCCTCCAGATACGGTTTCTGGAACAGTGTTCCAGGAGCGGCGAGTGTTTCCTTGCATCTGGAAAGAAGCTCCCGTGTCTTGCCGAAGTATTCGGTCTCGATGTATTCGATGAGTCTATTCGAGATGGCTTTCTCGGCGTCGGCGATACTCAGTTGGACTGGCATGTTTTGCTGTTCCTTACTTTGATTCCGCAGGATTCAAGCATATCCGTGGCGGTTTTCAATAATTCGGTGCGGATGATTCGGAATACGCAATCATCGGGGGTTTTCTCAGGCCATGTCATGAAATCAAGCCATCTGGATGTTTCGGGCGGAAGTAGGCTGAAAGGCGCTTCAATCCTGTAATGGGCATCATCCAGTTTTTTCACGTCCGCCCAATAGGGATTGCCCACGATGCTCCTCAGATGCGTGTACAGCGACGGCCATCGGTAGTCGTCGATGATTCTCGCTTCGATAGTGTCCTGATGGTTATGCAAAAGGAAGTATGTGTATTTATGGGCTTCCTGTCTCCTTCCAAGACCGATTCCATCCGGTAAAACGGGTTTCGGAATCCAACAGTCTCTGACGCTCTTTCGGGAGGGGTCGGCGTATTCGTTGATTCCCTCGTCGGAGCAAGACGACCAGGTATAGTATTCTCGTGGCAGATTCCACCATTCCGGGTCACATTTGATCCGTGGTTCCGCCTGTTCGCGTTTCGAGAGCATCATTCCCGAAATCGGCAGGGATGTGTCGTTGCCTGTCGTATCGTAAACGCCTAAGAGCGCCTTCAAGCCATTGTCGATTTGAATCGTATGGCGGGAGGAACATCTGTATGTTCCGCCGTTGTTCTCGGAGATGATGTCACCGACCATGATGAGTCTGTTGTAGAGGAGTTTGGAAAATGGCGTATAGTGCCGTTGGCTGTTAATCCATTGTCCTATGAACGGATATATGGATGAGATTCTGTCGAGCCAAAGGTTCAGTTTTCGCGAAATGATGCCGGGCTGGCATCCATCAGCCCCCATCCGTCCATCGTCCAGACAAAAGGCTTCGATCCAGAATCTTGAAGCGGAATAAACCGTTCTGATGCCGAACGATTTATCCGATTCATTTCGATATCGACTCATTCCAAGATCCGCGGCCATAATATTGAGCAAGTCGTCATGCTTCATTGGCTGCGTCCTTGTCGATTCTTCTGAGAAGCCGTTCGGCTCGATTCGTCTCATCTATGTTTTTGGCGAAGATCATCATTTCTCTCGGTCCGGCGAAGGCATAGACCAGAATGAGCAGATGATCGATTGTCCATTGCTGGAAATCGCTCATTCCTTTTCTTTTTTGCTGCTCATCTGTTTTGGCGCTGTTACGTCGAAATGCCTCGAGTATCTTGCATGGAAGCACGAGCGCGTTATTTGGCAGCGTGTCTTGAAGATTTTCGTCCAATGATTCCTTGTTCTTGGGCTTGAATTCGACCTGCTCAATATCGGACAAGTCTTTTGCTTTGTATTGGGCCAGCATCTCATCCGATGGATCCTGCATGAATCCATCGGTCGGTACATAGAAGATACGTTCCCATAATTCCGGCGCGAGGAGCTTGAGGTTTCCTCTCGCTCCGATGGGGAAGACGATGGTCTTATCGGTTCCCGATCGCACGAGGGAGAATAGAAGTCCTTCGTTCATGGTGTCGATGATATTGTCTATCACCAAGACTGTGCAGTCTACTTGATTTGCCTTCTCCAACACGGTGTCGGCGTTGGTCCAATCAATTGGCACTGCGACATGGTAAGCGGGTTTGCCGGATATCGTGAACGACAACGAATTGGCAATGCTGCAGCAGAATGATGAATCCATGGCAAGGAATCTGGTCGCTGCCATTGTTGCCAGTAATCCGTCTGATAATTTTTCCGTGCTGATTTCCCCGATTGCGTATATACCGGAATCCTCGAGATTGTCGATGAGCGTGCCGCCCGCTTCTACTCCCGGTTCTGCTTTCTTTGATGCGCCAGACAAAGGGCAGGGGAGGGGAATCGAACCGATTGGGCTGTCGGTGGCCGTTGGCATGTTCCGAACGACACTTCGTAGCCCGATTTTCAGAGCAACGTTATTTTCCAGTTCTTTCAGAACCTCGTCCTCATTTCGACGCGTCATCTTTATCTGTTGGTCGAGTTGGGAAAGCTCCTCAACAGACTTCGAATGTTTGGCTTCGTCGTCAGCTTCTCGTTGTTTTAGCGAAGAAAGCATAATGTTCTTTTCGCGTATACGATTCTCGATTTGCTGGAGGGTCTTGTTCCTTTCCTCGATTTCCTGGTCCTTGCTTGTAAGAACAACTTCAAGACATTTACGATGGAAGCTCTCGTCTGCCGCTAATACGTGGATGATGATCCGATTCATCAAATCATCATCAGCATGTATCAGCCTTTGTACTACGCGCGAGTAGAGCTGTTCATCGTGCTCATTGAGGGGTCTTCCTGCATAGGTTTCCAGTGTGGTTGGTGAGCTGATGGTCTCCTTGAACAACGCTGCGATTCTTTGACGCTCGTCTTTGGAATAATTGAAGCCGGATTGGTCGCAATACCATTTCAGATAGTCGTCAGCATAATCCTCAAAAGGCCTGATGGGTATGGTGCCTTTGGGATCCGGAAGAGTGGCTTTTGAATAAAGCATCCGTGCGGTCTTTTCTCCGAACTGTCTAGGCAGTACCAGCACGTCGTCTTCATTGATGATGAAGCAGGGTGCCGTCACTTTTCCGTCATGCATGTATTTGCGCAGCTTCGCTCTTCCATTCTGGAATTCAAATTTGCTGCTCTGGAGCATAGTCGCTTCCAGCATGTTTTTCTTGTGGCGCTTGTATACGAGGAGAATACGCTCTGCTGGTCTGCCTTGGTATTCGAATCCGACAGAAAGCATCTCAGAAAGCGCGGCGTTGTTGTCTGTCAGATAGACCACCTCGATGAGGCCACGCGGATTGGTGCCATAGGACGAATTATGGAAATCAAAAGGATCAATTACAGTCGGTCTGTCTGGTTTTGAGGGGTTAGGCCTCCACCTCAGGCGTACGAAATCGCTGCTGAAACGTTCACTATTGCTAGTGATGCTCATCGAATACAGCGTTGCTGGGTCATCCGGATCGTTCTTATCGATCCAACGACCGGGATCCAGCCACAGGAAAGGGATATCCTGCGCTTGGGAATCATAGTCGGCAAGACGGAGATAATTGTTGACTGTGCCGTCATGGTTGTACCGAACCATGCAGATTGATTCTCTTATGTACTCTTGTCCCCATGCCATTTTTATTCCCCTCTCCTTGCTTGGATTAGTATTTTGTTGCGCTATTTTCCCCTGGTTGCGATGCCGGCACGTCTCATTGCAATTGACATGCCGTGACTTACTTCTCGCAGTCGTGACTTCGAATCAAGCCCAGTGACGGGGCAGGACGCTGACTTCACTGTCATACCGGCATTGTTTACGCATAGCAGGAAAGACCTTGGGAATGCCTTCCTTGCCGATGCAACCAGAACCAGATCCTTCCGCTTCGTAGGAAGCGTTTTCTCGCTTGTAAGAAGGCTCTCGGTCTGGACGTTCCCTGTCCTCGAACGTATTTCCACGTTCACAGGGAATGAGCAAGTCAGATTCGGCTTGTCATCTGATGTCAGGATCACCGACGTTTCGTCGCACTCCGATGCCGAAAATGCTGACAAATCGATTTGATCTTGGCTGATCATTCGCCATGTGTGGAATTCATCCGGTCGGGACACCAAAAAACCGGTGTCCAATTCATAAATTGGGCGTTCATGTTTGCCTGTTCCAATATATCCGAATGGAGATATGTAGTCGTCTCCCAGCGCATAGATTTCTGCGTGATGCGTGAGTTGAACGGTTCCATTATCCTTGTGGCTGCCGGTTCCCTCCGGTTCGTGATATATGACGGATGTGTTCTCGAACAATGGCTGATCGATTCCATTGGAGGTGAGAGATGGAGGCCAAAGCAAATCGACTGTTCTTTCCTTGTCGGTAAGACGGCAGCCGAAATGGGCGAACATATTCGCAGCGGTCTCTCTTTTGGAGGATGACGCGGCAACAGACACACGCCAAACAGTGAAACAGCTGTTTGCTGTAAGGACTCCGACTTTTTTCGCCGTATCGAAGGATGTGGCAACCGATTTGGACAGTTTCGGCTCCCTTGAATCGATTACAAGATAATAACGTCGTCCCACATACACGTCATTTCCACGTCGGATTCGGATTCCGATATGGTTGGCATGATTTGGCGGAGCGCTGTCATAGTCACTGGTGAATACCATGCCGGATCTGCAATCTTCGGCTTCTCCTATTCTTCTGCGTATGGATTCAGGAGCCATTACCGTTATCTCATTGCTTAGTTCCAGCGTTGGAAGTTTCCGAATGGGAATCCTCAAAGACTCAGCTGCCATCTGCCATAACGGGTATGTTCGCCCATTGACTGACATGTAAGCCTCTGTGGTCTTTTTGAGATCGCTGCGCAGTCTTTTTCCGATTCCATACAGTCCCGTCTTCAGCACGTACCGTTTTGTGGATTCGCCTTCGAGATCAAGGAAGATGGGAACGACAGGATTCCTCATGAGGAGGTTTCCGGATCCGTTACCGCTGACATACTCATCACAGAATTTGGCCAGTTCATCATTTCGGTGATGCTTGAAATAAGTTGTGACTTTCGTGGAATCCAATGCGGCGAGATCAACTGGACGACCACAGTAAGGGCACTTGAAACGGGCGCCATGAGTGACGCGCTTTCTCCCCTTACTGCTGAGATCATGCGCGAAGACAGTTATCTTTCTGCCATCTTTTAATGTCTTCGCCCGATCCATCGTTTAACCTCCTGTGGTTGATGATGAACGCTGAATGGTCATGTCCTCACTGACCCTTTCATTGTAGGAACGGGTGGAAAGATTTTGTCAGATTTCTAAAGGGTGTGTTTTCCGGAATTGGACAGATACATAAATCTGTATCTCGGAGAGGGCGGTACGTGGAATTATGTATAAGTTAATGTTTTCAATTGCGTAGGTTGTCTCCGAGAAAACGTCTGTACCCGCTCGCTAATCGGAAATATAGGCATAAGTATGTATGTTGACTTTCCGACGTGTTTGTGTGGGAGCATAATGAGTGTATGACGAAGAGCGCGCTTCCCAAACCGATTATCATGCATCTGCCATATCAGAGTATCGAGAACAGAGTTGAAATTGAGAAAGCCTTATCGGAAAGCTGCGGCGATGTTCCACTGTCGGTCGTCGAACGAAGCACGTTGCATTACCTTTTTGACTATCCCACGGTATATGTGGTTCATTCGGAGAAGAGGAATAAGGATACTGGCTGTTTCGAGTACACGGTATATGTGGGCGAAACGAACAATATTCACAATCGGACCATGCAGCATTTGCGAAACGATTCGAAAATACGTGATGACTGGAAAGAATTCCATAAGCGTCTGCAGAAAAATCCACGTTCGGTATGGCAGTACGTTATTGGTAATGCGCATTTCAATAAGTCGTTGACCTTGGACGTGGAAAACAGGCTGATGCATTACCTTCTGGGCTCCAATTCAGTAAAGACTTTAAATAATCGCCGCACGAATGCCCAAGGTGACTATTACACGCAGGATGAATTTGAGCAGATTTTCTCGGACATTTGGTTGGAGCTGAATCATCAGGATTCGGAATTGTTTCCTGCGGAGGAGATTATTCGCGATTCAGCCTTGTTCAAGGCGTCACCGTTCCATCAGCTCAGTGAGGATCAGCTTGTTGCGGAAGAATCGATTATGAGCGTATTGTCCGATGTTCTTTCTGACACAGATAACGCGGATACGTCACGATTGATTTTCTTACAGGGGGCTGCTGGTACTGGGAAAACGGTACTGTTTAGCCATCTGTTTTACAGGATCGTCACGGAGATGAATGTTGATGGGTATCTTGATGAGGAGGATGAAGATATCCTGGAAAATGTTTTGGCACAGACAAGAGACAAGAGTAGGCGTAGGAAGGCCTATATTCTGGTCAACCATGAGCAGCAGGTGCATGTCTATAATCAGATTGCAACCAAGCTGGGACTGCAAAAAGGCAACGATGGAATAGCGTTTAAGCCATCCCAGTTTATCAATCAGTTCAGCGAAAAGGCAGGTAATCGGGGTATCCCGGACAGGCCGCGAGGTAAAGCCGATGTCGTGCTCGTCGACGAGGCCCACTTGCTGCTCACGCAGGGCAATCAAGGGTATTCCGGTAAGAACATGCTCCATGATTTGCTTCGTCGTGCAAAAGTGGTCATCGCGGTATTCGACCCGAACCAGATTCTACAGACCTCGCAACGATGGGATGAGAAAGAACTGCGTAAACTTTTTCCGCAGAAAGAGCGCGTTGATATACGAGATGGGCAGTTGGAACAATTCATGCCACTGGACATGTGGGGTGAACGTTACCTATTTAGTCATGTACGTCTGACTAAACAATTCCGAATCGCGGCGGATGAGGCGACAATACAGTGGATAGACGATTTCGCGGACGGAAAGAGTGTTGGGTCAATTCCTAAAGACCTTGGGGAAAAAGATCGGCAGACAGGTAAATACATTCGTGATCCATTTGAGATAAAGATTTTCGATTCGCCTGTTGAGCTGTTCAAAGCCATCAAAGAAAAAGCGTATTTAAAGGCTGCAGGTGTTGATGGGTGCGGTCTTTCTCGAGTGGTCGCTACCTATGATTGGAAATATAATGGGAATAAAGCCAATGATTCCAGTCCTGATGGACTATGGAATGTAGAAATGTACCGGGACAAGCAGGGGACATGGCATATGGGCTCGGCCCCAGGAGCTCAACGCGGATATAATGCGTCAAATCCGGATGGGAATCCCGATTATTTTTGTCATCCGTGGAACTATGAGATCAAAGTAAATGAGAAAACGCTTTCTTCCAATGAAGTTTGGGCTGAGAATCCGCGTACGCTTAACGAAGTGGGGTCGACGTTCTCTATCCAGGGATTCGACTTGAATTATGTAGGCGTTATCATCGGGCCATCAGTCACGTATCGTAATGGTGAAATTGTTTTCGATGAGAAGGGTAGCCGTAATAGGAGCGCGGTAGTTAAGAGAAATGGTTTGGTCAGTTATGCGCAATCCAATCTACGTAACGAGCTGAACGTCTTGCTCAAACGAGGCGTGCATGGATTGTACCTGTTTGCGGTTGATCCAGAACTGCAGAATGCGCTCAAGAAAGCTGCTAGCAAGTGACGTGCCTGTTTCCAACGTTCTATAGGCAGATCGTCAGGGGAGAGGCACATTCCGCTGAATCTTTCGTATCAGAGCGCAATCCCAGCTGAGACTCTTTCCGTACTGCAGGAAGCCCATGAGCGTTCGGCGAAAGGCGATTTGCGGTTCCATACGGCCGATGAGTTGTTCGATTCCTTGGGAATCTGATTATGCTCGATTGGATTCTGGAAGACGGCACTGCATGGTTTCTCCGTACGGGTACCCATAAGGAGAGATTCGGCAACTGAAGAGATTTCATTGGAATCGTCGATTTATTCCGTAGGTGATGAGCGGAGGTCATGCTTCTCTATGCAGGCCACCAAATACGGGTCAGCGGCAGAATGTCGCGCGTTTCCTCATCGGTCTTGTCATACACATCAACATAATGGCGGACGAATCCGTCGAGGTCGAGCAGACGCATGGGAACATTGGAGCGGTCCGCCTCGTATCGGGCTTCTCTGGTGAAACCTCCGGTGGAGACATAAAGTCCGCGGTCGTTCGTGCGTAGGCCGCCAATGAAGGAACGGATCGCAGGTGCTCCCATGGCACCCTTGCGGTGTTTGACTTCGACCACGATACGTGGCGATTCCAGTCCAAGGGCATCGGGAGATGCTATGACATCGCGGCCGCCGTCCGGCCCTTTCGGCGTGATCCGAGCGCAATATCCCATGGCTTTGAGCAGTCCTGCCACGAGGCGTTCCATGTCCTCCCAGTCAAGTTGGTTCACGCGGTCCTTGATAAGCTCGATGCCATTATCATATGTGGCGGCGCGGGCGTCCTCATTGTCGTCGGAGGCGTCTTCGCCTGCCGCTTCCTCCGGAATCGGCTGCGAAGTCCCCGTGGCTGATCGGAGGTCGTTCATGACCTCGTCCGACACGGCGAAAATAGTCTGGATGCCGCCGAGGGAGTTTTTAGAGGATCGCTTGAGCGCATCGCGTGATGCGGATGTATTCCAACGAACGGTACGAGTATAGGTGGGGTCATCTTCATCATGTGTAGGAACACAATCGCCGGTGATGGCGCCAATATGATAAAGACGGCTCGCCGGATCGTACATGACGATGGTCTGTCCTTGCGTCATCTCATGTGCGAAACGGTATACCTGGCCGACGATCGCAGCCACCCTGTTTTTGTTGTCATTGGGATGTTCGGCTAGATATGTGGCGCGGATCTGCTCGCGTTCCATGGAAGCGATATCCTTGCCTCCGAAGTCCCAATTGATGCCGATTTTCTTCTTGTCAAGCCAATCCTCCGCGTACACGCCACCGTGTCCCGCGCGGATCATCCAAGCACTCATAGCCGCACCGCCTTTCTGCTATTGATTCCACCTTATCGCATGTTCCGAGATGCAGTTGCAGGCTCCTGATGCTCATGTTTTGATAGGGTGGGGTCCGCACCGCATCCTTGCCCCTTGTGCCTGGACGAGTGATGGAGCATGGCCAAGTATGGGTTCCTGACTTGTCGGTTTGCTGTGGGCGCGGCACAATGTGAGGTAGTCAACCGAAAAAGAGGCCGTCATTAAGTACGGAATGTGAAAGCCCAGCTGGAAGAAGAGCCTGTCCGCGCGCACGAAGGGACGCGCCATCCGTGCGGTCAAGCGGGCGCTGATCCCCGGCTACGGCAAGAAGGGCATGGGGTGGCTGCATCCCAAGCGCAAGCTGTACAGCACGGTCTACAAGAAGACTACGTTCAGCCTGTTCGACCTGTTCAAGTAATCCGGACTAAAGGGGAAAAACACATGTGTTCCAATCCAGATGTGTGGGTCTCAAACTCCCGTTAGATTTGGCGATACCGGTGGCTGAAACCGTCCCTCCCTTCCCTCCCGTCGTTCGTCGCGAGACTGTAGAATGTGCGTAACGCGCCGTAGCGTAACCAAGGGAAGATATCGTTCAACTGGAACTGAAGAGAGACATGTGGGAAGGACTCGGCATTAGTGGTGGCACCGCGATTATCGTGCTCATCGTGATGTACTACATCATCAAATGGGCGGTGAGAAATGGTGTGAAGGAAGCCTTGCGCGGTATTGAGAAAGAGAAGAGCGAGCAGAGTGACCAATCCGAGGCGGTCGGAAGTCTGAAGCCTGAATGCGGTTATAGCGCGATGTGCCATATTCCCCAGATGAACAGATGGGGTGCAATATGTATCACTGCTGAATGATGTAAGATAATAGTAATTGTTTGTCTTACGGTGTTGGGCATTTGGGGAACGGAGAAAATATGACTATGTCGTCAGTGACTGTCCGCGTGGATTCGGACACCAAGCAGAAGGCCTCCGACATCGCCGAGGATTTCGGATTCGACCTTTCCAGCGTGACCCGTGCCTTCTACCGGCAGATCGTCAGGGAAAAGCGTATTCCACTGAATCTTTCGTATCAAAGTGAAGTTCCGGCCGAAACGCTTTCTGCCTTGCGGGAGGTTCACGAACGTTCCGGGAAAGGCGATCCGCGGTTTCATACTGCTGATGAGATGTTTGATTCCTTGGGGATTTGATCGTGCTCAATGCGGAATACACGAAGGCATTCCAGCGCGACATCAAGCGTCTGAAACGCAAGCACGTTGATTTCACTGAGTTGAAGAACGTCATCTGCTTGGTGCTTGAAGATACGGATGAGGCAAAGGAGACGCTTCGTCGGCGTCATCGTGCGCATCGCCTGCAAGGCGGCGAGTGGGAGCGTGTGGTCGAATGCCATGTCGGCAATGCTGGTGACTGGCTCGCCGTTTGGATTCGGGAAGATGGCACTGCATGGTTTCTTCGTACGGGTACCCATGAGGAGATATTCGGCAACTGATAAAGATTCCATCGAAATCGTCGATTTGTTCTGTAGTAGGCGATGAATGGAGGCCATGCCTTTCTACGCAAACTACCAAATACGGGTCGGTGGCAGAATCTCATGCGTTTCTTCTTTTGATGGTGTGGTGGAGAGGCTGCACTGCATTCTTGCTCTTTGTATCTGAATGAGCGACAAAATATGGCCAAGCGTGGGCTCCCGACTTGCCGGCTTGCCGTGTGTGCGTCACAATGTGAGGTAACCATCCGAAAAGAGGCCGTCATTAAGTACGGAATGTGAAAGCCCAGCTGGAAGAAGAGCCTGTCCGCGCGCACGAAGGGACGCGCCATCCGTGCGGTCAAGCGGGCGCTGATCCCCGGCTACGGCAAGAAGGGCATGGGGTGGCTGCATCCCAAGCGCAAACTGTACAGCACGGTCTACAAGAAGACCACGTTCAGCCTGTTCGACCTGTTCAAGTAGTCGGTAATCGGGTAATCGCTAGAACAGATCATCATGCGACCCGGTCCGTGTGAGCACGAGTTGCAGTTCCTGCTTTTCCACGCGATAAATCACAAGCCAGTCACCCTCGATATGGATTTCGCGATATCCTTTCCAATTTCCAGTCAGCGGATGGTCGCGGTATTTTGTGCTGAGTAGTTGCTTGTTCTGAGCCATGAGTGCGTCAATGGCTTGTTTAAGCTTATCGGGACTATAGTGTTTTTTGAGCAGAACCTTGAAATCCTTCTTGAACTGTGTTGTACGAAAGACCGATTTAAGCATCCAGCAGATCCTTCATCAACGCATCCGTGCTGGTGAAGGATTCTCCGTCATGGGTTTCCGTCTGGCGGCGTGCCTCAATGCTGGACGGATTGTCCCTGGTGATCTTGAAAGGCATGCCGTTTTCACGGATTGACTGGCGCAGAAAGATGTTGATCGCCGTCGACAGATCCATGCCCATATCGGCATACAGTTCCTTTGCCTCTCGCTTGATTGTCGGATCGGTACGGAAACTAATCGTCGCAGTGTCGCTCATGGTTGCTCCTAATCATATGCAGGTAACAGCTACAAGCAATTGTAGTGCGAATGTCATGCTGTTGTCTATACACTAGATCATGCCATACGGGAGCACATTCCGTATAGCGGAATCTTCTACGTTCGTAATATCGCATTTATACTTCGGGAAAGGGTGATCAACGTTTTGGAATCCATGCTGGCAAGCGTTGCGGTCATTCCTGCAACGTGAATTGGAAGGGACCGTCCGCCACGGAACCGACGCGCATGCGGGCGCCGAACCGGCCCTCACACACGGGGACATCGCCCGACTGCAACGCTTCATTGAAACGAATCCATATCAGATTCGCATGCTCATCATCGGCATCATGAGATACCAGCTGCGGCCTGCCGACCGCGGGACGCCGCAGTATGGTGAGTGGCTGTGGAATCGACAGAATCTCGCCGTGCAT
This sequence comes from Bifidobacterium angulatum, assembly GCA_905207115.1. Taxonomy (GTDB): domain Bacteria; phylum Actinomycetota; class Actinomycetes; order Actinomycetales; family Bifidobacteriaceae; genus Bifidobacterium; species Bifidobacterium angulatum_A. Next base: position 42,734 of record CAJLKD010000007.1, on the reverse strand, counting down.
CTCCTGAACAGACAGCGACAGTCTGCCCTGCGGACCATCGAAACAGCGTAACGTGAGCACACGATGCGCCATCCGTGCAAGCGTTCCCTCATCATCATCGGGCTCCACTTCGACGGTCAACACCAATCCGGGCCCGATCTGCACCATGTCGAATGTCGGATCCGGTGTGCCCAACTCGTTCAATACGATGGCGCTCGCTTCGGTCACGCGTTGCAGGGAAACTTTCATAACGACCAAGTGTACGGCAGCGGATCGGACGGCCATTGCACGGAAAAAACGGCTGGACGCCGGTAGATTGGGGTGTTATCTACCGGCGTCCAGCCGTTTTTCCACGAGTCGGATGGCGTCAGCTCTTTGCGTCGAACTTCTGCGCTTCGGGCACGGAGCCCAGCGATTCCTCGTTGTTGTTCCACTCGGTGGACCAGCCGTCCACGAACGCGCTCTGCACCTTGTCCCACTTGCCGGTGCCCTGTGCGTATTCGACCAGCGCGGAGGCGATGTCGTCCTGCCACTGCTGATCCGGAATGGTGAAGCTGCGCACTTCGGTCTTGCCGTCATTGCTGTAGGCTCGGGCGGCCTCGGTCAGAGGATTGTCCGGCTGGTAGTCATCGGTGAACGTGGTGAATGGCACGGAGAATCCCATGTCCTTGGACAGGATCTTCTTGGCCTCGTTGTCGGTGATCATCCACTTGATGAAGTCGAGCGTGGCCTTCTTGTCCTTTTCGGAGGCGTTCTTGTTCACCGCCCAGCTCGCGTCATACACTCCTACGGGGCCGCAATCCTCCTCGCCCTTGATGCCCATGTAGTAGGGGAGCATGCCCAGGTCCTCATCGGCCACGTCATTGCCCTTGATCTGCGAATACGCCCACACGCCGTTCGGGTAGAACGCCACCTGGCCGAGCGCGAATTCGGAGGTCACATCATCGTAGGTCTTGGAGCTCACCATGCTTGCCTCAGTCGGGCTGGTCTTGAGCTGCAGGTCGAACATGTCCTTGTAGTTCTTGAGATACGTGCCCTTGATGGTCTTCGAGAACGTGGTGTTCGCGTCCCGATACTCGTAGTAGAGCGGCAGACGCGTCATATGCGCAGCGAATCGGTACGTGTCGGAGGCATCCAAGCCCGGGGTGGCGAACGCGCCGTCGACGCCGAGGTCGTCCTTGTGCTGCTCGATGGATTCCGCCACCTGCTTCAAGGTCTTGTAGTCCTTGATGTCATCGGCGGACTTGATCACCGCATAACTTTTGGCGCAATAATCCTTGATGATCTTCTTGTTGTAGATGATGCCGTACCATTCGGCGGCGTACGGCAGGGTGTACGAATTGCCGTCGATGGTGTACGAGTAGGCTTTGCCGGTATCGTTGAGCAACTTGAACACGTCGGTGTCCTGCAGCGGTTCGACGTACTTCTGGTACTTGGCGAACTGGTCGAAGCCGGCGACGTTGAACATGGTTGGTGCGTTGTCTTTGGCCAATTCGGATTTCATGGTGGCGTCATACGTGCCGGCGGCTCCGGTCTGGATGTCCACCTGCACGCCGGTCTTCTTGGTGTACATGCTGGCCAGTTCCTTGTACTGGTCCACGACCTCGGCCTTGTTGTTCATGAAATACACGTGGCCCTTGCTGGAATCGGCGCTGCTGCCGCCGCAGGCCGCCAGCGATGTTCCCATGGCGAGCGTCGCCGCGATGGCGACGATTCGTGTGATGTTGCGGTTCATGATGTGCTCCTTTGCTTGGTTGTTGAATGCGAATTGCGGTTGATGGGGTCCGGTCAGCCGAGCGCGATCCACGCGGTGGTGTCCTGCGGCAGACGGCCGTCGTCGGTGAGGGGTCCGGAGACGAGCAGGATATCGCCTGCCGGCAGTTCGGCCGGTTCCGCACCGAAGTTGGTGACGCTGGCCCAGCCGTTGGCCCTACGGAAGGCGATGGTGCCGCCGGTGTGCCCCTCGGCGCCGTCCGGCTTGCCGGAGGACCGGTCGCAGTCGAGCCAGGTCAGGGTCGTGTCGGCCGTCATCCATTCGTGACGCAGTCCGAGCGCCTTGCGGTATAGGTTGAGCATGGAGCCGGAGTCCGTGTCCTCCCTGTCTACGGCGTAGTCGGCGAACCATTGCGGTTGCGGAAGATGCGGCTTCTCGCACGGATCGCCCGCCTGGCTCGCGTCCACGCCGGCGCCTTCATGCTTGGTGGCGGGGGAGAAGCCGAAGGTCGGCGTCCCGGCCTTCCAAGGCAGCGGGACGCGGCAGCCGTCGCGGCCCTTTTCGATTTGGTCTCGGACGCGGTTGAACGCGGTCGGATCCTCCAACTCGTCCCACGGGATGTCGGCGACCTCTGGCAGGCCAAGCTCCTCACCCTGGTAGATATAAGCGGAACCTGGTAGCGCGAGCTCCATCAGGATGGCCGCACGCGCACGCTTCGTGCCGAGCTCGCGATCCTCATGGTAAGAGGTACCGTTGCGCAGCAGCCAATCCTTGGCAAGTTGGTGGTGGGCTGCAGCCGGCACCTGCGGCAGCCCATAGCGGCTGACGTGGCGGGGGATGTCGTGGTTGCTCATTACCCATGTGGAGGTGGAGCCGGAGCGTTCCGCAGCGGCGATGCCTTCTTCGATGGCGAGGTGCATGTCGTTGCGAATCCAGTCTTTCTTGGCGAATTCGAAGTTGAACACTTGGCCGAGTTCTTCGGGCGAGGCATACCGGTATTGATGCTCCGGAGGTACCCAGGCTTCGGCGACGGCGAATGCCGGCGGATCATACTCGTTGAACACCTTGCGCCATTCGCGATAGATGTCGTGCACTTCGTTCCTGTCATACAGCGGATGCGTGCCGTCGGCGCAATGCATCTCGCCTCCGATGATTTTGAAATCATCGAGATCGTCACGGTCGAGATCCTTAGCCAGGCCGTGCGCCACATCCACGCGGAAGCCGTCCGCTCCATGGTCGAGCCAGAAGTGCAAGGTCTTGATGAAATCGGCGCGCACGTCCGGATTCTTCCAATTCCAATCGGGCTGTTCGACGGTAAACATGTGCAGATACCATTGTCCGTCGGGCACTCGAGTCCAAGCGGATCCACCGAAGCTGGCAATCCAGTTGGTGGGTGGCTCGTCGCCGTTCGGTCCTTTGCCGTCACGGAAAATATAACGGTCTCGTTCCGGTGAGCCGGGGCCTGCGGCAAGCGCGGCCTTGAACCATTCATGCTGGTTGGACGAGTGGTTCGGTACGATGTCGACGACTATTTTGATGCCTGCCGCATGTGCGGTTTTGGTGAGATGGTCGAAGTCGTCCATGGTGCCGAGTTTCGGGTCGACGTTGCGGTAGTCGTCCACATCGTATCCGCCGTCTGCCAGTTGAGACGGATAGAACGGGCTGAGCCAGATGGCGTCCACGCCGAGTCTTTTTAGATATGGGATTTGTTGTGCGACTCCTGCGATGTCTCCGAGGCCCGACCCGGTTGTGTCTTTGAACGAACGCGGGTAGACCTGATAGACGACCGCCTGCTTCCACCAGAGTGATGGATCGTCAGCGATGTGCCGCTCGTTGGCTTCGTTGCTCATTGGGTTGTCTTCCTTCATTGGATGCATTGTGATTTTGTTATGGCTTTTTATGGAAGCGTTTTCACTAGTTCATTCTGGTGAGAACGCTCTGTTTTGACGATTGGAATCACTTCGTTCTCGTCTTCGTATTGCTTAAAATGATAGCGCTTTCATTCTGTGAATGCAATAATTGTTTTGTTATGGCGTGTCTGCTTGTGAAATCAACGATTCTGCTAATATGAAAGCGCTGGATAAACAATGGGAAACTGGAGTGGATATGGCACGAGCCACCATCGCCGAAGTAGCGGAACTGGCGGGAGTATCTCAGGCGACGGTTTCGCGGGCATTGCGAGGTGTTGGCAAGGTCGCTCCGAAAACGCGTGCCAAAGTTGAGGCAGCTGCGGACCGGTTGGGCTTTACCTTATCTAAAAGCGCATCGTCTTTGGCGTCCGGGAAAACCATGCGGGTTGTCCTGCTGTTTTCCGGCAAACTCAACGAATGGTTCAACGCCAACGTGTTGCAGGGCGTGTGCGAAGTGTTGGAACCGGAAGGCTACGACGTGTCGCCCACATTTGTCACAGGCAGACAGGAGACGGAGCGTTACTTCGCACAATTGCCTAAAAATCGCAATGCTGACGCGATCATCATTTCGTCGTTCCAACTCGACGAATCCGCACGTGAGAAACTGCGTGTCACCGATATGCCGACGGTCGGTGTGAACATTCCAGCCGAATCGTTCTGCGACGCAGCCATCGGTGTTGACAACTACGATGGCATGTCCAAGGCGGTGCGTCTGCTCAAATCGCTTGGACACCAGCGCATCGCTTTCGTCGTTGATTACATTCCCGACGACATGGTCTACAGCACCAGCCAGCGTATGGAAGCGTTCTTGGAAGCGGCTGAACAAAACGGTTACGACGATGAGTATGCCTACGTCATAACCGCGGACGAGCATGATGCGCCATTGTCGAAAGCGGACCTTGCTGCGCAACTGGTGGCGAAATTACTGTCATTGCCACACATGCCAACCGCCATCTGTGCCGAAACCGATCAAGTGGCAATCGCAGTCATCAAGGAACTCGGCAAGCAACAATTGCATGTTCCTGAAGATATCTCCGTCATAGGGTTCGATGATGCCGACATCGCACAGGCGGCGAATCTGACCACCGTTCGACAGAATCCGCTGGAAATGGGACGCAACGCCGCCCGTAAGACGTTGTCCCTTCTGCGTGGACAGACGCCAGACGCATCCTATGAATCGCAGGAGGCCACGCTGATGTTGCGTGACACCACCAGACGCGTGGCGACCGACCGTTCGTGACGGTTCTTCCGTATTCTCCGAACGGAATGAACGCAATATGGAAGGATATGGGCCCATGTAGCCTATGTGCCCTATGATGCGTTGAAGGAAACCGGTCTTCGGAAAACCGAGACGGTGGTCGAACCATACGAAGACATCGAAAGACATTCGGCAGGGCATGGGCAAAATCAACGAAAACAGCGCAAAGTCAACGAAAACGAAGAATGTGACGCCCGCGGTCACGCCATGGGGCAAGAACCGTGTGAAGAACACCGAAACAGGCAAGCACGTACTCATCATGCCGGGCATCGGCTACACCGTGGACAGGCCGCTGCTGTACTGGTCGGCGCAGGCGCTTGCGGCCAACGGCTGGTTCGTGGACCGTCTCGACCTGAAACTGACGGAAAGCGTCGAGTTTCCGGAAATGATCGCCTGCATGGAACGCGTGGTCGACGAATGGCGCAAGGCGGCGCTCGAACATGCTGCCGAATCGGGTGAGGAGCCGCAGTTGCTGGTCGTCACCAAATCGCTCTCCACACTCTCATATCCGCATTCCGCAAAGCTAGGATTGCGCGTGGTGCTGCTCACTCCGGTATTGAATCCGCCGCCATTCGACAAGCACAAGTCGGTCATTCCCGCGCCGCTGCCGGGTGCGGTCGGCAGTCCGATGCCGTTGATCTGCGCCGGCGACGCCGACCCGTATTTCGATGACGCCAAAGCGCATCTGCTCACCGACCATGTGCGCACGTATGCTGGTGCCAATCATTCCATCGAAGTGCCGGACGATTGGCAGACATCGCTCGACTATCTGAAACAGGTCACGCAGGCCATCGTCGACTACGCCGGCTGAAAAGAACGAGACGGAATATGCGCATCGTATTGCAGAAGGTCAGCGAAGGAACCGTCGACGTGGTCGACGAGGTGAGTGGGGAAGTCGATGCCACGTTCGAACCGCAGCGTATCGGCGTCGGCTATGTGCTGCTTGTCGGAGTGGAAGACACGGACGGAGCGAAACAAATCGACTGGCTCGCCCGCAAAATCGCCAACCTGCGCGTCTTCGAAGACGAGAACGGCAAAATGAACCGTTCCATCCACGACGCGGACGGCAGCGTGCTGTCCATCTCCCAATTCACGCTATACGCGGACGTGCGCAAAGGCAACCGGCCAAGCTTCGTGAAAGCAGGCGCGCCCGCGCACGCCGAACAGATATGGAACGGATTCAACGACGCCCTGCGCGCGCAAGGACTCGAAGTAAAAGAAGGACGATTCGGCTCCCACATGCGCGTGCGGCTCGCCAACGACGGTCCGGTCACCATCATCCTTGACACCGACGAACTCGGCGTCTGACCCAAAACCCAACGTGAAACCCTATATCCGACGATTGCCATAGGGTAAAACGCATGGGAATATGGAACGACCACAAACTGATCGTCAACTGCCTGCCGTTGACCGAATCCGAACGTGCGCAGTTCACACGCGCCGCAAAAGGCATGCCGCAGGAATTCGTCGGCGACCCGGCACAACGAGGCTCCATGAACTGGACCGCCGAAATACCGGACGAACTCAAAGCGTATGCAACCGCGGTCATCGGCAACATCACGCCCGAAACATGCGCGCAATGCCCCAGACTCGAATGGCTGCAGACCTGGAGCGCCGGCGTCGACAAATACCAGCGGCCTGGCGTGCTCCACCCCGGCTCCATGCTCACCAACGCCACCGGCGCCTACGGACAAAGCGTGTCCGAACACATGTTCGCCATGATGTGGTCCATCATGAAAAACCTGCACATCTACGCCGTCGGCAACCCGAACGCCGCATGGCAGGACGCCGGCCGCGTCATCAGCCCCGACGGCAAAACCGCGCTCATCATCGGCACCGGCGACATCGGATCGCATTTCGCACGCCTATGCAAGAGCGTCGGCATGTCGACCATCGGCATCCGCCGCAACCCCACCGTCGAAGCGCCGGGCATCGACCACATGGTCGGATTCGAATCGCTCGACGACGTGCTGCAATACGCCGACGTGATCGCCATGTGCGTGCCATCCACGCCATCCACACACCACCTGCTCAACGCGGAACGCATCGCAAAACTCAAAACCGACGCCATCGTCATCAACGCGGGCCGCGGTGACGCCATAGACACGCAGGCGCTCGCCGACGCGCTCGCCAACGGCATGATCCGCGGCGCTGGCCTCGACGTGACCGAACCGGAGCCGCTGCCGGCGGCATCGCCATTATGGAGCGAGCCGAAATGCCTGATCACCCCGCATGTGGCGGGCGGCAACCACTTGGAGTCTACCGAACGGCGCATCATCGCCATCGCATTGGGCAACGTGCGCTGCTACGCCAACGGACAATCGCTCGACAACCGCATGCCTCTCAAGGGCTGACGTTCATTAAAAGTGGGTATCCGCTCCTTCGGTCGTCGGCTGAATGGTCCGAATCGGACGGCCTCCGAGATGAACTCTGAAACGAACCACATGAGGAGGTCTATCTGGTCTGAAGGCACATGCACCGCGCCCGGAATACGTCACAAAAACGGGCAAACCCGTATGATGGCAGCCATGGGGAGAAAGGCGGGAGATATGACATTGGACAAATGGCAGCGGATGACCGAGTGGTTCATGACCGCATTGGCGTTGGTGTTCCTGTTCGCGTATTCGTGGGAAGTGCTGGCGAGAACGCATATCGTATTGTGCGAAACGGTGATCAACATCATCTGGATGGCGTTCATCGTCGACTACGTCGTTTCGATTCTGCTGGCGAAGGACAAGAAAGCCTGGTTCAAAGAGAATCTGCTGATGCTGGTGTCCATCGCCTTGCCCATCTTCAGACCATTGAGGCTGCTGCGATTGGTGGCGGTGCTCAACGTGCTCAACTGTACCGGTGGCATGGCGGTGCGTGGACGTATCACACTGTACACATGCTGCAGCGTGACACTGCTGATGTATATCGGCGCCCTTGCCGAATTGGATGTGGAACGTGGGGTTCCAGGCGCTTCCATCACCGATTTCGGCGAGGCGATATGGTGGTCGTTCGTGACCGTCACCACAGTCGGCTATGGCGATTTGTCTCCGGTGACATGGCAGGGAAGAAGCATCGCCATCGGGCTGATGATAACCGGCGTGGCCCTGATCGGCATCGTCACCGCGACACTGGCCTCATGGATAGTCGATCGTGTCCGTGACGAAACCGACAAGCGCGCGGACGAGGCGGAATCGGAAACGGAACAGTTGCGCCACAATGTGCGGGAACTGACGGACACCGTCAACCAGCTGCGTGACGACATCGCGCGGCTGCGCAGACCATAGCGGTTCTCATGACTGCACTGCGGAAAATGCGGAAAGAGGCTGAGGCATAGGGAAAGCGCCGGATGAATAACCCGGCGCTTTTCCTATGCCTCACCGTCATACGTCTTACAACCGGAAAGGCGGAGACGCTGTATTGGATTTATTCGCAGGCGACTCCGTCATGGTCGCGGTCCAGTTGTGAACGGTAGCCCGGCTGGCCCTGGTAGATAGGCGCGGCGCCAGCGGCTCGTGCCGCGGTGCAGTTCTGGTAGTAGACGTCCTGCTGTGGCGCTGGTTGGGGCGCGGGAGCCGGAGCCGGAGCGGGTTCGAGCGCAGGTGCCTGTGTCGTTTGTTGAGTCTGCTGGGCCTGCTCAGCTGACTGTTCGGTTTGCGTCTGTTCGGTTTGCGTCTGTTCGGTCTGCTCGGACTCGGTGGTCTTCTCGGCTGTGGAATCCTTGACCCCCGTGTAGTCGGGCACGGTTTGCGTCGGGCAGGAGGACAGCACCTTGGCCATGGCTTCCTTTTCGGCCTGCGTGACCCACAGTGAGTATTTGTGCTTCACGCCGATCTGACGCGCCACGTATTCGCAACGGAACCCCTTGTTGGACGGCAGCCACGTGGCCGCATCGCCATCGGACTTCTTCTGGTTGGCACGCCCCTGCACGGCCAGCAGATTGTACGGATCGTTCGCCAATGCGGTGCGGCGCTCCTCGCTGAGCTTCTGCGCGCCCTTCTGCCACGCATCGCTCAACGCCACCACATGGTCGATCTGCACCGCGGTGGAAGTCTTCTTGCCCTTCTTGAACTTGATGTCCTTGCCAGTGTATGGATCATGCAGTTTTCCGGACTTCACCACGCAATTGTGCGTACGCCACTTGTGCCTCACGCCGGTCAGATCGCGGTTGAGGATATCATTGCGGGTGTCGCAGCCGTTGTGGTCCACGTCGGCCCACGCCTTGCCGAATTGAGTGCGCTTGTACCCGGTTTTCGGCGCGCGGCCCTTGACCTCCAACGAATCCAACACCTCCGTGGCGGACGTGCCGGCCCCGGTGCCATCCGTCGGCTCGTCCGCATACGCCGAACCGACCGGCAGTCCGATGGCCAGACTCGCAGCCAGCAATCCGGACAAAACAACCATCATCGAACCATGACGACGCATGATACGCTCCTCACCCTAAAACCCCTCAAGTAGTACAAGAATATCCCCGGAACGAATTCGAATCGCTTATTTACGGCAGATTTTTCGGCATGCCGAAACCAGTATTTCGCATCCGTCAAGACGTATGGCAAGAATCGGCCGTATGACCAACAGCATCACAGCAATCAAACCGGAACGTCTCGCACAATACGCCAAAGACTTCAACGCCGACCGGGCCAACCTTGTGGCCGCCAACGCCGCGGTGTCCTCGGGCGTGCTCGAAGCCGCCACCGACTACAAAGGCCAGCGCGCGCTGCCACGCGACTTCTCCATTGAACTGAAACAGGGGTCCATCACCAACCAGCGCCGATCCGGCCGCTGCTGGATGTTCGCATCCCTCAACACCCTGCGTTACGAGCTCATGCACCAGTGGGGACTCGACGATTTCGAATTCTCCGAAACCTACCTGTTCTTCTGGGATGCGATGGAAAAATCCAACACGTATCTCGAAAACGTGTTCGCCACGCTCGACGAGCCGACCGACAGCCGCCTGTTCCAGGAGATCAACTACGGGCCGGCCGATGACGGCGGTTGGTGGCAGATGTTCGCCGCCCTTGTAGACAAGTATGGTCTCGTGCCGAAGAGCGCCTACCCGGAATCCGCCAATTCCAAGGACTCCGACGCGTTCAAACAATACCTCAACAGCAGGCTGCGCCAGTTCGCCGCCGACCTGCGCGAACGTTACGCAGCCGGCGCCACGGTCGATGAACTGCGCGCGGTCAAGGACGACGACATGTCCACCGTGTACCGCATGTGCGCCATCTCGTTGGGCGAGCCGCCGGAGAAGTTCGACTTCCTGGCCCGCGTGAGCGACGATGACAAGAAGGACGATAAGAAAAGCGGCGAAGACGAGGCCGACAAGCCGAAAACCGGCAAGGACGAGCGCAGACAGATCCGCGAAACCGGCATCACGCCGATGGAATTCTACAAGAAGTACGTGCCGGTGGACGTCGACGATCTGGTGACGTTGTGCAACGTGCCGATGGCGTCCCGTCCGTTCAACAAGCGTTACCGCATCCGCTACACCGCCAATGTGGCCGAAGCGGGGGATATGGAATTCGTCAACGTGCCGCTCGACGTGTTCAAAAAGGCCGCGGTCGACCAGATTAGCGCCGGACACCCGATCTGGTTCGCCTGCGACTGCACCCAGTTCTCGCTGCGTGCGGCCGGCTATTTCGACTGCGACAGCGTGCGCGTGGACCAGCTGTTCGGCACCGATTTCGACTTCGACAAGGCGCACGGCCTCGAATACGGCGATAGTCCAAGCAACCATGCCATGACCCTCACCGGCGTGAACCTTGACGAGCAAGGCAAGCCGAACCGCTGGAAAGTGGAGAACAGCTGGGGCAAAGACAACGGCGAAGACGGCTACTACGTGGCCTCCGACAAGTGGTTCGACCGCTATGTGACCGAAATCATCATCCGCAAGGAATACCTCGACGACGCCACCCGAGCGCTGCTCGAAACCGAGCCGGTGGAACTCGACCCATGGCAGCCGCTGACCAAACGCTGCCGCTGACGCAACACGGGCGATAACATGCCGCGGTCCGGATCGGGCCGCGGCTTTTGCTGTTCCATCGCGCTGGTATGGTTGCATGAGAACAAACGTACGAACGATGGGGGTTCAGGTGGCGGACACTCTGGCATGGCTTTCCGACGAGCTGCGCAGCGAATGCAGCCAGCCGGTACTGCAGCGCGCCCGCGGCATCGCCAACCAATGGCGTTCCAAAATGGAGGACCTGCATTGCCTGAACGACACCGCATCCAACCGCATCACCCTGTATGCCACCATACGGGGCACCACCTCACCTTCCAGCCGTTACGAAGTGCAAGCCACGCTTGATTTCGCCGACGAGCTGTTTCTGGCACGCTACTGCTCCTGCCCGGCATTCAGCGGTTCGCAGCGCGGCTACGGTTCCTACCGGACCTTCGACTACCACAACAGTCCGAAATACCGCAGCTTCGACGATGACGACGACTACGATTACGTCGACGACTACGACGATTTCGGCTCCGGCAGCACGTACGGCCACGTCAACGATGATGACGACTCGGCTTCCTCCACCAGCCGCCGGTATACCGGCATGTGCAAGCACGTAGCCGCCATGCTGCTGCTGTTCCTGCAACAGTCGGAACGATTCCGGGGATTCCACGCCGCAGCCGCAACACCCCGGGCCCTCGCCGACTACATGCGCTCCCTCGATGCGAAAAGCAACAACGCCGGCGAGAACGCCCAACTCGACGTGCTGAAACGAATCATCAACGCGAAAAGCCGATTGATCGAGGAACAACGTGGCGCCTCCGGACAGGGAGCCGCCAAACCGAAACGCAAATCAAGCGCGCCGGTCGACGTCAAACCGGGAAGCGTGTACCTCGAGCCCACGCTGATCAACGGCCATGACGCCCTGCGCCTGTCCCTGCGCATCGGATGCGGCGACGCCGACTATGCGCTCAAAAACATCTCAAGATTCGTGGCCGACATGCGGACGGGAACATACGAGTCATATGGCAAAAAACTCGCGTTCACCCACACTCCGGACATGCTCGACCCCTTCTCGCTGAAGCTATACCGCTTCCTACAGCAGGTGATCGCATCCAGAACGGCGGCCCAACTGCAAAACGGATACTATTACGGCGAAGCGGTACGCATCGACCGTGAACTCGTCCTCACCGATTGGGAGGCATGCGACCTGCTCGACCTGTTCCACGCCGTGACACAGGACGAATACAAGGAACACGAGTCGAAGGCCCGCGGTTTCCTGCGCACGTCGGACGGTGACGGGCTGAGACGATTGCTTATCGAAGATTTCCAACGCACCAAGAAATCCGGGCCAAGCCGCATCCACATGGCCAACGAAGGAGGCGAACCGTTCGGCCTTGACATTGTCGAAGGCGACCCCACCTTCACGTTCAAGACGTCCTACGTGCATGAGGGCACCGCGTCGGGCGTGCGCATCACATCGAACCAAAGCATCTCCGATGTCATCAACGGACGCAACGGCTTCTACATTTTCAGCCGCGAACGTCCCGACGATTCCACGGCGACGGACAGGATAGGCATCGACGGGCTCTTCCGCTGCACCGATAAACTGCGCCCGGCATTACAGGTGCTGCCTGACCTGTGTTCCGACGATCCGGACGGCGTGTTCATCGCCGAAAACGACTGGCCCATGTTCGCCCGAATCATCGTGCCGAAACTCACCGAAGCGGGCATCGGATTCGACATTCCGCAGGAAGTGACCGAAGCGGTGGGAACCGAATGCCGGATCGAATTCTATCTGGACCGCGATTTGTACGGCATCACCTGCGAAGCGGTGGCGAAATACGGCGACTTCACCTTCCAACTGGTGCCCACCGCCAAAGAACTGCGCGGCGTGATCAACCCCGATTCACGTTCAAGAGCCTCGCAGGTCAAACGCGACCTGTCACGGGAATCGTTCGCCGTGCAGGTGGTACGCCAGCTGTGCCCTACATGGAGCTCCATCGACGTGGCACGCGTCAAAGAAGAGGACGAGCAGGCTATCCTGCTCATGCTCACCGACGGCGTGCAGATCCTCAAATCGGTGGGCCAGGTCTTCTCCACGGCGGCATTCGATGGCATGATGCAGCCCAACCCGCCATCGGTGAAGGTCGGCTTGTCCATCGACTCGAACCTCGTTGAAATCTCACCGATCGCCGACGAGGTGCCGATGAACGAAGTCGGCGCGCTGCTTGACTCCTACCGCAGAAAACGCCGCTACCATCGGCTCAAAAACGGCACGTTCGTGGATTTGAAGGAAGCCGACCTGCATGAGCTCGACCAAGTGTCCACGGACCTCGACCTGAGTGAAAAACAGCTCGACTCCGGCATCATCAAAATCCCCGGATACCAAGCGTTCCTGCTGGACTCCCAAGTGGACGACGAAGGCAAAAGCGCCTCGTTCGTGGACTATGTCAACGATGTGAAGATCGTCGATCCGAAACGCTACGAAGTGCCCGAACGGCTCAAAACCGTGCTCCGCCCATACCAGGTGGAGGGCTTCCAATGGCTGTCCACCCTGTGGGACAAGGGCTTCGGCGGCATCCTCGCCGACGAGATGGGCCTCGGCAAATCCGTGCAGCTGCTCTCGCTCATCGAAGCGCGCAAAGGAAACGGTCCGTCACTCATCGTCTGCCCGGCATCGCTCGTCTACAACTGGGCCGCGGAATGCGAGAAATTCGCGGGCGATCTGACGGTGGAAGTCGTCGCCGGTACGAAAGCGCAGCGACGCAAGGCCATCGCGACGGTGGCCGCGCAATCGCAGGAGAACGACGGTGCTACGACGAATGGCGCCACGACGTACGACGGCACCGACGTGGTGATCACCTCCTACGATCTGCTGCGTCGCGACGTGGACGATTACGCAGCCTGCCATTTCGCGCTGATGGCGCTCGACGAGGCGCAATACATCAAAAACCACGCCACAAAGGTGGCCAAATCGGTCAAACAGGTCACGGCCGACCATCGCTTCGCTCTGACCGGCACGCCAATCGAAAACCGGTTGAGCGAACTGTGGAGCATTTTCGACTTCCTCATGCCCGGACTGCTCGGCACCTATACGAAATTCCGCGAAAAATACGAGCAGCCGATCATGGCTCCCGGTCCGGAACATTCCGTCATGGCCGACAAACTGCAGGCATTGGTGGGACTGTTCATCAAACGCCGTCTGAAAAAAGACGTGCTCACCGACCTGCCCGACAAATTCGAGAACGTGCTCACCGTCAAACTGGAAGGAGAGCAGCGCAAACTGTACGCCGCACACGAACAGCGGCTACGCGCCACGCTCACCAAGGCGTCGGACGCCGACTTCAACACCAAGAAGATCCGCATCCTCGCCGAATTCACCTTGCTGCGCGAAATCTGCTGCGATCCAAGACTCGTATACGCCGACGCGAAGAACGCCTCCGCCAAACTCGACGCCATCGCCGAACTCGTGGCCACATGCATGGACGAAGGCAAAAAGGTCCTCGTGTTCTCGCAATTCACCTCGTTCCTCGAACTCATCGGCGCTAGACTCGCCGAACAAGGCGTGGAATACTACACCATCACCGGCGAGACACCGAAGAAACGCCGTGTGGAACTGGTCGACGAATTCAACGGCAATGACGTGCCCGCATTCCTCATCTCGCTCAAAGCCGGCAACACGGGCCTGAACCTCGTGGGCGCATCCGTGGTGGTGCACGCCGACCCATGGTGGAACGCCGCCGCGCAGAACCAGGCAACCGACCGCGCGCACCGCATCGGCCAAACCCAGGACGTGAACGTATACCAGATCGTGGCCAAAGACACCATCGAGGAACGCATCCTGAAACTGCAGGAAAAGAAAAACGAGCTGGCGCGCCAATTCACCGACGGCACCGCATCCGGCGGCGTCGGCACGCTCAGCAAGGACGATCTGCTCGACCTGCTGTCATAACATGCCCGCTGTCGCGGTGTGCGCAGACTGCGTTCCGAATCGCAAGACGAAAACGGAACGCAGGTTGCGCATATCGCATGGCGGGCGTATATATGGACAAGCAAGTTTCAGGGAAGGTGAAAATCCTTACTGGCGGTAACGGCACGACCGGCATTCATAACGGCCCCATACCGAAGCCCGCGACCCGCGAAAGCGGCTGATCCGGTGAGAATCCGGGGCCAACGGTTACAGTCCGGATGGAAGAAACGGAGCTCAACATGAGTGTATCCTCTCCTAGCAATACCTCCAATACCGCAGCTGATCAGGCCGCAGACAAACCGATGACCCGTCCGGACAACGCGCACTCCACAGGCGTCGCCGACTCCGGCCGCTGGTCCACCAAACGCATCGCCATGTACGCGCTGTTCGTGGCGCTGTCCATGGCCGTCAGCTTCATCGAATTCCCGATCATCCCAGGCGTGCAATGGCTCAAATACGACCCATCCGGCATCGTCTGCCTCGTCGCGGGCTTCGCGTTCGGACCGGCCGCAGCCGTCATCGTCAGCGTGCTCGGCTTCGTGCCGCACCTGTTCACCAACCCATGGGGCACCCTGATGGCCGTGCTCGTGGCATTGGCCCTGTCCGTGCCGGCATCGCTCATCTACAAAAAGAACAAGACGCGCAAGGGCGCGCTGATCGGCATCATCGTCGGCGCTGTCGTGGCACTCGCCGTCGCCATCGTCGGCAACATCATCGTCACGCCGTTCTACGCGCACATGACCACCGCGCAGGTCGTGGCGCTTATAGTGCCGGCGCTCCTGCCGTTCAACGCGTTGAAGTTCACCATCCACGGCGTGGTCACGTTCCTGATCTACAAGCCGATCTCCAACCTGCTGAACCGTTGAGCTTCGTTTGTTTCCCCATTGAAATGAACATGGAGGGACCGTCCGCATCCACCGGAGGGTTCCTCCGTCTTGTTTTCCCCGAGAATTCCATACAGTGCTGGTGAAGGAAGATTTTATGGTTACGACCAATGCGCCGATCATAACGCTACGCGATGTGCGATTCACCTATGATGGCGGCGCGACATGGGCGCTTGACGGTGTGAGCCTTGACATCCGCCGTGGCGAACGCATCTGTCTGACGGGGCCGAACGGTTCGGGCAAATCCACGCTGTCACGTGTCATCGCCGGACTGGTGGCTCCCGATGAGGGATATGTCGCATTGTCAGGCAATGTGGTGTTCGACGAGTCCGGTGCGCACGCCGACGAGTATCGAACCGCCCGTTGCGGCATCGGCGCGGTGTTCCAGCATCCCGAAGACCAAATCGTCACCACCGTCACCGAAGACGACGTGGCGTTCGGACCGGAGAATCTTGCGATTGAACATGATGAGATCGGACTGCGCATCTCCGGTTCGCTGGACGCCGTGGATATGATCGACTATCGCGCTTCCAACCCGACGCGCATGAGCGGCGGCCAACAACAACGCATCGCCATCGCCGGCATGCTGGCGATGGATTCCGACGTGCTCGTGCTCGACGAGCCGACCGCCATGCTCGACCCGCAAGGGCGCGCCGACATCATGCGGGTGCTGGACGAACTCCAGGACCGCGGCACCACCATCATTCTCGTCACGCACCATGCGGACGAGTTGGAACATGCCGACCGTGTGATTCAGCTGGAAGCAGGCCACATCGTAGGCGATGGCCCCGCCGACGAGCGGCTTCGGATGCCGGTTCAATCGGTGGGCCTGCCGAAACGCATTGATGATGAGCCCGCCGAAACGCTCATCGAAGCACGCGACATATCGTATCGTTACGTGGACGCCGAACGTGACGTGTTCAACCACCTGTCGTTCAGCATCGGCAAAGGCGAGACAGTGGCGTTGATGGGACGCAATGGCGCCGGCAAAACCACATTGGCGCGCATGCTGTGCGCGTTGGAGAAACCCACGACAGGCTCGATCGTCATCGACGGCATCGCCGTGGCCACTGCGAAGGCGAACGGCGGAACGAAGCCCCTCAATCGCAAAAACCGTGCGAGGCTGCGCCGTACGGTCGGCTACGTCATGCAGCATCCGGAACGGCAGCTGTTCGCCGACACCGTGGCCGAAGACGTCGCATACGGGCCTTCCAACCTGGGATTGGATGCGTCCGAGGCGATGGAACGCGCCATGCAGGCCATGCGGCTGCTGCATATCGAACATCTGCGAGACCGTTCGCCGTTCGACCTGTCGGGCGGCCAGCAGCGACTGGTGGCGATCGCCGGCGTGATCGCATGCGAGCCGAAAGCGTTGATTCTGGACGAGCCGACCGCAGGTCTTGACGAGGAGGCCGCCGCACGCGTGCACGGGCTCATTCACGAGCTCAAATCACGCGGCGTGACCATACTGCTCATCTCGCATTCGCAGGATGAAGTGGACGAGCTTGCCGACCGTACCATCATATTGGGCAAGCCGGCGAAACGTGCGGACTCTAAGGAATCCACGGAATCCACAGTGAAAGCCACCTGCGAAGCGGAACCGGATACGGAACCATCCGTGGACGCCGCCGGCTCGGACACCGCGACCGTGGGGGAGCGGCGGACCCTGTTGGAACGCCTCGATCCGCGCGTGGGCATGTTGTCCGCATTGGCGCTCATGTTCTCCGCGTTCGCCATCGGCTCATTCTGGCAATTGCTGCTTGCCGTGGTGTTCGCCGGCGTGATCGCCGCGGCCGGACGCATCAATGTAGGCCGATTGGCCGCTTCCGTGCGCGTGTTCCTGGCATTGTTCGTTTTCTGCGGCCTGCTGAACATCTTCTTCGTACGCACCGGCACCACGGTGGCGAGCCTCGGGCCGATTCCCATCACCGATGACGGCATCCGCATCGCCATACTCTACGCATGCCGGTTCGCCGTGGTCATCGTCATCGGAGCGATGTTCCTTGCCTCCACCACACCGACCGCCATGACCGACGCGTTCGAATCATTGCTGTCACCGTTCGCCAGATTCGGCCTGCACACGCAGGAGACGGCATTGGTGATGAGCCTCGCCCTGCGTTTCCTGCCGACGCTTGGCATGGAAACGAAAGCGATTATCGACGCGCAGTCGGCACGCGGTGGCAGCGTCGAAACAGGTTCGTTCGCAGTGCGCATCAAAGCGATGGTGGCGGTCGTCGTGCCGGTATTCGCCGCAGCCATCCGTCACGCCGACAACTTGAGCCTCGCCTTGGACGCGCGCTGCTATGAGGAAGGTGCGACGCGCACGCATTGGCGTGTCATGCGCGTCACTGGCATGGACGTGGCCGTGGCGATCGTGGTGCTTGTCTATCTTGTCGCACTGGTCGTGCCGGGCGTGCTGTTATGATCGGTGCGTTGCGGGCGGATGGGCAAATACCGTCCTCACGCTAGGCTTGAGCGGGTATTTGTAGATAGGAATGGAACACATATGGCACTTACCAAAAAGCAGGTCAAGCAGCTGCGCGGCCTGGCCACCAAACTCAATCCGCTCATCCAGGTCGGCAAGAACGATCTGAGCGAAAACGCCGTCAAACAGGCGGACGAGACCATCGAGAAGCGCGAGCTCATCAAATGCTCCGTGCTCGACGGTTCCGGTCTGACCGCCAAGGAGGCCGGCGAAGGTCTCGCCGAACAGCTTGGCGCGGAACTCGTGCAGGTCATCGGCAACCGTTTCGTGCTCTACCGTCGTTCCCAGCGTGACGACGTGGAGCACATTCGTCTCGTGCACGAATAGCGATCCGAACGTTATATGAAGCGGCCCGCCCTCCGAAACCAATCGGAAGGCGGGCCGCTTCATATGGAAATAAACAATCGGAAGAGAGCGTGCCGGAGAATCAGCTCTCCTGATCCCATTCGGGCTTCCACGTGTACTGCATGTCGTACGCGCTGGACCAGAACATGTACTCGTTCTCAACGCCGGTCACAAAAATATCGACCAGCTCCTGCTTGCGTTCCTCGCTCACCTCGGCGGCGAGTTTCTCGATATGCTCGATTAGCCAAGCCGAACCCTGCCAGAACTCGTCGGTCTTGTACATGTCCACCCAGCTCTTGTACTGGTTCGCATCGAGCGTGTCGGCGAATTCATGGGCAAGACGATATCCGTAATCCGCGTACACCCAGGCGCAGGGGAGCACGGCCACGAGAATGTCGAGGATGTCCTTGCCATAGGCGATGGAAAGGATGTTCGACGTGTACGCGCGGGCGAACGCCGACTGGCGCACGTTGTTCATCTGCTCGTCGGTGATGCCGTAGCTGGCCAGATACGTGCGGTGCACGGTCGACTCCACATTCAACGCGCCGTTCTGCACGTTGAGCATGAACGTCATGATCTCCGGATCGTCTGTTTTGGCCAGTCCCAAAGCATGCACTCTGGCGTAGTCGTTGAGATAACGGAAATCCTGTAGCAGATAGAACGCGAACTTCTCGCGCGGCAGAGTGCCTTCGCCCAGTTCGCGGATGAACGGCTGCCTGTAGCCTTCCTCCCATACGAGGTCGGCGGCTTTGCGCAGCCGCTGCGCGAATGGGGGAAGATTGGTTCGCGTGACGCCCTTCGAAGCGTCGAACGCGGAATCGGAATTGGTTGCGGAAATCACATCAGCCATATGGCCATGCCTCCCTACGCTGGTGTCAACCATCAGGTTCAAAGGGTTCGGACGTCCACGCCCATCTCAATCCGTCATACGGATTCCCCTGCATACGCGGTTCATTATGGCAAACAAGTTCGTGCCGTGCAAGGTTCTGTCCATATTTGTCGCGGATTATGCCCGTGCTCGGCTCCATATCGAACATGGCCGATGTGTGGTTGAGGGCCGGTGCAAGAATGGAATGTATGACTGAAAAGCAAGTTGCGAAGAAGACCATCGAAAAGCTGGCTATCGTCGTGGTGACCTACAAGCGCCAGCAGCTGCTCGCCACTCTGTTCGAATCCATCGAGAAGCTTACCGTCGCCCCGTGGCGCATCATCGTCGTGGACAACGAGCACAGTGACAAGACCCATGGCATGGTCGAAGAATTCAGCGCCAAGCTCACCGCGCAGTGGGGCACCACCGTGGCCGACCTGTCCGGCAACGAGAACCGCGTGGTCTACGCGCCGCAGACCGACAACCTCGGAGGCGCGGGCGGTTTCTCCGCAGGCGTGAAGAAGGCGTACGAGCTGGGTGCCGAATGGTTCTGGGTCATGGACGACGACGTCGCCGTCATGCCGGAAGGCATCGAGCGCTTGGCCAAGTGGACCGATCGGCACGACGTGATTCAGGGAAGCCGCTACGACTATGATGGCGGTCCGTTCTACTGGCAGTACGATTTCATCGTCCCGCTCGGCATTCCGAACCCGATCGCACCGGCTGCGTTCGGCCCGGCTGGCTATCGCGTGATGGACACGTTGTGCTTCGAAGGCGGCCTGTTCCGCCGCAACATCGTCGAGAAGATCGGTCTGCCCGACCCGCGTTTCTTCATCTATTGGGACGACACGATGTACGGCTATCGTGCCAGCAAGGTCACCAATCCGATCGTCGTGCCCGACGTGGTGCTGCGCCGTACGCGCGAGATCGGCAATTGGGACATCGCCGGCGTGCGCCAGCTCAACTCCACTTCCGACATGAACCGCTACCACATCATGCGCAACCGCGGCTACATGGCCCGATACTTCATGACGTACGGCGATTACCGTCCGCTGTTGTTCGGCCTGGGTACGATGCTGACCGCGGTCAAGGAAGTGATTCGACTGACGATGGTGGACCGCGAGCATTTCAAGACCGGCATCGTTCAGATCGCCAAGGGATGGTGGGATTCGCGCAAGCTGCTGCATGATCCGGAATGGCAGCCGATGCCGCCGTTGAAGTAACACCGTGGCCCACGCGTTTCCCAACGCGCGGCGATCACGCGATTGACGATTCGTCCCACGTCGGAGCCTCTACCGACGTGGGACGAATCGTTTGCAAAACAGGCGATGAAATATTTACTCGGTTAAGTATTACAATTTGTGCAATCGTTCTCACCATTTGTGCATGTCGCGCGCGATTTTGGGCATGTTGCGAGTTACCATAACACGTACCGGTTCGAATACACCCATAACATACCTTGATAGAGAGGTTGAAGATGATTGAGACTGCACAGGCATTCGGCGTTGACATTGGTGGCTCCGGCATTAAGGCCGCCCCGGTTAACCTCGAGAAGGGCGAGTTCGCCGAACCGCGTCTGAAGATCCTCACCCCGGAGGTGTCCACTCCGAAGGCCGTCGGCGAAATCGTTCGCCAGCAGCTCGAGCATTTCGAGGTTCCGGAGTCCGCTCCGGTCGGCATCGCCTTCCCGGCTCCGATTCATGTGGGCGAGAAGCTTGGCTACATGGCCAACCTGGACCAGTCCTGGGTCGGCGTGGACGTCACCGAAGTGTTCTCCGAAGCTTGCGGTCGTCCGGTCACCGTGGTGAACGACGCTGACGCCGCCGGTCTTGCCGAGCAGCAGTTCGGCGCCGCGAAGGGCCAGGATGGCCTCGTCATCGCCACCACGCTGGGCACCGGCATCGGCACCGCGCTGATTTTCAACGGCGAGCTCATTCCGAACACCGAGCTCGGCCATCTGGAACTGCTCAAGGGCAAGGGCGACGCGGAGAAGTACGCCGCATCCTCCATCCGCGAGAAGCTCGACATGGGCTACAAGAAGTGGGCGAAGCGCCTGACCAAGTACTACTCCCTCATGGAGTTCTACTTCGACCCGCAGCTGTTCGTCGTCGGCGGTGGCGTGTCCCGCGTCTCCGAGAAGTTCCTGCCGTACATCGACATCAAGACCCCGATCGTCGCAGCCAAGCTGCACAACGAGGCCGGCATCATCGGCGCCGCATACTACGCGAGCACCAAGCAGAAGTGATGTGTTGACCGATTAGGTTGTCACAAGGCCGTCCGACGAATCGGACGGCCTTTTTCGTTGTTCCATGTGCCGCAGATGGAAGACGGCAGTCCATGGAGTAGGGTGGAGAGCATGCGTTTTTCCTCAAGAGTCGACATCAGTGAGCCCAATCCCATCGCCAAGGCGGAAGCCACCGCCAAAACAGCCGGCAGACCGCTCGGCAAGCTCAACGACTCCAATCCGACACGGCACGCGCTGGCTCCGGATCTTGTTCCGGACATCTACTCCGCCGACCCGCGCGGCCAACGCTACGCGCGTGAGGCGCTGGCCGCGTTCCTTGACATGCAGGAAATCGGCCATTGCTCGCCGGACGACCTGTACATCCTCAGTTCAACTTCCGAAGCCTACTCGTGGCTTATCAAACTGCTGTGTGATGCCGGTGACGCCGTGCTCGCACCGAAACCCGGCTATCCGCTCATCGAATCGATCGCACGCCTCGAATGCGTCGACATGATCGAATACCAACAACGATTCGACGGCTCCTGGTACATCGACGTGGCCGAACTGAAAACCGCGCTGGAAGGCCCGGACGGCAATCGCATCCGCGCGCTGGTGCTCATCAACCCCAACAATCCGACCGGTTCGTACGTCAAACCGTCGGAACGCGAGGCGATCGTCCGCCTGTGCCGGGACCACGACGTGGCCATCATCGCCGACGAAGTGTTCTACGATTACGATTTGGAACCATTCGAAGGCAACGCACGACTCGCGGGGGAGCGTGGCGCGCTCACATTCGCGTTGGACGGTTTTTCGAAAATGCTCGCCGCACCGCATGCCAAAGTCGGCTGGATCCAGGTATCAGGTCCCGCCGAAGACGTGGCGGAAGCCAAGCGTCGTCTCGACGTGATCGCCGACGACTATCTGCCCATGAGCGAGATCGTCGCAAAACAAATTCCCGCACTGCTTGAAGCGGCGCCATCGCAGACCGCGCACGTGCAGGAACGTGTGCGCGGCAATCTCAAAGCACTGCATGCCATGCTCGACGCGGACGAGCAAGGTCTTGTCAGCGTATTGCGTGCCGAAGGCGGATGGAACGTACTGCTGCGCGTGCCCAGCGTGCTCGACGAGAACGAGCTGGTGCTGCACATGATCGAACGCCACGGCGTATCCGGACAGCCCGGCTACTTCTTCGACATGACCTCCAACGGCTATCTGGCCATCTCACTACTGCCCGAACCGGACGATTTCCGGCATAACGTGTACGTGGTGATCGACACCGTCAACGAACTGATCGGCTGAACGGACTGCCGAGTCCGAAATCTCTTCTACGCCCTGTCGCCCTTCGCCGCCTCATACTTCGAACGAACCAAATCCGTGTAAAAATCGACCGCCTCACGAGGCACGCCGTCGAACACCACACGATGGTCGTCGACAACGAGCACGCGGCCGATCGCATATTCCGGACGGACGATCAGATCCGTGTCATGCGTGGCGAACACCACCTGCTTGTCATAGCTGAACAGGGCCTTCGCCACGCGTGCCGACGCCACCTCGTCCAAGCCCTTGGTCGGCTCGTCGGCGACGATCGCAGCGGGGGAGAAGCTCAACGCGGCCGCGATCGCCAGCAGATGCCGCTTCTCGCTATCCAAAGCGGAGGCCGGCTCGCGGGCCACGGAAGCCAAGTCGAAATGCGCGAACAGATTGCCGATGATCGCCTGACGTTCGCTTTCCGGCACCTTGTGCTTCTTCAACGGCAGGTCGATCGCCTCACGAATCGAAGCCGCCTTGTAGTAGGCGTTCGGAATCTCTTCGCGCCGCACGCGGCCGACTAGATCCTCGACATGCTTCAGATCGCGTTTTACGGCGGGGTCGTATGCGGTACCGTCCGCTTCGATGCGGACCGTTCCGGACGTGGCGGCCAACGCGCCATCCAACAATTTGAGCAGCGTGGTCTTGCCGGCACCGTTCAAACCTATCACCGCCACACGCTTGCTGTCAGGTGTGATATCAAGCGTGGTGGCTTCCAAGCCGATATTGCCGTCCTCGTACATGTGGGCGGCCTGGTCGAGATGGAACGTGACGGACGAAGCCGGTGTGGAACGTTTACCGGCGAACAGCGAATCGAAGAAACCCATACCGCCGATTGTAACGAACCGCAGGCGCAACCGCGCGCAGGTTCACCGGCAGTTCATCCGAATCGTCCGTGCCCGCATGCGTGGCGGACGCCTTGTAATCGGCGAACAGGCTGCCGAAATCCAACAGTCGCGTCACACTGCTGGTTTCGGCATCGAGTTTGACGACCTGGTCCTGCACGGCGTTGTCGTCGCGGCCCAGTTCGGTGGTGAGCAGCACGATGTCGCCTTTGGCGTCCAACGTGCGGCCCGAGGATGGTTGCGTGGCGGCGAAAGCGGTTTCATGGTTGGCGACCCCCGGAACATAATTCAAAGCAACAATGATGACAATCGTTATGATTGCCGATGAAACTCAGAGCAAACCGGAAAAACTGCTATATGAATCAGGAAAGAAACCTGATTTTTTACTGGATGTAGCTTATGTCGGACGTCAACCCAACATGAACCAGGACTGCACGTCGAGATAGAGGGCGGGATTGTTGCGCAACATCTCATCGTCACGCCCGGGCAGGAACAACGACATCAGCGCGACAACCAGCGTGAACAGCAGCAGCGCGAGGAATCCGGCACGACATACCCAACGCAGACGCGGCTTGCCGCAATCAAGTACGATCAGCAACGAAGGCAACGCGGCCAAGGCAAACAGCCATCCGAAATCGGCGATGTACCGCCATCCCAAACCAGCCATGCGGGAGTCAATTACCACAAGCAGCAATCCCAATGCCAGGCTGGATGTCAACAACAGCCATGTGTTCGTGCGCCCGGCCTTGCGCATACGCCGGTAGAGGAACGGGCAGGCCAGCGCGGCCAACGTCAACGGAGCTATCGTGAATAAGCCGCCAGGCATTGCCTCGGTAAATCCCCAAGTGGGAAGAGGCGCCGGATTGACGGCGAGGAACGGAAACGCATCCGTGAACCGCAACGGCAGGAACAGGTAATATGCGACGGTCAGCGCAAGATTCGACAATGGCTGCCGATAACTGGTCATATCCGTGACCGTCATCTGATATGAGGTGCCGAAGTCGAGCGGTGATCCGAACCGGACCACGTTGTACGCCAGCAGAGGAACGATCACAATCAATGCGGGAAGCAATGCGGCCAACGGCGCGCGCATCAGACGCCAGACCGACATATGGGGAATGGAGGAATCATTGGGGGCGTGACGGAAAATCGACTGAATCTGCGGCCAGAATATTACGAAAGCCAGCAACGCCACGAGAATGAACTGCGGACGGCACCCCAGATTGGCCGCAATGCACATCGAGCCTGCAGCCAGATGGGGCAACGACAACGACTGCGTGCCATCAACCTCACGAATCCGATCGCCTGACACCGGCACCTGCTTGGCGGCGCCCAACCACAGCCACAATCCCAACACGCTCAGAAACAGGGAGGCGGCGATCGGCACCGAATAGAAATTCGTCCGATACCACAGATACAAACCATTGGAAGCCAACAGCATGAACACGCACAGCATACTGACCGCAGCCAACGGCGCATTCGGACGAATTCGGGATATCACACGAATCACCAGCAGACATCCGAATACCAGAAAACCAAGCATCAGCAGCGGCACGGCCGCGCCGCAGGGCATCATCAGCCCGCCATCGACGAACAACGATGTGACCGCCCGATACGGCAGGAACAACAACAACGCGGGAACCACACCGAAATACGAATACCAGTGCCCCTGATAGAGCGCGTAATCCCAATACACTGGGCTTACGCCATCGGCAAGCAACCGCTGCCGGGTGGCCACATCATACGGATCCGCCGCGTCACGCAACGCATCCGGCACATCCAAATCCAACCACGCGTGACCATCAAGCAGCGCCCTTGCCACGTAATCGTACTGGTCGAAATCATACGTGTACGTGCCTTTCGTATGGAAGCTCAACGGAGCCGCCTCCACCAGCTGCCACACCACAACGGCACAAGTGACCACAACAGGCACCGCCAGCAGCGCCCCCAGCCACGCACGCTGCCTCACACTCGTCGTATCCAACGGCATCCGCCACAACCGCGAACCAGGCCTCCACACCAGTACCATCGCCAACACGGCCACCATCACGCCGATACGCAACGGATTCAACGCGAACGGTACACGCACATTCGCACGCACCGCATCAAACGGAATCAGCGAACCCTTCGGCTCGACAATCCGCACGCACACCGAACCACCTGCAGCCGCCGCATGCACATACAGCGAACGTGGCGAAGACACCGACACCGAACTGACCGTACCGGCCCTGCGATTGACATCAGGACGGACACGAACCGTGCGCAACACCTGCTCCGATTGTCTGGCTGCCTTATCCAACGCCTTCGAAGGCACCGGATCCATACGAACATATTCCGACGAGCCATCCGCATCGACCTGCATATATGCCTGCGTCGGATCGGTGACCTTCAACAACCCCTCGTCAGTACGTTCGAGCCCAGGGCCCAGCACGTTGTACGCGGCGGCGGAATCACCCGATGCGGCCAAGGAACGCCAAAACGGCATATTGCACAACACGCACTCGACCACCACCATCACCGCGAAAGCGACTACAATGGCTGCGCACATACGACGACGTGTCTGAAAACGCTGCTTCGAAAAAGTCACGTCATTATTCTAATAGCTTCATGTCGCGTTGGATTGAAAGAATGGCACACATGTCTCACCGCACACCATCAGACCCGGCCAGCCAACCGGAACATAACCGGACCATGCTCGAACGCGTCAGGCAAAATGTGCGGCGACTCGTCAACCAGGCCACGCCGCGCCACATCCACGCCAACCCCTTCGGCAAGGCGCTTGACAGGCCCGACGACATCGTCGACGAACTGACCCGCAACGCCATCCGGCTTAATCCGCTCATCAAACGACACGTCATCGACGGATTCGAAGGCGTGCCCGGAGGATTCCGCCTCGGATGGGCCCAACTGCCGCAGACCCACGGCCATGCCTTCTCCATCGGATTGTTCACCGACAGCGACCACTTCGCCCAAATCGCGCTCGCGGACGGCAAAGCGCGTGTCTTCGCCGGCACCGATCCGGACATGGACACGCAGGAACTCGAACCGCGGTTCGTCTTCGTCAAAGAGGAAACCCTTACGTTGGCGGACGGTCCAAGACTCGGTCATGCGGCCAGCCGCAATCCGAAAACGGTGCGCGCCACGCAAGGCGGCGTCGTGGGACGCATGCCGGGCGGTCGCATGATGTGGCTCGCCTCATGGCTCAAAACCGGCAACCGATACACGCTTGAGCAAATGCGCGCCAACCTGCCAGCGAATATGCGGTTCGACCTCGAATATCGGGACGTCATCACCATCGCGTTCTTCGCCGCCTACATGCTGCCACAGATGAACGGCCTGCTCGTCGGCTTCGGTTCCGGCAACATTTTCCGCAGGCTCAACCGCGAAGCGCCCATAGGCGCCATCCGACGGTCCATCAGAGACACCATGAGCGCCCGGTCGCATGGCATGCGCGCCTCCGGCCTGGAAGACTACTTCGCCGATCTGATGCGCGAAGCCCACGCGCTCGATACCGATCAAGGGCTCGAAGCTGTGCACGGAGCGGAACCGCTGCGCCTGTACACATCCAGCTATTCCGGATGCTACTTCTTCGCATGGGATTCCTCCCTGCCGTTCTCGGCAGTGCTGTGCGCCCTCAACATCGAGGGCAACCTCAACCGCTTCGCCGCCGTCAGCTCATGGCTGGAACGTAACGCACGCATCGGCGCTCTCCCCACGGAGGACACGGTGACGCGTGCCGAAGCCGCGCAGATCGACTTCGCCCTGCTGGAGAATCCGGCGCTGATCGCGTTGAAACCGGACGACCGGTTCGGCGCGATCCTCGACCCGAACCGGGAAGACGGCATCCAGGCCGCCAGCCGACTGGCGGATATCGCGGCCGACTTCCGGCGTGAAGTCGCCGAATCAACCAAGGACAACGTGTTGGAAGGCGATTTCGGCGCCGACGGAGGTTCCGAATGGGTGTACCGGCAGACCATGTCCCGTCTGCTGCGCAGCCTGCGTCTGCCATACCGTTTCGACGTTGACTTCCGGTGCGACCTCAGCGACGGCGAAGTCGCAATCGGCTTCACTTCTGCTGGAGTGTCCATGATGCCGTTCACCCGATACGACGTATCGCGCCGCGCGTGGATCGACCTGACCGACGTCGAACGCACGCGTATGAGCGTCGATTACAATCTGCGCGTCGGACTCATGATGGCCGCGTTGAGCTTCGGAGCCGATCCGAATGTCAAACGCGTGTCGATGCACATCGATTCGATTGGTCTGGAAGAGGCCGTAGCCGAACAGGATTCCGCCATCAGCGAGTTGATGAGCGAGGCGTTAAGCGCCTTCGAACGCATCCGTACCGGAGACATGAGGCCATCCGGATCCAAAGCCGCTCCAAAGGACGGCGACTACCATGGCGATCCGGCTCGGCCCGTCACTCCGAGAACCACCGATATCTCATCCGAATCAATCGATTCCGACGATTCGGCTGGCTCGGATAGCGTTGGCACTGGAGACGATACGGTGGACGGCCAGTTCGAAGACCTGATGAAAGACATCGATTTCGACGAAATGGCGTTCGCGGTACCGGACGGACGCGCCGATGATGACGACGCCTCCATGCGGGACGACGCCAGCGACAAAACGGAGTACGACACCTACCTCGATGATGATGACGACGATCCGATGGCGCAGCTGCGCAAAAACCCGACCGTACGCAACTTGGTGACCGTCACCTTCACCCGCGACGAGTTCCTGAAGCGGCTCGACACTGACGGATTGGCCCATCCAACCGCCACATACCGCATGTTCGACGCCGAAATGGACGTGGACGGCAAAGGCGCGCTCAAACCCATCGATGCGGCCTTCGACCTTCGTGACAGCCGATTCTCACCGGCGGGAAGCCAAGAAGAACCCGAACTGTCCGACATTCGTTTTGATGACGGCACGGCGCAGTTGTTCGGCTGTGAGAACATGATGGGCCTGTCCATCCAGCGTGTCGACTTGTTGCAGCGCGCCGTGGGGGAGTTCCATCGTCTTGCGCAAAGCGACGGACTCGAATCGGTGGCCAAAGCCAAACAGGCCATGGACATCATCAATTCCATATCCGATCCGGAATTGACCGAATTGGCACCGCAGGTCACCAGCGCGCTGATCGACGGCGAAGACACGCCCGACTTCTCATTCGAACTGGCACAATCCCTCGATGACGAACGTCTGAAGGCACGAGACATGCTGTTCTCCGGAGACGTCGAGCGGGCCATCGAATCCGCCCAGTCCACACTCGAACGCATGGACCGGATCTTCGCTGAAAATCCGGGCGTGCCGCGGTACTTCAATTCATATGCGGAACGCGTCATCTACAACCGCATGTTCGCCACCGAAGGCGAAAGAACGGTGCTCATTCCCGACAACCTGTTCTACATGCATATGGAGCTTGCCGACCTGCTCGCCCAAGTCAAAGGCGTCGATGCCGCGCTGCCGCATCTGAACGCCATGGTGCGTTACGCCCCCGCATACCCGCTGTCGCACCTCAAGCTCGCCGTGCAGCTGGGGCGTGCCGAGGACTGGGATCCGGCACGTGCGGCATGCCTCAACGCGCTGAACGTCGCGCTTGACCGGGAAGACGCCTCATTCGCCTACTATCGCCTCGCCTATGCGGAATGGATGTGCGACCACTTCGACCTTGCCGCCGCCTCATACATCATGAGCGAGGAGATCGCCCCCGGACGTATCGCCATGCTCGAAAGCGAACTGCAGGAACTGATCGGAAGAGCGCAATCGCAGTGCATTCCGGTGCCGACCAACGTGCAGGAAGCCATCCACGTGCTCGCCGACGCCGGACTGCCGGTATGGCCGAACACGCCGGTCGCGCCCCTGATGCACCAAGCGGCCCGCGTCTGCGTGGACAAAGGCATGTTCGTGCCCGCACGCACCCTGTCGGTGGCCGCGATGCGCATGGATTACGAAGACCATGACGGTGCCGACGTGGTGCAGGTGCAGTTCCTGCGCTCTCTGAACAACTAACAAAACGGTCGAACATTTGTGCGATAATCGGTGCTGGCGTGGACATCCGCGCGGCATGGCGGAAATGATGGGAAAGCGGTGACAATGACGAATCGTGATGATTCCGAACAGTTGGCATGGGATTTCGACGCGCCGGAGAGCGACGGTAGTTCCGCGGCCGTCGTGGCCGATGAGGGGCTGGCTTCGCTGACTCCGGGCAGCGAACGTTGGATTGCCGCGTTGCAGCCGACTGATGCCGACGCCATGCGCCTCGACAAGGTTGATGTGGCTTCGATGAGCGCCGAAGCCGCGGCCAGGCTGTGGGCGCGCGTGGCCGCATGGGTGGAATCAGACCAGATCGCATACTATATCGACGATGCCCCCGTCTCATCCGACGCGGCATATGACGCAAGATTGCGCTGCCTGCAATCGCTTGAGGCGCAGTTCCCATCACTTGACTCACCGCAGTCACCGACCCATCGCGTGGGCGGCACGTTCTCCAACGACTTCGCTTCCGCACGTCATCCATCGCGCATGATGAGCCTCGATGACGTGTTCTCCATCGAGGAGCTGCGCGAATGGTACGACGGCGTGCTCAGGGGATTGGATTGGCCCGAATCGAAGCCACTGCCCATGACCTGCGAGGTGAAAATCGACGGTCTTGCGCTGAACCTCATCTACCGCAACGGCGTGCTTGAACAGGGTCTGACCAGAGGCGATGGCGTGACCGGCGAGGACATCACTCTCAACGTGCGCACCATCTCCACCATTCCGCAGAACCTTGCCGGACCGGAGGAAGACATTCCCGAATTCGTGGAGATCCGCGGCGAAGTGTTCATGCGATGGGACGATTTCAACAAGCTGAACGCCGAGAACGAGGACGCCGGTCGCGCGCCATTCGCCAATCCCCGCAACGCGGCCGCAGGTAGCCTGAGACAGAAGGATCCGCGTATCACCGCAACCCGTCGCCTGAGCTTCTACGCGCACGGCATCGGATCGCTGCGTTGGGGTGCGGGGCACGCCGGCAACGGCCATGATGTGGTCAACGACCAATCCGAAGCCTACGAATTGTATAAGAAATGGGGTGTGCCCGTCTCTCCGCACAACCGTGAGGTCACGTCGTTCAAGGAAATCCTCGGCATGATCGACTATTACGGCGAACACCGAAGCGACATCGAACACGCGCTTGACGGCATCGTCGTGAAGGTCGACGATTTGGGATTGCAGCGTTCCCTTGGCGCCACATCGCGTGCGCCGCGCTGGGCCATCGCCTACAAATATCCACCGGAAGAAGTCAATACCGAGCTGCTTGACATCACTGTGCAGGTGGGGCGCACCGGACGTGTGACTCCGGTGGCGGTGTTGAAACCCGTGTACGTGGCCGGTTCCACAGTATCCCGTACCACGCTGCACAACCCCTTTGAAGTGGAACGCAAAGGCGTGCTCATCGGCGACACCGTGGTGGTGCGCAAGGCGGGAGACGTGATTCCCGAGCTTGTCGGTCCGGTGCTGGAGCGACGCAAGGGACGCGAGGGCGAGCTCTGCCGGTTCGTGATGCCCACGCGTTGCCCGAGCTGCGGCGCGGAACTCGCTCCCGCCAAAGAGGGAGACAAAGATATACGCTGCCCGAACGTGGAATCCTGCCCGGCGCAGCTGACCGAGCGGATCATCAATCTGGCGTCCCGCAAGGCGTTCGATATCGAACATCTGGGCGACCAATCAGCCATTGCGCTGACGAATCCCGAAGAGGACAGGCCCGATTCCATCGACACGTATGCGCCGAACATCACCGAAATCGTGGTGAAACCCGGTGAGGAGCCTGAACCGTACGAGCCGGTGGCGGGACTGGAACTGCCGCCCATGCAGACACCTGTGCTGTCCAGCGAGGCCGGGCTGTTCTCGTTGACGTCCGCAGACCTCAAGGATGTGCGCGTCTGGCGCGAGGCCCCAATCATCGAAATCCACGAGACCGTCGGGTCAAACGGCAAGATCAAGAAAGTGCGCAAACGTGTGGGCGGATCCGGATTATGGCATCAGGTGCCCGCATTCTGGACCGCGCCTACCGCCGCCCGCAAACGCAAGGAAGCCGACATCGACGAGACCGCGGAATATCCGCAATACGTGGTGCCGGATGACGCCGTGGTGATCCGCGAGGAAATCAAGGTATCCCGTGGAGGCACGTCCAGCGTGCAGCCGGTGTACATTCGTCCGGCGGAAAACACCCGCAAGATGCTCGACGAAATGGACAAAGCCCGCCATGCCGACCTGTGGCGCGTTCTGGTGGCCCTGTCCATCCGCAGGCTCGGACCGCCCACCGCACGCACCATCGCCAGCGCGTTCGGTACGTTGGATGCCATCGAACATGCCAGCGTGGACGAATTGTCCCAAATCGACGGTATTGGTCCGGAAATTGCGGAATCCGTAGTCACATGGTTCACCGCGGCCCGTGAGCCGGGCAATTGGCGCGGTGCCGTGCTTGACGCATGGAAGGCCGCCGGCGTAGGAGTCGGACAAGCCCAAGCCAGCGGACTACCACAGACATTGGCAGGCAAAACGGTCGTGGTCACCGGCTCGTTGGAAGGATTCTCCCGCGATTCCGCCAAAGAGGCCATCGTTCTGCGCGGAGGCAAAGCCGCAGGATCCGTCAGCAAGAAAACCGATTGGGTCGTCGTAGGCGAGAATGCCGGCTCAAAAGCCGCAAAAGCCGAGGAACTGGGCATCCCCATGCTCAACGAAGACCAATTCAAACAGCTGCTCGACACAGGAACAGTTGAATAATCGCCACACCATCTGGCGAGCCGTGCCGCGAACCGCTACCGTGGTACGCGGCATAAGGAGGAAGCATGAGCGACGAGCGCACCATCGAAGCGCGCATCTACGAACGGCTAAGCAAAGTGATTGACCCCGAACTGGGCAGGTCCGTCACCGACTTGGGCATGATCGCAGCCATTGACGCCACGCCAGTGGCAGGCGAAACCAACACGTACGACGTACGGGTGCGGGTCGAACTGACCGTGGAAGGCTGTCCGCTGTCGCAGACCATCACCAACCAGATCAACGGCGCGGTCGCCTCCTATCCCGATGCCACGTTGATTCCCAGCATCGAAGTCGGCTCCATGAGCCAAGACAAACTCACCCAGCTGGTGGCCGGCCTCAAAGCGGAACGTAAACAGAACCCGTTCAACAAACCCGGCATCAGAACCCGCATCTTCGCCATCGCCTCCGGCAAAGGCGGCGTGGGCAAATCGTCTGTCACCGCCAATCTGGCAGCCGCATTCGCGGCGCTCGGCTACGATACCGCCGCCATCGACGCCGACATCTACGGTTTCTCGCTGCCCAGGCTATTCGGCGTGCAGTCACAGCCCACGAACCTCAACGGCATGCTCATGCCCGTCACCGCATGGGGTGTGAAACTGATCTCCATCGGCATGTTCGCCGGCGCGGACAGAGCCATCCTATGGCGTGGTCCAAGACTGCAACGCTCCTTGGAACAATTCCTATCCGACGTATGGTGGGGCGAACCGGACGTATTGCTGCTCGACCTGGCGCCCGGCACCGGCGACATGGCGATTTCCGTGGCACAGGCACTGCCGAACGCCGAACTGGTGGTGGTCACCACACCGCAGCCATCCGCCTCCGACATCGCGGTACGATCCGGCCTGGTGGCATTGCAGGTGCCGATGAAAGTTCGCGGCGTCGTGGAAAACATGAGCTACTACGAGCACAAAGGCGAGAAGCTACGTATCTTCGGCGAAGGTGGCGGCGCACGCGTATCCGAACAGCTGACCCACAGCCTCGGCTATGAAGTGCCACTGCTCGCACAACTCCCATTGGAGCCTGAACTGCGCGAAACCGGCGAAGCAGGCCGGCCCGCAGTCCTAACCAAAGAGGGCGCGTTGCGGTCGGACGGTATCGGAGAAACATTCAAGAATCTTGCCGAATCGCTGATGAGACTGCCTCAATAAAATCACCATACGGTTGGAGCGTTCCTCCAAAACAACACATCGGAATGCGACTCAGCCACGGAATACGGAATCCGTTATGAGACAAAACCGACGTAAATCGTGGGTCCTGTGTAATATCAGGCGCAGACACGGGGGCCGAATGGCTGAGAGGAAGCAACCGCTTCAACCGTATGAACGTATACCGGGTAATGCCGGCGCACGGACGTCTCTCTATTTCCCGTGCCTTGACGAAAAGAGAAAGGCACATATCCCATGACTGAAGAAAACCAGTCTTCCGCAGTTCGCAAACACAACAACAAGTGGCGCGTGGTCGATATCGTCGTCGCAGCCATCATCGCCGTCGCATCCGGCGTGATCTTCTGGGGCTGGGACATCGTCTGCACCGCGCCGCTGGCCCTCTTCGAGGCGGTGACTCCAGGCTTCGAAGGCCTGCTTAACGCTTTCTGGCTGTTCGCAGGCCCTCTGGCTGCCATCATCGTGCGCAAGCCTGGAGCCGCACTGTTCGCGGAAACCCTCGCGGCCGCGCTCGAACTCACCATGGGCAACCAGTGGGGCGTCGGCGGCTCGCTGATCGTCGGCATCGTGCAGGGCCTCGGCGCCGAAATCGGTCTTGCCATCTTCGCCTATAAGAAGTGGGACCTGCTGTCCACCACGATCTCCGGCGCACTTGCAGGCGTCGGCTGCGGCCTGTACTACTGGCTTACCAATCCGGCTTGGAGCGCGCTACGCGTCAGCATCTACCTGATCGCCTCCGCCATTTCCGGCGCGGTGCTCGCCGGCGCGGTGATGTACCTCCTGCAGGTGGCCATCGCCAAGACCGGCGTGCTCGACCGCTTCGAATCCGGTCGTACGCAGGAACTGGTCTGATTGTCCGATGCAAGCAAATCCCGCATCACATCAAGGTGGTGCGGGATTTTCTTGTGATGGCGCATCGCATGACAACGGCATACGAAACAACAGCATGACAATCAGAAGAAAGAACGACGAATGACCACTGACGTTCAGAACACAACAGCGGCCGGCGTGACCGCACATGATTGGGGATGGAGACACGCCTCACGTAAGGATTTCGCGCTACGACACGTCGACTTCGACATCAAACCGGGGGAGCGGGTACTGTTGCTTGGCGCTTCCGGCGCAGGCAAATCAACCCTGATGTCCGGTTTGGCCGGCGTGCTCGGTGGAGATGACGAAGGCGAGCAGGAAGGCGAGCTGCTCATCGACGGCGTCGATGCCAGACAAGCGCGCGGACGTTGCGGGCTGGTGCTTCAGGACCCGGACTCGCAGACGATTCTCGAACGTGCCGGAGACGACACCGCATTCGGCTGCGAGAACCTGAACCTGCCGAAAGATGAAATCTGGAACCGGGCACGAGCCGCCCTTGACATCGTCGGGCTCGACTACATGGCATTCGACCGCTCCACACGAGGACTTTCCGGCGGGCAACGTCAGCGCCTCGCCTTGGCGGGCGTGCTGGCCATGCACCCTGGCCTGCTGCTGCTTGACGAACCGACCGCCAACCTTGACCCGGACGGTGTCAAGGAAGTGCACGACGCTGTCCGCCACGTCCTCGAACAAACCCATGAGACGCTGGTTGTGGTGGAACATCATATCGACGTGTGGCTCGACCTGGTCGACCGCGTCATCGTGCTGGGCAAACCCGAAGCCGATTCGAACGTCGGCGGCGTAATCGCCGACGGCACTCCAGACGAAGTGTTCGGCCACATGGGTCAGGTGCTTGCCGACGGCGGTGCGTGGGTGCCGGGCCGCACCATCGAAAGCCACGCGCCCAAACCGGAACAAATCCGGCAACCGCAGGACGTCGTGCTTTACACGCGGGATCTGAGCTTCGGCTATGATTTCCCGCTCGGCGAGCATATCGACCTCGAATTCCATTCCGGTGAGGTGACCGCGTTGACCGGCAGAAACGGCGTGGGCAAATCCACACTCGGACTCACTCTCGCAGGACTGCTCAAACCGATAGCAGGACGTGTATGCATGGCGGACGATCTGGTACCTCCCCATCGCGAAAACAATGTGATTACATGGAAAAGCCGCGACTTGCTGGGACGTATCGGCATGGTGTTCCAAGAGCCGGAACACCAGTTCGCCGCATCCACCGTGCGAGACGAGGTGGCCATCGGCCCCAAATCCATGGGCAAAACCGACGAGGAGGCGTATTCCATCGCCGACAGGCTGTTGGAACGCCTGAATCTTTCCCGCTTCGCCAAAGCGAATCCATTCACCCTATCGGGCGGTGAGAAAAGAAGACTGTCCGTGGCGTCCATGCTGGCTGCCGCGCCAAAAGTGCTGGTCATGGACGAGCCGACATTCGGACAGGATTTCACCACGTGGACCAGCATGGTCCAATTGATCGCCGGTGCGCGCGACCAAGGTTGCGCGGTCATCATGATTACGCACGATGAGCCGCTCATCGAAGCGCTGGGCGCACGCCGTATTTTGGTCAGAGAGGGGGAGTGACATGCTCGAAACCAACAAAAACAGTGGGCGCGACGGCAATGAAAAGCTCGAAACCATTACCGTGGTGCCACACAAGGAACGTCGTAACGAAACGAAGCCGGCGTCACCGTCATGGTTCGTGGCGAAAATCAATCCGGTAAGCCGTTTCATCGGTGCGTTGATCCTGTGCATTCCGATGTTCTTCACCCTCGATGTCGTTTCGGCATCCGTGGCGTTTGGTTTGGAAATGCTATTGTTATGGATCGGCGGAGTGGCTCCCTGGACGGTCTTGCGCAAGACATGGCCGGTATGGATAGCGGCCACAGGCAGCTTCGTTTCCGTGGCGTTGTACGGCAAGACATCCGGCACGGTGCTGGCCAATCTGGGCGGCATCATCGTCATCTCCCAAGGATCGCTCTATCTGGCGTTGGCCACATTCCTACGTGTCGCCGCAATCGCCGTGCCGGGTGTGATTCTGGCTTTGGGACTCGACCCGACCGATCTGGCCGACGGACTCGTGCAGATTCTGCGCCTGCCGCAACGTTTCGTATACGGCGGCCTTGCCGGCATGCGCATGTTCACGCTGCTGCAGGACGATTGGCGTGCACTCGGCCAGTCACGCCGCTCGCGTGGCCTCGGCGACGGCAGCACCATCAAACGCGTCTTCTCGCAAGCATTCAGCCTGCTCGTCGTATCCATCCGACGTGGAACGAAACTCGCCACCGCCATGGAAGCGCGCGGATTCGGATCCGACGCGCCACGAAGCCAAGCGCGCGAATCGAAACTGCATGCGGTCGACTGGCTGTTCTACGCCATCTGCATCGCGGTGCCGGCAATCGCGTTGGCCACCGCATACTACACCGGCTACTGGCATTGGGCGTTCAGCAACGTGTCCAACTAATGGATGATGATTCCCCAATCGGCAGCTAAATGAAAAAGCTCTCTGTCATACGTTCCAATCGGAATCGTATGACAGAGAGCTTTATCCTATTTCGGCAAGCCTTACACGGCTTCTTACTTGGCGAGCTTATCCAGCAGCAACGCTTCGGTGATGACGTTGTTCTTCAACGCCGGCAGACTGATGGACTCGTTCGGGCTATGCGCGTTGGCCTTCGGATCCTCCGGACCGGTGACCAGCACCTGCGCCTTCGGGAAGATGCGCTGCAATTCCGGAATGAACGGGATGGAGCCACCCTCGCCCTTGTTGACCGGAGCCACACCGAACGCTTCCTCCATGGCGTCCATGGCGTCCTTGGTGGCCTCAGCGTTCGGATCCATGGCCCAGCCCATGCCGTTGTCGAGCTTGTCGACCCACACTTCGGCACCGAACGGCGCATGCTCCACCATGAACTTGGCCAACGCCTCCTGGGCCTCTTCCGGGCGCTGGTTCGGCGCGGTGCGCAAGCTCAGACGGAACGTGGTTTCAGGAGAGATGACGTTGAAGGATCCTTCCACCGGATGCGCGTCGAACCCGATGACGGTGACGCTGGGCTTCGTCCACAGACGCGCGGCGAGCGAACCGGTGCCGGCAAGACGATACGATTCGACGATGCCCGCGTCGGCACGCACAGTCGCCTCGTCCATATCACGCTGCAGGCCGCCAACCGGTTCCTCGGACGCAACGCCCGGCACGGCCAAATCGCCATTGGCGTCGTACATGGAGGAAATCAACATCGCAGCCAGCGTGTTCGCGTCAAGAATCGGGCCGCCATACTGGCCGGAATGCACCGGATGTTCCAACGCCTTGACATGCACATCAATATCGGTGTTGCCACGCAGCGACGTGGTCAGCGACGGAATCTCAGCGGACCAGTTGCCCGAATCGGCCACAATGATCACATCGGAAGCGAACTCGTCCCGGTGCTCTTCGATGAACGGAATGAAGCTCGGAGAACCCATCTCCTCCTCACCTTCGATGAACACCTTGATGTTCACCTTCAGATCGTCTTCAAGCGCTTTCAGCGCACCGGAATGAATGGCGATTCCACCGCCGTCGTCCGCGGCTCCGCGGCCGTACAGACGCGTGTCGATTTCAGTGCCGACGAACGGGTCGGTGTTCCATACGCTCGGATCCGGCACCGGCTGCACGTCATGGTGCGCGTACAGCAGCACCGTCGGCGCATCCTCGCTGACGTTTTTGGAACCGATGACCTCCCAAGCGCCCGGCGTGCCGTCGGGGTTGTGCGACTGCACCACCTTCGTATCGACGCCGACCTCGCGCAGCAGGTCCGCCACGAATTGCGCGGAACGCTTCATATGATCGGCGGTGATGCCCTTCGCGGAAATCGACTGCAACGCGATCTTCTGGTTCAACACGTCGACGATGCGGTTGAAATCCGACTCGACGCGCGTGCGGATCTCTTCGGGTCCTAAAGCTGTCATAATCCTTGATGCTCCCTATATATGCGTGTGTATTACGCGGATTGAATATCGTGTGACGAATGTCCATTGTATCCGTTCTTTGCAGACCGTCCGACCGCAGCTTGAATCGCAGCTTGAATCGCAGCTTGAACCGCAACGCAGACGGCACCGCGGGCGGCATCGAGCGTCGATACGTCACCTTACGCTCTATAGGCATGAGTTTGTTTACCAAGAAGGAAGAGCCGGCGCAGGAGAACGTCGAGAGCAAGGCTGCACAGCCGACCTCCGGCAAGGGCCGTCCGACCCCGAAGCGCAAGGACGCCCAGGCGCAGAATCTCCGTCCGCTGGTCCCCAAGGATCGCGACGCCAGCCGTAAGGCGGCCAAGGCCCGCATCCGCGAACGTGAGAACGCCGAATACGATGCCATGCAAAGTGGCGACATCAACCACATGCCGAAGTCGGAACGTCTGCCGTGGCGCATCTACATCCGTGACTACGTCGATGCCCGCTTCAATCTGGGCGAGTTCTTCATCCCGGTCGCGTTCATAATCCTGATCGGATCCATGGTCGTCACCTACAAGTGGCCTGCATTGGCGTTGCCGCTCATGCTGATCATGTATGTCTACTTGTTCGCCGTGATTATCGACGTGGCGGTCATGTGGCACAAGCTCAAGAAGAAGCTCATCGAGAAATTCGGTGAGCAGTCCGTGGCCAAGGGCATGCGTTCCGGTTCCTATGCGTGGAGCCGTGCCCTCCAGATTCGCCGTTGGAGGCTTCCGAAGCCTCGTTACCCGAAGCGTGGACACTGGCCGGAGTGATCGGTATCGAGAACCGCCGGTGATTTTTCAAGCCGTCAGCGAACAACTGACGGCTTTTCCATTACCATGGAAAACGATTGCTCGCATCGAACAAAAGCTCACTTCACGTGCGTGCAAACGAATCAATGAGGAACGAATTGGGATTCAATATGGTTCAACAGCATTTCGACATCGCTATCATCGGAGCCGGCCCCGGCGGTTACTCTACGGCACTGCGTGCCGCGGAACTCGACAAATCGGTGGCGTTGATCGAACGTGACGGTACGCTCGGTGGCACATGCCTCAACCGCGGATGCATCCCATCGAAGGCATTGTTGACCGCCGTGCATAGCGTCGAAACCATCCATAACGCCGAACGCATGGGCATCAACGCCACGCTGCAGAGCATCGATTTCGGCAGATTACGTGATTTCCGCGTCTCCACCGTGGAAACGATGACGAAAGGGCTGACGGGCCTGCTGGCGCATCGCGGCGTCACCGTATTCCGCGGTTGCGCGGCATTGCAGAACGCGCATACAGTACGTGTCACGCCGGCTGAGGGGGAGACGCAGGTATCGCGGTCCGTGGAAGCCGGCGTGTTCGAACCGGTTGAAACGGAACTTGCGATCGATGCCGACGACGTCGTGTTGGCAACCGGATCGCGTCCGCTTGCGTTGCCTGGAAATCCGTTCGCCGGC
This sequence comes from Bifidobacterium angulatum, assembly GCA_905207115.1. Classification (GTDB taxonomy): domain Bacteria; phylum Actinomycetota; class Actinomycetes; order Actinomycetales; family Bifidobacteriaceae; genus Bifidobacterium; species Bifidobacterium angulatum_A. The sequence continues at coordinate 2,737 of CAJLKD010000007.1, read as the reverse complement.
GCGCTGATCGATTCCACCCAGGCGTTGGAGCTGAATACCTTGCCCTCCAGCGCGGTGATTATCGGTGCGGGTGCGGTGGCATTGGAATTCGCGTCGCTGTGGAATGCCGCCGGTTGCGAAGTGACACTGCTGATTCGTAAGGACCGCGTGCTGTCCACATGGGAACGCCGTGCTTCGATGACGCTGACACGTGAGCTGAAACGCAGGGGAGTGAACGTGATCGCACGCACCGCGGTGGACCGTGTCGACACTGGCGCGAACCTAGGGGCCACTGTGCACTATCGGCAGGGCGATTCCGATGAGGACCGCACCGCTTACGGCGAAGTGGTGCTTGCCGCCATCGGACGTGTGCCCAATACCGACGCCGACTGGTTCCGCTCCAGCGGCCTGAAGCTCGACGAACGAGGATACGTGACCGTCGACGGATACGGACGGACGAACCTTGATGGCGTGTGGGCGCTGGGAGACATCACTCCAGGTCATGCGCTGGCCCACCGCGCCTTTGAACAAGGCATCACCATCGCTGAGAAAATCGCCGGAGCCGATCCAAAACCCGTGCTTGACGACACCGTGCCACAGGTGGTGTTCTCTTTCCCCGAAGCAGCAAGCGTCGGATTGACGCTCGACCAGGCAAAAGCGCGCGAAGACGTGGTCGAGCCGAAGGAGACGGCATACCCGATGCTGTCCAACGCGCGCATGCTGATGAGCGGGGAAGGCGGATCGATGACCGTCGTCAGCGGTGCGTTTGCGAACAATCCTGATATGCAGGTGGTGTTGGGCGTGCACATCGTCAGCCCAATCGCCAGTGATTTGATAGCGGAAGCCGAACAGTTGGTCGGCAACCGTGTCCCGCTTGCCGATGCGGCACGGCTCATCCACCCGCATCCCACGTTCAGCGAGACGCTCGGTGAGGCGTTGCTGAAAGCGGACGGGCGCCCGCTGCATACGAGATAGGCGGAGTAGAATAGCGCAGTCGCACCATAAATGGCATGGTTCCTGATAAACTATCGTCCCAGTGTGTGTAACCGAACCGTCAAGCGAGGAAGTCGATGGCAGATAAAGCAGAGAAAAAGAAGCAGAAGAAGCAAGGCACCATCAGCCAGATCATCCAGATCTTCAAATACACCCAAGCTGAGGATAAGGCGCTTCCGTGGCTGTGCGGTGGCGTGTTCGTGGCACCGATTATCGTGTTCGTCGTACTGGGCGTCATATTCAAGTGGCATGTGTTCAGCTGGATCCTGTTCATGATTCTTGCCGTCATGCTGGGCGTGCTGTTCGCCACCATGATGCTCACCAAGCGTGCCGACAAGGTCGGCTACGCCAAGATCGAAGGTCGTCCCGGTGCCGCAGTAAGCGTGCTCGGCAACATCAGCAAGGCCGGCTTCAACTTCCCCCAGGAACCGGTGTGGATTGACCCGAAGACCAAGGACGCCATCTGGCGCGGTACCGGTTACAACGGCATCTATCTGCTGGGCGAAGGCGATTACAATCGCGTCAAGCGAGCCATGGATCGTCAGGAGCAGCGCATCAAGGGCGTGACCGCCGGCTCCGAAATCCCGGTCTACCGTATGTACGTCGGCACCGGCGCAAACCAGACCCGCCTCAAGGACGTGCGCAAGACGCTGCTCAAGTTCAAGAGCTACCAGCCGACCCATCACAAGAACAAGCTGATGGCCGCCATCCATCCGAGGACTCGTTTCGTGCTCACCAAGACCGAGCTCACGGTGCTCAACGAGCGTCTGCGCACTCTGCAGCTGAAGAACGGCATGAGCGTGCCGAAGGGCGTCGACCCGATGCATCCGCAGCGCGTCAGCCGTCGCGCCATGCGCGGCCGCTGACGGTCATAGCACCCGCATGATGTCACGGAAGGTTCCGATCGTATTCATACGATCGGGACCTTTTTCATGCTGCCTGTCCATTAAATGAACGCTTCTGAAGGGGCGGACGTGGCTGTTCGTAACAATCGAATCGTGATTTTCCGCGAAATCACACCTCGAATATGTCATTACGAAACATTCTCGTAACCCAAATGGCGAGTGAGCGAAACGCGCGACCATAGACTAAGAGCCTGTAAGTAACTTATTCGAAAGGAGCGGTCCCGTGACTGCACTTGAAACCAAGGCTGATGCTGAGGCCCTTATCAACAAGGAAGGCATTGAGTATGTCTCCGTTCGCTTCACCGATCTGATCGGTGTTCAGCAGCACTTCACCGTGCCGGCAAGCGAATTCCTGAAGGACGCCTTCACCGACGGCATGCCGTTCGATGGTTCTTCCGTGGAAGGCTTCCAGGCCATCAACGAGTCCGATATGAAGCTGGTGCCGGACGTTTCCACCGCATTCATCGATCCGTTCCGCAAGCACAAGACCCTCGACGTGGCATTCTCCATCGTCGACCCGCTGACCGACGAGCCGTACTCCCGCGACCCGCGTCAGGTTGCCGGCAAGGCCGAGGCTTACCTGAAGTCCACCGGCATCGCCGATACCGCTTCCTTCGCTCCGGAAGCCGAGTTCTTCATCTTCGACAAGGTACGTTTCGAGAACAGCATGCAGCGCTCCTTCTACGAGGTGGACTCCATTGAGGCTCCGTGGAACTCCGGTATCGACACCGAGGACGATGGCACTCCGAACATCGCGTTCAAGAACCGCGTCAAGAAGGGCTACTTCCCGGTTCCGCCGATTGACCACACCCAGGATCTGCGCGACGACATGGTCGCCAACCTGCAGAAGGTCGGCCTGA
>CAJLKD010000006.1:0-66166 GCA_905207115.1 Bifidobacterium angulatum | reverse complement strand
AGACCGATCTGTTCGGCGAGCAGAACGTGCTCATGGGCGGCGTGAACAAGCTCGTCGAAATGGGCTTCGAGGTCCTCACCGACGCCGGCTACCAGCCGGAGATCGCCTACTTCGAGGTGTGCCACGAGCTGAAGATGCTCGTCGACCTGATGAACGAAGGCGGTCTGAACAAGGCCCGCTGGTCCTGCTCCGACACCGCCCAGTACGGCGATTACACCAACACCGTCATCAACGAGGACTGCCGCAAGCGCATGGAATACCACCTGGGCCGCATCCAGGACGGCTCCTTCGCCAAGGAGTTCATCGACGATCAGGATGCCGGCGCTCCGAAGTTCAAGGCTCTGCAGGAAGAGTACGGCAATGTGCGCATCGAGTCCGTTGGCCCGAAGCTGCGCGCCATGTTCTCCTGGAACAACGGCAAGGACGAGGACGCCGATATGGCGACCTTCAACGGCAAGATCGCTCGTACCCAGGTTCAGTGATTCCAGCCGCTGATCTGATATAGACAGCTAGCGAAAGCGTCGTCCGTGTTGTACGGACGACGCTTTTTGCGTTGTATAGGGCGTTTGACGGTGATTCGCCGTGCTGCCCCGGTATGCTGCCGAATCGGTCACGTTCCACATCGATTCCGTCAAGCAGGTGGAGCCGGCCGCCTTCGCCGCGCCGAACGTGCTGCGCTGCGCCAACGACCTGAAACGGTGACACCGGCGTAGCGGTGTGCAAACGGTGCGCCTAGAGAGAGGATGAGAAGCGCTTCGGCCCATGCTGGCTGAAGCGCTTCTTGCATTGCAACGCTTTGACTCCAGCATGATGCCAATATCCGATAGACTATTTACAATAAGCGCGTTTTCACCCGGTCCGCCCGGGCAAGTGACAAAGACGGCATTGAGCGAAAAGAGACTGTCATGGCTGGTCAAAAGAACAAGGTCACCATATTCGATGTGGCCAAAGCATCTGGCGTCTCCAGCAGTGCAGTTTCCTACGCATTGAACAACAAGCCCGGCGTATCCGAAGCCACCCGAGCCAAGGTGCTGAAGGTCGCCAAGGAGCTTGGATGGAGGCCCAACGGCGCCGCCCAGGCATTGGCCCGTGCGAACACCAGTCGCATCGGCGTGGTACTGGCCCAGGAGGCGCGCCTGCTTTCCGTCGAACCGTACATGATGGAGCTGCTTGCCGGTTTGGGCGCCGAACTTGAGCAGCATGACTATTCGATGCTGCTTCGTTTCGCCATTGAGCGCGACAATGAAGTGGCGATTCTTAAGGATTGGATCGCCACCGGCAACGTGGACGCATTGCTGCTGGTCAACCTTGAAATGGACGATCCGCGTGTGGCATTGCTCAACGAGCATCCGGAGATGCCGGCGCTCGCCTTGTGTGATCCTTCGCTGTCTGGCGGATTGCCCGTTATGCGAAGCCTTGATATGCAAGCCGTCACCAAGGCGGTGTCGTATCTGCACGATCTGGGGCACGAGCGTATCGGTCGTGTCGGCGGTCCAGAAAGCTTCGGTCATTCCTATATTCGCGACGCGGCGTTTTCCGATGCCGCCGCCGAGCTCGGCGTGCGATACCGCTGCCTGCATGCCGACTACACCCCCAAGGGCGGCATCGAGGCGACCAAGCGTTTACTGTCCGTCAATCCTCGCCCCACCGCCATCATCTACGACAACGATGTTATGGCCATGGCCGGCATGGGCATTGCCGGGGAAATGGGATTCGACATCCCCGGCGATCTGTCGATTATGGCGTGGGACGATTCCTTCATGTGTACTGCGGTGTTCCCGCACCTGACCGTTATGGGCCGCGATATCGTCGGTTCGGGCCATCGTGCCGCCCAGCTGCTGCTCAAGCTCATCGACGGCGAACAGGTCGGTGTGGCCGACGAATACCCGTACGAGTTGCGCGAACGCGCATCGACCGGCCCGGCTCCTGCAAGTGCCGAACAGCGGTAGTCGTGCCGCTGGAGTGCCGCGGCAATCCGCAATCCGCGTAGACGCCATTCCGCTGTGATTTCCTCTCTCGGCATTCGTCGCCGAGAGGTTGTATCATCGAAAAGTTGCTTGTTTCAGGTCATCCGACCGCAAGCAACGCGTATACACACTCCTGCCATGGAACGTCCGTGGCCGAATAGTCCGAAGGAGGTGGGTGATGTCTGCGCACAAGTACGAACTGATGTTCATCGCCGATCCTGAGCTGGATGAGCGCGGTCTGAAGAAGCTGACCGAGCAGTATCTGGAACTCGTCACCAAGGAAGGCGGTTCTGTTGACGAACCCGATTACTGGGGCCGTCGCAAGCTTGCTTACGAAATCGCCGGCAAGACCGAGGGTAACTACGTTGTGGTGACCTACTCCGCCGAGCCTGCTACGAGCGACGAATTGGATCGTGTGCTCAACCTTAACGAATCCGTGATCCGCACGAAGATTCTTCGCAAGGACGCCAAGTAAGTTTTATCGTCAGCGTTCACGCTGGATGGAAGATAAGTAAGAAGGACACGTCATGGCAGGTGAAACCGTCATCACCGTGGTGGGTAATCTCACCGCGGATCCCGAGCTGCGCACCATTGGAAGCGGCGCTTCCGTGTGCAGCTTCACCATTGCTTCGACTCCGCGCACCTATAACCGTCAGACCGGCCAGTTTGAGGACGGTCAGGCGCTGTTCATGCGCTGCAGTGCATGGCGTGACCTTGCCAACCACTGCGCGCAGAGCCTCTCGAAGGGCATGCGCGTCATCGCACAAGGCCGTTTGCAGCAGCGTTCCTATCAGGCACAGGACGGGTCCAACCGTACTGTGTTCGAGATGCAGGTCGATGAAATCGGCCCGTCGCTGCGCTACGCCACCGCACAGGTACAGCGCCAGTCGTCCGGTCAGGGCGGCTTCGCCGGCCGCAATAACGGTAACGCCGGGTACTCCGGCGGCGCCAGCGGCTTCGGCGGCAATGCAGGCGGCTACAGCGGTGGTAATTCCGGCTTTGGCGGCAACTCCGGCTTCGGTGGCGCTCCGAGCGCACCGTCCAACCCGGTGTCCAATCAGGCGCCCGCTGCCGACCCGTGGAGCAACGGCGGCGACGGAAGCAACAGCTTCTCCACGTTCGGCGGCTCCTCCGATTTCGGTGGTGGCGACGACGAGCCTGAGTTCTGATCATCCAGCACACTGCATTTTCAATCGTTCATAAGGAGAACATCATGTCACGTAAGAGGCCGCAACCGCCGGTCAAGCCGTTCAAGAAGAAGCCGAACCCGCTGAAGGCCGCCAAGGTCACCGAGATCGATTACAAGGACGTTGCGCTGCTGCGTAAGTTCATTTCCGATCGCGGCAAGATCCGTTCCCGTCGTATCACCGGTGTCACCGTGCAGGAACAGCGTGAGATTTCGAAGGCTATCAAGAACGCCCGCGAAATGGCTCTGCTGCCGTACGCCACCTCTGGTCGCTGAGTTAGGGAGGCTATGAATCATGGCTGAAACCAAGGTTATTCTTACCAAGACCGTTGCCAACCTCGGTCACTCCGGTGATGTTGTCGAAGTGAAGTCCGGCTTCGCTCGCAACTACCTCATCCCGCAGGGCCTCGCCTTTGCCTGGAACAAGGGCGCTGAGAAGCAGATTCTCGCTATGAAGCGCGCTCGTCTGGCTCAGGCTGTCGCCACCCGTGAGGATGCCGTCGCCGCCAAGGCCGCCATCGAAGGCACTGCCGTCGAGATCGCCGCCAAGGTGTCCGAGTCCGGCAAGCTGTTCGGCAGCATCTCCGCCGAGCAGATCGCTATCGCCCTTGAGGACAAGGCCGTTGTCGACCCGAAGGCCATCGAGGTCGAGTCCATCAAGACCACCGGCGAATTCCCGGCAAAGGTCGCCCTCCACCCGGAGATCACCGCTTCCTTCTTCGTGAAGGTCGTCGCTGAGTGATTTCCCCCATTCGCCGCTGCTGGCCCTCGGGGCTTGCGCGGCGGATGATTCCAGACTGAAGTACGTCTGAGCTTAAGCACAAGGAATCCCCCTGCACCGATTGGCGCAGGGGGATTTTCCGTAGGTGGGCATGCTCGGCGATTGTTCGCCGAATATGGCATCGCCGCGCGGCGTCATCGGGCGCAGCGCGGCGATGTTGATTACTGTTGATCAGCGCGGATCTCAGTAGTAGTAACCGTCATCGTCGAACGTGATGGTGACCTTGCCGTCCTTGATGGCGAACGACCCGTTCGCGTGGAACGTATCGGACGTGTCCGAAGGCTTCCACTCATCACCGATCTGCCATTCGTATGTGAGCTTCGCCTTGCCGCTCTTCGTGGTGAAGGACCCGTTTTCGAGATCGATGTCATTGATTTCCGGATACTTGCTGATCGACCACGCGAAATTACGATACTCATCGTCATCGTATATGTTATAGCCGAACGGGCAGGAAGCCGGGCTGGCTTTGGTGGATTCCGCGCATTTGTCGAGTTTGGCGTTTAACGCGCCCTCTAGGTCGCTTTCGAGCTTGGAAGTGGCCTTCACCGTAACCTCGATCGTCGACTCGTTCTGCTTGCCGGTGCGGAACGTGGTGGATTCGCCGGAAATGTAATCCGTGCTCTTCGCGGCGATGCTGTACATGCCGGGGTACAGGCGCAGTCTCCACACGTTGCCGTTCTTTTCCGCGTTCTTGGCCGTCACTGCTACCTTATTGACGGTCAGTGCTTCCGCACAATCGGGAACGGTGACATTGACCGATTTGACCAATGGCGTCGTGATCTGCCAGTTCGGGAAGATCAGGAACCTAGTACCCGACTTGTTCAGGGAAAGAGTCTCGTTGATCGTTGTGCCGTCCAGCGTATAGCTCACCGCAACGGTGGTCGTGCCGTTGCTGGTTTTCACGCTGTCGACATGCGGATTCGAGATGGTCGCGCTGTCAACCTTGGCGACGCTGTTGGACAGCAGTTTGCGCTGATCCTTGCCGATCTGCGGGTCGGCAATGCTGCTGGCCTTGTCGTAGTCGCCGCCGGCAAGCGCGGACACGTAGCTTTCCGCCACGGATTTAGCGCTGAAGACGGTCGAGCTCAGCACGCCGTAGATGATGCCAAGCGCGATGATCGCGATGGCGACGATGCCGCCGATCATGATCGTCTTCTTGGCTTTCGGGCTGAGCGGTTTCTGTTCGACTGCCGGCGCGGCGGGCGCGACGGGAGCGGGTGCAGGTGATGCCGGGGCGGCGATTGGCTGCGGAGCCGACGCTGTAGGGGCTACAGGGGCAGTGGGCGCGACGGTTTGCGTGGGTGCGGGCTGCGCGGACGCGGGCTGGGCCATTGTCTGCTGCATCTGCACTGTAGGCACGGCAGTGGCGGTCCTGACCGCCTTAGGCATGCCGAACTGCGGAGCGCAGGCTTTGACGTAATCGACCACGTTCTGCGGCGTCTGCTGCACGGTGCCGCCGACGAACATCCTCCACAGACCCGGAAGTGATGTGATCACCGTCGGTCCGAACGACAACGCGAGCGCCTCGATGGCGAACATCCAGATTCCGGCGACAAAGCAGTACCACAGGGGAACAGTCAAGGAAACCTTGTAGGAGTCGTAGTAGGCGGCGAAGCTCGTGAACGCGAATTCCACGACGAGCCAGAACGCCATCATCGCTACGGGAGCCTTCCACGTGTTTTCCCATTTGGCGTAATACTGGTCATACATGTTGCGTGCCGATGCGCGCAGCGCGATGTACAGCGTGGCGACTACGAACAGCACGAAGCAGAGCCACAACGCCCACGCATACTGGAAATGGCCGGTGAGCTTGAACAAGGTGAACGTGATGCCGGAACCGCTGCCGGAGAACGCCGCGGAAATGCCGCCGAGTGACGCCATGGAGTGCAGGATGAACGGGAGAGCGGGCAATAGCAGCGGAATCAGCAATACGCCGGCGAGGACGTTGCCTGCGGAGGCCGCCACGGCGATCAGCGCAATCAACCCAAGCACGAGGAACAGTGCGCCGTACATGGCCACGGCTTCGACGAACGTGCGCACGAAACCGCGCACGCGATGCGCCCAGCGCCACCCTGCGGTGAACACGTTACCGGAATCGGGGGCGTACTGTGCCAGCGCGTAGCCGGCCAAGGCGCCGAGACCGGCCAGCACGAACGCCATGAAGAACGTGCGGAAGGATGCGCCGGACAGCGAAACGGATGCGGAGAACGGTCCGTAGGATCCGCCCGCTGACAAGGGGAGCGCGGCCGCGAGGACCACGATCACCAGGCCGGACAGCAGGCCGACGATGCCGGAACCGATTACGCCGGTCCATTTGAAATGCACCGCATGCTTGCGGGCCAGCATGTAGATGCCGAACGCCGCGCCGAGCATCAGCGCGATGCCGGGCAGGCCGACCGGGAGACACAGGTGGGTGCCGTTGTCGCTATAGTCTGAGAATCCCGAGGCGCCGGTCGTCATGTTCAACGAACCGGAGATGCCCATCACGAGCACCGTGATGACGATCTGTAGGATATTCGGCGTGTTGTAGTCCCCGCCGGAATCCGTCAGCATGTTTGAGACACTGGACATGCCGGGAATGTCGGAAAGCGTGCCTTCAAGATTGTCGCCTGCGAAGAAGAACGCGATGGAGCCGAGCAGTGCGAGCACCAGGGCGGCGGCCAGACCGATGCCGAGACCGGCACCCATGGTGGCGATGGATTCCGTCTTGGTCAGAGCGGCGACGGTGGGATTGGTTGCCGTCTGTTGGGGCGCGGGAGCAGCCGGTGCGGCTGTTGGGAATTGCTGTGTCGGCTGTTCCTGCGGGGCGGCGGGCGCGGTCTGGAACTGCTGTGTCGGCTGGTTTTGCGGCGCAACAGGCGCAGCGGATGCGGAAGGTGCGTCCGGCACGGGCGCAGATGCTGCCGGGGCCGTGGGCGTTGTTGGGGCCGTGGGCGTTGCCGGAGTGCTTGCTGTTACAGGAGCGGAAGCGATGGCCTCCGTAGGCGCTTCCTGTGCTGTGTCGGCTGGAGCCGCATCGGAGACAGCCGGTTCGGCGGCCTCGGCGGCTTGCGGTGGTGTGAGCGGAGAGCCGCAGAAACCGCAGAAACGCGATTCCTTGTCGGTCGGCTTGCCACAATTCGGACATGACATTGGACAAATACCTCTTTTTCTTACGTAGAACAGTGCGTCGCCGTATGTTCCATCTATTTTAAGGGGGTACTACGCAGATACGAGTTTTGTTTGGGGAAAGGCCGGTTGTGTAGAATTCCTGATGGGATGTTTTCGTGAGAGAGGGGAACGCCGATGCGATGCGATCGATGCGGTTTCGAATGGGATGATGATGACGAGCGGTTCTGCTCCCGGTGCGGTGCCGAGCAAATGCCGGGAAATGCGGGCGCAGCGAGGCCCAGATTCTGTTCGTCCTGTGGTTCCCCGATTGAGCCCGGCATGCGATTCTGCAGCGCCTGCGGTTCGCCTGTAGGCGCGGAACCGCAGGCTTCCCAAGCCGCGCAACCCGACTCGTCGGCACCAGCAGCCCTGGCCGCTCAATCCGTTCAGGCGGTTCCTCCTGCCGCAACGGTTCCGCCTGCCCAAGCCGTCCCGTCGGCTCCATCGGACCAGTATGCACCCGCCGCGCAATCCCCCTCCTCCGGTCGCAAGAAGACACTCATCATCGCGATAGTGGCAGTGATCGCAATCGTCGCGGGTCTTGTCGCATGGAACTTCCTCGCCCACACGAACGACGAGACGCCCGCACGCAACGAAACCATGTCGTCGCAAGGCAAAACCGCCAAATCCAAAACAAGTGAGCAAAGCAAGACCTGCACCACGACGCCCGACGCAAGTCTGAGCGGCGTCTCGTCCAGTGGAAGCACGCTGATCGCGACTGTTGATTTCTCCGCAGACGCGTGCGACAGCAATGCATGGAAGGGCAAGGACGTCAAAATCTCCATCAAGGATTCCGACAATGAGGTGATCGCGTCCGCAGTATACGATTTCGCATCCAAACCGATACAGTTCAAGAACGGCGAAACCACGCTGAAAATGGCATTCACAACGAATCAGTATTGGCGTGCCGTGAGCCGGATCGAAACCGGTTCGACCAGCATGGTGGTGCAGAAGGGTGCCTCGCCGAACGGCAAGCCGGCTACGGACGTGGACGGTGCCAGGGGTGGCGCGAATATCGCGGACTCCGACATGGAACGATATGCGCAGCTGGCGTTGAGCTGGCAGGTGTCGAACGACAAATCGGCGATCTCCTCGCTGCGCGACGTGCCGACCACGCAGCTGTTCAGCAGGAAATACGGCATGGAAGTCGACGGCAAAACGCAGCATTACCGCGACATCTACAAGCAGTATCTTGAACTTCACGCCAAGTGGCCGAACGCGGTGCTGGCGTGGGCCGCGGACTACGACTACTACACACGGTACGGCCACGAGGCCGACTACTATGTGCTGCTCTCCGGCGAGCGCTTCGACTCGGTGAGTGACGCGCGGTCGTGGTGCTCGGCCAACGCGTTCGGACCGAACGACTGCATGGCGGTGCAGATGAAGTAGGCCCGGCCAGAGCGCGACCGGCGTGCGCCATACAAAGTATGTTGCGAAGTATGTGTTGCGCGGAGTGTGCGCCGCAATCCTCGTATCCCCCGTATCGATTGGTGCGGGGGATTGTCGTATGTAGGTGGTTGGGAATCGTGCTGTGGGCGGATTCGTCGGATTCGCGTCATAGTCCATGGTGATCCACAGGTTTTTAGAGAAATTGTAAAACGTTGGAATTCCAACGTTTTACAGCGCGACACGCCGTCGTTTGCGTGATAGTCGTTTATGAGTAAACTTATCTCTCGGTTCAAGAAATGACCAACGCCCCTTTAGCTCAGTTGGTTAGAGCAGCTGACTCTTAATCAGCGTGTCCAGGGTTCGAATCCCTGAGGGGGCACAGACAAGACCCAAGCCAATGGCTTGGGTCTTTTTCGTATTTCGGACATGTGTCCACCCAAAGCCGCGTTACTTCCTCCGTACGGAGTAAAGTAGTGCGCTGTTGTCCGCCCAGAGCGGAATCGCAATTCATCTCGAATCGCACGAATCGTAAGAATCGTTAGAGAAGAAGCAATAGAGGAAACTGCAGTGGAATACACACTCTTCACCAAGCTTGCCGCGGAATTCGTCGGCACCGCCGTGCTGATGGTCTTCGGCAACGGTTCGGTCGCCAACGCGGAACTGAAGAACACCAAGGGCTACCACGCCGGCTGGCTGAATATCGCCATGGGCTACGGTTTCGGCGTGATGTTCCCGGTGCTGATGTTCGGTGGCATCTCCGGCGCCCACATCAACCCGGCCATGACCATCGCCCAAGCCGTCAACGGCATGTTCCCGTGGAACGAAGTACTGCCGTACATCATCGCCCAGCTGCTCGGCGCGCTCGTCGGCCAGCTGATCGTATACATCACCTACTACCCGCACTACAAGGACACTGAGGACGCCGAAGCCATCCTCGGCACCTTCTGCACCACCGACGCGCATAACGATCGCCTGAACTACTTCCTCAACGAGTTCTTCGGCACCTTCATGCTGGTGCTCGGTGCGCTGTGCTGCCTGTCTCTGCCGTGGGGCAAGGCCGATCTCGCCGCCGCGTCCATCGTGGTCGGCTTCATCGTATGGGGTCTGGTGACCTCCATGGGCGGCCCGACCGGCCCTGGCCTGAACCCGGCTCGCGATCTCATGCCGCGACTGCTGCACGCCATCCTGCCGATTCCGAACAAGGGCGGCTCCCGCTGGGGCGAAGCCTGGATTCCGGTCGTCGCTCCGATCTTCGGCGCGATTCTCGGCGCGTTCCTGTTTAACGTGCTGTTTGCCTGATTCGCGTTCACGCGTGATCGTTCGGCCCGCTGCGGTATTGCGCAGCGGGCTTTTTCATGCTTCATACCGGTCTCACCATAGGTTGGTTGCGCTGAGCGCAATATGGGATTATCGCGCGTTCGGCGCTGGGATATGGTGTGATTGTTTTGCAGGAACATCAAGGAATCAAGGAGAGGGAACCCATATGCATATGGCGATTGCGCTTATTGCAGCCATAGCGGTCACCGCGGGCATCATCTGGTTCTTCTTCGCGCCGCGCAAAGCGTATCGTGCGCGCATCGACGGCGATATGCAGGAAGCGGTGATCGAAGTGAAAGGCGGGTACAGTCCGTCGATCATCGAAGCCGAAGCCGGCATACCGCTTCGACTGGTATTCGACCGCAAAGAGGACGGCGAATGCTCGTCCCACGTGGTGTTCTCCGATTTCGGCATCGACCGCCTGCTACCGGCCTTCCGCACCACCACATTGACGCTCGACCCCCTGCAGCCGGGGGAGTACGGCTTCGCCTGCGGTATGAACATGCTGCACGGCACATTGAAGGTGCTTCCCGGCAAGCATCATGCGGATTCCAAGACGACAGTCCCCGCAGCACCCGCAACGCCAGTAGTCTCCGCTCAGGCATCCAGCGATCCTGCGCCGTCTAGTGAGCCGGGCGGCAGCATCCCCGAAGCGGACGAAACAGCCATCCAAGACATCAACAACGCGCACGAAATCACCACGCTGATCCGCAGACTCGTGGTCGCCGCCGTATGCACCATTCCGGTATTCTGCTCATCCATGCTCATGCTGTACTCCATGCCAGCCTGGGTGCAACTGCTGCTCATGCTGCCCGTGATCGGCTACGCCGGCCTGCCGATCTTCCGCAGCGGGTGGGCGGCCATCGCGCATCGCTCGCCCGAAATGAACGCGCTGGTCACCATGGGCACAGCCGCCGCATTCCTCTATTCGCTGATTGTCACCTTCGCGCCCGGCATACTGCCGGAAAACTCGCGCGAACCCTATTACGAAGCCGTAGGCGTGGTGATCACACTGATGCTGGTGGGCCAGCTGCTCGAAGCGAAGGCACGCAAAGGCACCGGCGAGGCCATTCGTTCGCTCATGGGCCTGCAACCGAACACCGCATGCGTGGTGCGCGACGGCGAGGAACGGAACATTCCCATCGACAGCGTTGTCGTAGGCGATATCATCGCGGCACGGCCGGGGGAGCGGCTACCCGTAGACGGCATAGTCGTGGAAGGCGACTCGTCGGTCGACGAATCAATGATCACCGGCGAACCTATGCCGGTGGCCAAAACGGTGGGCGACGAAGTGACCGGCGCCACCATCAACGGTGCCGGCGCACTGCGATACCGTGCCACCAAAGTCGGCAAGGACACCGTGCTCGCGCAGATCGTTTCGCTGGTGAAAACCACACAAAGCTCGAAGGCGCCAGTGCAGCGCCTGGCCGACCGCATCAGCTCGATATTCGTGCCCGCAGTAGTGCTCATCGCCGTCTGGTCATGCGCATTATGGTTCGCATTCGGACCGGAACCGCGCATCACACACGCGCTGGTCGCAGCAGTATCCGTACTGCTCATCGCCTGCCCATGCGCGCTCGGCCTGGCCACACCACTATCGGTAATGGTCTCCACAGGCCGCGCGGCGCACATGGGCGTGCTGATCCGCTCCGCCGAATCACTGGAACAATCCGGGCACGTGAACGCCGTCGTGCTCGACAAAACCGGCACCATCACCGCAGGCAGACCCTCGCTCACCGACGTGCTGCCATTGGGAATCTGGCGTCAGAAACCGGACGATCTGCTGGCGCTCGCAGCCACGGCCGAACATGACTCGGAACACCCGCTCGCCGCCGCGATCATCGCCGACGCGAAACAGCGTGGCCTGCTCACCGGCAAGTCGCGGCGCGAGGCTTTCCAAGTACACGCCGGGCTCGGCATCACCTGCACGGTCGACGGTCATGCCGTGGCCGTGGGCAACACCGAGCTCATCGACCGCCTGGACGTTGGCATGCCAAGCACCGGAAACGAGGATTTAGACGCCATCATCGCCGATATGGATGGTCTGGCGGCACAAGGCAAAACGCCGATGCTCATTGCCGTCGACGGTGAACTTGCGGGCATCGTCGCCGTGGCCGATACCGTCAAACCGGATTCGGCGCAGGCCATCGCCGCACTGCAATCCCACGGCATCGCCGTCACCATGCTGACCGGCGACAACGAGACCACCGCGCACGCCGTCGCCCGGCAGGTGGGCGTGGACCATGTGATAGCCGGTGTACGCCCGGAAAACAAGGCCGACGAAATCGCCAAACTCCAGGCGCAAGGCTACACGGTGGCCATGGTGGGCGACGGCATCAACGACGCCCCGGCCTTGGTACGGGCGGATGTGGGCTTCGCCATCGGCACTGGAACCGACGTGGCCATCCAATCAGCCGACGTCACGGTGATGAGCGGCTCGCTTCAAGGCTTGGTGCACGAAATCGATCTTGCCCACGCCGCATTGCGCAATATCAACCAGAACCTGGGGTTTGCGTTCGGCTACAACACCGTGGGCATTCTGATTGCGGCAGGAGCACTCTACCCGTTCACCGGCATGATGCTCAACCCGATGATCGCCGGCGCGGCCATGGCGTTCTCATCGCTGTGCGTGGTGACGAACGCCAGCAGGCTCCGCCTGTTCGACCCGGCAGAACATCATGACTACCAAGTAAAGAACAACACACAGAAAGGAACCATCATGGGACTGTTCAGCGATCACAAAGCGAAAAAGGCCTGCTGTGGCGGGCACGCGGAAGCTTCCGAAGGCGCGAAGGACCCGGTGTGCGGCATGACGGTGAACCCGGCAGGCGCCCCGGCCACCCGCGAATACGAAGGAAAGACCTACTTCTTCTGCAACCCCGGATGCGCCGAAACCTTCGACAAGGACCCGGCGAAATACGCCGCCTGAACCACGATGCGGTTTCCGCTTACGCGCGTCCAGGAGCTATAACGGTCGGCATAGCGCCTCGATAAGCGTGCGTTCCGCTTACGCGCGGCATCGATTACGACAACCCGAGACATCATCTTTGGAATTTCAAGGGAGAGGTCTCGGGTTGTCGCATATCCTCCGCCACGCGTAACGCGAATGGCGGTCTGTAGCGTGGGCTTGCCATACTGAAAACCATGAGCATGACATGGATTCCAATGGTGTTGATGTTGTTGATCGGCGTGGCAGTAGGGGGCGTCGCCGGATTCAGCGTGGGCAGAACACGCAGCCAGGAGGAAGCGCGCCAGCCATATGGCAGCAACGCCGCCAATGGCGGTGACATCGATTCCCTCGCCGAACAGCTCGATGCGGCACGGCTCGAAATCTCACAGTTGGAAACCTCCCGTGCCCAACTTCGCGCCCAACTGGACGGAGCCAACCAGCAGCTCGTATTCGTCAAAAGTCAACTCGCGCAAGCACAACAGGCCGAGCAGGTCCGCATCGAACACGAGCGCGAACGTGCCGCGGCACAGGCCGAAACCCAACGTCAGGAACAAGCCCGGCGCCTGCAGGAGCAAAGCCGCGTGATAGAGGCGCTCGCGCCCGTACAGAAGAATCTTGACGCATTGCAGAACAAGGTTGCCGAGATCGAAGAGGGGCGCAAACGCGAAATGGGCGCGCTCGGCCAGCAGCTCAAAGGGTTGGGCGAACAACAGACACGTCTCGACCGAGAAACGAATGCGCTGTCTTCCGCACTGCGCAACAACAAGGTCCGCGGCGCGTGGGGCGAAGCGCAGCTGCGCAACATCGTGGAATCAGCCGGATTGTTGGAACATGTCGATTTCGATACGCAGGTAGTGGTCACCGACGCCGATGGCCATGTGCAGCGCCCAGACATGATCATCCATATGCCAGGCGGCAAAACGATTCCGATTGATGCGAAGGCCCCATACGCCGACTATCAGCGCGCGTGCGAGATCCCGGACACCGCACCGGCCGAGGAACTGGCACGGAAGACCGAATTGCTACGCGCCCACGCCAAGGCGGTGCGCGAGCATGTGAAAACCTTGGGAGCCAAAGCGTATTGGAATGCGTTCAGTGATGCGCCGGATTTCGTAATCGCATTCATTCCCAACGAATCGTTGCTGCAGGCCGCCCTGGAAACCGATCCGACACTGATGGACGACGCGTTCGCGCAAAAAGTGGCACTGACCTCGCCGATCACCCTGTGGGCCGTGCTCAAATCCGTGGCCTACGCCTGGCAGCAGCAAAGCCTGACCGACGACGCGAAAAAGCTGTTCGATCTGTCGCGCGAACTGTACGAGCGGTTCGCCAAACTCGGTGAGCATGCCACGAAACTCGGCACGCAGCTTACGCGAACCGTTGCCGCATATAACGCGTTCGTCTCCAGTCTCGAAAGCCGCGTGCTACCCACCGCCCGCAAATTGCAGAATCTTGATCCCAGCACCGTGATCGGCGAAGTGCCTTTGCTTGATTCCGACAAGACCAATGTCACTGAGATCGTCGCGCCCGAAGCCGCCGTGCAGGACGGTGCCCAGGATGGTGTTCAGGGCGATGCGAAAAAGAGTATGCGGGAAGCCTACTGAATCAGTGGGAAGAGGGGTTCGTACACTGGGCACTATGACTGATTCAGGATTCCGCCCCACCGGCGTGAGTGGGTCGCACGCCGACGCCACCGCCACGAGTTTCGCATCACTCGAACCGCGCGACCAGCTGCTTGAGCTATTGCGCGAACGTGCGGCTGGCAAGCCGTTCTCCGAACTGTCCGCCGTCACCTTCGACCATCGTGGCGTCACGGTCGTGGGTCATCTACTGCTGGATGCGTTGGAGGATGCCGGATATTCCGTCGATGATTTCGACGCGGTGGGCGCACTGACCGCTGCCGCAGTGCCGTTGGTGATGTCGGTGGTGCAGGCCGCCGCGTCCCGTGGCGAGGATATCGACGGTTTCGTGATGGATTTTGTGTACCCGTCGATCAAGGGACCGTCGATCAAAGGCCGCCGCGTCGTGCTGCTCGACGCTTGGCTGTCCGAGAAGTCCTACGTGCAGACCTCGTCGTTGGTCACGTTGCGCAACGGCAACGAGCTGAGTCTTGATTTCTCCGTGGTGGAACATGAGGGCGCGAACGTGGTGGCCGTGGCTTCCATGGTGGGCGGTCTTGGCGGTGATGATGCAAAGCATATCGAAGTGATCAACCCCGTCACTGACGAACGTCATGAGCTGCCGTTCGTGCAACTGTTCGACGAAGCAGAGCTACGCTGATGCACGCGCCGCACCCTATCGATGTGGCCGCGAAGGCCTCCGGCGAACCCACATTCCGCGAGGTCGGCGTAGGCCCGTGGGAAGAAGCCCATCCGGGTGAACCTCGCCCGACCGACGTGCAGTATGATCCGCAACTGCTCGACGAAGGCGATCGTCGTAACGTGCTCGACCGGTACCGGTATTGGACGGTTGCGGCGATCAAAGCCGACTTGGATGCGCGCGGACGCCACGATTTCGAAGTCGCCGTGGAGAACTGGACGCACGATTTCAATATCGGCTCCATGGTGCGCACGGCGAACGCGTTCCAGGCCAGGCGCGTGCATATCGTCGGCCCGCATAAGTGGAACCGCAAAGGCGCGTTGATGACCGAGCTGTACCAGCATGTCGAGAATCATCCGTCGATCGCGCAGCTGGTGGAATGCTGGCATAACCGCATCGCCGGTGAGATCGCCGCCGCCCGCGCCGAGGCCGGAGCCGCAGCGTTCCATGCGCATGAGGCCGCCGTACATGGCGATACAGCTGTCGTCGCCGCGGCTACCGCCCAGGTTGATGCGGCCGAGGCACGTATTCGCGAGCTTGAAGCCTCCCGTGTGATCGCCATGGATATTATCCCCGGTGCCGTGCCTATGGAAACCTACCGTTTCCCCAAACGCTGCCTCATGCTCTTCGGCGCGGAAGGCCCCGGCCTGTCCGAAAAAGCGCTCGAACTGGCTGACGATGTGGTCTACATCTCCCAATTCGGCTCGGTCCGCTCCATTAACGCCGGTGCCGCGGCCGCCGTTTCCATGCATGCTTGGATCGCCCAGCATGCAGCAATTCGGGGCTGACTGCCTGACTAGGGGGAGTTGACCTGCCCGGTGCCGGTTTCTGGGGATGCCGGCCGGCACCGGTGTTGGTTCCGGCAGGTATCGGTCGTAGTTTGTTCGTGGCGATTCCTCCGTGCTGTGTCGCACCATATGTCCAGTTCTTCGTTTGGTCTGATTCTTTCCTGTTCTTGTTGTTCCTCGGTTTAGTTTTTCCCGATCCAGTTTTCTCCTGAGCCAGTTTTTCCTTTTGGCCCGGTTCTTCACCTGGTTCAGTTCCTTTGTAGCCCCGATTCCTCCACTGGCTGGATGATTTTGGTGTCTGAGTGGTGCTTCAATGGTTGCTTTTCCCATTGGCTGGATATTTTGGGCGTCTGAGGGGCATGTGAGAGGGTGTTTTTATCCAGTCGGTGGGAGAAATGGCCGATGGAAGGCCTCTAACCGTCCGTATTCATCCAGCGGCTGGATGTTTTGACCGTTTTGAAGCCATGCGCGAAGCAAAATCCTCCAGCCAGTAGAAGAAATGGACGGATGAGGTTATTCACGAGGCCATCGGTACACCCGACCTTCGCAGTTTTGCCACCATTGGTTTTATCTGCAGTACATCATTGAACGTGAGCCGGATGATATCCGTGACTCCGGCGCGACGAAGACCTTGCTCACGATTTCGCTCCAATTGAACGGTCTCCTGGATGCTTCTATTGCTGGTCATTTCCGGATCGACGTACTTGGCCGTACCGTCGAACTCGCAAACGATGCTTCTGCCGTCGTCGGTACGCCAAAGAAAATCGACCCTGTATTGCTGTCCGGTTGCGGGATCCACAATAACGACCTGTAACCGCGGTTCCGCAAAACCAGCCTCAATCATCGTTCCGCGCGCAAAGGACTCGCCGCCGTTATCGCTTGCAGCATTGGTGTAGCGCAGCAGCTTGATGATTTTCGTGCAATCTTGAGTGATGAGCGAGCACTCCTTCATCAGGGCCGCCTCATCGAGCCCGCCTGCGGCTGCGGAATCGAAAACTGGTAGTGCGCCTCGGAATTCCTGCGTATTGCCGCAATCGACAAGCGTGCGGGCCTTATTGGTGACCGGGATTCCGCTTGCTATTGTTGCATCGTGCTTTGGGTATGGGCTGTAGATGACATGAAGCTTGTCATGTGGCCGATATGAGCCATGAGTGGAAAGCGTGATGGTTATTTCATGATGAAGGAACCACTGGTGTTCGAAGCCGTATGCGGCTGCTGCGGTGAGCCCGGCAAATACCCAGTCTGGGTGCATTCCCTTGAGCGTGCGTGCCATATGCAGTGATTGTTCGGCGCCGTTTAGACGATTCCAATATTCGTGACGAGAATACAGGCCGGGGTATGGTTTGGCCAGATCGCCCGCAAGATACCTTCGATAGAGGCCTTTTTGAATGAGTGAATTGGTGCTGTGGGCGCAGCATTGCATTTTTTCGGACTGGTCAAGCAGTCGGTCGACTTGAGGATAGGCTTTCATGATTTGACGCTATCTTGCGGAGGCTGCCCTCGGAAAGTCTGATTGCCGGTTGTGGATAACTCGTGGTTCCTGCGCGTGTCGGCGGGTGGTTTGGCGTAATTGGGGAGGGCGGAGGGGCTTCTGCTGAATGGTTTCCTAGGCGTTGAAAGAGATGCCTACCAGGTTCGTGTTCGCCAAAACAGGAATCGGTTTTCCGGGCGCTGAGAGGTGACGGGCTTTTCAGTGCGGATGGATGGCGCCTTTGTTTCCGGGCGTGGGCGGGAATGACTGCTGGTTGGCTTGCGAGCGTCCTGATTATTCCATTGGCTGGATGATTTTGGCGTCTGAGTGGTGCTTCAATGGTTGCTTTTCCTATTGGCTGGATGTTTTGGGCGTCTGAGGGGCATGTGAGAGGGTGTTTTTATCCAGTCGGTGGGAGGAATGGCCGGTAGACGGGTTTTGGGCGTCCGTATTCATCCAGCCGGTGGGGAAATCGGTCGCTGGCCGAACTGACATAACAGCACCGGGCAGTATGCATGTTGGCTTTGCGGAACTGCGGCCGAGTGGTGGCCGAGCTCGCGGGCGGTCGAGATTCCAAAACGATGTGAGGGGCCTGGAATTGGCATGAAATAGGGCGCGTGCTCGTCACACAGACGCGATACTGTTAAAGCCATGCCTACTTTCACCAAAGAAGAAATCGTGCATTTGGGCGATTTGGCCCGAATCGCACTGAGCGATGAAGAAATTACCCGCCTGCAGGGCGAGCTGAACGTCATTGCCGACTCCATCGATATGGTTCAGGAAGTCGCCACCGACGATGTTGAACCGACCGCCAACCCGATTCCGCTGGAAGCGTACCTGCGCCCCGACGTTCCTGAGACGCCGTTGACCCAGGCCGAGGCTCTTGCCGGCGGCCCGAAGACCGAGGCGGGCATGTTTGTTGCCCCGCGCATTCTGGGAAGCGAGGAGTGAGCATGACGAACGTAGCAGATCTGGTCAAGCTTTCCGCTGCCGAAATGGGCGCGGCCATCAAGAAGGGCGAGGTTTCCAGCCGCGAACTGGTCGACGCGCATCTTGACGTCATCGAAGCCGCCGAGCCGAGCGTGCAGGCCTTCCTGAAGGTCTCCGCCGACGAGGCCCGCGAACAGGCCGATGCCTTCGATGCCAAGAGCGCCGAGGAGAAGGCCGCGTTGCCGGAGCTGGCAGGCGTGCCGATCGCGATCAAGGACATGATCGTCACCAAGGGCATCGAAACCACCGCAGCTTCCAAGATCCTCGAAGGTTGGATCCCCCCGTACGACGCAACCGTTATCGAAAAGCTCAAGGCTGCCGGCATGCCGATTCTCGGCAAGACCAACCTGGATGAGTTCGCGCAGGGTTCCTCCACCGAGCATTCCGCATACAAGACCACGCATAATCCGTGGGATACCGACCGCGTCCCCGGCGGCTCCGGCGGCGGCTCCGCTTCCGCTGTGGCGGCATTCGAAGCTCCGCTGGCCCTCGGCACTGATACAGGTGGCTCCATCCGCCAGCCGGGCGCGCTGACCGGCACTGTCGGCGTCAAGCCCACCTATGGTGGTGTTTCCCGTTTCGGCGCCATCGCCATGGCTTCCTCGCTCGATCAGATCGGTCCGTGCTCCCGCACCGTGCTCGACTCCGCACTGCTGCAGGAGATCATCGGCGGCCATGATAAGCGTGACTCTACTTCCATTCCGGAGGGCCCGCGTCCGATGGTCGCCGCCGCCCGTGAAGGCATGAAGCGCGATCTGAAGGGTCTCAAGGTCGGTCTGATCAAGGAGCTTGGCGGCGACGGATTCCAGCCGGGCGTCGAAGCTCGTTTCAACGAGGGCGTGAAGAAGCTTGAGGAGATGGGTGCTGAAGTCACCGAGGTGTCTCTGCCGCACCTGCCGTACTCCCTGGGCGCGTACTACATCATCATGCCGTCCGAGGTCAGCTCCAACCTGGCCCGTTATGATGGCATGCGCTACGGCCTGCGCGTGATGCCGCCGGACAACGTGCCGCAGACTGCAGCCAACATGATGGCCTACACCCGCGAGGCCGGCTTCGGCGACGAGGTCAAGCGTCGTATCATCCTCGGCACCTATGCGCTGTCCGCCGGTTATTACGATGCCTGGTACGGTTCCGCGCAGAAGGTCCGTACCCTCATCATCGACGACTTCAAGAAGGCGTTCGAGAAGGTCGACGTGCTCATTGGCCCGACCAGCCCGGTCACCGCCTTCAAGTTCGGTGAGAAGACTGAGGATCCGATGGCCATGTACGCCATCGATATCACCACTATTCCGGCCAACCTCGCCGGCGTTCCGGCCATGAGCATCCCGGCCGGCCTGAGCGACGACGGACTGCCTGTCGGTTTCCAGTTCATCGCGCCGCAGCAGCGTGACGAAGTGATGTACAAGCCGGCCGCAGCCCTTGAAGCCGCGCTGGAAGACGAATGGAACGGCCCGATCTGGAAGTCGCTGAACGCTTCCTGGCTCGACGGCCAGGCCAAGTGATCGACGGATCGGAAAGGATTTAAAGGAATCATCATGGCTGAAAAACTGATGAAGTACTCCGAGGCCGTCAAGCAGTTTGACCCGGTGCTCGGTCTGGAAACCCACGTGGAACTGTCCACCAAGACGAAGCTGTTCTGCCCTGCCGAGGTCTCCTTCGGCGGCGAGCCGAACAGCCAGCTGACTCCGGTCTCCCTGGGTCTGCCAGGCTCCCTGCCGGTGGTCAACAAGACCGCCGTCGACTATGCGATCAAGCTGGGTCTCGCCCTGCATTGCGAGATTGCCGAGTGGAGCCAGTTCGCCCGTAAGAACTACTTCTACCCGGACATGCCGCGCGACTACCAGATCTCGCAGTACGACAAGCCGACCAACGGCAACGGCTATCTTGATGTCGAGCTTGACGACGGCACCATCTTCCGTGTGCCGATCGAGCGTGCGCATATCGAGGACGACGCCGGCAAGAACACCCACGTTGGTGGCGCGGACGGCCGTATCGAAGGCGCCGACCACTCCCTGGTCGACTACAACCGTGCCGGCGTGCCGCTGATCGAGATCGTGACCAAGCCGATCGAAGGCGTGGGCGAGCGTGCCCCGGAGATCGCCGGTGCCTACATGCGTGCCATCCGCGACATCGTGCGTGCGCTGAACATCTCCCACGCGCGTATGGAGCAGGGCAACATGCGTGCCGATGTGAACGTGTCGCTGCGCCGCGACCCGAGCGATCCGTTCGGCACCCGTTCCGAGACCAAGAACGTGAATACGTTCCGTGGCATCGAGAAGACCGTGCAGTACGAGATTCGCCGTCAGGCGCAGATTCTTTCCGAAGGCGGCGAGATCCTGCAGGAGACCCGCCACTGGGATGAGGCTTCGCAGACCACCGCCGGCGGTCGTGTGAAGTCCGACGCCGACGACTACCGCTACTTCCCGGATCCGGATCTGGTGATGCTGCACATCACCAAGGAGCATATCGAAGAGATCAAGGCTCAGATGCCGGAGATGCCGCGTGAACGCCGCAACCGTCTGAAGGCCGAATGGGGCTTGAACGATGTGCAGATGCGCGACATTCTCAACGCCGATGCGCTTGATCTGATCGAAGCCACCGTGGCTGAGGGCGCTACCGCAGCCGGTGCGCGCAAGTGGTGGCTGGGCGAGCTTTCCCGCGAGGCCAACGCCAAGGGCGTGACCTTGGAGGAGCTTCCGATCACTCCGGCCGACGTTGCCGAGATCGAGAAGCTGATCGCCGACGGCAAGCTGAACGACAAGCTTGCCAAGCAGACCGTTGCCGGCGTGCTCGCCGGTGAAGGCACGCCGAGCGAAGTCGTCGAGAAGCGTGGCCTGAAGGTCGTTTCCGACGATGGCTTGATCGACAAGGCCGTGGATGAGGCGTTCGCCGCCAATCCGGATGTTGTCGAGAAGCTCAAGAGCGGCAATATGAAGCCGATGGGTGTCATCATCGGTGCCGTGATGAGGGCCACGCGCGGCCAGGCCGACGCGAAGGCCGTCACCAAGGTGGTTATGAGCAAGATCAAGTGATGTGATCTGACTCAATCCTTTGGCGGGTTCCGGTCCGCCGATCATGCGGGGCGTGCGCTGGGAAACCGGCGCACGCCCCGCATGGCTTTGTTGCGATGCGTATGCGTCGAAAACGACGAGGAAACCATCGTTTATTGGTTTCGCGCCGGTTCGTGGGCGTTATGCGCCTATTATCCTATTGTGTTCCCAGCAATCCTCCAGTCGGGTAGAATACCGTCGGAATGGATGTGGGCAAACCACACGATGTCAATGACGCAAGGATGAAATACACATGCCAGATAATGCTGCACAGTCGGAATCCCGAGAGCTGCCGGCCAGTATCGCCATCCCTCCCGTACGCGGTGAAATGGTGCGTCTGCGCCCGGCTACCGTCGAAGACCTCGACAGGATGGATGTGATCGATGCCTATCCGGGGGCTTCTGGCATTACCGGCAAGGATCGCGTGGCCGAACGTGCCGCCGTGCACGCCTGGGTGCGTCGTTCCGTGGCTTGGAGCAAGGGCGAGGCGCCGGCTGAATCCGGTGTGGGCGATCCTGAGGCTCGCCGCACCATCGCATGGTCGATTATCACCGAAAGCGATCATGATGGCGATGGCGAGATCGACGCCGCGGAAAGCGACAACGTGATCGGCATGATCTTCCTGATTGATATCGACGGCTGGGCCCGTTCCGCGCGCATTCAGGTGATTCTGGGTCAGGATTACCGTGGCCGTGGCTATTCGCGCGACATCATGCCCCGTGTGATGACCTATGGGTTCGCCCCTGAGCCGGCGGGTCTTGGCATGCATCGTATTTGGGTTGCGGTTCCGGAACAGAACACGCGCTCCGTGTCCGTCTACCAGTCGCTTGGCTTCATGCCGTCCGGCCGTTCGCGTGACGCATTGTGGAACGCTGCGCAGAATCGTTATCAGGATTTGATTGTTATGGACACTCTGGTGGACGAGTTCGATCCGATTCGCTCCCTTGACGCGTTCGGTATGCATGTGATCGAAGACAATCCCGGCGTGAAAGAGGCCATGGCCGCCCGTGAGCATTCCATCGCCATCCAGCAGGGGGCGTTGGCGGAATCGGGAACGGCTGGCGGCGATATGGCGGCTCCCGCCCCCGTTGCTGCGGATGTGGATTCGTCGTCTGCCGGCAAGGTGAGCGGCGATGATGCACAACATGATGAGCCTAAGGCAGGTAAAGACGGTGCCGTCTCCGCTGGTGCCGCTTCCGACGACGAGGGCTCGAACTGGCCGTATGCGCAGGGCAAGTCCAAGACGTCAAAGGGCGCATGGTGGCGTACGCTGGGGCGTGGCCGCAAAAGGAACAACGGCAAGTAGACTCGCACTGGCCCCGTGTGGCCGGGTCTGAAGCATTGGAACAAACAGCCCGCATGCGGGCCGGGCACATCATGGCCGTAGCGCCATAGGAACATGAAGGCAAAGGAATGAGCGCCGAAGATCTCGATAATTACGAAACCGACGCCGAACTGGCGTTGTACAAGGAATACCGCGACGTCATCAAACTGTTCACCTACGTGGTGGAGACCGAGCGCCGGTTCTACCTGGCGAATAAGGTCGATTTTAACGTGCGGTCCGCAGGCCAGGACGTCTACTTCGACGTGCAGCTGACGGATGCATGGGTGTGGGATGTGTACCGCCCAAGCCGTTTCGTCAAGAATGTGCGCATTGTGACATTCAAGGATGTGAACGTCGAGGAAGTGCAGAAAACGGATATCGACATTCCGGACGATATGGGTTGAGCCGCCTTACCGTACTGCCTGTGACGTCGGCTTCACCCGGAATCTCGTCCGGTTTTTGACCGATGGGGAATCTATAGTGGCATGTTGGGAAGAGCGGGCATGGTCAGTGCCATGTATGGAGGAAGGATGTGGAACCGGCGGGGTGCCGGGCGTCGTTCCTTAGGCTCTAGTAGAATATGCATGATTTGACGTAAGGAGATTGGACGTGACCGACAAGCAGTCCGTAGTGATTATCGGCGGTGGCCCTGCTGGCCTGACCGCGGCTTGGGAACTGATCAAGGACGGCGGTGCCGATAGGTACGACGTTACTGTTCTGGAAGAAACCCATGAATTCGGCGGCATTTCCCGCACCGTGAAGCACAATGGAAACCGCATGGATATCGGCGGCCACCGTTTCTTCTCGAAGGACGATCGCATCATGGATTGGTGGAAGAACACGCTTCCGCTGCAGGGTGCGCCCTCCTACGATGATAAGAAGCTCAATCGCGAGCATGACATGGAACCGGGCGGCCCGGACCCCGAGGTCGAAGACAAGGTGATGCTCAAGCGTCACCGCGTCTCCCGCATCTACTGGAACAAGCACTTCCTGGATTATCCGATTTCCCTGAGCGTGGGCACTTTGAAGGCCATGGGATTCAAGCTGACCATGGTCGCCGGATTCAGCTACCTGAAGTCCATGGTGCACAAGCTGCCGGAAGACAATCTGGAGAACTTCTACATCAATCGTTTCGGCCGCAAGCTGTATTCCATGTTCTTCGAGGGCTATACCGAGAAGCTGTGGGGGCGCCACCCGTCCGAGATTTCGGCCGATTGGGGTGCGCAGCGCGTCAAGGGCCTGAGCATCATGGGTGTGCTGAAGAACGCCTTCCAGAAGCTGCTGCCGAAGAAGCGTGATAATTCCGAGGTCGAGACTTCGCTGATCGAAGAGTTCTGGTACCCGAAGTACGGTCCGGGCCAGCTGTGGGAGACCGTGGAATCCAACTGCGAGAACGCGGGTGTGAAGGTCGTTACCGATGCCAAGGTTATCGAGGTGCGCCAGCAGAACGGCCATATCTCCTCCGTGGTGACCGAGGCCGCCGACGGCACTCGTACCGAATGGAACGCCGATCAGTTCATCTCCTCCATGCCGGTCAAGGATCTGGTCGAGGCCATTGACGCCGCGGGTGTCGATACCGAGGCCGCGGCGACCGGTTCCAAGGCCGCTCCCGAAGCCGTCACCGAGGTGGCCGAAGGCCTGCCGTACCGCGATTTCGTGACCGTCGGCCTGCTGGTCAACCATCTCAAGCTTGAAAACACCACCGACATTCCCACCCTCGGCAATCCGCCGATCGTGCCGGATTGCTGGATCTACGTGCAGGATCCGGGCTACAAGGTCGGTCGTATCCAGGTGTTCAACAACTGGAGCCCGTATCTGGTCAAGAACGTTGACGATACCGTGTGGATCGGCTTGGAGTACTTCTGCGAGGAAGGCGACACCTTCTGGAACATGAGCGAGGAGGACGCGGTGAAATTCGCCATTTCCGAGCTGATGCGCATGGGTGTCATCGAAAAACCGGAGGATGTGCTCGATTCCCATCGCGAACGCGTCAAGAAGGCGTACCCCGCCTACTTCGATACGTATGACCGTATCGACGAGGTCATCGATTATCTTGACGGTTTCGGCAACCTGTATTGCGTGGGCCGCAACGGCCAGCATCGCTACAACAACATGGATCACTCCATGGCAACCGCCATCGAGGCCGTTGACAATATCAAGTCCGGCAAGGCGACCAAGGAAAACGTCTGGTCCGTGAACACCGACCAGTCCTACCACGAGGAGAAGTAGCCGGTAACAAGGCGATGATTCGCCGATAGGCCGTTATCTATGCCAAGAGCGCACGCCGAAGGAATTCGGGTGCGCTCTTGGCATAGAAACGCATACGATGGGGTGGAACATGGCGTTTCAACGCACGTCGGCAATGATGCAAAAAGCGTACGGAAACCACGATATGACAGCGTGTTGCGTTGTCCGGGGCGGCGTTGTACAGTGAAGCAAGTTCGTGTGCATGGTTTGCCACGGATTCTCATCGCGGCGTGAAGCCGCAATCACTCTTCAGAATCGTCAGGGAATACGATTGGCGAATGCTGTGGAAAGGTATATAACGTGGCCAATAGCCAAGATCTTGAGAGCATGAAATTGCCGGAGCTGAAGGAGCTTGCCAAGCAGATGGGACTGCGCGGCACTTCCACTATGCGCAAGCCGGAGCTGCTTGCTACGCTTCAGGCCGCTCGTTCCGGCGGCGAAGCGCCTGCCGGTGTCACTGTAAAAGCTCCGAAGACCAGCGCTCCGAAGGCCTCTGAACCTGTGGAAGGCAAGAGCGAGAAGGCTGCCGAGGCCAAATCCAAGAAGCAGTCCGACGCCGCACCTGCTCAAGCGGATACTGCGGAGAATACCACCCGTCGCGACCGCACCGCCGCAAAGGATAAGGCGCATGAAGCCGTGGATCTGCTGGCCACGCTGGATCTTGACGCTGCGAAGGAAGGCGATCGCAAGGAGCGTAAGCCGCGTCGCCGCATTCACGATGAGCTTGATGGTGAGGAACTGATCGCCGGCAACGTGCGCCGTCGTCGTCATCGCAAGGATCAGGATGCGCCGAGCGAGGAGACCGCGCGCGATCTTGACGATATTCTTGCGTCCCTGCCGGGCGGTAAGCAGGAATCCCGCAACGATGGGGAATCGTATCGTGGCCGTGAAGAGCGCGGCGAGCGTGAGAACCGCGAGGGGCGCGACGGACGCGACCGTCGTGGCCGTCGTCTGCGTGGCCGCAACCGTGATTTCGACGAGCGCGACGAGCGCCGCAATCGTAACGAGCGCAACGACCGTAACGACCGCAACGCGGACAATGCGGAGAACGACAACCGCGATGCCGTACGCAACGAGCGTAACGATCGCAATGATCGCAATGAACAGCAGGCCGATCTCGTGCCGGTCGCCGGTATTGTCGACGTGCTGGAATCCTACGCATTCATCCGTACCTCCGGCTATCTGCCGGGTCCGAACGACGTGTACGTTTCCATGGGCCAGGTCAAGAAGTACGGTCTGCGCAAGGGCGACGCCGTGCATGGCGCCATTCGCGCACCGCGCGAGGGCGAGCGCCGCAACCAGCGTCAGAAGTTCGTGCCGCTGCAGTCCATCGATTCCATCAACGGCATGAGCGTCGAGGAATCCATGGGCCGTCCGCAGTTCAACAAACTCACCCCGCTGTACCCGCAGGAACGCCTGAAGCAGGAGACCACGCCGAACAAGCTCACCGGCCGCATCATGGATATCATCTCCCCGATCGGCAAGGGTCAGCGTGGCCTGATCGTATCGCCTCCGAAGGCCGGCAAGACGATCACCTTGCAGAACATCGCCAACGCCATCACCACCAATAATCCTGAAGTGCATCTGATGGTCGTGCTGGTGGATGAGCGCCCCGAGGAAGTCACCGATATGGAACGTACGGTGCAGGGCGAGGTCATTTCCTCCACCTTCGACCGCCCGGCATCCGATCACACCATCGTGGCCGAACTCGCCATCGAACGCGCCAAGCGCCTGGTGGAGCTTGGCCAGGATGTGGTCGTGCTGCTTGATTCCATGACCCGTCTGGCCCGTGCCTACAATATCGCGGCACCGGCTTCCGGGCGTATTCTGTCCGGCGGTGTGGATGCCCAGGCGCTGTACCCGCCGAAGAAGTTCTTCGGCGCCGCCCGCAACATCGAAAACGGCGGCTCCCTGACCATCATCTCCTCCGCGCTGGTGGAAACCGGTTCCAAGATGGATGAGGTGATTTTCGAGGAATTCAAGGGCACCGGCAACATGGAACTGCGTCTGAGCCGCGAACTGGCGGAAAAGCGCATGTTCCCGGCCATCGATGTGAACGCCTCCGGCACGCGCCGCGAGGAGCTCATCACCGATCCGAAGGAGCTGCCGATCATCTACCGTCTGCGTCGTCTGTTCGGCGGCATGGAAGCCGAGCAGGCCTACCAGACCCTGGTGCCGCGCTTGAAGAAGACGGCATCCAACCGCGACTTCCTTGCCGCGATCGTGCAGCAGGCCAACGCCAGCAACGCCACCAACGGCAACTGAGAGGCGCAAGGTTCGCGTAAGGCTGTATAAGGTTTACGCAGGGTTCGCCATCTGGGTTTTCCTAGGGGTTTGGGCGGGTTCCGGTTTTGCCCGGGCCCGCCTTTTGCTTGCCGTTTCGCATGGCGTATCGTAGTGCTTCGATTGGAAACCGATTGTGGCCATTCGGTGGGGTAGGCTAACCGTATGAGTGATTCCGAACATAGCGATTGGCAGAAGACCACCATCGATTCGGCCCAGGCCGAACAGCATCCGGAAACTGCCCAGGCAGTCGCAAAGATCAAGGCATTGCGCCAATCCATCGACAATATTGACTCCGCGATCGTCTCGTTGCTCGCGGAACGGTTCAAAGCCACCTCTCAGGTCGGTGTATTGAAGGCTGGCGCCGGATTCGCGCCGGAAGACACAAAACGTGAGGATTACCAGATCGAACGCTTGCACCGTATCGCCGTTGATGCGGGTCTTGATCCGGAAATTGCGGAAATGTACCGAGAATTCGTGGTCACGGAAGCCAAGAAACGCCATCAGCGTATTGCCGACGCCGGGGGAGACCCGGGCGTGCTTGATGTGTTCGCATGATTCCCGCGTGACGCCCACGTGTGAGAGATGCGTATGCCAGATGCTCGCAGGGACAGGTGCCTGGACTGAATACAGCAGTCATCCGTACGACTATCTCCAGACATCCCGTGCAATTGCTTTTCCAAACTACCGACGCTGAGGTAGGCCTAAGCGTCGGTAGTTTGCGGAAAAGAAGATCAGCCCTCAAACATCGACGGTGGGATACCCCTGAGCGTCGGTAGTTTGAGGGCTGATCTCGTGTCTACTTACTTACTCACTTCTTCTTAGGCTTCTTGGCCGGCGGCTCGCCGAGTTCGGATTCCTCGACGATCACTTCGGCTGCGGCCTCGGTTTCGGACTTGGCTTTGTCCAGAGCATCCTTGGCGGCGGCAAGGGCACCGGCGAAGCTGATCTTGCCGACCACGCGTCCGGCCTCGGCGATGTCGCCCAGCGCGCTCTGAATGGATTCGCGCACATCATCGGCCACGCCCAGCGTTACGGACAGGATCGGGGTCTTCATCGAGACCTTCGCCTTGGACTTGATGCCGCGCAGAGCGGCCAGTGCCTCGCCGGCATGGGTCAGCAGCTCCGGGGAGACCTTCGCCGCAGCCGCCTCGTACACGTCCGGAGTCGGCCATGCGGCACGGTGCACGGAACCCTCGCCGGCATGCATCCAGCTCCACACCTCTTCGGCGGCGTACGGCAGGAACGGCGCCAGCAGACGGGCGAACGCGTCCAGCCCCAGGCCCAATGCGGTGCGTGCGGACTTGACCGCGGTCTCGCTTGGCACGTTGCCAGTGGCATCGGCGGTGCCATAGGCACGGTTCTTCACCAGCTCGATGTAATCGTCGCAGAACTGCCAGAAATAGTCCTCGATGGCTTCCAACGCCTTGGAATGCTCATAGGAGTTCAGCGCCGCAGTGGCTTCGCGTACCACCAGAGCCATCTTCGCCATGGCCGCACGGTCCAGCGGTTCGGTCACATCTGCCGGATTCCACGTTGCGGTGGCGGCTTCGGCCACATGGTGGTTCTCGTCCTCACGACCGATGGCCAGTGCGAACTTGGTGGCGTTGAGCAGCTTGATGGCCAAGCGGCGGCCGATCTTCATCTGGCCCTCGTCGTATGTGGCATCCAGACCCAGACGTGCGGAAGCGGCCCAGTAGCGCACTGCGTCGGCGCCGAACTGCTTGATCGGCTTGTCGGGCACCACCACGTTGCCCTTGGACTTCGACATCTTCTTGTGATCCGGGTCGAGAATCCAGCCGGACAGTGTCGCATGGGCCCACGGCAGGCACTTGTTCTCAAGGTGGGCGCGATCGACGGTGGAGAACAGCCAGGTGCGGATGATGTCCTGACCCTGCGGGCGCAGATCCATCGGGAAGGTGGCGTTGAAGATCGCCTGGTTCTCTTCGCCAGGCTCCTCCCAGCGGGTTACGATCTGCGGGGTGAGGGAGGAAGTCGCCCAGGTGTCCATGATGTCCGGTTCGGCGGTGAAGCCGCCGGGCACGTCACGCTGGTCCTCGGTGTAGCCTTCCGGCACGTCGTCGGTCGGGTCGATCGGCAGAACGTCTTCGCTCGGCGTGATCGGGTGATCATAATCCGGGGTGCCGTCTTCCTTCACCGGGTACCACAACGGGAACGGCACGCCGAAGAAGCGCTGGCGGGAGATCAGCCAGTCGCCGTTCAGGCCATGCACCCAGTTCTCATAGCGCACGCGCATGAAGTCGGGATGGAAGTTCAGTTCCTTGCCGCGCTCGATGAGTTCGGCGTTCAGCTTCTCGTCGGTGCCGCCGTTCTTCAGATACCACTGGCGGGAGGTGACGATTTCGAGCGGCTTGTCGCCCTTCTCGTAGAAGTTCGTCATACGCTTGGTCGGCGTCGGCTCGCCATCCAGGTCGCCGGACTCGCGCAGGTGGTCGACGATGATCTTGCGTGCGGAGAACGTGGTCTTGCCTTCGGTCTCCTCGAAGATCTTGCGGCCTTCTTCGTTTTCGATCCAGTCCGGCACGTCCATGATGATGCGTCCGTTGCGCTGGATGATGGAACGCAGCGGCAGGTTCAGGTCACGCCACCATTCGACGTCGGTCACGTCGCCGAACGTACAGCACATGGCAATGCCGGCGCCCTTGTCCATTTCCGCGGCCTTATGCGCCAGAATCGGCACTTTCACGTGGAACAGCGGGGAGTAAACGTACTGGCCGAAGTACTGCTTGTAGCGTTCATCGTCCGGGTGCGCGATCAGCGCGCCGCAGGCGGCCAGCAGTTCGGGACGGGTGGTCTCGATGTAGATCGGGGTGCCGTCCTCGAAACGGAACGCCACCTTGTGGTAGAAGCCCGGGTATTCGCGCGATTCGAGCTCGGCCTGGGCCACAGCGGTCTGGAACGTCACGTCCCACAGACCGGGGGCGTCCTTCTGATATGCCTCGCCGCGAGCCAGGTTGCGCAGGAACGCCTTCTGCGCCACGCGCTGCGGGTGCTTGCCGATGGTGTGATAGGTCTGCGACCAGTCGATGGACAGGCCGAGGGAACGCCACAGGGCCTCGAACTGCTTCTCATCCTGGGCGGTGAGCTTTTCGCACAGCTCGATGAAGTTCTTGCGGGAGATCGGCACCTGGTCCTTGGCGTCGATCTTCTTGCCGTCGGTGCCTTCGAACGGCGGCTTGAAATCGGGATCGTACTTCAGCGACGTATCCACGCGCACGCCGTAGTAGTTCTGCACGCGGCGCTCGGTCGGCAGGCCGTTGTCGTCCCAACCCATCGGGTAGAACACGTCATAGCCGTTCATGCGCTTGAAACGTGCGATCACATCGGTATGGGTGTAGGAGAACACGTGACCCACATGCAGATGGCCCGAAACGGTGGGCGGCGGGGTGTCGATGGAGTACACGGCCTTGCGGTCGCGGGTGTTGTTGAACTTGTAGGTGCCGTTGTCGTCCCAGACGGCACGCCACTTATCTTCCAGGCCGTCCACGCCGACTTTGTCGGGCAACGGGGTCAGATTTGCGTCGATGGATTTGGCTTCAGTCATACGCGCCAGTTTAAGGCTTTTGTATGACAAGAAAGCGCCATTTTCCGCCATAGCGCGGTAGTGGGCGCTGACGTTCGGCAATCATTGTTTGACAATGTTGGCTAGTGGCAGGCGCTCATCGGCCATCTGCGCCGAATAGCCGGCAAGCTGTGTGGATGCAATGACGGCGGTCTTGCGGGCATATAGCCAATCGCTGGCCGCAGTGGAGCTGACGGTGCGCGCGTATGCCTTCAAATCGTTTTCATAGGCTTCCTGCGTGGTCGCATGCACGGCTTGTGTGTACTGCGCTTGCGCGTCCGCGTTCGTGTATCGTGACGGTCCGTTCGGATCGGCGAAATCGGCTGTGCCGTCCACGCCATTGATGGTGGTGAGGAGCAGCTGGAAGTTGCGCTTGCTGAGGCAATCCTGCACGCCTGCGTCGCTGAGGGCCGAAACCTCGACCGAGATTCCCTGCTCCTGCAGCTGATGTGCGATGTTTTGCGCCAACGGCTCATAGGTTTCGCTGGTCACCAGGTTGATTGTGTCGATGTAGCTTGATGAGAAATAGCTCATAAGCTGGCGCCCTCTGTCCGCATTGTGGGCAATCAGGCCGGTGAGATCCTCATAGCCCGGTTCAAGTGGCCCGATGGGTCCGCCCAACGGTTGTGCCACATCGGACCGGTCTTTGAGCAGCGCTGTTTTGTCAAGCATCATGCGCAGAGCCGTGCGTGCCTGTACATCGGAGAAAATGGAGTCGGCATCGTTGTTGTAGAGCAGTGTGACCTTGTTTTCGCTTGTACCCGCGGAAACACGCAGGTTCTGATCATCCGCGAGGCTATCCGCGGATGCGGGGTCGGAGGGAATCGCAAGGTCGACATCGCCGGATCGCGCGGCTTTCAACAGATTCGAGTTGCTGCTGTAGTTCCTGACGGTAACGGTATGTGTTTTGGCGGTCGATCCGCTGACGGCGGCGAATGCGATCCGCTGGCTTGGGGTGAAGTTCGTGATGCGGTAGGGGCCAGATCCCATGGCCTGATTGGTGTAGTCGATATTTGCCGCGCTGTCGTATACGATGCCGAGACGCCCCGAGAGCGTACGCGGTAGCGTGGCATCCGGCTGCTTCAAAGTGATGACCACGGTCGTGGCATTCGGGTTGGTCACCGAGGCGAGGGCGGCGAGCTTGGTATCCGCTCCAGGCCATTTGTTCGAGACCGCCTGCTGCAACGACCACACCACGCTTGCCGCGTCAAGGGTGTGGCCATTGGCGAACCGTAGTCCGCTACGCAGCGTGAAAGTGAGGGTGAGCCCGTCATCCGAGGTCTTCCAGGATGAGGCAAGGCCGGCGGTAATGCCATTGTCGCTATTGCGGCCCAGCAGCGTCTCGTACACGTTTCCGATAAGCACACGGTCAAGCGAAGCGTTGTTCACGGTGCGAATATCGAGTGTGTCGGGCACGTCCGTAACGCCTACGGCGAGCGTGCCGGTCGATGCCCCGTCGGCAACGCTGAACAGGCTGCGATGCATGATCCGTGGAGCCGCCACCAGCAGGATCAGGGCCAGTACGGCCGAGATGCCTAGGAATATCAGCCAACGGGTCAGTTGGTTTGCGGTGGATTGCTGATTGTGCGACTTCTTCGACATGTGCTCCAGTGTATCGGTGCGGGTACCGTTCCCCCGGCGGTTATTGTGGCGGTGGCCGTTACGGTTGGCGCAGCGGTTGCTGTGACGGTTGCCATGGCGCTACCGTGCGGAAGGGCACGAGTCCGCAAGTGGGCATATGCCGCAGTCCGGTTTGCGCGCGTGGCAGATGGCGCGTCCGTGAAGAATCAGACGGTGACTGAGGTCGGTCCATTGCTCCGGAGGGAAACAGGCGGTGATCTCCCGTTCGACGGCCACTGGATTGGGATTGGCATGCCGCCAGTCGCTGCGCCAACGCAACCGTCCGGTCACGCGCATCACATGAGTGTCTACCGGAAAGCCGGGAATATGGAAGGCATTGCCCAACACCACATTCGCGGTTTTCCGCCCCACGCCGGGCAAGCTGGTCAGCTCATCCATGGTGCTCGGCACTTCGCCGTCGAAGCGACTGGCCAACACCTGAGCCAATCCCAGCAGATGCTTGGTCTTCGTGCGGTAGAACCCAAGCGGGCGAATAATGCGTTCCACGTCCTCGGGATTGGCGCAGGCCAGATCCGAACAGCTCGGATAAGTGGCAAACAATTCGGGTGTGACCGTATTGACCCGTTTGTCAGTGGTCTGAGCGCTGAGCACAGTGGCGATCAGCAACTGCAACGGGGTTTCGAAATGCAACGCGCATTCGGGCTCGGGGTAGGTGCTGCACAATATGGCATATTCCGCATGCATGCGTTCCAGACGGGCCTTACGGGATTCCCGCCCTGTGGCAGGGGCGGAGTGAGGGGTCTCGGATACCATTATTCGGCTATTCATCGGCTGGAAGCGCCGCCGTTTTTGCCGCGGACTCCTCGGACTGCTCATCCGGCGGGTCGAAACGGTAGCCCACATTGCGCACGGTGCCGATAAGATGCTCGTATTCGCCGCCAAGCTTGGCCCTCAAACGCCGGATATGCACATCGACGGTCCGGGTGCCACCGTAGTAGTCGTACCCCCACACCTCCTGCAGAAGCTGCGCGCGGGTGAACACGCGGCCAGGGTGCTGCACCAGGTACTTAAGCAGCTCGAATTCCTTGTATGCCAGATCGATCGGATGACCGTGCAGGGAAGCGGTGTAACCGTTCGTGTCCACAATAAGATCGCCGGAGCGGATCTGACCGTCGACGGCTGCGGTGTTGCCGTCCATGGCGGGAAGCGCGTTCGCAGGCGCATTACCACGTTCGGACACAAGTCGCAGTCGCCCTTCGACCTCAGCCGGCGAAGCGGTGGAAACCACCACGTCCGCGATACCCCATTGCGAATTGACCACGGTGAACCCGCCCTCGGTAAGCACCAGCACAATAGGCGTGGATAATCCGGAGGCGTGAATCAGATTGCATAGCGTTTTAGCTGTAGCCAGATCGTCACGCGCGTCAAGAAAAAGAATCGTGCTTTCAGGCATTTTCACCAAGCTGGCGGCATCCATCGGAAGAACGCGGATGCGATGGGAAAGCAGCGCAAGCGAGGGCAGCACGGAAGCGGGGTTGCCGGCGGACGTCATAAGCGTCAGATCAGTCACGTCAAACCCCCTGTTTCTGGTTTGCTTGTTGATTTGTGGATATTTTACGCGCATATCGTGGACACGCCGGATATGCACTGTCTTTCAGAATGCATCTCTTGTGTTTAGAGCATGTAAGGCGCGTGGGGGGATTGAGTAGGATAAGTGAAGTACTGAACGAGAACCGGGAGTTAACATGAGCGAAACCATGGAAGAACATGGTGCCAAGTGCACGCGAATGCTGGGCGTACAGGCTCTGGCATATGTAGTGTTCATTGTGGTGGCATTGGTGTTTTCCGCCATGCGGGGGCCAATGGATGGGGTGTCTTCGGCGAGCGTCGCGGTAGTGGCCGTGGTGGTGCTTGCCGTATTCCACGTATGCTGGCCATTCCGAGCCGGCATGGCGGATCGCATCATCGGTGCCGTTGCCGGCGTGCTGTCGTTGGCATGCGTTTCCACATCGTTTGGGTCGATGGTCGTTCCCGCAAACGATGCGATTATGAGCAATGAGCTGACGCGCAACACCTATCCGATGCTGCGTTGGGCCGCCGCCGTCGCCGGTCTGCTGGTGCTGCTCACGGTGGTGGCGTTCGGGCGTCAGATGGCACGCGAAGAACGTTCGCATCTGATTCGCGCGCTATCGCATTGCGTGACCGGTGGCGCCGCCTCGATCTCGTTGGGCGGCTGGGTGTTCCTCCCGTATGTTGTGGCGGTTGGGCGTCATGCCGGCGCCACGGCTGGTACCACGAAATTCGTGGCGTTGATCGTCGTGATGGTAGTGGTGGCGTTGGTGCTCGCCTATGCGTCGGTGTTCTGGTGCAGAGAGCTTGATGCCGCCGATAATGCGCGTGAACCGTGGGTCGGTGTGGCCCTGCTGCCGGTGATGCTGTTTGGATTAGTGGTATTCGCCGCCGCCTTGCTGATTCAGATTGTGGGCTGGTAGATATACTCGCGACGGATTAAGGGCGGGGGCTTTGCGAAACAGTTCGCAAAGCCCCCGCCCTTATCCGTCATGCAATCATTGGAGGAATCACAGGCCAAGCAGACTCAGATGCTCAAGCAGCACCTTCACGCCAATAAGAATCAGCACAAAGCCGCCGATGATCTGCGCGGGCTTCTGCCAATGCGAGCCGAATAATCTGCCAATGCACAATCCGGCAGCCGCGAACAACCCGGTTGTTACGCCAATGATGGCGACCGATAGGCCGATATTGAGATTCATGAATGCGAAACTCACGCCCACGGCGAATGCGTCGATGCTGCATGCGAACGCAATCGGCAGCATGTGCCGCCAATCGAATGCCGGGGTTTCCTTGGCGTTCTCCTCATCCTCCTCGAACGCCTCGCGGATCATATTGCCGCCGATCAGCAGCAACAGACCGAAAATAATCCAGTGATCCACTGCCGTCACATATTTGCTGAACGTGGATGTTGCGTAATACCCGATAACCGGAAACAACGCCTGAAACCCGCCAAACCAGAGAGCGGTTTTCAGCACATCGCGCTTGCGAAGCCGTTTGACGGTCAGGCCCTTGCCGATGGAAACGGCAAAGGCGTCCATGGAAACGGAAATGGCGATGAGAAACGTCTGTAGCAGCATGGGTTTGGTAAAAGGTTCATCCCGCTGGTCTCCCTACGGGATGGGCCTCGACGGGGTGGCGCCCGCCTACGCCTAGGGGCATCGGCATGGAACCGCCTCCGTTGATAGCGGGCTTTGCGTTCCTAAGCGAATACCGTTCGCATGCCGTAATTACATGAGCCACTATAACGTCGCATGGGGAAATCGGGCGTTTGCGCCCTGCCTTTACTATGAATTCCCCGCAACGGTGCAAATCCTCCACTGGCTGGATGTTTGTGGCGTGTGAGGGGGTCGTCAGCGTCCGTATTTCCCATTGGCTGGGTGATTTCGGTCGCTGGACGGCATGTGAGCGGGATAAATATCCAGCCAGTGGATGTTTGTGGCGTGTGGGGATGGGCTGAGCGTCTGTATTTTTCCAGCGGCTGGATGTTTTTGATCGCTGACTGGCATGTGAGCGAGAAAATCATCCAGTCACTGGGAAATTTAGGATGCTGGCCGAGGAAATCGGGGAGGAATCGAAGGAATCGAAGGAATCGGGGGAACAGAAAAGCCCGCTGCGCAAACAGCGGGCTCTGAGATACAGAGGAGGAAGAAGAAATCACTTCTCG
Organism: Bifidobacterium angulatum; assembly: GCA_905207115.1. Taxonomy (GTDB): domain Bacteria; phylum Actinomycetota; class Actinomycetes; order Actinomycetales; family Bifidobacteriaceae; genus Bifidobacterium; species Bifidobacterium angulatum_A. The sequence goes on along the minus strand of CAJLKD010000006.1, from coordinate 30,054 downwards.
CTTTCGGCGAGGCGCTTGCGTGCCGCGACGATTTCCTCATCAGCCTTTGCAGCGCCGGTCCAGTAGTCGCCCGGCAGCACTTCCTTGCCCGGCTCCAGGGCCTTGTACTGCTCGAAGAAGTGCTTGATTTCAGCCTTGTGGTACTCGGATACGTCCTCGACATCCTTGATGTCGTCGAAACGCACATCGGCGGGCACGCACAGGACCTTATCGTCTCCACCGGCTTCGTCCACCATGTGGTACAGGCCGACGGCGCGGCACTCGACCACGCAGCCCGGGAACACGGAGTTCGGGATCATGACCAGCGCGTCCAGCGGATCGCCGTCCTCGCCCAGGGTGCCGTCGATGTAGCCGTAATCGTCCGGGTAGCCCATGGAGGTGAACAGGGTGCGGTCCAGGAACACGCGGCCCGTCTCGTGGTCGACTTCGTACTTGTTCTTGGAGCCGCGCGGGATCTCCACCACGACGTTGAAGGTTTCTGCCATTTCGTTTCTCCTTGAGATGGGGCAGGTTGTATTTCCGATACCCACAATACCTCTTTCCGCCGAAGTACGGCAGGCACGTCATGGGTGCTGGAATGGATGCGCCTATGAGTGGAATGGCTAATTAACCATGTTCGCCGGTTGCGATGGTTGGAAGATGCTAGTCTTTGTGTTTCGTAAGCAATCAAGCATGGGCAAGACGGCCTGTGCTTATGCGAACAGTGTAGGGGCTGTTATGACAGAAAAAATAAGCATAAGCATCAACCTGACTAAGAAACGTATTGTGGCCATTGTGTTGGCGGTGTATTTCTGCCTTCTCGGGGCATCGTATTTCGGGTTACACCGGGCGCAGGATGACTGGCAGATAGCGTATTTGAGGTGGGATCAGGCTACGTTGATCTCCGGTGAAATCGTCGATATCAAAGCGTTGAAGGCATCCTTGAAGGAAGAGGGGGCCAGGCCTGAGGCATCGGGATATTCCAGTCCGCCGGATACGAACAGCCTGCTGATCTGGGACGTGTGGATAACATGGTGGAATACGCGTAAGAGCTACTACGCCGTCAACGACGAAACCGAGCAGCATCTTGACTACACGGATGCGGTGCTCAACGATCAGCGCCATTTGGAGCAAAACAAGTCGGAGTGACGACAGCAAAGCAACAGTAAACAAAGCGGGTGGTCGAATCGGAATCAACGATTCGGCCACCCGCTTCATTATGGCGGTTGCGTTCGGGAGGCCGGGCCTCGGAGCGCAACCGCCATGCGTCTTGCGTTAGCGCATCAACGACATCAGCGGACGATGTGGAACACGTGCGCCACATCGGCCCACGGCGCCAGCGAGACGAAGTTGTCCCAACCCCACGTGAACTCATGGCCGGTGAGTTCGTCGCGTACCTGAACGTCGTGCTTCGGGTCGATGTCAAGATCGGGCAGTTCAAGATGGATCAGCGACTGATGCGCGTTATGACCGTCGAGATTCACCACCACGATCAGCGTCTCCGGCTTGCCGGTGCTGGTCAGTTCGGCGGGGGTGTGGCGGGCGAACGCGATGATGTTCGGATCGGATGAGGGCAGAATGCTCACATTGTGGTAGCTGAAGGCTTCCACGTGCTCGCGGCGGATCCGGTTCAGACTGGTCAGTAGCTCGGCGATGCCATACTTGCCGGCATCGTCCCAATCGCGCACTTTGACCTCGTACTTCTCGTTGTCGATCTGCTCCTCGAAGCCGGGGCGCTGTTTGTTTTCGATGAGCTCATAGCCGTTGTAGATGCCCCAGCTCGGGGAGCCCATCGCGGCGAGTACCGCACGCACCGCATGGCCGGCGATGCCGTTGTCGCGCACATAATCGGTGAGGATGTCCGGCGTAGTGGGCCAGAAGGTGTTGTGCTGGTAGTAGCCGTCGTCGCCGTTGGTCTCCAGCAGGTACTTTTCCAGCTCCTCCTTGGTGTTGCGCCAAGGGAAGTAGCAGTGCGATTGGGTGAAGCCCACGTAGCTCAGTGCGCGCATCATACCGGGTCGGGTGAATGCCTCGGCAAGGAACAGCACTTCGGGGTGCTTCTTGGTGACGGCTGCGATCACGTCCTGCCAGAATCGCACCGGCTTGGTGTGCGGGTTGTCCACGCGGAAGATGGTTACGCCCGCCTTGACCCACAGGTCCATGATGCGTTCGACTTCCTTTTCGATGCCGGGCATATCGGCGTTGAAGTCGATGGGGTAGATGTCCTGATATTTCTTCGGCGGGTTCTCGGCGAAGGCGATGGTGCCGTCGGGCTTGGTACGGAACCAGTTCGGGTGCTGCTTGACCCACGGGTGGTCGGGGGAGCACTGCAGGGCGAAATCGAGTGCGACTTCGAGGCCGAGCTCATGGGCGCGGTTGCAGAACGCTTTGAAATCGTCCATGGTGCCGAGCAGCGGGTCAACGGTGTCGTGGCCGCCGAGTTCGGAGCCGATGCCGAACGGGGAGCCGGGGTCGTTCGGGCCGGCGATCAGGGAATTGTTGCGGCCTTTGCGATTGGTCACGCCGATCGGGAAGATCGGCGGCAGGTATACGATGTCGAAGCCTTCGGCTTTGGCGCGTTCCAGGCCGGAGAGCGCGGTGACCAGTGTGCCCTGCTTGATCCTGCCATGCTGATCGTCGTACACGGCGCCTTCGGAGCGTGGGAAGAACTGGTACCATGCGGCGAAGCTGGCTTTCGGGCGTTCCACCTTGAAACGTTGCGGCGCGCTGGGTGACAGGCCGTCACGCAGCGGATTGGATGTGTGCAGTTCGCTGACATCGCTGCTTGTTGCGGCGGCGAGACGTTCCTGCGGGGAAAGCGAGGCGTCGGCCATGGTCGCGGCGGCGGCCTCCAGCGTTTTACGCTGATGGGCGTTCAACTTGGCGTCGCTGGAGGAAGCCCAGCGTGCGAGCAGTTGGGAGCCGGAAATCAGCGCGTTCTCCACATCGTCGCCCACCTGCACTTTGATGGTGGCGTCGTGCAGCCAGGAAATATAGGTATCTTCCCAGCCTTCCACGGTGACGGTCCATTCGCCCAGCTGGCGCTTCACTTTGGCGAATTCCGGTTCCCACGGCTTGACGTCGCTGTGTTCGCCGCATGTGAGTGTGACCGTCCAACGGTCCAGACCGGGGTTCACGCAGGTCATCGGCGCGCGCAGCATCTCCTTGCCGCGCGGATTGCGTACTACAGCCGTGGCTCCGACCTTGGTGCGCCCCTCGATGAATACTTGCGCGGTGACTTCGAACGCCTCCCCGAGTTCCACACGAGCGGGGTAAACGCCGTGTTCCTCGTTCGGGGTGATGTCCATAACATTGACGCGCCCGAACTGGCCGGGTTCGGTGACGGGAATAATGGGGGCCGGCGCCTCGCCCGGGGTCACCGGGGCGGGCGTTTTGGCGGTTCGCCTCTTCCTTGTTGCGGTCGTGGCACGTTTTGTCGTACCGGTCGTTCGTTTCGCGGGCGACGATGTGCTCTTCTCCGCTGTGTTCTCAGTGGTCTTCGTCGACATGGCAGCCTTCTCCTTGCTACTCATCAATGGTTTCACTCCTATTGTATGTGCGTGCTGGCGAAGGATGTGGATGAATCTGTGGATGGCCGTTTCCCCGTGTGCATAACTTGCCGTAATGAGCGCCGAGAGCCGCGTAATGTGCATAACCTGCAGGCTGAGTTATCCACAACACGCCCGGCTGGGGGAGTGTCGACCACAGGGGGTGGGAAACCGTCCATTGCGCTCGCCTGTTCTGACAGTCTCGTTGATATCTATTCGGCATGGCGGCCGGATGGGGAAACCACGTATGTAGACGTATATATAGGAGGAAGAGCATGGGCACAAATGTGCGACGATACCTGACAGGTCTGGTGGCGCTTGCCGTTGCGCTGGCGGTGTTGCTGGGGCTTTCGCCGGCGGCGTTCGCAGCGTCATTGGACAATCCGCCGCCGGGCACGAACCTGTGGTATCGCGTCGACGGTCGGAATCTGCTGATCGGAGCCATCAAAAAACTGCCCGACGGCAGGCTCGCATACTGCATGAGAGCCGGTGCCGAAGCCGGTAACGACTATTCGGGCGAACGTAAGATCGACGACAACGGGAACGTGCGTCGCATCGCCTGGCTGGCAAATCGCTACCAGAACAGTCGTGATGCGAAGATCCATGCCGCCATAGGCGTCCTTGTGCACCGGCATATGGAACTCGACCCGCAGGCGTGGGCGCGCCATTGGGCGGTTATCTCGGCGCAATACCCTGATCTGGATGCCATCGCCAACCGGTTGTGGGGCGAGGCCGGCACCAATATACCGTTGGGATTGCAGGTCTCCAGCCAAATGGTGGACGGTCTGCGATCGGGCTGGGTCGATGCCGTGGTGAAAAGCGACGGCAAGGCGCTCGCCGGCATTCCCTATTCCGTGCGATTGGAAGGGCCCGCGAAGTTCGATAATGGCGGTCAGTCGGTAAGTGGTGTTTCGGGAAGCGGCGCGATTCGCCATACCTGGCATGCCACCGGAAGCGGCAAGGTTGCAGTGCATACGCAATACCAGTCGCCGAAGGCATTGCAGCTGATCAGCAATCAGGATTACGCGTGCTATGGCAGTCAGGAGCAGGTTGCCGGCGATGGCGTCGCTTTTAGGGTGCGTAAGGATTTCACGCCGGCAGTGGCCACGGTTACCACCAAGAAAATCGTGGATGCGGGAGAAACGGTAAGCGATAAGGTCACGTCGAAGGCGACGGGAGCGGATAACCATTGGCCTAAGAACATGGAGCTGTTGGCTACCGGCTACTACTTTGATGGGATTTCCGCAAGCGAGCTGAACGCTCCATTGAACCCGAACGATGGTGAAAGTGTCGAGACTTTCCTTGATCGCATCGCACGGCGTGGGCACAGGCCCGCGGCCTACGGTTCCGCCACTTTCACCGGATCAGAGCAAACGAAGACGGTGACGGCGACGAGTGAGCCGGGTGGCGCAGAGGAATACCATGCGCCGGCGCGGGGCGGCATCGGCACATGGGTGTGGGCGTTCGATGCCTCCGCGCAGCCGGGGAAGGCGGGCGAATACCTGAGCGGTGACTCGATCAGCGGGTTCCTTGAGGCCGAGGAGACCAATTCGAACCGTTCCAAGGTGCAAGTGGAATCGACGATCACCGAGCATTCCCCGGCGATCGGCGCGCAACTCAGCGACACCATCACTGTCGACGGTTTTCCCGAAGACCATGGGGAATTCGCGGGTTCCGAAGTATTCGGCATCGGTGCCGACGAAAAGCATGCGCAGGTAAGCGTGTGGTGGGCCGGGGATAAGGACGACCCCGGCAGCGATGAGGAATACAAGCCGGCTGGCGCTGCGGTGCCGCAGGAAGATGAACATCATAAGCTGCTGGGTACATGGGATGTGCCGGCGAAGAACGGTACGATCCGTGTGGGTGCCGGTTCCTTGGATGCTCACGGCAAGCCGATCAACATCATTGCCGAAGACCATGGCTGGTACGTGTTCGTATGGAGTTTCGCAGGCGATGACCGTGTTATGCCGGCCGTCAGCGCCTACGACGATCAGTGGGAGCAGGCCAGGGTGAGCGTCGAGCCTGAGGAAGAGGAGGACGAGGAGGACGAGGAAGAGGAGACGGTCGAAGAAAACGACGAACCGGAAACGCCTCTGGCCTCGACCGGCAGCGATGTGGCCTTCGCCATCGCCATGGCGCTGATCGCGCTTGCCGCTGGAAGCCTGATTCTGGTGCTGGCTCACAGGCGTGAATCGTTGTAGGCCATGGTGATATGAAACAAGGCTAGGAACCACATGATTCCTAGCCTTGTACTTGGTAGCGGGGCATGGATTTGAACCTTGGACCTCTGGGGATACCAGAGGTCCAAGGTTCAAATCCATGGGGCTTCTGAGCTTATCCGAGCTCATTTTAACCGCTTAAAGCCAGGGGTGCATGATGGGGTGCATGATGGATCATGAGAAACAAGATCAGCGCACCGGTCCCATGGCGCAGAAGCATCGAAGGGTGGACTGACACCCTCAAGGCGGCCGGCCTATCAGCACAGACAATCAAAAGCCGACGATACAAGATGGTGCATCTCGCGGCGCTGCTCATGCCGTCAGGCCCCAAAGACGTGACCACGGAGCAGATCGTGCAGGCGTTCGCACGGCAGCAATGGAAACCCGAGACGCGCAAAGCGTACCGGAACACCATTTCGTCGTTCTTCCGATGGTTGCACAAAAGCGGCCGGAGAAGCGACGACCCGAGCCTGGACGTGCCACGCGTGAAGAAGCCGCACGCGCATCCCAGACCATGCCCGGACCGTTACATCGCTGCGGCGATGGAGAAGGCCACGTCGTCGGAAAAACTCATGATCCGGCTCGGTGCGGAGTGCGGACTGCGGCGTGGCGAGATCGCGCGGGTCCACAGCGATGACGTCGTGGCCGACAGCGCCGGCCGGTCATTGATCGTGCGCGGCAAAGGCGACAAGCAGCGCATAGTGCCGTTGCCGGATGATCTGGCCGACATCATCATGGACGCTCGGGGCTACCTGTTCCCTGGCCGGTTCGTCGGCCATGTGGAGGAGTCCTATATCGGGGACCACATCAGTCATCTGCTGCCGGACGGATACGCCGCGCACACGCTGCGCCACCGGTTCGCCACCACGGCCTACGCCGCCACACACGACCTGTTCGTGGTCGCCGAACTGCTCGGCCATGAATCGGTTGAGACCACGGAGCATTACGTTGCGATGCCGGACGGCCGTCTGAGAGAAGCCACGGCGGCCGTCCGGCTTATCTAGGCCGCGTGACGTGCCGACAGCCTCGCCTTTTTGACGCGGGCTTTCGCGGTCACGTCGTTGTCCTTCCAGTAGCACCAGATGGCGCTGCCGGCTGTCCATGCGAGGCTCACGAGCTGCGTGATGGTCGTGTCATCGATGTTGAGCACCGGATGGCCGAACATGGTCAGTCCCTGGTTGACAAGCGCAAGGAGCAGCACGAGGAATCTGGATATTGTGCCGCTGTCGATTCTCGGCGTCGTTGCCTCGGCGTTGCCATCGGCGGCGGCCATGATCTGCGCCGAGACGGGCATTGCGTCATCCTCCGTTGTGTTGGCCGTCGGGAGTCGGTTTTCCGTCGTGTCGGTCATTTCGCGGTCCCTTCCAGCTTGCTGATTTTTTCGGACAATTCGCTGATCTGCTTCTGCTGCGCTTCAAGGGTCTTGGTGAGCTGTTTCAGCATTCCGGGGATCTCGAAGCAGATGGTGTTGTAGATGTTGCCGCCCGGTGCCGAGCCCTTGTAGCTGTATTGCATGATGCTGTCGCGGATGCGCTGCGGCAGCTCGTAGGTGAGCAGATTGTACATGTTGCCGCCCGGTGTGGCGTTCTTTCCGTTGGGCTTGTATGCCCAGTTCCATACTTCGTCGCCTGCGTTGGACATGGTTCCTCCTTCAAGGATTCGGTTTGCTTGGTCGATGATCTGCTTGTATGGCAGTCCGTTGGGCGCGAGATCGGGGCAGGCGAGGTGGTCGGTGCCTGGAATCTCCCTGTGCAGCCACACATTGCCTTTCAGGCCGTCGTGCCACAGTTTTTTCCATCCGTACCTTCTCGCGATGTCGGCGCACAGTCTGGCGCTTGCGTCGATGCACTCCTGGGTGCATACCGCGCCGTCGGCCATGCCGCCCTCGTGCTCGATGCTGATGGTCGAATTATTCGATGCGTAGTTCGCGTCCGAATAGCTGCCGTCGAGTTCCGACACGTATTGGTGGATCTCTCCGGTCGCGCCGACGCCGTAGTGGGCCGATGCTCGGCTCGACTGGTTGGCGAACGTGGAATCGGTGCCGGCGAGGTATCCAACCATGATGTGCAGCGTGATGTGCGTGACGCCGTAGCCGTTGCGGCCAACGTAATGGTTCGGGCTTCCTTTCCAGATGATGCCGCTCATGTGGTTCCTTTCCTTCCTTTAGTCGAACAGGTCTTCCGGCGGCTCCGGCGGCGGTGGTGGGGCGCGCCTGTAGATGTGGTCGATGAGTTGCCGGTTCCATTGCCAGAGGCGTTGGTTGTCGGCCTGCATCTTCTGCGCGAGCCGGTAGGCTTCCATCTTGTTCTTCGCGGCGGCCGAGAGGGTGGAGACCAGTGCGCCGACGACCGCGCCGACTGCGCCGACGATGGCGATGATGAGATCCGTCACGCGTCGGGCTCCGTGTAGATGTAGACGATCCAGACGTTGAGCGCGCTCGTGTTCGATGCGCCTTTGCGTACGATGATCTCGGATGGTGTGACCGTGACTTCTGAATGCCAGTAGGTGTCGGTGGCGAGGTACGGTTGGAGCGAGCCGCCTTTTCCTTGGGTGATGACGCGGTAGTCCAGTAGGCTGTAGATGCTGAAGCCCGGTGGGGTGCGCGAGTTGTTGGTCAGGTTCTTGTATTCTCGGACCTGCATGCAGATGCGGCGGCCGTCCACCCATTTGCGTCCGGTGTAAATCCGCGAGTTGAGTCTCCAAGTGCCGTTCCATGGCATGTCGGCGGTTCTGGTCTTGACCCATTGCGCGCCGTCCCACACATATGGGCCGTTGTCGTCGTTGCCGCCGGTGACGAAACCTGTTTGGCCGATGACGCCGGTGATCTGCCGAAGGGCTTCGAGGGTGGTCGCGACGGCCGGTTTGACGCCTTCCGGCGTGGTCCTCCGGTCCACTTGGTCAAGCGCCTTCTCGAACGTGTCGGCCATGCTCTTGAACGAGTCCGGCGCGGTTGATACGAGGTCGGAGCCTTCGGGATACGAGAGGCCGTAGATTGGTGTTGTTGCTGTCATTGTGTTCCTTCCTTTTCGGCGGTGGGCGAAGAAGTGTCGATGATCTGGATCATCGAGAGGTCGCAGATGTGCAGGTCGAGCTGCTGCCAGCTGAGGGTGGGCAGGTCGGTCCATGTGATCTGTTTCGTCAGCAGCGGCCGGAGCGCGGCCAGCGTCGCTTCCTGGGTGAGCGTCGGCTTGCCGTTGCGCCACCGGTATGAGAGCGTCCCGCCGATGGTCGTGATGGGGCCGGTGAAGGCCGGTCGGCCATCTGAGCCGGTCAGTGCCGACGCCTTGGCCTTGACGATGATGAACGGGCCGGACGGGCTCGCCTTGTACAGCCATGGCAGGCGCTCCGGGTCGATGCGCGTGCTGTTGAACGTCACGGGGTCCGGGACCATGCGCAGGTCGTGCGATTCGAGCCATTGCGCGACGTTCGCGCGGTCGGTGTCGCTGACGTTCGATGTGGCCCCGCTGTTCCACACGCCGCCTGAGTCATCGATTGCGAGCATGTCGGAATCGAGGGTGAGGCTCTTCTGCGTGGCGGTCAATTGGGAGGGCAGACGGTGCTGGTCTCCCATCGTGATCTCGACGTCATCGAACGAGAGCTTGCCGTTGTCCGATTTGACGCGTTTCGCGTTGATGACCACCTGAGTCAATGGTTCGGGGATGCTCAGATCGGTCGATGCCTCGATGTCGGAGGCCGAGAGCGCGTGACGTGTCTCTCCGCCGGTGAGGATGCTGAGACGGCCGTCCGACGACAGGTGCACGGCTATCGGGTCGGCGAGGAACAATGGCCGGAGGCTTGATGTAGCGCCGTCGTAGACTTCGTGCCATTGCGGGAGTCGTGGGCCGGCGGTGAGCCGGTGCAGCAGGTCGAGCTGCGATGGATGGTCGGATGGCGTGTATGGCGCGACGCTTGATGGCAGGGCGAGGCCGTCCAGTTGTGCTTCCGGAGCTCCCTGCGCCGATGCCCGGCGGTTCATCTCCGCGAGGCGTGCGGCCGGCGTGCCTATCCAGTGCGCGCCGTTCCATTTCGCGGCCGTGTCTGTCGGTCCTTGGGATTGCAGGCGCTTCCACACGGCCATCCTCGATGTGGCGGAGAGTTTGAGCAGCCACCCGCCGCCGCTGGCCGGTTCGACGCTGCCGCCGGTGGAGACGGTGCCGGCGAACATCGTCATGGCCGGCGAGTCCGGCGAGTCCGGAGAGACTGGGGAATACGCCCTGTGTAGCGAGTCGATGGGGATGCGCAGATCTTGCCAGCTGCCCATCGCTGGCGTCAGGTCCATCCATCGCGGCTGGTTGGAGAACTGCACGACCACTTTCATGCTGGCCAATGTCAATGCCTGGCCGGCCAGCCGTCCGGTCCGGTCGCGCAGGGTGAACGACATCACGGTGGGTTCCGGTTGTTCGTCGATGCTGTCGCTGCCCCAATCGATGGTGAACGAGTCTAGGGCCGCGATGTCCTTGGCGGAATCGTTCACCGGCGTCCAGCCGCTGCCGGTGTCGATGAACATGAAGCATTGCTGCATCACGACCTCCTTGCGTCGTAGTCGGCCAGAAGCCGTTTGATGGCCTTGGCGGTGCCGTCCTTGTCGATGACCTCGCCGTTGATCTCCACGTTCCAGGTGTTGACCACTGGCGTGGTCGTGTTGCCCTGGGCGGAGACGTTGAGGGGCATGGCCGCTAGTCTGCGGTTGGCGCGGCTGATAGCGGTCTCGACGTGGTTGTCGAACCCGTTGTTGAGGCCCTGTGCGAAACCGGTCATGATGGCCTGGCCGGCGGGGATGAGCAGGCGACGGTCGTAGCTGATCGGGCCCTTGTGGGCCTTGATCCAGTCGCCGATGCCGCTGATCCAGCCGGTCACGTTGCTCCACATCGATTTCAGGCCGTTGAGGAAACCGCTGATGATGCTTGCGCCGGCGTTGTACAGGATGCTGCCGGCGTTGCCGAAGAACCCGGCGATGGAGCCCGGCAGTCCACGGAACCAGCCGACCACGCCGTTCCACGCGTTCCTGGCACCGTTCGCGGCCGAGCTGAAGATGCCGATGATGGTGGAGCCGAGACCGGAGAAGAAGCCGATGATGCCCTGCACACAGCCGGAGAGGAAACCCGTGAAGCTCGACCACACGGCCTTGCCGGTGTTGGTGCAGGTGAAGAAGTAGGTGAGTCCGGCCACGAGCGCGGCGATGAGCGTGATGACCAGCATGATCGGGTTCGCGGCCATGACCGCGTTGAGCAGCGCTTGAGCGACGGCGGCAATCCGCATGGCGGTGGTGACGGCGGTGACGGCCGCCACGGCTCCGCCGATCGCGGCCACGAGGGGGGTCACGAGATCCGTGTTTCGACTGATCCAGTCGCCGGCGGTCTTCAGCCAGCCGCCGACCGTCTGCGCGGCCGTGGCGACGGTGTTGAGCACGTTGCCGAACGCGGTTCCCGCCGGCTGTCCTCCGGTCATCGCATTCACGACCGCCATGATGCCGTTCCACAATGATTGCAGGCCGCCGCCGACCGACTGCGCGGCCGACTGCAAGGCGGTGAACGCTCCGGTGTCCTTGACCTGGCCGAAGAACGTCTGCAATCCCTGCACGCCGGTGGTGGCCAGACTGGTCACGGCAGTTGATGCCGCGTTGATGCCGCCGGTCACGGCAGGTTTGAACAGGTTGAACGCGTCGGTCAGACCACCGACCACGGCGGCTTCGAGGTTGCCCATGGCTCCCTCGATGGTGCTGGTCGATGTCGCGGCCTGTTTCGCCACGTCGGTCATGCCGAGGTCCAGCAGCGCCTGGTTGAACTCGTCGGCCGTGATCTCGCCCTTGGCCATGGCGTCACGGAAGTTGCCCGTGTACGCGCCGTTCTTCAGCAGGGCCTCCTGGAGTTTGCCGGACGCGCCCGGGATGGCGTCGGTCAGCTGGTTCCAGTTCTCGGTGGTGAGCTTGCCCGCGCCTGCGGTCTGCGTGAGCATCATCGCGACGCTTTTGAACGTGTCGGCGTTGCCGCCGGCCACTGCGTTCAGGTTGCCGGCCGCCTCGGTCAGTTCCATGTAGTTGCCGATGCCGTTGGCGGCCAGCTGCGCGGTGGTGTTCTGGATGTCATCGAGCCCGTACACGGTGTCGTCCGCGTATTTGCGGGTTTCCTTGGCGGCGGCCTGCACGGCCTTCGTGTCGATGCCGGCGAAGCTCATGGTGTTCATGAACTTGTCGGTGCTGTCCGACATGTTCACCACGTCGCTGGCGAAGCCCTTCACCGTGTCCCACAGCGCGGTCACGCCCTTGACGGCGAGTCCGCCGATGGCGCTGCCGAAAGCGGCGGCCTTCGTGGTGGTCTTCTCGAACGCCTTGACGGCATCATCGGCGTTGCCGGTGATGCGCACGCTCATGATCGCGCTGTGCGCCACGGTTCACTCCTTCCGTGTTTCTTCCGCTTCCTTGAGCAGTTCGGCCAGTCCGGTGCCCCAATCCAGCTCGTCGGCCTCGTTCCTCCATTGCCATGGCGTGCCGCCGAAACGGCTTGCCAGGAGGAACGAGAGACGGCCGAGCGAGCCTTGAGGCCACGCGGCTAGTCCGTAGGGTTTCCCTCTTCCGGCTCCTCCTTCGCTGCCGCAAGGTCGAAGGACGCCACGGTGTCCAGCCAATGCTCGAAATCAGGCATGCTGCGGCCGGCCATGCGCAGGGCCGCGTAGGCCGCGTACGCGCCGGAACGGACGGGGGACTGGGTGATGGGCCCCCAGCCCGCGTCGATGGCGTGCGCCTCGGCTTTGCAGGTGGCGCGCATGGTGATCGGCACTAGTTCGCTGGTCCCGTCCGTGTAGGTGATGCGGGTAGTTGCCATTATTTTCCTTTCACTTGGTTCAGTGTCTTGTCGATGAAGTCTTTGTAGACCTTTTGCCATTGGCTCTCGGTGGAGGCGACGCCGTTGTTGACGAAGAGCCGGGGCTTGATGCGGCGGGCTGGCCACCCGTAGTTGGTTGGTCCTGCGTAGGGCACGGCCTTGCGGCCGGCGCGGATGACGCCGGCGCGTTTCGTCGCACCGACACGCAGACTTCCGGCCAGCCGGCCGGTCTTGCCGCGCGGCGCGAGGTTGCGGACGGCGGGCAGTGCTATCTGCGCGGCTTCGCGGTTCACTTCCTTCAGGTCGTCCATGTCCGCGCCGGCCTTGCGCATCGTCTGCACGAAGCGTCTCTGGCCGACGACCATCAGCGCCTTGTCCGCCATCACTTGCCCTCGTATGCGGCGTGGGCGACGTTCGTGACGGCGAAACTCAGATCGTTCGTGTTCTTGGACTTGACGTCGCCGCCGATGGCGATTGGCGCGATGGTGACGTTGAAGGTCCACTGGATCTTGCCGTTCTTGTTTGGTACGAACTGGGCCGGCAGTGTTTCGCCCTTGTGGTCGAAGAGCCAGACGGCCAGACCGTCCTCGCTGAAGTCGTCGCCTATGGTGCCCTCGAACGTCCATGTGGTCGTGGTGTTCGTCTCCTCTGATCCGTCGAGGTAGGTGGTCGGGTCGTCGCTGCTGTTCGACGGGTTCAGCTGCGCCTTGGTCAGGTCGGCGCTGAAGTCCCTGCCGTCGGACGTGTCCGTGATCTTGAAGATGCCTGGGCCGAGCGTGCGGATCTTTCCAGCCATGATTGTTTCCTTCCTATTCTGTTTCTTCGATTTCCAAAGCGTTCAATGTGACCTGGTAGGCCGCGAGCGTGCCGGCGCCGGCCAGGCTCCAGCTTGCCGGCGTGGCCTTCTGCAGGTTCAGGCCCTTGTCGGCGAGCCGGTCGAGCGCGGCGAGGATGTCATCGACGGCCGATGGCTGCGTGGCCGGCGTGCCGGCGATGACGTCCAACGTCCAGACCGGTTCTGGCGGGCCCCATGATGGCCATTCCACGGTTGGCGGTTCGATGAACACCGCGACTTTGCCGGCTGTCGGACGGATCAGTTGGGCGTCGATGCTGACGCTGCTGACCAGTCCATCGAGCATGTCGGTGAGCGTGTTCATCAGCGCGGCGCGTTGTTCCTGGATGTTCATGCGATCACCATGCCCCCGGTGAGCACGCCGGCGGCGCGGAGTTTCGGCCAGACCGAGCGGAGCGGGTCTGTTGAGATCCTGAACGGTTCAACGGTCGAGTCTCCCACGTCCATCACGCCGAGGCGCGCGTCACGCATGTTGAACAGGTCGGCGGCGCAGGAGACGATGCAGTCGGCCAGCAGATCGTCGTCCACGGTGGCGGTGCCGACCGCGTGCGCGACGTATCGCTTCGCCGCCGCGAGTTTGACCGTGAGCCGTTCGTCCTCTCCGGCCGGGACACCCACCTCGTCGCGGAGTCGTTGCAGCAGGATGTTGTCAGCGATCATCATGCCGTGGCGAACTTCACCGGAATCAGGCCGTCGGCATAGGTCGTGGCCACGGCCATGTATCCGTAGACGCTGTAGGAGTTTGTCAGGCCGGTCACGTTCCCGTCCGTCAGCTGTGCGGGGCCGCCGGACTCCCAGACGGTCACGGCGGCCGGGTCGATGAAGCTGGCCAGCCCGGCATCGGCGTTCGGCAGCAGCACGACAGGGACGCGCATGAACGTGCCGGCCACGCCGGTCAGGTCGAAACTTCCGATGGTGTCCGACCCGTCGCCGCTGAGGTTGAAGAAACGGTCGCCGGTGTCCTTGAGCCCCACCAGCGCCTTGAGCACGTCCTTGGAGACCGCGAGGCGGGTCAGCGACACGTTGCGGTCGTCGGCCAGCTCGGACGCGTCGATGATCAGGGACACCCAATCGTCGATGGTCATGTTCGCGAGCTGCGGGGCGTCGATCTTGTTGGCGTCCTTGGACGCGTCGCGCTGAGCCTTGATCTCCGCATACAGGTGGTCGCGCACGGCTTTCTCGGTGGCCTTCGCGTAAGCGTTCTGCAACGCGGTGATCGCGGTGTTGAGCATCGGCGTGGTGCTGCGTTCGATGGTCTGGCGGGATAGGGTGGTGTAGCCGCCGTAGGTGTTGATGTCGGCCGTCTTGGTGCCGAAGCTGATTTTTCCGAAGGAAAGATCGGCGCCTTCCTCGGTCTGCTTGCCGGCTGCGGTGCCGTCGGAGGTCACGACATGGTATTCCATGCTCATGCCTGTGGCCGGGAGCGTGTCATGGGTCAGAAGCTGGGAGACTTTGCGGCGTTCCTCGATCAGTTTGAGGTCATCGGCGATCCAGGTGGCGGTGTTGCCGGTGTCCTTGGTCGAGATCAGGTCACGGCATTCCTTCATCACGGTCATGGCCTGCTCGTCGCCACGCGCGAGTGCCTGCATGTATTCGCCGTGGCTTCGGTAGGCCGCGCCGATGGCCGCCGGCTCTGGTTTCGCGCCCATCTTGGTGATTTCGGCTTTGATGCCGCGCTGTTCCTCCTGGACGGACTGGATCAGGTCCATCAGTTCGTTGTTGTTTTCCATGGTTTCCTTCCTGTGTTCGACGGCTGGTGCCGCTGATTTGGTCATTTTCGCGTTCTGGTAGGCCGGCCAGCTCACGATGCTGGTCTCAAGCAGCCTGACCTTGCGGCGGTGGGTGATGCCGTCGCGGTCCTTCTGCGATTCGATCGGGACGAAGCCGACCGAGAAGCTGTCGAGCACGCCGTCACGGATCAGGGTCATCGCGTCGCGGCCGCGTGCCGTGTCGCTGATCCGCGCGGTGATGTGCAGGCCGTCGTCGGTGCTTTCCGCGTTGGTGATCCGTCCGATGGTCTCGCCGTGCTCGAAGCACAGTTTCGCCTCGTCAAGCCCGTCGAACGAGCAATCGCGGTCGAAGGTCTCCGCGCCGTCCCACGTGTCGATGATGTCGCCGAACGGCACGGCGACGCCCTCCACCGTCGATGCCCCGGCGTCGTCGGCCGAGCGGAGCGTCAGCCCCTTCCAGGCGATTTCACGTTTCTCGATGTTCATTGGTCTTCTCCCTTCACGAGTGCCGGCAGCCCTTCCTTGCGCCTCACGTCATCGACGGTGAGGAAACCGGCCTCGATGGCGGTCTTGTAAGCCGTGTATCGGTCGCTCATGTTCGCGCGCTGCGAGCTGTCCCAGTCGAACTTCGCGGTTCGGCCGCGCGGCAGCAGGCGGTTGAAGATCTCCTCGATCTCGCCGGTGTAGGCCGCCAGCGTGTAGTCCGCGAACTCGATCCAGGACTGTTCGATGTTGCTGTAGGTGAGGTTCGAGCCATCGACGGCGGCGAGCATGATGCTTGCCGGGATGCCGAGCAGACGGGCGATCTGCGTGGTGTCGAACTTCTGCGTCTCCAGAAATTGCAGGTCCGCCGGCTTCATGTCGAGCGGCACGTATTCCAGGGCTTTGCCTAGCACCTTGATGTCACCTGCGGTGCCGTCGCTCTTCCACGCTTCCTTCGCCTGCTGCGCGGTCTCCTTCGTGACGTTCTCGCTCGTGCGCAGATAGCCCTTGAGGTTCGAGCCATCGGTGAAGAACTTCGTCTTGTAGTCGCGCGCGAGCTGCGCGCCCTCGATTTCCTCGCGCGCCGCCGAGATGGGGCCGAGGCCGCGAAGACGTCCGGGCACGTTGAGGAACTTGCTGTGCACGATGTCCTCCGTCGTGTAGTCGCGGCCGAGATAGGAGAACCGCAGGTCAGGCCGCGCGGGGTCATCGCTTTCGTCCGTGACGGTCACGTATTGCGGCGGCAGCACCTCGCATGTCACGATCTCGCCCTGCCAGTCGCGCACGATGCGGGTGAA
The DNA here is from genome assembly GCA_905207115.1 of Bifidobacterium angulatum. Lineage (GTDB taxonomy): Bacteria > Actinomycetota > Actinomycetes > Actinomycetales > Bifidobacteriaceae > Bifidobacterium > Bifidobacterium angulatum_A. Next base: position 13,624 of record CAJLKD010000006.1, on the reverse strand, counting down.
CGCGTTGCCGTCGAGCACGAGCGAGGCCACGATGTCGGCGATGAAATCACGTCGTGAACGGGACACGTCCGGCTGCAACACCAACGGGCTCACGTCCGGCAGATCACGGCCGCCTCGCTGCTCCACGACCGGGAGCCCGGTGATGGCCGTCTGCAACACCTGCACGCCACGGAACACCGTGGACAGTTGAAGCGGTTCGGTGTCCGAACGCCGTGCCGGCGGCTTGACGCCTTCCGGCATGTCCGTGCCTTCCGCGCCACGCGTGAGCACGCGGCCGGCGAGCTTCATTCGTTTCCAAAGGTTCATGCCGCCGAGAATATGGCCGCGGTTACGTCACGGCCAAAAAAACGGTGACATTCGGTGACAAACGGTGACAAACGGTGACACGTCAGAAGATTTGCAGCGCGCCGTCCGAGGGCAGGTGATGCGCGCCCCACGAGGCCAGCATGCATGATTCAATCGGCGAGGTCAGCCCTGTGCTGCCACGCCGTGTGACGCGCCACGCGTCGCCGCTCCACGTCCTTGCGCAGTTGGCCGCGCTTGCGTCGAGCTCGGCATCGGCGGCGTGGCGTATCAGCTTGTTCTGCAAACCACTGACGAATGCCTGGCCGACCGCGAGATAGTCGGCTGATTGCATGGCGATGAAGTCAATCAGTGGGTCGCCGGCTTCATCGGTCATGGATACGAGCCGGTCGTGCAGGTCGGCGTTAGGCCCTTTGCCGTCCATGACCAGCGGCGCGTGGTAGGTGCCGCAGATTCTCATGATCTCGGCGGGTGCCATGCCGGTGCCGTCCAGGACTTCGAGCAATTGCACGGTCACGGTGTCGTCATGGTTGAGAATCGCGGCCGAGATCGACGTGTTCGTGGCATCCACATCGACGGCCGCGGCGATCACCACGGGTCGGCCGTCGATCCGGTCCGGTGTGATTGGTGTGGCCAACGTCGATTGCCACAGCTGGTCGGGGATGACGCGCTCGGCCACGCCGTTGTCTCGCCGGTTGCCGAAGGCGCGCGCCCAACCGGCCTCGTTGCCGGCGAACTGCTCACGGAAGTCGCGCAATTGCCGGACGTCCCAGAGCAGGCCGGCGGCCGGATGCCATTTCAGGATCGTCTGGAAGTCATCGGGGTCGGCGTCGTCGGGGATGCCGAAATCGAACCAGCAGGTGCGTGTCGGCACGTTTCCGGCGCGGAAGGAGTCGAGCAGGCCGTTGAGGAACGTGGAATCTGCCGTGCCTTCGGTCGAGGTGATCCAGATCTGCGGCTGGACGCCGGTGAAATGAAGTCTTGTGTTCATGGTCGGTGCCATGCCGTCGAGGATCAGTTTGCCGGTCTCGTCGTCCAGACTGAACGCCTCATCGATGGTGAACTTGTCCATCTGCGTGCCATGGCCGGCCACTTTGGTCACGGCCAGCGGGCAGATGAAGCTGCCGTTTCCGAAACGTTGCTCCATCCCGCCGTTGGAAAGCCGCGGCTTGAGGGCGAACGGCGCGAGCTTCGATTTTGAGAGCTGCTGCACGAAGTCCTTGAAGTGTTTCTCGGCGTCCTTGCCGGTCTGCGCGAGGTAGTAGATCTTCCTGTCAGGTCCGAGCAGCGCGTTTCTCGTGTCCTCGGTATCGATCAGCGTGCTCTTGCCGCACTGGCGCGGCGTGCTCAAAACCACGCGGTCGTAGAAGTACGTGCCGGTGTCCGGGTCGATTTCCCCGGCCACGTCGGCCACGTATCGTTGCCATGGCAGCAGCGGCTTGCCGAGCATCTCGGCCGTCCTGGCCACGATCGCGCCGTCTGTCGGCCGTGATTCGTCGCGTTTCGTGCCGCCGCGCATGAGCATGGTCACAGTCCGGCCTTCGCGTCGGCGATGAAGTCGGCCAGCGTCGGGTCGAGCTGCGGCTGGTCCGGATACATCGACTTGAGTTCCTGGAACCATGTGAGCAGCGAGGTCATGTTACGGCTGATTTCGCGTCCCTTGTTGTTCTGGAGGTCGATGTTCCTGGCGATCGAGAGCATCGACTTGCAGATGTAGGTGGCTTCCGGCGTCAACGTCTTGCCGTCCATGAAGCTTTTGATGAGATTCAGGGTCGCCTGCTCCTGAAGGCCGATGATGCCGTAGGGATGCGTGTATTCCTCGAAACCTTCCAATATTCCTTGATTCATGTTTGTTTTTCCTTGGTTTTCCAACGTTTTTCCACTTTTTTGCATGGTTCTGGGGGGAGAAAAGACTTGGCGCGGGGTCTTCGGGCCGTCGGTCGTTTAAAAAAGCGAGTCACCATCTCGGCCGCGCGGCCGTTCCGTCGTGGCGAAGGCCCAGAGCGGTCAGCCGCTGCCGTCTCTCGGCCATGCGGGCGTCCACCGCCTGCTGTGTGAGATGCAGCGAGTACCATTGCTGCGCGGTCCGGTATTCCTGCGCCGTCAGGTCATTGGCGAACGTCGCATCGGCCGGGGTTTCGATGACATGCACATCGTAATCCAAGGCGATCCATTCGGACAGCATGTCGGGATGGCGTCGTGAGCGTGGCAGCGTGCGCACCAGCCACACGTCCAACGGTTCCGAGCTCTTGGCCAGCGTGCGGGCCGCGCCGTCCCATGCCATCGCGGCGGCGAGACGGAGCCCGTCGGTCGCATGGACCTGGGTCGGGCACAGGTCGCGTAGCAGGCTATCGAAGCTCACCACGATGCTGTCACGGCGCAGCATCGACTGCATGGACATGCCGAAGTCGGCGCGCGGCGGTCCGATGACCGCGTGCAGGGTCGCGCCGTAACCGGACAGCACACGGTCCTGGCGCATCGCGTTGCAGTGCTTGCACGCGCGGCGCAGGTTCGCCACGGTGTCCTGGCCGCCGTGGCTGAACGGGATGATGTGGTCGTCCTCGGTCGCGGTGACGGAGCAGCCCGGCATACCGAGCCAGCAGCGGTTGCCCCATGTGGCGATGACCTTCGCTCTGATGCGAGGGTCCACCGTCTGTCTTCTCATGATTTTCCTTTCTCGCGTTGGGTGAGTATCCAACTGTTCACGTCCGCCTCGGCGTATCGGATGCCGTTGCCGATGCGGATGGGCGGCGGTCCGATGATCGGGACGGACTGACGCCAGCGGATCAGCGTGCGCTGGCTGACATCCAATCGTGCTGCGGCCTCGGCCGTGGTCAGCATGCTGATGCGCGTCATGCCCTGGCCTTGTCCCTGAGCAGCAGCGCGATCTGTTCCAGCTTCGCGGCGAGCAGCGGCCAGTCCGCCTTCGAGATGTCCGACCAGACCATGCGCGGCCCGTCCGGGCAGATGATGTTCTGTCCTATCTCCACGTCGCCGGGCTGCGGGTCGTGGTCCTCGACGTCGAGCGAGATGCGAATATGCGGTTTCAAAACAGTGGCTCACCTTCATATGTGGTTTGTGGTTTCGTCTGCGGCCGGTATGGCGTGTAGCTGGTGGCCCATTTGCGGAAGCTGCGGCAGTCGATGCGCCACGCTCCGGCCTTGTACGCCGGCAGTCCCTCTTCTCGGAGACTGAGCAGGGTCGGCACGTTCGGCTCGCCCAGCGCCTTGCAGACCTGGAACAGTTCGATGTCGGTTCTCCGGTTGTTCGCCGCGACGCGGTCCACAGCGTCGGCGAAGCCCTGCATGAGCATTCTGCGCGATTCCTCCGAATAGGACAGCACCTCGTGCAATGACGGCTTAATCGATGACATAGGCCCACATCCCGCACCATTTGGCCAGCGTCAACAGCAGAGACTCGGAATCGTACATCTTGCCGGCGGCGGGAGAACGGTAGACGGGAGCCGGCACGCCCTTCTCTCCGTAGGCCATTTTCAGAGCGGCCTGGAGCTGGTTGTCGTTCAATCCGGACGCCTTCATCAACGACTGTCGTGAGGTGTTCGCCCTGCACCTGATGTTCTTGTCGATCATCGGGAGAGCCATCCTCATCTGCGTCCTCAGTTTGTCGGGGAATGTTGCCTTGCTCAATCTCAATCCTTTCTGTAGCTTTCGGTTGGTGAGCGCTTGAGAGGTCAAGACCTAGAATCTGCTGATGAAAATGCTCGGCCGAGATTTTCGGCCGAGCCGGGCAACAGATTCCAAAGGTCCTGCAGAACGTTTCGGTCGGAGCCGCGCCGTCGATAACAAGAGCGGCCGGAGCCGCCGGGAATGGTCCCAAGTCAGGCCACGGCCGAAGCCGTCAATGGTCGCCCGATTCCGCCTTAATCGACGGCCTGAAATGGTCGGGAGCTGAACTTCGTCTCGTGAATCGCGCGGCAGCCACGCGCGTGGCGTCGCCGGTCGCTAACCCGGCTCAGCGGTGGCAGGGGTACGCCATACGCCCCATATGCCATTCGGTTTTGTCAGTCGTCGTCGGTGAGGAAATCACCCAGACGGACGATCGCGAGCACCAGCCCCAACATGAACAGCACGAAGGGGCTGAGCAGAATCAGAAGAACGGTCTGGACGAAACGCCTCACTGCTCGAAGCATCGCGCTATCTGCTTTTCCAGGTCCTCAAGCTCGACGCCGTTGAACGGGACACGCACCGTCATGCCGTCCTCCGTCTCAACGATCAGCTCGAAGAAGCAATGCCGTTTACCGTCCACTCGCTTGACTGTGACACTCATTGCTGGGCTCCTTCCCATTCACGACGGGCACGCCTCGCGTGCGTCATCGCCTTGTTGATCGCGCCCTTCATCGCCTGAAGGTCGCCCATGTCCAAGCCATCAAACCCGAACGTGCTTCCGGCCACCCTGATGCGGCACTTGAAGGCGTAGGGATTGCCGCCAGCGCATTCCGACGGGTCGATGTCCTGCACATGGAAGTAATTGCTAGTGCATTCCGGATTGAAAACGCTCATTTCACAGCTCCTTGATTCCTAGGTGGATGGTTAGGCTCCTTCCTTCGCCGCGATAGGCTTGTAATCGCACAAACCAAACCTCTCAACGAACGAAGGAAGGAAGAATATATGCACCTGGACTTCAGCGACATAATCGCCGCCATCTCGCTGGCCTGGACGGCCATAACCTTCGGTAGAACGGTTCGACATAGACCAGAGGCGTCATGGATGAACTCGTACATCGTCACTCGCCTGCCCAACGCGACGCCATCACTGACTGACGAACACGGCCGCTTGCCAGTCAGGAAGGCCATGATTGCCAACGACGGCGATGGGGACGCTTTCGATGTCCGCGTGTTCGGCCACAACTGCATAATCCGCGCATATGCATGGGAAAAACTCTCAAACGGTAACTGGAAAATCGGAGAACGGACGATGGTCCCGCGCATATCCAACGAAGACGGCGATGACGTGAAAATAGCCATCTGGCCGCCCGAAGGCGCGGATGCCATACCCGAGGATGCCAGAATCTGCATCCACTGGACCAAATCACCCACAAGACTGCGGCGCTGCGGATACGAAGAAATACCCTTCACTTCGGAACTCGCCGACAAATGGTGGGAGGAAAAGGACTGGAAGGCATCGCACAGACTGGCCGAACGATTCCGCGCATGGAGCGCACACCGAAGGTTCCACCACAATCCCGAAGACGCCAGAAAATCACCGCAACCAACCATCTGAATCACCGTGACGCGTAAATCGAAACCAGAATGGAACAAACCAGAGCCGTAATAGACAAAACAAGATGCCAATCCATCACTTCACCTCCAACGGAGCTCGCCCAAGGAGCACATCGGCGCTGACATGCAAGAGTTCGGCAAGCTCGTTTATCTCATTCGCACTGAAAGCGATTCGGCCAGTGCATTTCTGCGAGACAGTGGACCGTGAGCAGCGCAATGTTTCGGCGACTTCTGCCTGTGTCAGGCCATTGAGCCCCATAAGACGTTTGACCTTTTCACCTACGGTGGGCGAATCTACTAAAATGTTTGTCACACTCACATCTAACCACGAATATGGTTAGACATGCTCGTTCGGCGTGTCGCGTTCTATCTTTTTGTTAGTTTCGCTAAACTTATGTGCTATGACAACAGCAACAATCAGCCCTAAGGTCGCAGCTCAGGCCGAATCTGTCAGTTTGCAGGATATAGTCACGCGAAATATGAAAGTGGCCATGACTCTTCGCAATGTCAAACAGAAGGATCTGGCGAACGCTCTTGGCGTCGATAGGTCTTCGATTTCACAGAAGATGACTAGGCGAGTGGCATGGAGCCTTGAAGATATAGAAAAAGCCTCGGACTTCTTTCATGTGAAGCCCGAGGCGTTGGTAGCGGGGCATGGATTTGAACCATGGACCTCTGGGTTATGAGCCCAGCGAGCTACCGAGCTGCTCCACCCCGCGACGGCTTGTCTTTTTGACAGCTCAATCAACCATAAGCGATACATAAAATATGTCAACTATCGGCGTGTCGTGAATATCATCGGGGGGAATTGGCCGCTTGCGCTGCATAATAAGAACCATGCCTATCAAGATCCCCAGTGGCCTTCCGGCCAGAGCCATCCTCGATTCTGAGCGTATCTTCGCTCTGGAAAAACCTGAAGCGGAGTGTCAGCGCGTTCGTCCGCTCAAACTGGTGATCCTGAATCTTATGCCGAAGAAGATCGAGACCGAGACACAGCTGCTCAGGCTCATCTCCAAGAGCCCGTTGCAGGTGGAGATCGACTTCATGAAGACCTCCACCCACGAGGCGACGCATGTGTCTGCCGATCATCTGGTGAAGTTCTACGAGACGCTTGACGCGTTGAAGGACAACTATTACGACGGTTTTGTGGTGACGGGCGCCCCGGTGGAGCATATGCCGTTCGAGCAGGTCGATTACTGGGAGGAGTTCCAGCGGATTCTCGATTGGGCGTCCACGCACGTGTTTTCCACCATGTACCTGTGCTGGGGCGCGATGGGTGCGCTGTACCAGCGGTATGGCGTGCATAAGGTGGATCTGCCCGAGAAGATCTTCGGTGTGTTCCCCCAGTACCTGCAGGACGAGTATTGCTTCCTGACCAATGGGTTCGACGAGATCGCATTGCAACCGCATTCCCGTCTTGCGGGCGTGGATGAAGGCGATGTGCGTGCCAATCCCGATCTGCAGATTCTGACGTGGGGGCCGGAATCGGGTCCGGGGCTGATCGCCACGCGTGATTTTTCCGAGGTATTCGCATTGGGGCATTGGGAATACGGCAAGATGACGCTTGCCGAGGAATATGAGCGTGACATGGCCAAGGGTATGACCAACGTGCCGTTCCCGAAGAACTACTTCCCCCATGACGATCCGAAGCTCGAGCCGTTGTTCGCCTGGCGCGCGCATGCGAATCTGCTGTGGCGCAACTGGCTGAATTGGGTGTATCAGACCACGCCGTACGATCTGACGGAGGTGCCGGAGCTGAGGGCCCATAAGCGGTTGGGTACGGATAGGTCCATTCGCCATGAACCGGCCGGCCCGCGTTCCGACGATTTCGCTCCGTTCCTTACCGATGGGTATGGTGTGATTTCCTCAAGGTGACGCTTCAAAGTGCATGCATTGTTTGGCGAATATGCGGCAGTCGTTGATGAGGCGGTTGCCGCATAGTTGTTGTGCGCCCCTGTACGCTGATTCCCGGTGAAGCCCGCATATTGATTATGTTTGAGTCCACATTTCAAGACGGAAATTTCTTCATGCGGACACATAGTGGACATTTCGGTCGGCAGCGAAATGTGATAGAAAACGTTGTCACGTCAAGCTTGTTAAGGCTAACACGGAATATGGGATTGTCAATCCGCTGTATTTTCCCTCGTGTCGAAACGCCGAACGAATCCGCACAAAACTGCGGTTTGCGGTTGTCGTTGTTGCGTTCGTCTAGAAGGCGGCGAATAATCTTCACCTAGCCATTCGAGATTGAATGCCGATGCGGCAGTTCAGCCCCTCGATTTGCGCCCCGCCGACATGAGCCTGCGAGCCCAAACCGAGATGGACGGAGATGTTACCGGGAGGTCACATTTACCGGTTGTTTAGGGATAGACTGGCAGCAGACATGAAGAAGTAGGAGGCGCGAGAATGCACGAGACACTTTTGTCCGGGCTCACACTTGCTGCGAGCGGGCCGGAGATCCCCTCCGTCGATGAATTCCTTCCCCCGGAGATTCTCTTCCAAGGTACCCCGTTCGCCATGAACCGCATCATTCTGGTGCGTGTGATTATGACGGTCATCATGCTGATCGTACTTGGCGTGAGTGCCGCAAAAGCGAAGCTCATCCCCGGTCGTTGGCAGGGATTCATCGAGTGGGGCATTGAATATGTGCGCGACAAGATCGTGTACGAAGTAATGGGCGAGACGCGAGGCAAGCGTTACGTCCCGATGATCACCACGTTGTTCTTCACGATTCTGCTGTTCAACATCTGCGGCATTATCCCGGGCATGAACATCGCCGCCACCGCGACGATCATGATGCCGTTGGCGTTCGCGTTGTGGACCTTCGTGCAGTATTGGCGCACCGCCTGCCGTGAGCAGGGCTTCTTCACCTACCTGAAGAAGGAATGCATCCCCCAGGGCGTTCCGGCACCGGTGCTGATCATCGCAATCCCGATCCAGCTGCTTGACGTCGTCGTCATCCGCCCGGTCTCCCTGACGGTCCGACTCTTCGCCAACATGCTTGCCGGCCACATCATCGTGGCGTTGTGCTTTTCCGCAACACAGTTCTTCCTGATCGAAGCGCACAACTGGATGGCCGCATTCGGCGCGGCAACCTTCCTGTTCGGCTTCATCATGACGTTGTTCGAAGGCTTCGTGGCATATCTGCAAGCGTTCATCTTCGCCACGTTGTCCACCGTGTACATCAACCTCAGCTATCCCGAGGACTGACGTACAACAGTAAGATTTGTAATTCGTTACTTGCGAATTCAGTTAGAAAGGAATCAACCCATGGATATCATCACGCTCGCTGAGGTTTCCGGCAATCTGAGCGCCATCGGCTACGGCCTCGCGGCCATCGGCCCTGGTATCGGCGTCGGCATTGTATTCGGCAAGGCCATTGAATCCACCGCCCGCCAGCCTGAGCTTAGCGGCAAGATCCAGACCCTGATGTGGATCGGCTTCGGCCTTATCGAGTTCCTTGCCCTGCTGGGTATCGTCGCTGGCTTCATCTTCGCCTGATCTCAAGGAACCGGTAATACAACGAACGAAGTGAAAGGAGGCGGATATGGAGACATTGGCTGAAAGTGGAATCATGCTGTTCGTCCCGAAGATGTACGACATCGTCTGGTCGGCCGTCATTCTCGTCATCGTCGCCCTGTTCTTCTACAAGTTCTTCCTGCCTAAGTTCCAGGCCGTGTTCGATGAACGTGCCGCGAAGATCGAAGGCGGCATCGCCAAGGCCGAGCAGGCCCAGAAGGATGCCGATGCAGCCAAGGCCAAGTACGAGGCTCAGCTGAGCAACGCACGCGTCGAGGCTTCCAAGATCCGTGATGATGCACGTACCGAGGCATCGCACATCGTTGCCGATGCGCGTTCCCGTGCGGAAGCGGATGCCAACCAGATCACCGCTAGCGCTCAGCGTGCCATCGCATCGCAGCAGCAGCAGGCTCTGGTCTCGCTGAAGGGCGAGGTCGGTGCTCTGGCAACGGCTCTGGCAGGCAAGATCCTGGGCAGTGAGCTGCAGGACGAGAAGGTGCAGTCCTCCATGATCGATCAGATGATCGACAGCATGGATTCGGACAAGCAGTGATATCAGGCAGAGAGAAAGGCAGGTGACATCATGCGAGGAGAAGCATCTCGTATTGCGGATCGCGAATCGCGTGATTTGCTGGCATCCAAGCTGCGTGATACCCGTGAGGATGCATGGCGCATCGGCAATGAGCTGTTCGTCATCACCTCGCTGCTCGACGGTAACGTTCGCATCGAGCGTGCGCTGACCGATGTGTCACGACCCCTTGAAGACAAGGTTGCGGTTCTGAACACCCTGTTGGGCGATCAGGTGCATCCGATGACGATGGAGATCATGACCGAGGTCGTCAAGCGCCGTTGGAGTCGCGCCGCCGACATCGCGAATGCGGTCGAGGACTTTGGCGTAGACGCCATGATGTATTACGCGGACGCCACCGACAGCACGCTGCAGGTGTCCATCGAACTGGCCGAGCTGCACTCCGCGCTGCTGAATACGCCGGTGGTGCGCGCCAAGCTCTACGACGAGACCGTGCCCAGCGAGGCCCGAGTCAAGTTCTTCCATGAACTGTTCGACGGCAAAGGGCTGAACAAGGTCACGATGCGTCTGGCCGAACACGCCACGGAGAATCTGCGCAGGCGTCGTTACCTGGAAACCATTCAGTGGCTGATCAACAAGCTTTCCCGTCATATGGGCGAGTCGATGGTCATCGTGACTACGGCCACGCCGCTGAAGCAGGAACAGATCGACAAGCTCATCGCAGTGTATTCCAAGAAGATCGGGCGTGCGGTCCACATCAATTCCGTGGTCGACCCGTCCGTGCTTGGCGGCATGCGCGTACAGGTGGGCGACGAAGTCACGGATAACACCGTGGTGGCGCAGCTGGAGAACTTGCAGCGCAGCGTAAAAGCCGTATCCTGAACGGCCGGAAACGCTGAACAAACAGATTTTTACACAACAATAAAGGAGAGATCATGGCAGAACTTACCATTGATCCTGCCTCGGTGCGCAAGGCGCTTGACGATTTCGTCCAAGCGTACAAGCCGACCGACACCCCCACCCAGGAAGTGGGCTATGTCGCGACGGCCGGCGACGGCATTGCGCACGTGACAGGTCTGCCTGGTTGCATGGCCAACGAGCTGCTGACCTTCGAGGACGGCACGCAGGGCCTGGCGTTCAACCTTGATGCTCGCGAAATCGGTGTGGTTATCCTCGGCGATTTCGCTGGTATCGAGGAAGGCCAGGAAGTGCGTCGTACCGGCGAAGTGCTCTCCGTGCCCGTCGGCGACGGCTACCTTGGCCGCGTCGTGGACCCGCTAGGCAACCCGATTGACGGTCTTGGTGAGATCAAGACTGAGGGCCGTCGTATTCTCGAGGCCCAGGCACCTGACGTTATGCATCGTCATCCGGTTGACGAGCCGCTGTCCACCGGCCTGAAGGCCATCGACGCAATGACGCCGATCGGACGTGGCCAGCGCCAGCTCATCATCGGCGACCGCCAGACCGGTAAGACCGCTATCGCAATCGATACGATCATCAACCAGAAGGCCAATTGGGAATCCGGCGACCCGAAGAAGCAGGTCCGCTGCATCTACGTGGCCATCGGACAGAAGGGCTCCACCATCGCATCGGTGAAGCAGTCCCTCGAAGAGTCCGGCGCCATGGAGTACACCACCATCGTGGCCTCCCCGGCATCCGATTCCGCAGGCTTCAAGTACATTGCTCCGTACACCGGTTCCGCTATCGGACAGCACTGGATGTACCACGGCAAGCACGTCCTGATCGTCTTCGACGACCTGTCGAAGCAGGCCGAGGCCTACCGTTCGATCTCTCTGCTGCTCCGTCGCCCGCCGGGGCGTGAAGCGTACCCGGGTGACGTCTTCTACCTGCACTCCCGTCTGCTGGAGCGCTGCGCCAAGGTTTCCGATGACCTCGGCGGTGGTTCGATGACCGGTCTGCCGATCGTCGAAACCAAGGCGAACGACGTGTCCGCGTACATTCCGACCAACGTGATCTCCATCACCGACGGTCAGATCTTCCTGCAGTCCGATCTGTTCAACGCCAACCAGCGTCCTGCAGTGGACGTCGGTATCTCCGTCTCCCGAGTCGGTGGCGCAGCGCAGACCAAGGCACTGAAGAAGGTCTCCGGCACGCTGAAGATCTCCCTGGCCCAGTACCGTTCGCTGGAATCCTTCGCCATGTTCGCCTCCGATCTGGATGCGGCTTCCAAGGCCCAGCTGAACCGTGGCGCGCACCTGACCGAGCTGCTCAAGCAGCCGCAGTTCTCGCCGTACTCCATGGAACAGGAAGTGGCCTCCGTGTGGGCCGGCACCCATGGCAAGATCGATGATCTGCCGCTGAGCGACGTGCTGCCGTTCGAAAAGGGCATGCTGGACTACCTGGAGCACAACACCGACATTCTCAAGACCATCCGCGAAACGGGTGACTTCACCGCCGATACCGAGGCCGCTCTCGACAAGGCAGTGGACGAGTTCCGCGCAACCTTCGTGACCAGCGAAGGCAAACCGTTGGTCGAGAAGAAGCCCGATACGGAGCATGCCGCCCCGATCGAGCAGGAAAAGATCGTCGCGGGAGAGAAGTGATCCATGGGCTCGCAACTCGCATTGAAATCTAGGATCGCCTCCACCAGCTCGTTGGAGAAGATCTTCAACGCGCAGGAGATGATCGCGTCTTCGCACATCGCCAAGGCGCGTGATGTCGCCTTGAACGCGAAGCCGTATAGCGATGCGATTTCCGACGCCGTGCAAGCTCTGGTACAGCATACCCATATCGATCATCCGATTGTGAAGAAACGCGAGAACGGCACTCGAGTGGCCGTTCTCGCCCTCACCTCGGATCGTGGTATGGCAGGTGCCTACACCTCCTCGATCATCCGCGAAACGGAATCACTGCTGGCCCGCCTCGATGAGCAGGGCAAGCAGACGGAACTGTACGTGTATGGTCGTCGCGGAGTGTCGTACTACAAGTATCGCAATCGCGATATTGCAGGTACGTGGGAAGGCAATACCGACAAGCCCGGCGTTGAAGTCGCCGAAGCGATCTCGAACGCACTGATCGACGCGTATATGAAGCCTGATGAGGAGGGCGGGGTTTCCGAGCTCTACATCGTCTTCACCGAATTCGTCAACATGGTGGTGCAGAAGGTGCGCGTGCTGCGCATGCTGCCGGTCGAGGTTGTTGCTGATCCGAGCAAGGTCAACAACGACCTGAACGCCGAAGCCAGCCCGCTGTATTCGTTCGAACCGAGCGTGGACGAAGTGCTGGACGCGATTCTGCCGAAGTACATTCAGTCGCGCATCCACGAATGCCTGCTTACCGCAGCCGCATCCGAGACGGCAAACCGACAGAATGCCATGCACACGGCGACCGAAAACGCCCGCAGCCTGATCGACGATCTGACGCGTAAGCTCAACGCTTCCCGCCAGGCTTCGATTACCCAGGAACTTACCGAAATCATCGGCAGCGCCGACGCGCTGAATAAGAAGGAAGAGTAGGAACGCATATGGCTGAGAACCAGACTGCAGAAGCTACTGAGCCGATCGCCGGACGCGTTACGCGTATCCAGGGTTCGGTTATCGATGTTGAATTCCCGGTTGGCCATCTGCCCGACATCTACAACGCGTTGACCGTTGAGCTGTCCGACATGGGCACCAAGGAGGAAGGCGAAGGCGGCAGCCACACGATTCCGCTGGAAGTCGAGCAGCACCTCGGCGATTCCACCATTCGTGCAGTCGCCCTGAAGCCGACCGACGGTCTTGTCCGTGGTGCCGCAGTGCACGATACCGGCAAGCCGATCTCCGTGCCGGTCGGCGACGTGACCAAGGGCCATGTCTTCGACGTGTCCGGCAACATCCTCAACAAGAAGCCGGACGAGACCATTACCATCACCGAACGTTGGCCTATCCACCGCAATCCGCCGGCATTCGACCAGCTGGAGTCCAAGACCCAGATGTTCGAAACCGGTGTGAAGGTCATCGATCTGCTCACCCCGTACGTACAGGGCGGCAAGATCGGTCTGTTCGGCGGCGCAGGCGTCGGCAAGACCGTGCTGA
>CAJLKD010000005.1:0-67002 GCA_905207115.1 Bifidobacterium angulatum | reverse complement strand
ATGCCCGCTTCCTTGGCGGCGATGCGTGCCAGCGTGTTCTTTGCCACAGTGTAGGAAGTATCGCGGCCTAGCTTTTCGCGCAGATCAGAGATCTGCGGAACGGTAAGCCCGCGGTACTCGGTCAGGTAGATAGCATCAGCAGAACGGAACTCGTCCGTCAGCTGAGCGACCACCGCTTCCTTTTCGGGCCTCTTCATGGCGTTCCTTCCTAAGTCGGCCGTTGACTCGAAGCGCGCCTTGCCAGGCAATAAAAAAGCCCTGCGCACAGGCAGAGCAACATAAGGCCGTTTCCGGCAGCCCGCAAATGGGCTTATATCTCTCAACCTGCGCTGGCTTGGCGAACCAAACTTCGGAAATACGCTCTCACGCATTTCAACCAACGGTCTGTGGTTTACGGGTTGTTACGATACGCACCGCCCAAGACTTCATGCATATCGGCGTGTCGCAGCATGCAGTGCGATACGCCGAATCCACCACCGGAGAGAACGCCGCTGCCAACCGCCCTTACAACGTTGCGGCATACTGCGCAACGGAAGCGGTGACCTCCTTGAGATAGTCGAGGGAACGACGCCAATGGCCGGGCACTTCGATGGAATGGTTGGCATCCGGGTACTCATGCACATGGGAGGTGAGCTTATTGGCCTTAGCGCGATCATAGAAGGGATCGGCGGTACCGGCGCAGATAAGCGGCGCCGGGCCGGGATAGGCCACGTCTCCCCCATCCTCCTCGACGGGGATGATCTGATCGGTCGGGTCGAAATCGGCGGGGTTGATCACCGGGGTGAGCAATGCGAACGGCAGCTGATGCGCGCGCGCCACATGCGGATAGGTCAGTGTGGTCAGGGATTTGCCGATCAGCATCAGCCTGCCGGACGCGTCTTCCGTACGCACACGCTCCACCCAGCCGTCGATCGCACCGTTGATCACCGGGGTGACCACCGACAGGTCGTCCGAGGCGTTGCGCACGTTCATCCGATCCACACGCCATCCGTTTTCCGCCAGCGCTTGCGCCGCCCAATACAACAGCGGACGATCGCAGTTATAGCCGGTGCCCGGCATAACCAGCACCCGGCCGTATTCGCTTCCTGCGGGGACGCGGTTCTTTCTCCACGACGTGATATTGACCTCGACCAACGGCTTGGCCATATGCTTTCCTTTCTCTCCCCGCTTATCGCGTTACCGTATGTTGACGGCACTCACTCTAGGACGCAGCCCCAACCGATGGACCTGCCGCGTTCAACGACACCCGTTTATTGATAACGGTTCTCATTTATGCTATGATGGCGTCATCACCGAAAACCACAACCACAAACCAGCCGCAATTGCACGACGAAGCAACCGGCACAACAAGGAGAACCGTTGATCCGTCTACAGAAAACCATCACCGCAGCCGCAGCCTGCATGGCCTTGCTGCTGACCGGCACCGCATGCGGAAGCGCAACCAGCACAGGCAACAGCGCGAACAGCAACGTGAAGAACACCATTACCGTGGCGGCCTCCGTCAACCAATGGGGAACACTCGCCAAAGAACTCGGCGGCGACCTGGTGGAAGTGAACAGCATCATCCACTCCACCAACGTGGAAGCGCACGACTACGAACCGACCACCGCAGACGTGAACCGACTGCACAACGCCACGGTCGCCATCGTCAACGGCGCCGACTACGACCCATGGGCCATCAAAGGCGCGGCGAACGGCAAGGCGACCGTAGTGAACGCCGCCGAAGCAGGCGGCAAGAAGGACGGCGACAACCCGCACGTGTGGTTCTCCGCCAACGTCCGCGCCAAAACCGCCGACGCGATCACCGCAGCCTACCGCAAGGCGATGCCCGCCAAAGCCAGCGAATTCAGCAAACTCAACAAGGCATGGCAGGCCAAGGAAACCGAGCTCGAAGATCGCATCGCCAAAAACGAGGAGGCGACCAAGGGCATGACCTACGGTGCAACCGAATCCGTGGCGCACTATCTCGCCGACGACCTGGGCATGATCGACCGCACGCCCACCGGGTACGCGCAGGCCACGGCGAACGAAAGCGAGCCGACACCCGGCGACATCACGCAATTCACCAACGCACTGAAGCACAAACGCATCTCCATGCTCATTCTCAACCCGCAGGAAGCCAACGCAACAACCAGGCAAATCACCGACGCCGCCAAGAAAGCCGACGTGCCGATCATCGAAATCAGCGAACAGATGCCCAGCAACTACAACAGTCTGCTGGACTGGATGAGCGCCCTCGTCAGCGCCATCGGCCACACCAGCTGACAAGACCAGTTGCACCCTGCCCACTGCACCGGCACCGTTTATAGCGAAGCGCCCGGCTCCCCCACCGGAGGAATCGGGCGCTTCGTCTATCAGCGACTCATGCAGCGCACATGACCCGCACGACTACAGGATGGCGGTCACCACGAAGTCGAGGATGAACAGAATCGCCACGACCCAGATCACCGGATGCACATCCTTGGCCTGCTTCTTGCAGGTCTTGATGATGCAGTAGGTGATGAAGCCGCCGGCGATGCCATAGGAAATGGAGTAGCTGAACGCCATGAACACGGAAGCGAAGAACGCCGGAATGGCCTCGGAGATGTCGCCCCACTCGACCTCCTTCAACGAGGATGCCATCATGCAGCCGACCACGACCAGCACACCGGCGGTAGCGGCGGACGGTACTGCGGAAATGACCGGGGACAGGAACGCGGACAGCGCGAAGCAGACCGCCACGACCACGGATGTCAGGCCGGTACGGCCACCGGCGGCGATGCCAGCAGAGGACTCCACGTAGGTGGTGGTGTTGGACGTACCGCAGATAGCGCCGATGGAGGTGGCGATGGAATCGGCGAACAGGGCCTTATCCATCTTGGAGGAGAAGCCGGAGCCGTTCTCCAGAGCCTGTTCGTCCTCTTCGGAGAAGATACCGGTACGACGGCCGGTACCGATGAAGGTGCCGATGGTGTCGAAGGTGTCGGACATGGAGAACGCGAAGATGGTCAGCAGGATGATCGGCAGCTTCGACACGTCGGAGAACAGCGCCGGGAAACCATCCTTGGTAAAGATCACGCCGAAGGTCTGCGGCAGCTGGGCAAAGGTATCGGCGATGGACACGGAGTTGGCCATGGTGGTCTGTCCCATCGGAATGCCGATGACGGCGGTGATGATGATGGACAGCAGCATGCCACCACGCACCTTGAGCACGGTGAAGACGATCGCAAGAATCAGACCGATGACGAACAGCCAGATGGTCGGATTGTTCATGACCGCCAGGCCCGGGGTTGCAGCCGTGGCAAGACCCTTGCCAGCAGCCTTGGCATCCTTGGTGGTGAACGTGAAGAAACCGACGTTCAGGAAGCCGACATAGGCCACGAACAGGCCGATGCCGCCGCCGATGGCGTTCTGCAGCAGCTCCGGAATGGCCTTGATAATCATCTTGCGGATCTTGGTGACGGTGATGATGATGTTGATCAGACCACACAGGAACACCATGCACAGAGTCTGCTGCCACGAGAAGCCGAGGCCGAAGCAGACGGTGTAGGTGAAGAACGCATTCAGACCCATACCGGCGGCCTGGGCGTACGGCACATTGGCGAACAGGCCCATGACGAGGGTGCCGATGATGGCCGCGATGATGGTGGCCAGGAACACGCCGCCCCACGGCATACCCGTCTGGGACAGGATCTGCGGGTTGACGATGATGATATAGGACATGGCGAAGAACGTCGTCAGACCGGCCACGACTTCAGTGGACGCGGTGGTGCCGCTCTCCTTCAGATGGAAAAACTTTTCCATTATCTCTTCTCTGTTTTGGTTCTTGGGTTGATAGGAACGCGCACGTTGCCGCGCACGCTCCGGCGAGAATCGCGACTCGCCATGGAACATAAGTTCCGGACGCGCCCACACTAGCACCGGCATGGGTCATGGTCATTACAGGCGTACCGGACTTCTTTTCCGCGCCGAGGCGAGGGCGCTCGTTTTCCGTGACGACGGCAACACAAAATGCGGGCCTGATGACAACTTCTGCGACTGGGGTGACATATGTTGTCGCTCCGGTCGCAGAAGTTGTAACAAAACCCGCAGAAAACGCGAATCGGCCGCTCAGCCGCGCGCAACTACGGAACTGCACTGCGCAGAGAGCGACCGTCTGCTGCTTCGAGATCCCGGAGGTACCGCCCTAATCCAACTTGAGATCAGCGAAATCGGTGCACGAGTACTCATACGCCATATCCACGACGCGGAATCCCAACCTGGCATAGATATCTTTCGGAACATCTTCGGCATCGGCGTGAAGATACGGAACGGCCCCGACTCTCCTCGCATCCTCGACGGCATGCTTCAGCAACGTCGCGGCAACATGCCGCCGTCTGAAACCCTCATCCACCATAAGACTGTCCACGCAGGCGTACCCACCCGCCACATACACATAGCAGGATCCGACCAGCTGCCCATCCAGATAAGCGCCAAGATAAGGGACCTTCTCACGCAGGCGTCGATTGTCGCGAACGACGAAGTCCTCTCCGCACACAGCACCGAAGCATTTCAGCTCAAGCTGCTCCAATTGAGTGGGATCTGGGCTCTTGACGGAAATCCCCGAGCTGATGCTCCAACCATGCACGTCAACGTCACCGGGAAGAGCCATCGTCAGCGTCGTCTCTTCCTCCATTCCAAACGCATTATCCAACGGCTCGTATCCCACCATCTTGAGGAACAGGTCGCCTCGTGCTTGCTGATAGGCCAACGCCTCCCGGATCTCAGGCGATGAAGGCTGCCCGGAAAACGAAAGCAATTGCGGTCATATTTATCCCGCATCCGGTTGTCCTCCCATTTGACCAGATGCTTCGAAAAAGCGAAGACCGACGAAAACAGCATGGCGAAGTCCTCATCGGCATTCCGAGTAGACATGCTCCCCTCCAGCAACAATTCCAATCCACGCCGCGAAACCGAATCACCATACCATGGCGCGCGGAGGGGACCGTCCTCTCCTGAATCTCAGACACTTGTCCCGAATCATGGGCATACCGCGGAGCCACGGGCAGAAACATCCAACCAATGGAAAAATCCAGTCGACCGACGCCATGCATATGGACAAATCATCCACTGACTGGATAAAAACAACCTCTGACTAACCTCCCACACACCCAAACCACCCACCAGCTGGATAAAACGGACGCTAAGAAGCAACTAAGACGCCCAAAACATCCAGACAGTGGAAGAAAAGAGGGCTTCACGGACATTCAGCGCCCAAAACACCCATCTGCTGGATAAAACGCCCTCTGACAAGCCACCCACACGACCAAACCATCCACTGACTGGATAAAACAACCCCTGACGAGCCGCCAGCACACCCAAACATCCACTGCCTGGGTAAAAACGGATGCTGAGAAGGACATCAGACGCCAAAATATCCAGCCAATGGAAAAATCCGCTCTCTTACCAGCCGATTAAAGAACCAAATCATCCAATCAATGGAAGGAAACGGACACTCAGCATCTCCTTACATGACTAAAACACCCAGGCACTGGATAAAAACACCCGCTTACCGGCCAGCCACGCAACCAAAACACCCAGCCAATGGACAATACGGACGCTAACAGGCCGCTCACACAACCAAAACACCCACCGGCTGGATAAAAAACGGACGATAAGAAGGACATCAGACGCCCAAAACATCCAGACACTGGAGATAATGGCTGTCGAGACGATATTCAGCGGTCAAAACATCCAGGCAATGGATAAAAACGGGCGAGGTAAACCGCTCGCATAATTAGAACAGCAGCCGCCTAAGCTTACCGCTTAGATAAAAACATCTGCCAAGACCATGCCCACACAGTCAAATCATCCAGACAGTGGAGGAAACACCCGCTGGAGGTCAATCCCGCTGAGAGAAAACACCCGTTGAAAGCCAATCCCCACTGGGAGCTAATTCCACCGAAAACCAATCCCCGCTGGGAGAAGGTAGCTGTTGACAGCCAATTCCATTGAAGGAAAGCACCCACCGAAAGCTAATCCCGCTGGGGAAAACACCCACCGAAAGCCAATCCCATTGGAAGAAAACACCTGTTGGAGACAATTCCTTTGGAGGCTAATCCCACTGGAGAAAAACACCCGTTGGAGACCAATTCCGTTGGAAACCAATCCCACTGAAAACCCCGGCCAGCACAGCCGTAGAACCGAAGCACATATCCTGACAGGACCGTGCCCCCGGATCCAGCCTCCAAGCAATAGCAGAACCGAAGGCAGCCAGACGATCATCGGCAACGCAAACCCCAGAAATACCAAAACGGCCCGGAAACGGCGAGTACAAAACTGCCGCTTCCGGGCCATCCCGGCACCCGATCAGCCGAAACGTCCCGATACGTAGCGCTCGGCCTCTTCGTTCTGAGGATTGTTGAACATGGTGGTGGTGTCGGTGAAGTACTCGAGGTGCCCCGGCTGGCCCACGGCCTTCAGGTTGAAGAAGCCCGTGTAGTCGGCGATACGGGCGGCCTGCTGCATGTTATGCGTCACGATCACGATGGTGTAGTCGTTCTTCAGCTCGTTGATCAGATCCTCGACGGCCAGGGTCGAGATCGGATCAAGCGCGGAACACGGCTCATCCATGAGCAGCACCTGCGGGTGCACGGCCACGGCGCGAGCGATGCACAGCCTCTGCTGCTGACCGCCGGACAGGCCGACGCCCGGATTGTCCAGACGATCCTTGACCTCATTCCACAGGTTCGCGCCACGCAACGCCCATTCGACCAGATCGTCCGCATCGGACTTCGAGATCTTACGGTTGTTGAGCTTGACGCCGGCAAGCACGTTCTCGCGAATGGACATGGTCGGGAACGGGTTCGGACGCTGGAACACCATACCCACGTCACGACGCACGGCCACCGGATCGACGTCCTTGGCGTACAAGTTCTTGCCTTCCAGCAGCACCTCGCCCTCGCAATGCGCGCCGGGGATGATCTCGTGCATGCGGTCGAGAGTGCGCAGCACAGTGGATTTTCCACAGCCCGAAGGCCCGATGAATGCGGTGACCTTGTTCGCCTCGATATTGAGGTTCACATCCTCCACGGCCAGGAAGTTGCCGTAGTAGATGTTCAGATGGTTGACATCAATGCGTTGTCCCATGTGATTTTCCTTATGACTTGTTGATTACGACTGCACGGTTCAGCGTTCGGTTTTGACGGCGAATACCTTCGCCACCAAGCGGCCGATGAGGTTGAGGATAAGCACGAGTACGATGAGCACGAGAGCGGCGGCCCAGGCGCGTTCCATCGGGATGGTGGTCACGCAGGAGGCGTCCGCGCCGACCGGGCAGTTCGCGTTCAGCTTGGAGTATTCCTGATAGACGTACACCGGCAGCGTAGTCATCTGACCGGAGAACAGGTTCACGTTCGTGGACACGATGTAACCGGCGGTCATGAGCAGCGGCGCGGTTTCGCCGATCACTCGCGCGATGGCCAGAATGCAGCCGGACACGATGCCCGGCAATGCGGTCCGCAGCACGATCTTGGTGATGGTGCGCTGCTTGGTGACGCCCAGCGCATACGATGCCTCGCGCAGATCGTTCGGCACGATCTTGAGCATCTCCTCACTGGATTTGACCACGGTGGGCAGCATAAGCAGCGACAGTGCCACGGAGCCTTCGAAACCGTTGATGGTGCCAGGCCCAAGCAGGATGGTGAACATCGAGAAGGCGAACAGGCCGGCCACAATGGACGGGATGCCGCTCATCACATCCACCAGCAGGGTGATGGCGCGCGACAGCTTGCCACGGTTGGAGTATTCCACCAGGTACACGGCGCACATCAGGCCGATCGGAATCGAAATGACCATGGCGCCGAGCGTGATCTCCAGCGTGCCGATGATGGCGTGCTGCACACCGCCGTAACCGCCGGAGGGAGTCGGATTGCCTCCGACCACGCCGGTCATGTTGTAGCTCAGGAAGTTGAGATTCAGCCTCTTGACGCCGTTGGCGATGGTGGTCCACAGCACGGAGATCAGCGGCACGAGCGCGACGATGAACGCCAGCGAGATCAGCAGACGCATGGCGGCGTCCTTGCGCTTGCGAGCCGCGATGAAGGAACGGGTCGGTTTGAACTTGTCGAAGTCGATGACGGGCGCGCCGTCCATTGGCGATGCTTCGGTTGCGGACATCATGCACTCGCTTTCTCGGTGATCTTACGTGCGATGAAGTTCACCACGAAGGTAATGAGGAACAGCACCAGGCCGGTGCCGATCAGGGCGGAGACGCCCAGGGCGTTCGCTTCCGGGTACTGTGCGGCGATATTGGCTGCGATGGTCTGGTTCTGCGAGGCCTGCAGCAGTTTGAACGAGTAGTTGAGCCCCGGGGACAGGATCATCAGCACGGCCATCGTCTCGCCGAGCGCACGACCAAGACCAAGCATGGAGGCGGAGACGACGCCGGATTTGCCGAATGGCAGCACGGCAAGCTTGACCATCTCCCACCTGGTCGCGCCGAGCGCCAGCGCGGCTTCCTCCTGCAGGCGCGGTGTCTGCAGGAAAATATCACGCGACATGGAGGTGATGATCGGCAGAATCATGACCGCAAGCACCACGGACACGGTGGCGACGGTGCGGGATGGGTTGGCCGCCGGGCCGGCGAAGATCGGAATCCAGCCGAAGGTCTTCGACAGCCAGTTCCAGAACGGGTAGATGGCGGGAACCAGCACCAGGCCGCCCCACAGGCCGTAGATGACGGACGGGATGGCGGCAAGCAGGTCGACCACGTAGCTCAGCACGGTGGCGAGCTTCTTCGGGGCGTAATGCGAGATGAACAGCGCAATGCCCACGGAGATGAAGAAGGAAATCAGCAGTGCGAGGGCCGAGACCAGCACGGTACCGAACAGCAGCGGCCCGACGTACTGCCAGAAGTTGGTGGCCTTGCCACCGGTGAAGTTGGAAATCGTGGCGCTGTTGGCTTTCTGATCGCCGCCGATCAGCGGCCATGCGCGGAACAGCAGGAACAGTGCGACGGCGGCGAGCACCACCAGAATGAGGATGCCACAACCATAGGCAACGCCTTTGAATACCTTGTCAGCGGTTTTGCCGCTGCCGTGGCGTCCGGCCGTGTTGTCTTGCGAACTCACAAGTTCTCCTTGGAACGAATCGGTTTACTCAGCACAGTGAGCGGAGTCGGATTCCTCCCATCCTACATGGGGACCGGGGGCTCCGACTTCGCTCGGAACGGCAGGTTGTGAAGACCTACTTACTTGGTGGAGATCGCCTTGATGGAGTCGGCGATCTTGGAGGTCAGCGTGCTCGGCAGCGGCGCGGTGCCGGCGGCCTGCTGGGCGGTCTTCTGGCCTTCGTCGCTGGTGACGTAGCTCAGCCAGGACTTGGCGAACTCGGCGGTCTTGGTATCCTTGTACGCCGGGCAGACGATGTCGTAGGAGACCAGCACGATCGGGTAGGCGCCGTCGGCCTCGGTCTTGTGGTTGATATTCACCACGACGCGGTGTTCGCCCTTGACGTCGGCGAGTTCGGAATCCTCGATGACCTTGGAGCCGGCATCGGCGGAGATCTCAGTGTACTTGGAGCCGACCTTGACGGCTACGGTGCCCAGCTCGCCAATCTGGGAGAAGTCGGCGTAGCCGATGGTGCCGTCGGCCTGCTTGACGGTGTTGATCACGCCGGAGGTGCCCTTGGCGCCCTGCCCGACCTCGTTCGGCCAGTTCTCGGACAGGTCATAGGTCCAGTCGTTCGGGGCGGCGTCCTTGAAGTAGCTTACGAAGTTCTGGGTGGTGCCGGACTTGTCGGAACGGTGCACGACGGTGATGTCGGTGTCGGGCAGATTGAGCTTCGGATTCTGGGACTTGATGGCCGCGTCGTTCCACTTGGTGATCTTGCCATCGAAGATCTTGGCGATGGTGGAGGCATCCATGTTGACATGCTTGCCCTGATCGGACACGCCCTTGAGATTGAACACGACCGCGATCGGGGAGACGTACACCGGCACGTCGAATGCGGTGCCCTTGGCGCACACGTTCTTGGACTGTTCGACTTCGTCGTCGGCGAGCGCCTTGTCGGAGCCTGCCCATGCGGTGGCGCCCTGCAGGAAGGTGGTCACGCCGGCACCGGAGCCGGAAGGGTTGTAGGCGATCTTGGCGTCGAGGTTGCTGCCTTTGAATCCGGCGATCCAGGCTTCGACAGCGGCCTGCTGGGAGGAGGCACCGGCACCGGCGTAGTCGCCGGAGATCTGGGAGCTGAGATCCTTGGTGGAGGTCGAATCAGTGGTGGCCGCGACGTTGTCGCCGCAGGCGGCGAGGGAGGCCAGCATGGCCAGGCCGGAAACGGCGGCCAGCGAACGAACGATGAGATTCTTGTTCATTATCTTCTTATTCCTCTGTCATCTATCATCTATCTAGACGGGAGCCGTCGAAGCGCTCGTCTCTAGGACACTTACAAGCCTAGGGAATCCCACGAGCGTGCCGATCCAAAATAGGTGAACGGAAGATGAACACTTCCCGTCGTTCCGGCTGACCTGGGCGACCGCACTATCTGCCGCGCTGCCGTCAGGCGGCTCGGTCGTCTGTCAGTCGGCAGGCTCGTCGATCTTGTATCCCAGGCCTCGCACGGTGCTCAGGTATTTCGGGTGGCTTGGTTCCTCTTCGATTTTGGCGCGTACACGTTTGACATGCACGTCCAACGTTTTGGTATCGCCGACATAATCGGCGCCCCAGATGCGGTCGATCAGCTGATGCCGGGTAAGCACACGTCCTTTGTTCTGCATCAGGTATTCCAGCAGTTCGAATTCCTTCAACGGGAAGAACACGGATTCGCCGCGAACGATGACCTGATGCTGCCCGACGCGCATTACGATGTCGCCGCAGGTCAGCGGCACGTCGTCGTCGGCGCTCCCCTGCTGTTGGGCGTTCTGGTTGCGGCGCAGCACGGCGCGGATGCGTGCCAGCAGTTCGCGGAAGGAATACGGTTTGGTCACGTAGTCGTCGGCGCCGATCTCCAATCCGACCACTTTGTCGATTTCCGTGCTTTTTGCGGTCAGCATGATGATCGGTACGCGGCTTTGCTCTCGAATGCGGCGGCATAGTGTGGTGCCGTCAATGCCCGGGAGCATCAGATCGAGCAGTACCAGGTCGATCCCGCCGTGGGTGAACAGTTCAAGCCCCTCTTCGCCCGTGGCTGCGGCGGAGACCTCGTAGCCTTCGCGGGTGAGCTGGTATACCAGGGGTTCCCTGTAGGATTCCTCGTCCTCCACGATAAGAATGCGTGTCATGGTGGTTTTCTTCTCTTTCCTTGGTTTTGGTCCGACTATTGCGACTGATTGTTCCGCCTGATTATTCCGTCTGCTCGGCCATATCTTCGGCGCAGGGCAGTTCGATGGTGAATGTGGAGCCTTCGGATTCGTGCGACCATACGGAGATCGTGCCGCCGCAATCCTCCACGCAATGCTTGGTGATGGCAAGCCCCAGGCCGCTGCCGCCCGTCTGTCTCGATCGCGCCGGATCGACCCGGTAGAAGCGTTCGAAGATGTGTCCGATGGCGGATTCGGGAATGCCGATGCCCTGATCGATTACGCGGATGCGTACGGCGTGCTCGCTTGTGTCCACCGCCACGCAGACCGTGGTGTATTCCGGCGAATAGTGGATGGCGTTCTCCACCAGGTTCTTCACCGCGGTCACGATTGCGCTCTCATCGCACATGATCGGCACATCCGGGTCGCTATCGGACGGTTCCGGCCCCAATCGGGTTCCATCGAATGCGAGCACCATCTCGATATGCCGTTGTTCGCCCTGCACACGATTCGCATCGATGGCGGCCCTGGCCACGGCCAACGCCGACATGCGCTTGGGGTGCAGGCTACGGCCGGCGTCCTGCATCTTCTGCAGATCGATCAGCCGTCGCACCAATTCGGTCAGGCGGGCGGACTCCTTGCTGACACGCCCGGAGAAATACCGTACCGCGTCCGGATCGTCGGCCGCGTCGGCAATGGTTTCGGCCAGCAATGCGATCGCGCCGGTCGGCGTTTTCAGCTCGTGCGCGACATTGGTCATGAACTCGCGGCGCATCTGTTCGAAATGTCTGCGCTCGCTTATATCGACGGCAAGCAGCGCATATAGTCCATCACCAATACGGCTCACCCGCACGCTCAGATATTGTTCGCGCGAAGGCAATGATTGCCCCGCCTGCACTCCCCTGCCCGAATGCGTGCCTGCCATGTCGGCCGCCGAACGTGCCACTTCGAGTTCGCGCTCACGGGTTGTGCCGTCATGCTCCACTTGGGCGAGCATGTCGAGAATCTCGCTATTGCGTACATGGCCGGCAGCGATGAAACCGAACCGTTCGATATCGTCACGCGCATACTGCACGGCACCGTTGCCGTCGACCAGCGCCACCGCCTGCGGCAGTGCGCGCATAAACGCCTCTTCACCGGTGCGCGGCGAATCGTTGCCGGCAAACAACGATTCGCCGCCCACGCTCATACCGCCGTCATGGTATTCGTCACGGGCAAGACGCTCGCCACGCTCCTTGCCGGCCCAATATGCGGCGAGCGAAACCACCGCCGCCGCCGCGACCACCAGAAGAATCTGCCACCACTGCATTTCGCCGCTCGTCGCCCTTTCGACTATCGGGGTTTGCCCACAGGACACCTTCGCTTTACCACAGTAGCGAAGCCGGAACGGCGACAATGCGCAATACGCCTGAAGTTCAGCTATTGTTCACCTAGAGACGCCTGAGCAGATCCACGGTGAGGTTGGCGGCCGTATTCGCGTATTCGCTGATGTCGAAGCCTTTGAATTCCTCATAGTCGGTGTCGGCGTTATCGGACAGCGCGCGAATCACCAATGCTGGAACATCGTTGCGCGCGGCGACCTGCGCCACTGCGGCGCCTTCCATTTCCACCGCGTCGGCACCGGTGGCGCGGATGACCTCCTCGACCTTGGCCGGGTCGTCCACGAAATAGTTGCCGGAGGCGATGGTGCCGATGATATGGGTGATGCCGGCGTCGGCAAGGGCCTTGTCCGCGACATCCAGCAGATGCCTGTCGCTATGGAACTCCTCGATGGGGTTCTGTTCGGTTCCCGGCTTCCATTGGCCTACGAGTCGCATGTCGGTGTCGAGATAGCGCAGCGTACCGCCAAGCACTACATCGTTGATGTGAAGCCGCTTGTTGAGATTGCCGGCGATGCCGGAGAAAATGATGGCTTCAGGATGGTAGACGTCGATGAGATGCTGCGTGGTGGCTGCCGCGGCGACAAGCCCCATGCCGCCTACGGTGGCCGCGACGGAAAGTTCCTCGCCGCTGTTGGCGGCAAGCGTGCCGCAGGTTATGTCAAGGCTTGCGGCCGTGGCATGCGTGGTGTTGGCGAGCGCTTCGGCGATGTGCGCGATTTCTTCGTTCAGTGCGCCGATGATGGCGATGGTTCTGGTCATGGGTGTTCCTTTCGCGTTGTTCCGCCGTCAGTTCCAACGGCGTGTGGCCACTGCCTGCGCGAGTTCACGCAAGAGTTGTTCGGTGTCGTTCCAGCTCAGGCAGCGGTCGGTGATCGACCTGCCGTATACCAGTTGGTCGAGTGGTGCGGCCGGCTGGTTGCCGCCTTCGATGAAGCTTTCCATCATGATGCCGGTGATGCCCTGCTCGCCGGCTGCGATACGCGAGGCGATATCGCGCACGACTTCGGCCTGCCTGTGCTCGTCCTTGCAGGAGTTGCCGTGCGAACAGTCCACGATCACGCCATGCGATGCCGCGGCGTCGGCCGGCATGCGTTTTCTGATGGCGCCCAGCGTCTCGGCCACATCATGGGCACTGTAGTTCGGGCCGCTGGTGGAGCCGCGCAGCACCACATGGCAATCCGGGTTGCCGAGCGTCTTGACCACGGCGGCGCGACCAAGATGGTCGATGCCGAAGAAGGTGTGCTGCTGGGCGGAGGCGAAGCAGGAGTCCGCCGGAGCGCTGATCGAGCCGTCTGTGGCGTTTTTGAAGCCGATGGGCATGGACAGGCCGCTGGCCAGTTGGCGATGCACCTGGCTTTCCGTATTGCGTGCGCCGATCGCGCCCCAGCTTACCGCGTCGGAAATATACTGCGGGCTGGTGGGTTCCAGGAATTCGGTGGCGCAGGCGAGGCCTTCGCCCAGTACATCCAGCAGTGTCCGGCGTGCGAGCAGCAGACCTTTACGGATATTGCAGCTGCCGTCGATATCCGGATCGTTGATCAGTCCTTTCCATCCGACGGTGGTACGGGGCTTTTCGAAATACACGCGCATGACGATCAGCAGATGATCGTCAAGATCGGCCTTCAATGCCGCAAGACGACGCGCGTAATCCAAAGCCGCGGTCGGGTCGTGCACCGAGCATGGGCCGACGATGACCAGCAGACGATCATCCTGGCCGTACAGGCAGGCCCTGATCTCATCGCGGGAACGGGCGACAAGCTCCTGCGCCCGTTCGTTCAACGGCAGGTCGGACAGCACTTGCGCCGGCGTGGGCAGCACCTCGAATTCCAGTACACGGCGGTTGACGATACGGCTGACGCCGACCTGATCCTCCCAACGTGGCACGTCGGTGGCCGTCAACGGGTTCTTCCCCTCATCCATGGCCTGACGAATCGCACGCATCTCCTCCGGTCGATTCAACGGTTCTGGCGCACCGTTCTCCGGCGACGCGAACCTCACCTCATTCTGCTGCTGCATCATGCCTCCTCGAAAACGCTCTCCCACACACAATAGCCGAAACGCCACCATGCGCGGTTCCGCTCGCGGCACGGGCGCGTACCGTCAGGCTTCGCCGCGCAGCACCAGTACGATCAGCAGAGCATTCAGCGCGACGATGAGCACGGCGATCAGCATGAAGCACGCATGGCGAACCGGGCCATCCACCCACTTGCCCATCAACCGCCTGTCATGCGTGTAGCGCATCAACGGGATGATGGCGAACGGAATGCCGATGGAAAGGATCACCTGACCGATCACCAACGCTTCGGTGGGGTTCGGTGCGAACCATAGCACCACCAGCCCGGGCACCAGGGTGACCACGCGGCATGCCCACATCGGCGCTTTGATGCGTAACAGACCATGCATGATCTCCGAACCAGCGTATGTGCCCACGGATGTGGAGCTCAACGAGGATGCCAGCAGTCCGATGGAGAATATGGTGCCGATGCCGGGGCCGAGCACGCTGACAATGGCATGCTGCGCCCCGTCGATGGAATCGGTACCGCTCATGCCGTGCAGAGAGTTTGCGGCAAGGATCAGCAGGCACAGATTCACCGTTCCTGCCAACAGCAGCGCCCATGCCACATCGATTTTCGCGCCATGCAGCAGGCGTTGCACCGACGGCCTCTTCCGCCCGCCGGCATAATGGTCGTTCACCAGCGTGGAATGCAGGTAGATCGCATGCGGCATGACGGTCGCGCCAAGCATCGACGTAGCCATCATCACCGAATCACGATTGGTGAAACGCGGCACCAACCCCTGCACCACGCCGAGCGGATTCGGCGGATCGATGAACAGGCCGGCGATGAACCCGAACGTGATCACCAACAGCAGGGCGATGACGATCTTCTCGAATATGCGCTGCGTGCTGCCGCCTTCGAACATCAGCAGCACCGTCGACACCGCGCCGATGATGAGCCCTCCGACGAACAGCGGCAGGTTGAACAGCAGATCCAACGCGATGGCGCCGCCGATGAGCTCCGCCAGATCGGTGGCGATGGCGATCACTTCCGCCTGCATGAAGAACATGAACCGTCCGGCGTCGCTCATACGTTCGCCCAACAGCTCGGGCAGGGATTTGCCGGTGACCACGCCCAGCTTGGCGGACTGGTATTGGATGAACACGCTCATGATGTTCGCCAGCACCAGCACCCACACCAGCAGGTAGCCGTATCGCGCGCCGGATGTGATGTTCGCCGCCACATTGCCCGGGTCCACATAGGCGACCGCGGCCACGAACGCCGGGCCGAGAATGCCGGCGAGCGCATGCCCATGCCGCTGCCTGTCAGACTCCGCGCTTGTTGCGGAATCCTTGCCGTTCACGCCGTCTACCATATCGTCCGAATCAGTGAGTCCGTCAGCAACCTGCCTGTATTCCATACCGCCTCGTCTCCAAACCGCTTACGGTATAACGCGGGTATGTTACAGACATGGCCTTTGAAAATGAACGGCCGTATAAAACGCATCGGCTTTGCGGCGAATCTTTCGTCAAGGCCATGCTGCCTACTGCGGTATCTCCTGTGCGGGGCATGCGTGCAGTACGGCAAGCATGGCCGTTTTCTCGTTGGAGGTGACGCTGAGCGAATATTTGGCTTTCACGCCGATCTGCCGCGCCACGTATTCGCAGCGGTAGGCGCTGTTGGTGGGCAGCCAGTAGGCGGCCGAGGCGGATCCTTTCGACTGGTTGGCCGGACCGTCCACGGCGAGCAGATTGTACGGATCGTTTGCGAACGCGTATCGCTTGCTCGTATCCCATGTGTTGGCTCCGGAACGCCATGCGTTCTCCAATGCCACCACGTGGTCGATCTGCACGGCCGAACTGGTTTTCACGCCGCGGGTGAAATGAATGGTCGCTCCGGTGTAGGGATCGTGCAGTATGCCGCTGGCCACCGTGCATGGCCTCCGGTATTTGTAGCGCACATCGGTCAGATCGCGGGCGAGGATGTCTTCGCGTACATCGCAGCCGTCGTTGTTGGCATCGGTTTTACGGAATCCGAACAGATCGCGGTCGTAACCTCCCGGATTGGCGGAATCGTCGACGTTCAACGTACCCAGCACATCCGCAGCCTGCCCGGTGGCCGTATGCTCGCCGGCGAGCTCGGCCACCTGCGGACTGAGCTTGGTCAGCAGCAGCGCAATGCATGTTCCGAGGATGACGGCTGCGAGCAGCATCGTCAGCGTCCGGAACCAGCTGGCGGAGGTGTTGACTATGCGGCGTGGGAAACGTGAATGTCGGCTCATGGCATCCTTGCTGGCTTGGCTGCGGATCTGGGGTGGGATCGGACTGGCGATCAGGCGTAGGTGAAGGTCATCGGATCATGACCGGCGCGGGTCGGGCCGTCCAATGCGTCGATGGCGGCATGTTCGTCGGCGGTGAGCTCGAATCCGAACAGATCGAGGTTTTCCTGCTGACGCTCGGCGTGCACGGACTTCGGGATGATGATGGTGCCGTTCTCGATGTGCCAGCGCAGAATCACCTGGGCCGGGGAGACGCCGTGCGCGGCGGCGATGCGTTCGATGGCACCATTGCCAGCGTTGAGGTCGGCGCCGCGCGCCATGGGGGAATACGCTTCGATGGCGATGCCGTGTTCCTTGCAGTAGGCGACCACTTCGCGCTGCTGCCAGGTGGGGTGCAGCTCGATCTGGTTCACGGCCGGGTATTCGCCGGTCTCCCGGTGCAGGCGTTCCAAGTGCTCGGGCAGGAAGTTGCATACGCCAAGCGTTTTCACACGGCCTTCGGCACGGAACTCGTCGAACGCCTTCCAGGTCTCGCCGCTACGCCAATCGAACGGGGTCGGCCAATGCAGCATGTACATATCGACGTATTCCAGCTGCAGGAGTCCAAGCTGGCGGTCGAACGCCTTGCGCGCGGAATCATAGCCTTGTTCGGAATCACGCAACTTGGTGGTGACCCACAGGCTCTGGCGCTGCTCGCCGGTGGTATAGCCGGCAGCGGCGAGCGCACGGCCTACGCCGGCCTCGTTGTTGTATCCGGCAGCACCGTCGATGTGTCGGTAGCCTGCCGCCAGGGCGCTTTCGACAACTGGCGTCACGCCTTCATCGTCGATACGCAGTACGCCCAGGCCGATCTGCGGAATGGCGTTGCCATCGCTGAGTGTAATATCGGGAACTTCGTTGGGATTGGGATGACGATTCGTCATATTTTTGCTCCTTCGTTTCGGTACGGAATCGACGGTTATGTTGGCATTGCATGCTGTCTGGTACTGATGTGCAGTCTATGCCACAGCCGGGAGGATGCGCGGGCGGGGCCTGCTACCGCGTGGTGGATCTGGCGATCACCCGTGAGGGGATGCGCATAAGCTCAGGCTCGATGTTCCGACCGGCGATGCGCATCAGCATGCGAGCGCTTACCGCGGGCACGATGGCATCGAACCGTGAATCCATGGTGGTCAATGGCGGCTGCAGATAGGCCGCCTCCTCGATGTTGTCGAATCCGATCACCTGCACCTGGCCCGGCACGCTGATGCCATTCGCCGCAAGCGCCGACAGCACGCCGATGGCCAGCTGGTCGTTGAACGCCACCACGCCGTCGAACTCCTTGCCGGCGTCGATAAGCCGCTGGATGGCCTTATAGCCGCAGCCGATGGCCCAGTCGCCGCCGCTGACCACCAGTTCGGGGTCGAGGCTTATTCCCCGTTCACGGCATGCTTCGACCACTCCACGCAAACGGAGCCCGGCATTGCCGTCGGTGGCATGCAACGCGGCCTGCTCATCGTAGATTCCACGACTGCCGATCACGGCCAGATGCCGCGCTCCACGCTCGAACAGGTAGGAGGCGGCCATACGCGAAGCCTGCACGTCATCGCAGGTCACATGGTCGCATACGCCCCACACGTCACGTGCGCCGACCGCGACCATCGGATAGTCCACGTCCAGATCCTGCGCGGTCAGGCTCTCATCCTCCGACATGGACAGGATCAGTCCGTCGGACACGGTGGTGTTGAAATTGCGAAGCAGTTCTCGCGCCCCTTGCGCGTTTTGCCCACCATAGGTGACGACGTACACCAGGTAGTCGTCCGACCTCGCCTGTTCGATAACGCGATTGGCGAGTTCCGCCAGGTACGGCGGCGTCAGCATCGGCACGGCAAGCGTGATGACGCCGGTGCTGTTGCGGTTCAGATTGCGCGCCGACACGTTGACCCGGTATCCGAGCCTGCCGATGACCTCCTGCACGCGTGCCCTGGTCTCATCGGACATGCGGCCGGCATTGTTGATGACATTGGAGGCGGTTTTCAGCGAAACGCCGGCTTCCTGCGCCACATCACGCAAGGTGACGCGTTTCCTGCCGGGTTCGATCTCGTTCAACACCGCCTCCGATCATAGGGTTCGTTGACTGCCGCGGGCTTGTGTCTACAACGCCGAACGGCTACATACCACTACTGCCGATTGTATCGTTTCACGACGAGTACGCCGTTGCGTCGAATGGTGTAGACGCCCGGGGCCTCGCCTTCATCGCACTGGAAGCGATACACGGGTTCGCCGGAAATGCCGCTGACCACCGTCTCGTTCTTGCCGCGCGGCAGGTAGAAGTCGAAGATCGCTTCGGCGCTCGCACGCTCGGTATGCAGGGTAATGGTCGGGTCGTAGTCGGCGCCGTCGCCTGCCTCGCGGGCCTGGCCGGCAGTCAGATGGTCGCCGACGAACACGGCGAGATCGGCCACGTTCAAGTCGCACCCGACGAAATAGGCCATGCCCTTGCCATAGGGGTTGCGCGTAATCGCCGCGGTACCGTCCAAGTCCCACTCGTCGGCCTGTGTGCCGGCGTAGCTTGCCAGCACTTCCGTATCGGCGCCATCCACAGCGATATCGTTCTGCCACAGGCGGGTGACCATGCCGTTGGATAGGCGGATCTCGCTAGGCTCCCCCTCGGCCTGTGCGCCCAGAATGTTGAATTCCTCGCCGCGAATACCCAGCATGGTGCGCAGCATGCCGTCGCCGGCGCCCGGGTATCCGCCGAGCCACGTATGGAAGTTCTCATCGATCAGGCCGCT
Source organism: Bifidobacterium angulatum (assembly GCA_905207115.1). Classification (GTDB taxonomy): domain Bacteria; phylum Actinomycetota; class Actinomycetes; order Actinomycetales; family Bifidobacteriaceae; genus Bifidobacterium; species Bifidobacterium angulatum_A. The sequence continues at coordinate 47,317 of CAJLKD010000005.1, read as the reverse complement.
TGCATAGCCGACCACCACCGTGCCGCCGTCACGAACGAAACGTTCCAGGCGCGCGGTATCGGCGGCACTGAGCATCAGCACCGTCGGCAACACCACCGTCGCATAGCCGCTCCAGTCGTATTTCAACGGGACGATATCGGCGCGCGCCCCGGCGTCGAGATAGGCACGATACCAGTCGCGCACATCATGCCAATGGTTGAGCTTCTTGCTCGGCAGTGTTTCGCTGCGCGTAGCCCATTCGGATTCGGCGCTGAACAGGATCGCCGTATCGGAACGCACCAGTTCGCTGCCCTGCACGCCCGCATCGCCCAACGTTTTAAGCGCGGCGCCCAGCTCGCATACGCTGCGGTACAGTTTCGTATGCTCGCCGGCGTGCGGCACCATTGCGGAGTGGAAGGATTCGGCGCCGAACGCGGAGGCCCGCCACTGGAAGAAGTTGATGGCGTCCGCGCCCATGGCCACATGCGCCACGGAATCGCGTACGGTCTCGCCTTTACGCTTGCGGATGTTGAGGTCCTTCCACTGCACTGCCGACGTGGAATGCTCCATCACATACCATGGCCTGCCCAACGCCAGGGAGTCCATCAGCGCGTCAGAGCAGAACAGCTCGTCGATATGCGATTCGCCTTCATGGAAGTAGTGGTCGTTGGACACGAAATCGACCTCGTTCGCCCAATCGGCATAGTCCATGCAGCACTGGTCGGTGGAGACCATGAAATTGGTGGTGAACGGCTTATCGGGGCAGATCTCGGCGATGGCGTCGCGTTCGGCCTGGTAGAAGTCGAGCAGCATATCGTTGCCGAACCGTTCGAAATCCAGTTTCTGACCAGGGTTCACCATGGAGTCGGCGCCCATGAAACGCGGGATGAGCACCTCGTCGAAGCCGTTCATCTCCTGCCCCCAGAACGTGGTGCCCCAAGCGGCGTTGAGCACTTCGATGGTGCCGTATTTGCGCTCGCACCAGGTGCGGAAGGCGTGGAGCGCGTTGTCGCAGTAATCGTAGCGGTTGTTCCAGCCGTATTCGTTGCCCATATGCCATGCGGTGACATAGGGGTTGGTGCCGTAGCGTTCGGCAAGCTTGCGGCACAGCGTGAGCGCATATTCCTTGAATACCGGGCTGGTGGGGCTCCACGACTGGCGTGACCCGGCATTGATGGGGTGCCCGTACTTGTCGTGCGGCAGGACCTCGGGGTGCTGCTCGTACAGCCACAGCGGGGCGGTGGCCGTGGCGGAGGCCAGATCGACGGCGATACCGGCCTTGCCGAGCTTGTCGATGATGCAGTCGAGCCAACCGAATTCCCAGCGGTGCTTTTCCGGCTGGATGCGGTCCCAGCTGAAGATGGCGAGGGCGACGGTGTTGACGCCGGCCTGCTTCATGAGCCGGATGTCGTCGTCCCACACGTCTTCCGGCCATTGGTCGGGGTTGTAGTCTCCTCCGAATGCGATGCCTCGCCCTGATTCGGTCAGTAGCGATGGCCAATGGAAAGTTCTGCGATGTGCCATGAGTCCGTTCCTTTGCAATCTCATTGCGTCCAAGTGGTACAACTGTGTATCAACCACCAATGATACACAGTTGTACCACCAGCTGTCAAACGACATGGACCCGCATCTAAGCCCCTACGCAATGTGCCGGTTCGCATCGAACGAACCGGCACATTGCGCCACGATTACAAGCGATCGACAGACTCACGCATCGTGCTGTGCGTCGGCAGCCATCACATGCTGACCACCTGGTCGGCGATCCGCATGGCACTGGCCCGATGAGACACCAGCACCACCGCTTTACCCCCATACCCGCGGCCATGCCCGGACCGATCACGATCATGATGTTCCTCGTGGGCGAGCGCATCGATGGAACGAAGAATAATCGCCTCGTTCAACGCGTCAAGCCTGCTGGTGGGCTCATCAAACAACACCAGATCCGCCTTGCGCAGGAATACACGTGCCAATCCGATGCGCTGACGTTCGCCTTCGGACAGACGATCGCCCAACTCGCCCACCGGAGTGTCAAACCCTTCCGGCAACGAGTCGATGAAATCGAGCACGGAGGCCTTACGACATGCGTCACGCAAACACTGCTCACGAGCGCCATCATGACCCACCTGCGCCGAATCGCCGGAAACCACGCCCGTCAGCGAGCCGGTATCCGCAATCGCCAGCAGCAGATTGTCACGGATCGTCCCATCGAACAGGTGCGTTTCCTGCCCCATCAGCGCCTGCACCCTGCGGCGATGGTGGGCGTCGATCTTTCCCAACGGCTCATTGGACATGCGCACCTCGCCGGATTGCGGATCCCAGTAGCGCATCAACAGTTTGACCATCGTCGACTTGCCCCTGCCTGAAGGCCCCTGCACGCCCAAAATGCCATGTTTCGGCACGGTGAGGGAGAAGTTGTCGAGCACCGGTTTGGCATCGGATGCATACGAGAAGGTGACATGGTCCACTGTCATGCCTTTGTAGCGAGGCTTGCCATGTCCGTTCTCCTGCACGGCCGGCGCCTCGTCCATCAGCGAGAACAGCCGCCGTGCGGAGGCGAAGGTCTGGCTGAGGTTCGCCGGCAATGCGGCAAGTGCCAGCGTAGGAGCAAAGGAGCTGACGATAAGCACAAACGCCGTCATCAGCTGTGCGACCCCGCCGCCTTGCCCGATCACACCGAGCGCCACTCCGGCTCCGGCCAAGGTGAACAGCATGACCAGAATGCCGCCGATGCCTGAAAACAGACCGTTACGCCTGCTCAGTTTCGCACGTTCATACCAAAGCCGCCTGGTGCGGTCCTCGATACGCGCAGCCCGTTCCTCGCCACACCCGAAGCCGATGATCTCGCCAAGTCCACGCATATCGTCCATCATCGCCTCGTCAAGATCGCTTGCCCGTCCACGAATGCCAGGGCCCAGCTGACGGACGCTCACGGCAAAGACCCTCGGCACGATACCGCCGATGACCAGGTGCGCGCCAAGCAGCAGCAACGCCATCCACGGGTTCAACGTCAATGCGGCCACCGCCGTCACCACCGTAGTCACCGCCGCAATCACCACGGGCGAAATGGTGTGGGCGAAGAAAATCTCCAGCAGCTCCACATCCGTGGTGACCATGGCGATCAGATCGCCCTTGCCATGGCCGGCGAGCTTTGCCGGTGCCAGACGCCGCAACGTTTCGAACGCTTTGGACCGGAACAGCGCAAGCAGTCGGAAGGCGACATTGTGGTTGAGATACTGCTCGACATACCTGAGCGCGCCGCGGACCACCGCGCATGACGCCATCAGCGCCGCCGCCATTGCCGCGGACATGCCCCACACCGGTTTGCCCGACAGCGCGAACAGTGTCATAACAGCGAATACCGGCAGGAAGGTCGCCGCCAGATGCCCAACGGTGCCGGCCAGCGACGCCGCGGTCATAAGCCCGGCGAGCGGCTTCGCCTCATGCAGCAGACGGCCCACAACCTGTGACGTGGAGTATTTCCGCGAATCGGTACTCTGCCCACGGCTCCGGTCGCCGTCGGAGGTTTTCACGGCGGAACCGGCTGCGGAGAAATCCGAGAAGGCGAAGGCGGAATCGCCACCGCCCGAGCTTACGTCCGCAAACCGTTCCACATCGCGCTGCGCGTCATACAGTTTCGCGTATGCACCGCCAATCGCCATCAGGCCAACATGCGAGCCGGTTTGCACGGCATGACCATGGTCAAGCACCACCACATGATCGGCACGCTCGGCGTTGGCCATACGATGCGTGATCATGATCACCGTCCGATGCTTACGATGTGCCAGATCGTGAATGGTATGCAGAATCAGATTCTCGCTTTCCACGTCCACGCTGCTGGTCGCCTCGTCGAACACATACACCGGGCTATCGTGCAGCAACGCACGCGCTATGGCGATGCGCTGGCGTTGCCCACCGGAAAGATTCGCCGCATCAGGCTCGATGACCATGTCGAGTTCGCCGGGCTGGCCGTGGATAAAACCGGCGATACGCGCTTCGATCAGCGCGTTCCACATGGCCTTCTCATCGGCCTTCGGATTGGCCATCAGCAGATTCTCGCGCAATGTGCCCGCAAACAAGTGGCTTCGGGCACCGACCAGCGTAACCGTGCGGGACAACGTACTTGGGGAAAGCCCCGAAAGTTCGGTGCCGTTGACGATGATCGACCCGGAATACCCGGAACGTATGCCGGCCAGCAAAGCGGCGGCCGTGGACTTGCCCGACCCTGAAACACCAACAATGGCGGTAAGCTGGCCGGGAGCGGCATAGAACGAGGCATCGTCGAGCGCCGGTTTCTCCCGATCCCCGGAATCATAGGCATAGCTTACGGAATCGAAGGCGATGGCGACAATCGACTTGCCCACGCCGGCAAGCGTGCCCTCCCCTCGTTCGGGCTCGGGCGCGTCAAGCAACGCGAAGATGCGCTTGCTTGAGGTCATGCCGTTCATCGCCACATGGAAATACGACCCCAGCTGCCGTAGGGGGATAAAGAATTCGGCCGACAACAGCACGATCAGCACCACCGAGGCCACGCTCAGCGTCTTGGTCGTGGCAAACTGCCACAGGGCCACGCCTATGCCGACTGCCGTACCGCCATAAGCCACCAGATCCATCGCGGCCAATGAACGCAGCTGGATCTGCAACACCTTCATGGTCATCACACGGAACCGTTCGGCTTTCTCGTTCAGATCACGCGACGCTCGGGCATCGGCGTCAAAGGCCTTCAATGTTTCCAAACCCTGAAGATCATCAAGAAAAGCGGCACCCATATCGGTATACCCGCCCCAATACCGTTTGAACGCCTTCGACGCACTCATCGCCACCATGCCGACGATAAGCACGATAAGAGGCGCGCAGATCAGCAAGGTCAGCGCGGTAGGCATATTCAGCGGGGCCACCACCGCGAACAAGGTGATCGGAGCCACAATCGCATAGCACAACTGCGGCAGGAACAGTTCGAAGAAGCTTTGTATCTGCTCCACGCCCTCGCCCGCGGATTGCACGACATCCGACGTGCTCACCCGCGTGGAGTACGACGGTCCAAGTGCCAGCATCTTGCGATACAGCTTGCTGCGTAACGCAAGTTTGACCCGCTCGGAGGCTTCGGTGCCCAAATGCGAGGCAACCACGGTGGCGATATAGCGCGTTACCACGCAGATCGTCAGAATCCAAACGAATGGCGGATTATCGGAGCCTTGCAGCCATGGAGCAAGCACATCGCCGAACAGGGCCACCACCGTGACCATAAACACCACATTGGCCAGCAGACCGATCCACTGACAGATGACCTTGCCGACGATCAGCCTAGTGACGCCTGGAGCCAGTCGGAGCAACCGCTTATCGAACATATCTACCCGTTTCTGTCATATCGACGACCATACGGCAGTCGACAGCCGTTTCGGCAGGGAAATGCATGCCGCCCGTCTTCACTGTAATGAAGACGGGCGGCACGCACAAAAGAATCCGTTCCCGGATTCACAAGCATCTTACAAGCTGAGGAACAGCTCGTGGATGCGGGTATCCTCGGTAAGTTCCGGATGGAACGCCGTGGCGAGGATCCTGCCTTGCCGCAGACCGACCACATTACCGTCGATCTCGGTCTCAACAGTCGCCTCGGAACCGACGGACACCACGAACGGCCCGCGGATGAACACCAGAGGGAAATCCTTGATGTCGCCGAAATCGGCGGTGGCTGCGAAGGAGCCCAGCTGCCGTCCATACGCATTGCGGCGCACCACCGCATCAAGAGCACCGAAATACACATTACTGTCGTTGTCGAGTTTCTTTGCCAGCAGAATCATGCCGGCGCAGGTACCGAATGTCGGCTTGCCTGCGGCGATATGCCTGGCGATCGGTTCGAACAGACCGGCGGAATGCAGCAGCTTGCCCTGCGTGGTGCTTTCGCCGCCGGGCAGGATCACCCGGTCGATGGATTCGTCGAAATCCTCGGCGGCGCGCAACAGCTTCCACGGCGCCCCGAGCTTATCGAGCATGGCGGCATGCTCGGCGAACGCCCCCTGCACCGCAAGAATGCCGGTCACGCCATGCTTGACGGATTCCACATCTTCGGATTCTTCTTTGGAAATGTATTCAACAGCTACGACCATAAGGGCTTCCCCACTCTCGCTTCGTATGCAAGCGGGCAGCGTCTCCGCTGCCCGTTCTTGCAGAAATGGCTATTGGGCGACGGATCACTCGCCGCGAGCGGCCATGATGGTTTCGATCTCGTCCTCGTTGATGCCGACCATGGCCTCGCCCAGGTTGGCGGACAGTTCGGCCAGCAGATCGGCGTCCTGCCAGTTGGCGGTCGCCTTGACGATGGCGGCGGCGCGCTTGGCCGGATCGCCGGACTTGAAGATGCCGGAGCCGACGAACACGCCTTCGGCGCCGAGTTCCATCATCAGGGCGGCATCGGCCGGGGTGGCCACGCCGCCGGCGGCAAAGTTCACCACAGGCAGGCGGCCGTTGTCGTGCACGTACTTGGCCAGATCGTACGGAACGGCCAGCTGCTTGGCTGCCTCGTACACTTCGTCGTCGCGCAAGGAGACGAGCTCGTGGATCTGCTTGTTCATGGTGCGCATGTGGCGCACGGCCTGAATCACGTCGCCGGTGCCCGGTTCACCCTTGGTACGGATCATCGCGGCGCCTTCGGCGATACGACGCAGAGCCTCGCCCAGGTTCTTGGCGCCGCACACGAACGGCACGTCGAACTGGTTCTTGTCGATGTGGTACACGTCGTCAGCCGGGCTCAGCACCTCGGACTCGTCGATGTAATCGATGTCAATGGCCTGCAGGATGCGGGCTTCGGCAATATGACCGATACGCACCTTGGCCATCACCGGAATGGACACGGCCTCCTGGATGCCGCGGATCATTGCCGGGTCACTCATACGGCTCACACCACCGGCCGCACGGATGTCGGCGGGAATGCGCTCCAGCGCCATAACCGCGCAGGCACCGGCGTCTTCGGCGATATGCGCCTGCTCCGGGGTCGTGACGTCCATGATCACGCCGCCCTTGAGCATCTGGGCAAGATTCTTGTTCAGTTCGTTACGGTTCTCGGCCACAATCGTTTCCCTTCGATTCTTTACAATGGCTGTCCACCTCATGCTAGGGGAAGTGACGCCCCCGGCACGCATTACGACCACATTGTAATGTGCAAAGGCACTATTGTGTTACGGCGGCCTACCCACCGTACTGATGCAATCCATGTTCCCCGCCCCCGTCCATTTCGCACCCGACAAAACATCAGCGCGGTTTTTGGAGCGCTTCACAACGTGTCGCAACCTACGCAAGCGTAACCTGAAAGGAAGCGCGGCAAAATCGCCTGAGACACAAAGAAAGTGCGGATATCTATGCTCTCCGAATACACCACTCCCGGCGCATCCATCGAATTGGACGACGACCAGATCATCTATTCCCTGCTCACCCGGCGCATCGAACGCACCGGAACAGACACGGTGATCGCATCGAAAAAGCTCGGCCCCGGGCGCTGGCAGGACATCACCGCCGGCGAATTCCATGCATCCGTCGTCTCCGCCGCGAAGGGCCTGATCGCGCTGGGCATCGCCAAAGGCGATGCGGTGACGCTATTCTCCTCCACCCGTCTTGAATGGGGCATTCTCGACTTCGCGCTGGCTGCGGTGGGCGCGGTGAGCGTACCGATCTACGACACCGATTCCGCTTCCCAGGCGCAGCGCATCATGAACGATTCCGCGGTCAAACTTGCCATCGCCGACAACCGCGAACGTTATGACCGTCTCGATTCCGTCAAAGACAACTGCCCGAGTCTGCGTCAGATTCTCATGATCGACGGCAACGCGCTGGGCGCGCTGGAAGGGCTCGGCGTGGCGGTGTCCGACGAGGAGCTTGCCGAACGTGTCGCCTCCGTGCATGTCGACGATCTGGCGACCATCGTGTACACCTCCGGCTCCACCGGCCTGCCAAAAGGCGTTGAGCTCACGCACCGCAACTTCGTGAGCATCACGATCTCCGCCAGCCAGGCGCTGCACGAGATAGTCCTCGACGATCATCCACGTCTGCTGCTGTTCCTGCCGTTGGCGCACTGTTTCGCCCGGTTCATCCAGTACGCTTCCATCGCCTCCGATGACAGTGTGGTCGGCTACCTGCCGGATACGAAGTCGCTGCTGCCCGATCTGCGCAGTTTTGGCCCGACCTACCTGCTGGGAGTGCCGCGCGTGTTCGAAAAAGTATATAACGCCGCCTCGCATAAGGCCGGCATGGGCTTCAAGGGGCGCCTGTTCCTGAAAGCCGCCGAGGCTGCACGCACGTGGAGCCGCAAGGAGCAGGCCGGCGAATCGCACACCATTGGCGAGATCGCCGAACATGCCAAGTACGAGGCGCTCGTATACCGCACCGTGCGTAGTGCACTGGGCCCGAACATCCGCTATGTGGCTTGCGGCGGCGCGCCTCTCTCCCTCGACTTGGCGCACTTCTACACCGGCATCGGCCTGCCGATGATCCAAGGCTACGGCATGACGGAAACCGCCGCACCGTTCGCAGCAACCCGTGTCAACGACAATGTGATTGGCACAGTCGGCCAGCCTGCCCCCGGCTCATCCGTGCGTATCAGCGAGGACGGTGAGCTGCAGGTCAAGGGGCCGAACGTGTTCCGCGGCTACCATAATCTGCCGGAGAAGACCGCCGAAGTGTTCACCGAGGACGGCTGGCTGCGCACCGGCGATCTGGCAAGCATCGACGACGCCGGCCGCATCAGCATCACCGGGCGTAAGAAAGACATCATCATCACCGCAGGCGGCAAGAACGTCTCCCCCATCCCGCTGGAGGAGGAAATCAGCAAATGCCCGATCGTGGAGCATGCCGTGGTAGTCGGCGACCAGCGGCCGTTCATCGGCGCATTGATCACGCTCGACCCGGAGGCGCTGGCGCAGTGGCTGCCCAAGCATGACCTATCCGCCGACACCCCGCTGGATCGCCTGGCATTGAACGCCGCAGTGCATGATGAAATCCAGCACTACGTGGATGCGGCGAATAGCACAGTCTCCCGCGCGGAATCGGTGCGCAAATTCGTGGTGCTTGACACCCAGCTCACGCAGGAGAACAAGTGCCTGACACCGAGTCTGAAGGTCGTGCGCCCAGCGGTGAACCGTGTGTTCGCCGAAGTGATCGACCGCGATCTGTACGGCGGCAAGCGCTGATTCAGTCTTTGTTACGCATTGCGCCCTGTGCGCCGGATGTTGCCGGCGCACAGGGCGCAATGCGTTTGCCGGGAATAGCCGTTACTTTCCGGCTGCTTGAACGTCCTGCCGGTTATTCAGCTCACTGGCCATTGCCGGTGCTCTGAGTGCTGCCGGCAGTGTTCCCATTCCCCGAGCTGCTGCCTGTGCCGGTGCCGTTCTGGCTGCTATTGGCGCTGCCATTGCTTCCGGCATTTTCTCCACCGGCGCCGGCGGAATCGGGCTTGGAGTCGGAATCGTTGCCGCCGGTGTTCTGTTGCCCGCCGGTATTGGTGTTGTTCTGATTCTGGCCGTCGTTGTATGTGCCGTTGTCATACCCGTTGTAGCCATTGGTGTTGTAGCCGTAAGTGTTGCCGTAAGTGCCATAGCCGTACGTGCTGTCGCTGCCGCCATTGCTTTGCGACGTGCCGGAGCTCATGGAGTCCTTCACCTTGTCGCTTGCTGATCTCAGCGCGGACAGTGCATCCGTAATGGCCTTGTCATCGGTGCTGTTGCCGTCGATCAGCGTGTTCGCGGCGTCGATGGCCTGCCGCAGCGCGTCACGCACGGATTCGTCGTTTACGTTCCCGTTGCTGCTATTCAGCAGATCTTGGGCGGTGGCGACCGCATCCTTAAGCGAATTGAAGCCCGTGGCCGTCTTGCTGATGTTCACTGCGGAAACCGCCTTGCGGATCGCCTCGGCGCTCCTGTTCATATCGGCGGTCTGCGTTTCCATGGTCTCGATGCCGTTCTTCAGTTCGGTCAGCGAACGGCTTGCGGCACAGCTTTGCGCTTCGCCGTAATGCCCGGCGTTGTTCACCTGCTGCTTCAGCTGCTCTATGGTCGTGGCGTCCGTGACTTGCGACGCGGTGATCGACTGGGCGCTTTCGGCGCTCTTCAATGCCGCGTTCAGCGCCTTCTTCGCCTTGCCATACTGTTCTGATGCCTCGGAGCAGGCTGCCACGGCATCATCGTGTTTCCCGGACTGGCCGCCCTTCCACAGCACGAAGCCGCCGATTCCTGCCACCAACACGATCGCCAGCACCACGATGGTGATGATGGTGTTCCTTCTGCGCGTTCCGGCACGCTTGCCGGATGCGGAACGCCTTGAACCCGAACCGGAATCCTCCGATTCGCTCACATTGTTCAACTCCTCGGCGCCACCGACCACTGGCGGCAATGTGACGGTCTGCTCACCGCCGAAGACTTGCGCTTGATCCGGCTGCTGTTCCACGGTCACCGGCGTTGCGGACATGTGATCAAGGGGATGCGCCCCTTCCGAAGATGCCGTTTCCGGCAGGAACACGGTGGCATTCCCCCGCGAATCGGGGTCCTCGTCGGTATCGCGGCTTTCGGGTTCGTTCGCATCGGATGCACCCGTGGTATCCGCACCAAGAGCACTCAGAATATTGCGCTTTGGAGCGGCATGACGCGGCCCCTTCTCCGCTTCCGCCGCAAAATCCGGAAAGGTAAGCGGCTCGAAATCCCAAGAGCTGTCGACAATATCACCCGACACCACGGGCGATTCAACCCGTTCGCCCTGCTTGTCCGTCTTCTGCTGATTCTGTACCGCCGGAAAACTGAGATTCAGAGGCTCCCCCGTGAATTTCTGCTCGTCCATGTACTGCCTTACGTTCTGTTCTCATCCTGCCCTCAGGCATATTCCGTCGGTTAGTTTAGTCGAACGAGGAACGGCATCCCCATGCCCCATCATTTCTTTTCACATATCGCAACATTCGCCGTCGGCTCTTGGCAACTTCCCTATCGAATATGCAAAGGGCGGCACCCAAGTAAGGCACCGACCCAATGATTCCGCATGTCTTAAAGCAAATCAGTGTTTTCTGCCTCGCCTTGCGGCGCGGCGCTTCGCCCCATCCTCATAGTAGTAGTAATAGGCCTCATTGTGGCTTTTCTTCGGATTGGCGAAGTTGAACACGAAGCCCAGCACCGGCACCTTGGCGGTACGCAGCGAATCCGCGACCTCCTCAAGATTCTTCTTTCGGCACAAGCCTCGGGCGGTAACGAGAATAATGCCGCTGGTCCAACTGCCGAATACGATGGCATCGTTGGAAACGGTGAGCGGCGCGGTATCGATGATCACATAATCGTATTGCAGCAGCGCCTGATCGACCAGCATTTTCATCATGTCGGAATTCAGCAGCAGACTGGCATTGGCCGGGCGTTTGCCCGCCGGGAGGATATGCAGGTTGGGCTTCCAGTAATTCTGCACCACATCGACCGGCGCCATCTGCCCGGACAGCACATGCGCCAAACCGACGTTGCCCTCGATGCCCAGATGGTGGGCCACGGATGGGTGGCGCAGATCGGCGTCGATGAGCAGCACCTTCGCGCCGTTCTCGGCAAGTACGGCAGCAGCATTGACGGCCGTGGTGGTTTTGCCTTCGCTGGGCGACGTGGAGGAGATGACCAGAAGCTGGCCCTGACCGGGCGTCTTGTTGACTTCCAGGAATTTGATGTTCGTGCGAATACGACGGTATTCCTCGGTTACCGAGCCATTGGGTTCGGTGATGATGACAGGACGCGTGCCTTCCAAAGCCTCGTTCTTCGGTATGGAGCCGAGCGCGGAGGCATGGACGATGCCCCGCACGTCGGAGGCTTCCTCGACCTTGGTGCGCAATAGGTCCTTCAACAGAGCGGCAATGATACCGACAATCAGGCCAAGGACTACGCCGGCCGCGATGCATAGCTTCTTATTCGGGGCACTCGGTTCCTGAGGAGTGGCGGCACGCTGGACCACTGTCAATTTAATGGGCGCAGCAGCGCCTTTGGCATATAGGTCATGCTCGACGATAGTACGAAGGGAATCCGCGACGGCATTAGCTATGGTTGCCGACTGTTTGGCGTCACCGGCAGTGGCAGTGATATTCACAAACGCGGTATTGGAAGGATTCGACACGGTAAGCTGATTGCTCAAATCCTTTACGGAAACGTCAAGACCGAGCTGGGAGATAACCGGCTTCAGCACCGTTTCGGTAGTGGCAAGCGTCGGATATGATTTGATTTGATTGGATACGTAGGTTCCGCCAGTATTCTGCTGCGTAATGTCGTCAGAATTACCGCCATCCTGCGCAGCGTTATAGGTGGCAATCACCTGTGCCGTTGCAGAATATTGAGGTGCCGCGAGAAAAGCATACGCACCGGCAACACCGACAATCACCGCAAAACAAATCGCTGCCGTAGCGATATGTTTACGGATAATCACAACTATATCCGCGAAAGTAATCCCCGAAGGTCTGCTACCATCCGAGATGCCTTGCCCACTTTCCTGATTCTCATTCTCTTCAGCCACAGCAGTCCCTTCTTATTTTCCTCGCTCAAAAGTGTAACAATGCCCTCAAACCATTCACGGCTTGAGGGCATTCATCGGAAAAATCAAGCGTTCTTCTTGCGGCCACGCTTCTTCATGGTTCCGGAGGTCGCCGCATCAATGTCGAAGATGATGACCTTTTCCTCGACGTGGATCGTGCCGGCAACGGACTTGTACGCAACCTCGCCCTCGGAAGCCTGCGGAAGTTCGAAGTACTTATGCAGGGCTTCAAGCACCACCGCTTCCTTAATATTCACAGAGGCGGTCTGCTTGCCTTCCGGCTTGCTGAACTTCACTGCGTTGGCGCTTTTCGCGTTACAGGCCTGCACGGCAATCTGGCGGGTCTTGTCGTTGATAAGAATCTTGACATATGCGGGGTAGCCAAGATCCGCTGCAGTGGCCTTATTGAAACGTGCGACGGATTCAGTAACCGTCATCACGGCCTTTCCCGTTGGAACGGACATGTTGATTTCCTCAAATCCCTGAAGCAATGCCATATTTTTCCTTTTCTTTGCCAATATCTATGGCGCCATGCACCAACACTGCAACTTGATTGCATATACAATTGAGTTGCGTTTTCTTCACTATTTAACAACAGGTTTTGCTGGTAAAGCAACTCTCATTACCAACAACGAATTCTGTTTTACACGCATAATACTTTTTAAATACCACTCCATAAGCGCATTCTTTTAATAACAGGCATTTCTGCAAAAATACTTGACCGAACTGCCATTGATAACGTTCTCTTCCACAACGCATTGACTTCACATATGCTACACAAATCACGACAAACGCCAACGTTCTCATCGTTCCATCAACCGCACCGTCCATAAACCGACACCTTCCGGCAGAAGCGCGGCACATAGACCAATAACCGCAAGGACTACAGCGGATTCAGAATTAGACAAACCAGATGAAATCGCATGCATACCACCATCATCAAACGTTGAAAAATATGATATTCTTGATAACGCGTATATCACGCGAACGTTATCAAGGGAGATAGGATCAGACACAGCGCCGTGCTGCACGCCCCAACAGGGAACACAGCCACGGAAGGAAGCGGCTTCCCAGCAACTTCCATCGCTGCGACTGCATCCCTATATCAGGGAGGGCCGATGAAGGCTAGAGGTAATCAGCCAGACGGCAAAGAAGATATGTATTCTTCGACACACTGGCATGCCCCGACGCATGAGAAAATCCATGCGTATCACAAGAAGAACACCATTTGGAAGAAGCTTGCCGTAAGCGTGGCCGCAGTAGCCACCGCCATCGGCGGCGTCACCGTCACCACTTCGGCGGCACAGGCCGCCACGAACCGCGACAGCTACGCCGATACCGTGGAGAACTCCACGTTCCAGGCCGCACGTGCCAAGTACGGTCTGGCGGAGCAGATGAGCGAAGGCGCCACGCTGCATGCGTGGGAATGGTCGTTCAAGACGATCGAACAGCACATTCCGGAAATCGCGGCAGCCGGCTACACCTCCGTGCAGACCGAGCCGATCTCCGCCATCCACACCGGTAATAAGGGCAAGATCTTCACCGAGAACTGGTACTACGTGTACCAGCCGACCGACACCACCATCGGCAACTGGGTGATGGGCTCCGAATCCGATCTGAAGAGCCTGTGCGCCACCGCACACAAGTACGGCGTGCGCATTATCGTGGACGTGGTCGCCAACCATATGACCGCCACCTGGAATGCCATCGCGGATCGTTGGAGGAAGTCCGACCTGTACCATCACGACTGCAACGACGGCGACGTACAGGACTACAACAACCGTTACCAGGTGACACACTGCAAGCTGCTCAGCTTGTACGACATCAACACCTCGAAGACCGAGACCGCCAACATGATGCATGATTACCTCGTGCAGGCGGTGAACGACGGCGTGGATGGCTTCCGTTTCGACGCGGCCAAGCATATCGAGCTGCCAAACGAATATGACGGCTCCCAGTATTGGAATATCGTGTTGAACAACGGCGCCCAATTCCAGTACGGCGAGGTGCTGCAGGATTCCATTTCCCATGATGCCGATTACGCCAAGCTGTTCGCCAACAACAGCCGTCATGGCGGCGGTGTGACCGCTTCCTACTACGGTGTCAAGCTCCGCGGCGCGTTGAGCTCGAAGAATCTGAATGCTGGCAACCTCAACAATTGGGACAACGCCGCAGGTGGCAACAATCTCGTTTCCTGGGTGGAATCGCACGATAACTATTCCAACAAGCCCGACGATTATGGCGCGTCCATGAAGATGAGCGAATGGGAAATGACTATGGGGTGGGGCGTAATCGGCTCCCGCTCCCAGACCATGCCGCTGTACTTCGATCGACCTGTCGGCTCCGGCGGCAACCAGCCGCAGTTCGCGGAGAAGAGCCAGCTCGGCGATGCCGGCTCCGACTCTTGGAAGGATTCGCAGGTTGTAGCGGTGAATCACTTCCGCAACAAGATGAACAATGCCAAAGCCAAGGAATACATGCGCAACTGCGGTGACAATTCCTGCCTGATGGTCGAACGTTACATCAAGGACGGCAACGCCGATTCCGATGGCGTGACCGTGGTGAACATGAATGGCGATAAGTCGCTGGCTGGCACCGAGACCACGCTGGATGACGGCACCTACACCGACCAGGTGAATGGCGGAACGTTGACCGTCTCCGGTGGCAAGATCACCTCCGGCACCGCCAAGGGTGGCAAGATCAGCGTGTTCTACAACAGCAATCTTGCCAGCGTCTCCGCTAACCCGACCGGCGGTTCCTTCAAGACCGACACCACTAAGGTGACGCTGCACGCCTCCAACGTGACGAGCGCCTCCTACACCACGTCCGAAGGCGCTTCCGGTTCCTACCAGGATGGCGATACCATCACCATCGGCGCTAAGACCGCGGTCAACGGCACCATCACCCTGAAATTGCAGGGCACCGATAAGGACGACAAGACCGTCTCCGCCGAATACACCTTCACCAAGAAGGATCCGGCAGCCGTCAGCGTCGCCTACGCCAAGAAGCCGAGCAACTGGTCGAACCTGTACGCCTACGTGTACGTGGACGATTCGAGCGCGGCAACGCTCAAGCAGAACGCAAAGTGGCCCGGCGTGGCAATGACGAAGGTCTCCGCAGGAGACAGCTGCGGCAAGGATGGCGAATACAAGTACGAAATCCCTGACGGATTCGACGAGAACGTCCGCATCATCTTCAACGATGGCAATGCCACCAACACGCTGAAGTATCCTGCCGATACCGCCGAAGGCGAGGATGCGGCTGGCCTGTCCATTGACGGCACCTACGCTTGGAACGGCGATACCACCGCTTCCGGCACATGGACGGCTCGTAGCTGCGCCGTTGTTACCGTGAACTCCGTGAAGATCAACCAGAAGGACTTCACTACCGACCTCACCAATGGCGCAAAGACCATCAAGCTCACCGCCACCACCGATCCGGCTGGCGTGAATGTTTCCTGGTCCTCCTCCAACGAAGCCGTTGCGAAGGTCGCATCTGACGGCACGGTCACTCCGGTGAAGGCCGGCACGGCCAAGATCACCGCGAAGGCCGGAGGCAAGTCCGCCTCGATCACCGTCACGGTGACCGGCGTCCCTCCGCTGGATCCGGTCGGGAAGAACACGATCTACGCGACTAAGCCTTCGGGCTGGGGCGACCTGTACGCGTACGTATACACCGGCGACGGCGCGACCGCGGCGAACAACGCGGCCTGGCCCGGCGTGAAGATGACCGCCACGACGGCATCGGACGGCTGCCGGCAGGCGAACGCGTACAGGTACGCGGTGCCGGACGATCTCGCCAAGGGCGCGAAGGTGATCTTCAACGACGGCGGCTCCCAGCAGTTCCCGGGCTCGCGCGAGCCGGGCATCGCATATGACGGCGGCATCGTGAAGTGGGACGGCGCCACCGCCGCCCTGCCCGCGCTTGACTGCCCGACTGATGTTCCGGTCACGTCGGTGTCCATCTCCGGTCCGGGCGTGAAGGACGGCAAGGCCACCGTGAGGAAGGGCGCGTCGCTGCAGCTGGCCGCCACGGTCAGCCCGGGCAACGCGACCGACAGGACCGTGGCGTGGAAGTCCGGCGACACGGCCGTGGCCACGGTCGACAAGGCCGGCAAGGTGACGGGCGTGAAGGCCGGCAAGGCCACGATCACCGCGACCGCGGGCGGCAAGAGCGCCAGCGTCGAGGTCACGGTCGAGGAGCCCCGGACCACCGTGCAGATCACGTTCGACGCCGCCGCCGACCTCAAGGCCGGCGAGACCCTGTACGCCGTGGGCGACTGGGGCCAGGGCAAGGGCAAGATCTGGAACCGCGCGGGCGGCGTCAGGCTCGCCGGCGCCGACGGCTCCTACACCGGCACCACGACCGTCGCCAAGGGCCACTCCGTGACCGCCCGCCTCGTGAAGGTCACCGCCGACGGCAAGACCGAGTGGGATAAGATCGGCGACATGAAGGCCACCGCCGACTCGTCCAAGACCGTCAGCCTCAAGTGGGACGAGAACGCCGGCAAGACCGTGGGCATCACGATCAACGCCGCCGCCGACCTCAAGGCCGGCGAGACCCTGTACGCCGTGGGCGACTGGGGCCAGGGCAAGGGCAAGATCTGGAACCGCGCGGGCGGCGTCAGGCTCGCCCAGAGCGGCAGCATCTACACCGGCACCGCCAAGGTGGACAGGAACCACGCCATGACGTTCCGTCTGATCAAGGTCGACGCCAGCGGCAGGACCACATGGGACCCGACCACGGACCGCAAGACCACCGCCGACAAGACCAAGAGCATCGGCGTGACTTGGAGCATCAACAAGGTCAACGAGGATGGAAGCATCCCCGATGGCAACGAGTTCTACATCACCGGAAAGGGTGTGGAGAACGGCAAGCTCACCATGCAGGCCCATCATCTCGCCGAGCTTAACCTCGTTGGAGCCAGCACTTCCGACAAGGTGACTTGGTGGTCCGATAGCGCTGCGGTCGCGGTCTCCGGCACCGGCACCGTGTACGCCGTGCAGAAGGGCGCCGCCAAGGTAAGCGCCAAAGTCGGCACCAAGATTGCTTCGGTAGATATTACCGTGGAAGACAATTCCGTCAACAAGGTCAGCTCCGTAACCATTACCGGAGACGGTGTGTCCAATGGCAAGCTCAGCATCGTAGCAGGAAAAAATATCCAGTTGAACGCTACTGTGCTGCCGGAGAACGCCACCAACAAGACGGTGTCCTGGACATCATCCAACTCCTCGGTCGTCAACGTGATGGGCACTGGTGTTTTAACTACCGCTAAGGCAGGTACAGCCACCATCACAGCCACGGCCGATGGTGTCAGCGCCAAGGTCGCCGTCACTGTAACGGCCGCGCCAAATCCTTTCAATGATGATATCGTCATCGCCGGCGCCGAGAGCGGCAAAGTAATCGGTTCCGAGCAATTCCAACTCACCGCCCGTGAGAAGGATGGCAGCAGCTTCGCAAACGTGGAGTGGAGCATTCCTGACACCAATCTGCTGATGTTCATCAACAAAGGGTTTTCCAAAACGACCACAGGCCGTACTGTAGGTCTCAAAGCTCAGTACGATCTGTCCCGACACGACTACGTCGACACTGTTATTTCAGTCAAGGCGACTCGAACCGACGGCACTGTGTTGACCGCACAGAAGAAGATCTCTGTTGGAGGTTCTGATTCCGTTTCAGACTCAGACCCCCTTGACTCACTCACTCCGAGTGCCGACGGTCTGACGAAAACCGGCGACAATGAATACACCATTACCATTCCAGCCGGCTCGTCAAAGCACGTGTCCGTCACAGCCCTCCCAAGCAACGCCCGTCAGCTGCCCTTGTGGAAGGAACTCGGCGGAGATGATACCGTAGCCACTGTTGATGCCGACGGTACCATTTACGCCCATAAGGCAGGCACCTTCGCGACTAGCGCCAATAACCACAACCGCTACTTCCAGCTCACTGTTGTAGTGGAATAATCACACACCAATAAGTGAAGGCTCGGTCCGCATGCCAGCGGAACCGAGCCTTCACTTATTTCATGCCGAGGAAAATGTCAGGGTTGATATCAGATCAGAAATCCAATCATCTCATTCGGCATCAGTTTTCTTGGTGCGCAACGCTTTTCTTCAGATAAGCAATCGAGCGGTCTCGCATGCTCTGCAAAATCGCATCAGCGCCTGCCGAATAATCAATCGCAGTTCCATTTTTCACTTCAGCAGACGGAATCTGAGTGAAGTCGGTGATAATGCGATCCGTCAATCCCAATTCCTGCAATACCTGTCCACGACGGGTGCCCAGCTCATGCTCTTTCGTACCTTCGGTGTAAACCCAGAAAGTCTTATGGAAGTTGATGGAGAACAGCGTTCCATGATAGGAATCGGTAAGCACCGCCTGAGCATAGCGCATCAGAGAGAGGAATTCCTCAGGACCGGCTTCCAGCACATTAATCAATTCCGCACAGTTCGGCACATTGCCTGCCATCGGCGTCAACACCGCAATACGCATGCCGATACGCTGGGACAGCTCCTTCAACTGATTGAAGACGCCCACCGCCCGCTTGGGGCGCAGCAGAGAATAGAACAATAGATAGGGCGTCTCCCTCATCGTCTTGCCAGCAGGCACATGTTCCAGCCATTCATCGGACGTCAGCAGAAGCGTCGGATCGCATACATGTTCCACATGCTTTCCACTTACTCGTTCCAGCTTTCCGCACGCAGACCGTTCACGTGCAGACAATGCGTCGAATCGGGCAAGTGCCGGGCCGATGCGATCGAGTTCCTCATCGGTCATGGTGGCCGGTGAGGAGGCATAGGAGATCTTCCTGCACTGCGCCCATGCAAGCAGATAGGGATCCATATATCCCCAGCCCACACGCTCCAGCTCATTGGAATGCTTGTTGATGATCTGGTCGCTTCCACTGACGGCCACGTCGAACGCATCGGCCAGTTTGCCAAGCTCCCCTGGCTTATGGTACTGGTTTTGACTCAGCCGCATGTTCTCTCGGATGAACCGCTCGAAGCGTTCCATCCTCAATTTGCGTTTGGTGGCCACCGGCAGCATGGTCATGTCGGCAAGCGTCGATTTGAGTCCCTGCCCGCGGAAGTACAGATTACGGTAGTACCGCTCGCCTTCCTCGGACCGGTAGTCGATCATGGTGACGTGGTGCCCCATGCTGGCAATCTTCGTCTGTGTTGCGTATGCCTGCAACACCGATCCATAATTGTAGGCCGCATGGTAGGTGATGATTCCCACGTTGAGCGGATGACCGGCCATGTTGTTTCCTTTCTTCCCGAATACCGTTTGCCTATGAACTTGATGGACCCTGATGGGTTCAATCGCCGAATTGCCTATGACGCACCCACGCTATCGCGGCACTGACGCAATACAGATGCCATTTCATGGAGAAGAGCGCCGCTTGCCTGGTCAGAGGGAAGCGCCCGCCATGGTATCCGCGTAGCGGCATGCGGAATATCGGCAGATTCAAGGTCTGTCGATATTGCTTTCTCCGTTCGCCGTGATTCCATGGCGCGTTCGGATTGAACAGGTAGTTGATCATGATGATGGTCAGATGAAACAGCGCATAATCGTCAAGACATTCAACGCACTGTTTTCTCAATGCCGACTGGTCGATTCGAGCTACCGTGGCGTTCAATGCCTTGATCCCTGCCACCGTGCGCTGCACGTAATCGGTTCGGAACGTCCTGACTGCGGATTCCGCATTCCTACGGTATTCATATGCCATTGAGTCCACATATCCGATGCGTTTCGCCGCCATGCAGGCACGAAATGCGTATTCGGCGTCTTCTCCAAGGCTTAGCAATTCGTTGAATCCTTGGATTCCATGCAGTACTGGCGCAGCATACAGTTTGCCCCATGCCAAGGCTATTCCCTTTTGCGGGCGAAGCATGTCCAGGCAAAAACCGTCACGTTCCTCCCCGTTAAAAACCTTGTCGACCGTCAGATAATGATGCTCTTCCGCCTCGCCGTTTGACGCATCGTCCAATACGCTGCGATATGCGCCCATCACCACATCGCAACGATGCCGCCGCGCGAAGTCAAGCAGACTCTCGACGGCGTGATCGGGCAATACATCATCGGCATCCACAAACATCGCCCATTGCCCAGCGGCCATACCAATTCCCGCATTGCGAGCCGCAGATACGCCTGCATGGCCGATGGTAGCGGTACGTACCGTAACCGTTGGGAACTCCCAGTCTTCCACAACCGTACCGTCGAATTCCGGATCGCCATCGAATATGATGACCGCCTCCATCAGAAAACCATTCCCCCGTTGCTTGGCGAGGCTTTCCACGCAGTTACGAAGCACCGACAATGGCGTTCCATATACCGGTATGATGACGCTGACAAGATCCGTCATGGTTATCTCAATTCACGGGTAATGATTTCAGGCTTGTACCTGAAGGAGATCGGCGATTCGATGGATTCCGGGAAATTACCTATTGCGACAAACGCTATCAGCACCTCGTAGTCGGGAATCCCCAGAAGATTACGAATATCATGCTCCTGTTGTTTGCGCATCATCGTGTTCAGCGGGCATGATGCAAGAGATTCGTATTCAAGCGCCGTAAGAAACGCCATGGTGAACAATCCGCCATCGATATATGGCTCGTTGCGTTCCTCCACGCTCACGAAGCTGCGCACGTCAACACTGATCAGGGCAAGCAGCGGGGGCATATCATAGCCGCGCCATCCTCCTTGTAATTCCAACGCCCGCTTGACGAGTTCCTGGTTTTGAACAAGCAGAATGCGGTATGCCTGCCGATTGCACACGGATGGGGTCTTCATGGAGATTGCAATCGCCTCATGCACCGCCTGCATGTCGACCGACGTGCCGGTATACTCACGGACACTGGTGCGCTGCTCGAACAACGTTGCATAATTCTTTGTCTTATTGTCAAGCTTGTCCGAAGCCCGAACGATTTTGACTCCTGCGTTGCCCTCGTTACCGCACGCCTTATCGGCGGAAGCAACCTCATCGGCAAACCACTCGCCTACGAATTGAGGAATCGGTTTGCCGATGGCACGATGTTTGTGTACATATGCCCGAATTACATTCTGCGCTGCCTGGTAGGTCTCATCATCTGTTGAATAACCAGATTCACGCCATCGTTCCATCACGGCTTTCAACTCAGCGAACGCCGATCTTCCGAAACCTGAACGGAAATGCTTATGCGACAATCCCTTCTCGATGCGGTGAATGTAGTACACCATTGTTCCCCGCAGCTGCTCGAACCGCTCATCGTTCCATTGCCCAGCGCAATTGTTCAGGAAACGCTTGCGCTGCCCGGAATAATACGATGCCAGTTTTATGTTCGCCTTATTCCGCTGCAGCAATTTCCACACACGTTGAGGCACAATGGCCTTGATCTGCTGCTTAACGCCCATTTGTCGTCACCTTTCCTGCAGTTGCGGCATAGCCGCCTGCAACTCGCCTACGACTCTTCTTGTGTAATATCCTCCACGCAGTTGCGCGCCTAATTCGCCAGCCCTTTTCGTCATCGAAAGATACTCTTCCTTGTCTATGGTATGTTCCACCTGCACGGCTTCCCGCATGCTATCCACCGCGAAACCAACACCGTGCTGCGTGACGAACGACGCGAGCGCCGCCTTGCTCCAGATAATCACCGGCTTATCGGAGGCAAGGTACAGTGAAAGCTTGTGTGGATTGTTCACGGCCAGATATTTGCCATAGAATCCCGTACACGTTGCTGTGCTGTCGCCATCCCAGATAAGGCCGAACCTCCCCTGGAGCTTGCTCGGCAGTTCGTCGGGAGCATACATGCCCCGGTACCATGCGGAAGGCCCCTGTTCTCTATCGAATTTCGGCCCATAGAGATTGATGTCCGCATCGGGGAACTGCGCGGCAAGCTGATATATATACCCAGCCTTCTCATGGCTGAGATTTCCGGCGATGTCAATGCCATGCCGTGCTTCAGGCGCGATCGGTGCGACCGATGGAAGTAGATAATCGAAAATACCGATTTCCTTGATTGGCGCCGTGGCACCATATTCGCGCAGCACTTTGCTCATGCATGGATTGTGGCTGATGAGCATATCCGCTTCCGCAACCCATTGCTTATCGAAATCGGTGAAGGAATACCCTCGCAGACTTTCCAAATCATGCACCAGCATGATGAAACGCACACCTCGGGTTTTCATCCTGCGTATAGAGGGCAAGGCATACAGGGATACCTTGTTGTACATGATCAGCGGAAACTGCACCAGCACCACATCGCCCGGCTGGACGGCATGTTCCAATCGTTTCCAATCGGCCATCGTATAGCCGACGCACAGTAGCTTGTCGAAATACCCTTTATTTTCGCCAGGGTGCACCTCAAACGGCTGCCAGGCATCCTGTTCAAGCAGCCGGCGGATATCGTCACGCGCCTTGGAACCGGCGTGGGCATGGTGCAGGGAACGTTCGCAAATCACATACTTCGTCATATCCGATCCTTCACTCCTGTGGTTTGAACCGATTAATCACCGGCTGAATCATACTCATCAGAAACTGTTCGTGGCATACAGCGAGCGATGCGCCATATACGATGCCGAACACCACGCCGCCGCCAAGAAGCCATGCGAATGCGTTCCATACGGCGGCATTGCCCAATGCCAACACGCATTGCGTTACGACTCCCGAAAGCAGCGCACAAAGGAAGATGCGAATCGGATCGACTAGTTCGCGAATCCCTTTAAGAAAATCACGGCATACATACGAGCGCATGACGAACATCAACGCCTCACACAGCGAAATGCTCACCGCCGATCCGACCACACCGAATCTTGGAATCAAAAGAAGATTCGCAACGATGGCCAAAGCGAGACCGATGGCGTTGACAGTGGCCCAGCTACGCTCTCTTCCTTTGGAAATCATGTAGTTGGCGAGCACGATATTCATGGCGGAGAACATCACGGCAAAGCCGACGCATCGCAGCGGGAACACCGATCCGGTGAAATCGGGCCCGCCGAGCAATGCCACGATCGGATCGGCAAGCAGTATCAGCAATGCGATAATCGCAGAGCCGAACACCATGACGAAGTTCATGTTCTTCGCAATAAGCTCGCTCGCACGACGTTCCTTGTTTTGTGCCTGGTAGTAAGACAATCGTGGAAGCATAACGTTGCCGACCGAATTGACGGCGGTCACCAACACGGATTTGATTTTGGAGACAAGCTGGTACAAGCCAACCATGTTTGTCGTGCCAAGAAAACCAAGCATGACGATGTCGACCTGAATGTACATCCCGGACGAAATGGAAGCGATCATGAACCACAGCATCGGCTTGAAATGCCGCGTCACATCGAGCTTGGCGCCGTCATGCAGATCGATGAACTTACGAAGCCTCAACAGGTTGAGGATATTGGATCCATAGCCGGCCACCACGACGATGAGACCGTAGATCACATAATCGCCACGCTGCCTGACAAATGCAAACATGAGCACCAAAGCCAAAAGTTTGAAACAGACGCTTCGCACGGTGATGTACTCGTACTGCTCCAGTGCCTGATAAAACCATTCCACTCCAAACGACGCCAGCCAGATGGAAAGCCCGAACAGCAGGAACAGTTCGAATTGCGCGTTCATCTTCGGCACGGTGAGCAGGCAGGCCACATACACAATGCTGACCACAGTGGTCGAACATCCAAGAATGACCAGCAACTCCTTGACGGTTCGCGAGAGCTCAGCACGATTATCGCGAACGCTGGCGCATGCACGCACCCCGTAATATGTAACACCCAGCAATGCCACTAGCGAGAAATACGAGGAAACCGACTGGGCGAATGCGACATGCCCGGTACCGCTCGTGGAAAGCACGCGCGAAACGTATGGAACAGTGATCAGCGGGAATATCAACGATGATGTGGTGACAATCATGTTCATCAACACGTTGAATTTGACGGAACGAATGCGTGGTGTACTGCCCTTACCACTACATACGGCCTTATCTGCCGCCTCCCAACGCTTCACCTGATGCTCTCCTTCACATTAGAGGACTTTGCAGAATAGTGCCTTTCCTCACCGGCAGCTATGCCATGCCCGAGGATAATATTGGTCAGGAGAATAAGCGCAATCCAGATAATGATGTTCTTCAGCATAATTTGATTAAGCATGGTGGACATCCATCGGTTGGAGAAAAAGCTGAAAGCGCAGCAATAACTGATAGCCCCATACAGCATCATGGATAGAGGAACGCTACCGCTTCCATACTGCAACGCGTAGACCGTGCTTTCATAACACAATTGGGAAAGCGCTGCGATAAAAGCAACAGCAAGCATGGCGCCGGCAATTCCCCAATCGAAAATGAATGCATAATATGTGGTGAACACATTACCGAGATCCACATTCCCATATCTTTGGAACGGCTGCCAATTCAACCAGTCGAGGACAGTGTGGCCAAAAACCTGGGGGAATGAAGCAAAAGTCGATGCCAATGTCATGTCTCCCCATTTCATCGACTTCACAGCAAGGGATGGGTTCATCGAACCAGTAAGGAACGCATCCAGATTCTTCATAGGCGCCCCGATATAGATGGAAAGATACTCGTATATGGTCGACTCTCCAGGTTCACGCCCCATCAACGAAAGAAGCGGCTTGAACAAGGCCAAACCGGCCAAAACGATAATCATGAAAAAGGCAACCGTACGGAAACGTAACCGAACACCTTGCCAATGATTGTTTTGCCGACGGAAGAGAATCCAATAGGCGAAAGCCGCAACGCCCAATTGAATGAGGCTGTTTCGCCCACCCGAGATCAAAGACATTGGGATAGCTGCCAGGGCGTTGATCAGCGCAAAATAGTCCTTCTTCAACGTCCGAATTACAAAACTCCGCATAGCAAGAAACAGCCATACATACGCCATAGCGTTGGTGGATAGATACAGCAGAGAGGCAATGCCGGAAATAGACACACCTTCGGTGCTGAATTTATTCAGGTGATCGTACAGCCCAATAGCCTTGCTTAACGAGCCGTCACCGCCGTATGGCAACGTCAGAGCGACGATGCTCCGCGATACAACGATGAAGGACAGACATGTAAACATCAGCCCGGCAACATAAACCCATAACGGCAAAGTAATATTTCGCGGCTCTTTGTATCTCCGTGATGAAACATCACCTACCACAATCGTGTGGAACAGCGTTTTTACACCATATGCTGTAGCCATGAAGACAACCGCCCCCACCATGACGACCATGCATGTCTGTAAAGACAGATTAAAATTCCACGCCTTGTAATTAGTCAGACCATTGAAGACGGATAAAGCAAAACCCAGAACGAAGAGTATGGATGGTTCCGCGAAATCCCCTCCATACACCATCAGCAGAAGAGCCAGGAACAAAAGTAATGTAAGTAGCAGCGCAATCGAAAGCATTCTTGACATGTGCTCCTAATGCGACGAAATTTCCGGGTGCCGCCGTTTATAGCAGCGGTACATCACGCTATACAGGGCAGGAGAAACGACAAGCAACTTCCATTGCAGCAATTGGCTCCGTGACAATAATCCATATTTTTCCACCAATGGCAGCAAATCACGCAAACGGACTCGGGCATACCGTTCGAAACCAGACCATTCCTTGCGCTTATGCGCAAGGATAATGCGGTTGCAGGTGCCCACAATGGATTCCAAATGGCCATATGCCGCATATGGTTCGTCCTGAGGGTATTTTCTGCGCACCAACTCCAGCATGTTGCCGGTGGACTGGGCGAATTTATCGGTGATGCCGTGTGATTGGCTTCCTTCGGTCATCCGGTATCGATACAACGGCGCGGATTCATAGACTATGCGCTCGGCACGATCCAGAAGCTGGTAGGTCACTGGTGAATCTTCGGCATATTGGGCGTCAACCGGATATCGAAGCCCGTCAAATAATTCCTTTTTCGCCAGCTTGTCCCACGCGACCACGTAAAAATAACCATGGATGTTGACGTATTTGAACGCGTCCTCGGATGTCATCACCATCTTTTTCCCAGGCAATGCATTGCAATAGGTTTTGCCGTCCAAACCCTCACGCGCATAGGAGACAATCGACAAATCGGCATCTGCATTCTCCATGTTCCTCATCAATGTTCCGAACATGTCAGGCAGCACATGGTCATCAGAATCCACAAAACCGATATACACTCCGGCGGCGGCATCAAGACCTGTATTGCGGGCTGCCGCAAGACCGGCATTAGACTGATGGATCACGCGAATACGTGAATCGCGTTCTGCCCATGTATCGCATTTTCCACCGGACGAATCGGTAGAGCCGTCATCGACCATAATGATCTCAAGATTGGCATACGTCTGGCAGACAAGGCTCTGCATGCATTGGTCAAGATACCGCTCCACATTGTAAACCGGCACGATAATACTGATCAGGGGTTGGGATGGCATTGTCATAGCACAGACTCGACTACTCGTTTTGCGCTTTTTCTTATAGAGCTCATCATGAGGAGCCGTTGTTCCCTTCTTCGTCCAATCAATAATCCCTTAGCTGGCAATCAGCACTTCAGTGCATGGATAGCGCTCAAGCCAATCGCTGGGTATGCAAGATCTTGTCAACATTCCCGAAACATCCAGGGGAAAGTTTATTCGTCGGAAGCGACACGCCTATGGAAGCAGCAATCTTCTTCCTATACGAAAACATATTTTACGTGAATAAGGGCGGGCGATCTTCCGATTCGTTCTGAAAATCGCCCGCCCTGGCTCTGTCTTACTCCCTATCCATAGGGATTAGACAAGCAGTCATTCCACGGTGATGGTGAGGCTCAGGGTCTTGCCGTCGACCTTGGCGTTCACCGTCGCAGTGCCCTTCTGTACGGCGTACACGGTGCCGGTGCCGGAGACCGCGACCGCGGCCCCGTCGCTCCACCACATGTCCACCTTGGACGAGGTGCCCGAGACGGACAGCTGCGCAAGGGAGCCGGCCGAGAGCGTCAGCTTGCCGTTGACAACCCCGTCGCCGGTGATGGCGAGCGTGGACGGCGGAACGCCATTCTCGTTCACCGTGGCGACGTCCCAAGCCACGCCGATGCTCTTGGTCTTGTCGGCGGTGGTCTTGCGGTCAGATGCCGGGTCCCACGTGGTCTTGCCGCTGGCGTCGACCTTGATCAGACGGAACGCCATGGCATGGCCGGTCTTTACCGAGACGGTGCCGGCATACGTGCCGTCCGACTTCGCGGACAGCTTCACGCCCGACGCGCGGCTCCAGGTCTTGCCGTCCTGGCCCCAGTCGCCCACGGCGTACAGGGTCTCGCCTGCCTTGAGGTCGGCGGCGGCGTTGATCGTGACGCTCACGTTCTGGCTGACGACACTGCCGTCCCAGGTGACGTCGAGGGTCTTGGACTGGTCGGCAACGGTCTTCCGATCCTTGGCCGGATCCCACGTGGTCTTGCCGCTGGCGTCGACCTTGATCAGACGGAACGCCATGGCATGGCCCTTGGCAACGGTCGTGGTGCCGGTGTAGGAGCCGCCGCTCTTGGCGAGCTTGACGCCGCCCGCGCGCTTCCACGCGTTGGCCTGGCCCCAGTCGCCCACGGCGTACAGGGTCTCGCCCGACTTCAGATCCACTCCGGATGCGCGGAACGTGATGTCGACCGTGGACGCCGGCTCGTCCTCGACCGTGACCTCGACGCTGGCGTTCTTGCCGCCCGCGGTCGCGGTGATCGTGGCCTTGCCGGCCTTCACGCCCGTCACCTTGCCGGTCCTGTCAACGGTCGCCACGGAGGTGTCCGAGGACGTCCACGACACGGTCCTGTCGGTCGCGTTGCCCGGGCTGACCGTCGCGGTCAGCTGGGCGGAAGCGCCCTTCCTCATGGACAGCTTGCCCGAGGACACGCCGGCGCCCGTGATCGCCACGGAAGTCACCGGCACGTTCGTCGTGCAGGTCACGGACGCGAGCGAGGACGAGGAGCCGTCCCAGTGCACCGTGCCGCCGTTGTAGTCCAGACCCGGCTCACGGGAACCCGGGAACTGCTGCGAGCCGCCGTCGTTGAAAATCACCTTCGCGTTCGAGGCCAGGCTGTCCGGGACCTCGTACTTGTATCCGGTCTGGTCGCAGTTGTCCGCCGCCGTCATCTCGACGCCGGGCCAGGCCGCGTTGTTGACCGCGCTGGCGCCGTCGCCCGTGTACACGTACGCGTACATCTTGCCCCAGCCGGAGGGCTTGGTCGCGTAGATGGTGTTCTTCTTCACCGGGGTGGGCGGGATCTCGCCGGTCACCGTGACGGTGATCGAGGCGGTGGCCTTGCCTGCCTTGGCGGTGATCTTGGCGGTACCCGCCTTCACCGGAGTGACTACGCCCTTCGAGCTGACGGTTGCCACATCCTTGTTGGACGAGCTCCAGCTTACGGACGCTCCTTCCGGATCGGTCGTGGCAGTCAGCTGCTTGGTGGTGACGCCATTGGAGATGTTAGTGGTGTAGCTCGACTGGTCGATCTTGACAGACTTGGTTTCAACGAGCGACCCAGTACCGCCGATGTTCGCCATCTGCACGGTGAACATGTCTTCGTCGGACTTCTCGAAGGAGTTGTTCACCTGAGAGGTGGTATCCGGCAAATCGGCATTATCGTTCATGGCCAGATCGTACGGCAGGGAATCCATGGCGGACAGGCCGAAGGTAGCCGCCAGTTCGATACCAATGCCGTTCGCGGCAATATGGTCCGCAGTAGTGCCAAGTTCATCCAACGGGATGGCGATCTCGTAATGATCGTCCATGCCGGCGGAATCGTGGCCCTTGTCGTTGAAGTTGACCCACTTGGTCTTGCTTTCGTTCTCTGCAGTCATATCGCCGACTACACGGCCGTTGCTGTCACCCCAGCCACCGTCGATGCCGATGACCTTATCGCTCAAAATGCCATTGCCATAGCCGAACTTGATGCCGGACTTCTTGGTATTGGTCTTGGCATTGGCTGCCGGGCCATACTCGGCATTGGAATCGAGACCGTCGGAGTCACCTTGGTACACCCACGGACCGTTGGAGCCGTTGGTGGAAATGGTGACGACCTTATTGACGTTCTGCTTGCCGCCCCAGGTGATGTTGGACGCCCACAGGGAGCCGCCGGTCTTCAGGCCGCCGTTGTTGCCCACGCGGGTGCTGTCGTCCTTGGTATCGATGGCGATGTGGAACGGCAGGTTCTGGGTCTGCCACAAGTGGCCTTGGCTCAGCGGGTAGTCGTCTCCACGATCCACCACATCCTGCACGTTGGTCATTTCCCACATGAGGTAGAGGTTGTCGTTATCGTAGGCGCCATACAGCGCGTACAGGTCGATCGGAACCTCGTACATGGAGTTCGAGCGGTACACACGAGGATCGTCGTTGGCGGCGCCCTGCGCAATCAGCATGGAGCTGTCCCAGTCGGACAGGCTCGCGCCCTTGCCGGCCGTAAAGTTGATGGTCTTCTTCACGCCATTGCCGACCTTATTCGTTCCATACTGCGAGGCGAGATGCTGATCCTGGACCGGCACCTTCTTCACGGTGACGGAGCCACTCAATTGATCGCCTTTCTTGACCTTCGTGCCATCCTTGGTTGCAGTACCGGTCACCTTGACGGTAGCGGTTTCGTTTTCGGCAAGGGTGCTGCCGACGGAAATGCTTTCGCCATCCTTGAAGGAGCCGGACTTGCCTTCGGAAGTGGTGTACTTCAGGTTGTCGGCATACTGGGCGTGCAGCGTCACCTTCACGCTTTCAGACGAGAATTCCGCGGATGCGGAGTCGGCATAAACGCTCGGCTCGGCCTGACCCTTTGCGTAGAAGACGCTCACGGAGCCGCCCTTGGCGGTGCCGGAGACGATCTTGCCGCTCTGAACCACAAGCTTGCCGCCGTTGACCTCATCCGTGTAGGTGCCGTCGTCAAGGCTGGAGGCGAGTCCGGCAAGGTTCTGGTCACCGGCCATATTGGCGATGACCACGCCGTCGTTCTGCACGCCATCCTTGGTGTAGCGCTCGATCATGACGCACTTCTTGGCAGCGTCGCTGTTCGAGTCGGCGCTGCAGTTCTGCAGATGCTCGGACTTGCCGTCCATGGCATTGCGGAAGTGATTCACCGCCACCACGGACTTGTTCTTCCACATGTCGTCGCCGGTGTCGCCCAGCTGGGATTTCTCCGCGAACTGCGCCCTGAGGTTGCCGTTCTGGTCCTTACCGCCGGATTCCTTCGGACGGTTGAAGTATAGCGGCGCGCCGGCCTTGCGGGAGCCGACAATGGCCCAGCCCATCATGATCTGGTAATCGGTGAGCTCGGTGGAGACACCCTTCTTCACGCCATCGGAACCGGTCTGTTCCTTGTTGGCGTAGTTATCGTGTGATTCGACCCAGGTGACCAGCTGATCCTCGTTTGCGCCACCGGTATCGATGTTCTGCACCATCTTCGTGGTCAGGTTCTCGGACTGGATGGCCGCACGAATCGTGCCACCGTAGTTGGAGGCGGTGTTGCCGCCGCCATCGGAGGAGTTGTCTTTGAATAGGTTGGCGTATGCCTTGTAGTCCAGGCCGGAATCGCCCTGCAGCACCTCGCCGTACTGGAACTGCGCGCCATTCTGCAGAATGGTGTTCCAATAGTTGGAGGTCTTGTTGTCGAACTTCTCGGTCGGCAGCTCCACGTGCTTGGCGGCATCGAAGCGGAAGCCGTCGACGCCATCGGCGACGGCGGTCTTCAGGAAGGACTGCATACGATCGGCCACGGTCTGGTTCTGCGTATTCAGATCCCACAAACCGAGCAGGTGGCACTGTGTAACGTCACGACGGGAGCTGTAATTGATGTTGTCGCCGTTGGCACCACCGCAGTTGGAACGGGAATGGAAATAGTCCTTGTTCTGCCAATCGGAATCGATGGCGCTCCAGTCGGAGGTGAAGTGGTTGGCCACCACGTCGACGATCACACGCACACCGTACTTGTGGGCGGTGTCGGTCATCTCTTTGAGATCGTCTTCAGTGCCGACCACGAAATTGCCGATGCTGGTGTTCGACGGCTGGTACACGTAATACCAGTTCTCGTCGAACTTCTTGCCATTGGCCGGAACATACTTGATCTTGCTCATCGGCTCGGTCTGCACGGAAGTGTAGCCGGCCTTGGCGATGGCTTCCATGTTCGCCGTGATGTTCTTGAACGACCACATCCATGCGTGCAGGATGGCGCCGTTCTTCATATGCTTGGTCAGACCGTACTTCTCACGGGCCGTTTCGAATGTGGAGTTCTCCACAGTGTCCGTATAGCTGTCTCGGTCGGTGGAAGCGGAAGCGGTGGAGGACACAAGCCCCATACCGCCGAACGCCGTGGCAAACGCAACCGCACCTGCCGCCAGCTTCTTCCAGACCACTCTCTTCCTGAATGGTGAACGGTTCCCGCTCTGGGGCGAATGCTGCGATCCGCCTTCACTCGGGGAGTATCCACTAGCCTTCATTGGCACTCCTTGTCAGTGGCCACAGGCCTGGCATACGCCGCACGTTCGGGTCTATCGCTCCTCCCACACAACGCACATTACCTGGCTACGCTTGGCCAATCTCCTTTGACAACGTTCTCTTCTGGAGCACGTTCCTTTTAAAATATCATAAAATGCGCCAATAAACGCCAACGTTTTCACCGTTCCGCCAACCACGCCGTTCACAAATCGACGCCTTTTGACAGAAGCGCGGCGCATAAACCAACGGCCACAAGGACTACAACGGTTTTTTAATGAGATAAAGCAACTGAAATCGTACGCACAACACTGTGAAAGAACATCAGATAAGCACCCTGCCACTCAACTGCACATTGTCATGCGAACGCTGTCAAAATTGGCAGGAAACCACGGCATACAACGCTTATCCGAACTCAAACATCAATCTATATGCCCCACGCTGAAGCACAACGAATCTTAAAAGCTCTTCTCATACTTCCTGCCGCCGAACTTGGCCATCAGGAAGCCGGTTCCTTTTCTCCACCAGTCCACCGGCTCCGGGCTGGTCACCGGCATTTCCGCATAGTCGTACCCTTTGGTGCCCAACCAAACATCCAGCAGACGCTCGCTCACGCGCCCGGGGTATCGCGCACCGAAGGCGTCATAGGATTCGGGCGGAATACGCTTGGTCAATTCCTCAATGATCGGGAACATCCAGGTGCAATACTCGTCAAAGCACTCACGCGTCATCACGAACATATTGAAGATATGCGCCTTCTTCGACTGCATCAAATGTTCGAACGCCGGAACATATTCGGGGCATTGCTCCTGAAGCAGTTTCAGCGTTTCGTCGAATTGCCTGCCGTCGAAGGTGTGACTGTAATGCGAATACACCGTCTCGATGTAATAGTTGCGTCGCCGCGGCACGATGATATCGGTTCTGTTGAGCAGTTCCTCGATATCCTTCCGAGTGGCGATCCGTTCGAAACGATCGCTGGACACTCTCATTGTCTTATTCAGCGTGGCGAAATGCCTCCGATAATGCACCAGACCCTTATACTCGGCATCGCAATTCTTCCATAGCCAGTACAGGCCGGTGAGCTCCGAGTAGTACGCGTTCCTATCGGAGATGTTGTCGCCAGTATTGTCACAGGCGAATCCCAAGTCGACATCCGGGTGCAGTGCCTTCCCTACCTGTAGCGGCAGATACATGGAATCCTCAGGCATCCTATACGCCTTATGGGTGGCCACTGCTATGCATATATCCTTGTGGGATTCAACCTGAACTGACTGCATAGGGACCTCCTCGTTTTTCATCATCTGACACCGCCCGATCAGTAGGCACCGCTGGGATTGATCATCGTACCGACCGTGCGGAAGATATAGACAATATCCCCCATCACCGACCAGCTTTGCACATAGCCCACGTCCAGTTGCCGGCTTTCCTCGTCGCTCAGATCGTTGCGGCCGGAAACCTGCCATGGCCCGGTGATCCCCGGCTTGACCAGCAGACGGGTGGCATAGACCTGGTCGTAACCGTCCACTTCGAATTGGCGCTGCGGGCGCGGACCGACCACGCTCATCGTGCCGATGAACGAATCGAAGAACTGCGGCAACTCGTCAAGACTCGTCTTGCGAATGAACCGACCGACCTTGGTAACACGAGGATCGTTCTTGATCTTCACACACGCACCCAGCTCCTGACCATTCACGGCGGCCACCTCCGCCAATTTGGCATCGGCATCCACGTACATCGAGCGGAACTTATGGATCTTGAACGGTTTGCCACGCAAGCCAATACGTTCCTGCGTATACAGAGCCGGCCCATGATCCTCAAGCTTGATGGCGATCGCCACCAGCACCATGATCGGCGATGAGATCACAATCGCCAACGCCGACACCACAATGTCGAACACACGCTTCTGCAGCATGGCCGCAGGCGAATACTGCGGCAGGCAGATCGTCATCACCGTGGTGCCTTGGATCACGCGCACCTGCGTCTCGTGCCCGCTCACATCGGCAGCGGAGGTGACCAAGGCGATCTCCAGATTCATGGATTCGGCCCTCAAGGCAAAAGTGTTGAAATTATCGGAGAACCGTTGCATCACATCGGTGACCATCACCGTCTGCGCATGCAGGCTGACGGCGTGTTCGGCAAAATCATCGCCATAGGTCATGATCGGAATGCTCGAGCCGAGAACGTCATTGATTTGCTTGTCCAGCCCTTCGACATTCGTATCGGCCTCGACCAGCCCCGTTGCGGGATCAAGCCGTATCGGGCATACTGCCACCGGCCGATAGTTCAGCTGCTGCTTCTGCCCGAGGAACGCGAGCGCGCGCGTAATGCCTTCCTGCGACCCGACAACCACAGTGGAATAGGAATATCGTCCTTTCCGACGCCCCTGCGTGATGAGCAGTCGCATGAAGAAACGCTCCACCATGGTGAGCAGCAGGCCGAATACGAACGACAGCACAATAGCCGTCAACGACATGCCGATGCGCATGATGAAATCGAAGGCGCATGTCACCATGACTGCGATTACGGCGCCTTTGATGAGTAACGCATTGAGCTGGTAGCCATCGCCCATCACATGGCGGTGGTACACGCCGACGCCATGCAGACAAACCGCCCAGAGTACCGCACAAATCAGCAGATACGCCGACAGATCCATGGGAATCCCAAAACGAAAGGAATATATGTCGGTTTCATGGTGCAACGCAAGCACCGTGGCGGACGCAACGATGAGCATCGTCATATCAAGCACCGTCAGCGACATGTTGACGGAGAATCGCCAATAGGCCACGCTCAACAATCGATGTTGAGTCGCCTGCCCTAGTCTTGCTTTGTCGTTCTCTTCCATCTTTTTCCTCATCCGGCAATGCTCTTGTAAGCAAAGTCAACTAAGGAAAGTCTAATCATCGATGAATACGTTATCAACCGGACGGGGGTGTACCCCATCGTCATATGGACATGGCCAAGCGAGTGCCGTTGCTCGCCCATGCTGGCATTACATAGGAGGAAAGCCTTACGATTGCCGCACTTTTGGAGCTTGTTCAGCCGGTGATCTCCATAGTCCCCAGCAGCGCTTTATGATCGGAACCGGCAACCGCACGCGCCTCAAGATCGCCTACGATAACACCGCGATCGTGCACGATATGATCGATCTCGGAACAGGCAGGCAGCGGAATGACGCCCAGCAGCTTCACATTCGACGGGTAGGTCATATGGAATCCGCTTCCGGCGCGTTCGCCCGAATCCAGGAAGCGCGCCCCAAGCAGATACCGGAAACTGGCATGATCCCATATGGCGTTGAAATCCC
This sequence comes from Bifidobacterium angulatum, assembly GCA_905207115.1. Taxonomy (GTDB): domain Bacteria; phylum Actinomycetota; class Actinomycetes; order Actinomycetales; family Bifidobacteriaceae; genus Bifidobacterium; species Bifidobacterium angulatum_A. Next base: position 12,128 of record CAJLKD010000005.1, on the reverse strand, counting down.
CCATCAGCACATACTTGCCTTTGCTTCCCTGTAACTGCCCGATGGCGCTTAACCCTTTGCTCCATAACCCTTGGTTGGTCGGGCGGGGCGAAAATGGATGCACCGAACCGAATCGCACGGCCACTCCACCAAAATCAATGCTGGACGCCGGAATACTGGAGGACTCGATGGGAATGAGATCCCCCGTAGTGTCGCTCATAGGAGCCGCGCTCCACAGCGCGTTCACGCCACCGTTGTCATGCGCCGACCACTTCGCCACGTTCGAATAAGGCAGCGTCGCTTCCAAGCCGGCATCACGCAACCGTTGCACCAGTCCATGCGACACCTCCTGCAATGCCAGCACCTCTACATGCTCATCACGAACCATCCGCACAATATGGTCGGCATCCGCAGCGCCTTCCTTCGCATTCAACGTCATGATTCGCGCATAACGATCAGTCGTGTCCAATTCGCTTTGCGTAACCGCGAGACGCGCGCGTACCGACAATCTGTCGGTCGGCACTATGAACCCCCAGTGCCAGCACACCTGCGCCATAATGCAGACAACACATATAACGGCGAGCGCACGCTGGCGTATGGCGAATGCGATGATGGCAACGGCAGCAGTGGGGATAATGAACCACGGCATAAGTGCCACAACGATGGGAACGTATTTTCTGCCGCCGAAGCCGCCTGGAATCATACGCAGCACCATGGCGATGAGCGTTATCGCCATGATTGTGCGCAGCATGATGACGAATCTATGGGATTCCGCGAGACGACCCACCATGCCTTGCACGCCTCGTGTATTGTGCATGTCGGGCGGTATTGCGTCGGAGGATACGTATGTCGCCGGCATATCGTGCTGCGCACGATTCGCACAGTCGTTACGGATGCCGTTGCCGGTATCGTGATTCGTATCGTTCGTCATGCAGTTGCGCTTCACCCTTCGATGGCATCCCATTGTTGCACTCGGCTTGCCATCGTTGCAGACGCTTGCCCGTAGCAGCACTCATACTGACGGATTCTCACGTTTTCTACGCGATGGGTACGATAGTTCACTGCACAATCTGCTGCCGTACCGGAGCGGAATCCACTTGACGCCGTTTTTTCAACGCGTTCAGTATGGCGCACAGGTCGCGGTTGAGCTCGTTGGCCACTTTCACGAACGTTGCGAACGGTTTGCCCAACGGGTCTTCGATATCCTTGGTTTTGGGAAGCATTGGTCGAATGATCGTGGATGCTCTGACGACCGATTCCAAGCGTTCCTGGACGGTGAGCCCCTCGACCAGGCCCTGCTGAGCGCAATATTGGCACATGTTGGCGAAATCATCCACCAGGAACGTGTAACGGACGGCGTTCGGTGCCAGTGTGACGATGTCTTTGCGCTGATTCTTTTCGAAGCAGAGTATCAGATCCGCTTCCTCCGCCATGGCTTTGGTAAGGCGACGTGAACGGAATCCGCTGGGTTCGATGTCTACGCTGCGCATGAGTCTGGCACTGTATCGGTCCATCTCGTGGCGTGTAAGTCCTCGTGTGCCTGCACTGGCTACGCTGATGGTGGTGCCTGACAAATACCTCCCCAGCAGCAGTTCGCCCATGGGGGACCTGCAGATATTGCCTGTACAGACGAACAAAATGAGCATATCGCGCACCAATCCTCACAGTTGCATTGCATGACGGTATCCGGTAACAGTCTACCCATCGCAGAGCCGAACCGCCTGTTCCGGCCCCCTGTCCAGCCACGGTTCGTTCCAATTCGATTCGTCCCCCGCGAGCGCCTCCGGCGATTGCAAAGCATGTGACGATAACGCATAAGGCGCATCCAGAGAGGATTCCGGATGCGCCTTATGCGATGGGGATATGGATGATGGATGGAATATAAGGAGAAGATCCCCATCAATGTCGGGAGAATGTTGCGCATTCTCCCGGCCGCCACCGTTCAGTGAACGGCACTGACTGCCGTGAAAGCAAACGCGGTAGATGGGCAACGACGCACGAAGGATGATGCGTCTGATAATCTACCGCGCCGCTATCACGCCATAGTCTCAGTGACGGTTGTTGAGACGATGGTACATCTCGCTGATCTCCAGCTCCTTCTCGAACTGGCGGGCGGTGGTGTTCTCGTCGATCACGGCGAGTTCGACACCGGCGATGCGGGCGAAGTCTTCCCAAGCCTCACGGCCAACGGACGTGGTCATGCAGGTGTGGTGAGAGCCACCGGCGGTGATCCAGCACTGCACGGCGGTCTTCAGATCCGGCTTCGGCTTCCACACGGCGCGAGCGCACGGCAGCTCCTTGAGGGAGCCCTGCGGCTCAACGACGGTGACTTCGTCCATGAGCAGACGGAAGCGTTCGCGCTCATCGGCCATGGAGACCACCACGGCGTCGGTCGGCTTGCCGGAGAACACCAGACGAACCGGGTCGGACTTGCCGCCGATGCCCAGCGGGTAGATGGCCAGCTTCGGCTTCTCGATGGTGCCGATGGCCGGGGAGACCTCAAGCATGTGGGAGCCCATGTCGAGCTCGTTGCCCGGCTCGAAGTTGTAGGAGTAGTCCTCCATCAGGGAGGCGCCACCCTCAAGGCCGTAGCCCATCACGGCGCCGATGCGCACCAGCACGGAGGTCTTCCAATCGCCTTCGGCGGAGAAGCCCCAGCCGTACTCGGACGGGAAGCGCTGCGGGCCGACGCCCGGCAGCTGCGGCAGGGTGCCGAGGTCTTCGAAGTTGTCGACGCCGGCGGTGCAACCGTTCTCACGCATCATGTTGACCATGGCGGCCTCTTCCTTGGCTGCGATGAACAGCTCATCGTAGCGGGAATCAAGCAGCTCGGGGGCCACGTCGTACTTGGCCTTGTAGTCTTCGATGAGGTCCTTGACCTGGCTGTCCTTGACCTTCTCGTAGGCGGCGACGAGGTCATTGACGGCCCAGGTGTTGATCGAAGCGCCGAACACGCGCTCGGCTTCGGTCTTGTCGCCTTCGGTGACGGCCACGTTGCGCATGTTGTCGCCCCAACGCATGACCTTCATGTTCTGGGAGGCATCCCAGCCGGCGCAGGCGCGAGCCCAGGTGCCGACCTTTTCGGCGACTTCCGGATCGGTGTAGTGGCCGACGACGATCTTGCGCGGAATGCCGAGGCGGGAGACGATGTAGCCGAACTCACGGTCGCCGTGTGCGGCCTGGTTCAGGTTCATGAAGTCCATGTCGATGGTCTCCCACGGAATCTCCTTGTGGTGCTGGGTGGCCAGCTGCAGCAGCGGCTTGGTCAGCACTTCGAGACCGCGGATCCACATCTTGGCCGGGGAGAAGGTGTGGCACCAGGTGATTACGCCGATGACGTTCGGGTTGGCGGAGGCTTCGGTCATGAAGGCCTTGACACCGTCGGAGGACTTCAGGGTGGGCTTGAGCACGATCTTGGCCGGGATCTTGCCGGTGTTGTTCAGGAAGTCGACCATTTCGCCGGTCTGCTGGGCCACCTGGCGCAGCGCTTCCTCACCGTACAGGTCCTGGGAGCCGACGCCGAACCAGATTTCCTTACCTTCAAATGGGTTTTCCATTGCCATTGTTGTTTCCTTACTTCATTGTGTTGGATAGGGTATGTGTTGTGTGGCAGAGCGGAACCATGCAGGATCCGCTCCGTCAAGTCAGTGTCAACGCTGTCAGTGCTGTCCGTAGACGTTGGTGTAGCGATCGTTCAACCTATCGATATCTTCCTGGGAAATCGGGATGATATCGCCAAGCTGCTTGGCAGCCCACATGGTGTGGGCGACTTCCTCGGTCATCGCGGCGGCCTTGACGGCAGCTTCCGCGTCCTTACCAATGGTGAAAGGACCATGATTCTGCATGAGCACGGCAGGGGACTTCGGGTACTGCTTCAAGGTCTCCACAACGCCTTCGCCGATGGCTTCGGAACCGATGAGGCGGAAGGGACCTACCGGCACAGGGCCACCGAATTCGTCACCCATCATGGTCAGACCGCAAGGAATGTTCTGACCGGTGGCCGCCCAAGCGGTCGCATAGGTGGAGTGAGTGTGCACTACACCGTAGACGTCGGGCATGTGACGATAGATGTAAGCGTGGGAGGCGGTGTCGGAGCTGGGGGCTTCCGCGCCATCGACCACGTTGCCGTCGAGATCGCAAACGACCATCGAGCTCGGGGTGAGGTACTCGTAGCGCAGGCCGGAGGGCTTGATGACCATCAGGTCGGCGGTATGAAGACGCTGGGAAACGTTGCCAGCGGTCCATACGACGAGGTTCCACTTGATAAGCTGCTCGTGCAGGGTGGCGACGACCTCGCGCACCTGCTTAACTTCAGCACGGACTTCGGGACCGTAATCAGCCAAAGTTGCCATGATGTGTTTGTTCCTTTCTACCGAATCGGCAGTTACTTGGTTTCCAGCGGAACCGCATTAATAGCGGCCTGCTCGATGGGCAGACCCTTGCGGAAACGCTCGAAGAACTCCTCAAAGCCTGCCACATCATCCGAATCGGGACTCTCTGTGGTGGAGCTGGCGCCGGCGAAGACGCGACCATCGAGGTAATCGGCAAGGTTGCTCTTGTCCTCGTTGGTGTGCCACAGGTAATCGGCGAGCACTGCCATGCCCCATGCGCCACCTTCGGCGGCAGTGGACATGACCTTGATCGGAGTGTTGAATGCCGCGGCAAGAATCTTCTGAGCGACCTTCGGGGTGGTGAAGATGCCACCGTGGCCGACAAGCGAATCAACGGCGACGCCTTCATCCTTGGTCATGATGTCCATACCGATCTTGACCGGGGAGAACGCGCTGAACAGCTGAGCGCGCATGAAGTTGCCCAGGCTCATATTCGCCTCAGGGCCACGCACGAACAGCGGACGGCCTTCCGACAATCCGGCGAGGAATTCGCCGGAACGGAACGGGTAATTAATCAGACCACCGCAGTTGGAATCGACATCGTCGGCAATGGCCGCACGGAACAGCGTCCCGTACAGGCTGCCCGGATCGAGCGGATATCCCGAAGCGGCGGCAAACTGACCGAACAGGCCAACCCACGCGTTGAGGTCGGAGGTGAAGTTATTGGCGTGGCTCATGCCGGCCAAATCGCCAGCCGGAGTGGTGACCAGATCGACTTCCGGGTGCAGGGCCTTGAGCTTGTGCTCCAGTACGACCATAGCGAAGATGGAGGTTCCGGCTGACACGTTTCCGGTGCGTACGCGCACGGAGTTGGTGGCAACCATACCGGTGCCGGCGTCACCTTCCGGCGGAGCCAGCACGATGCCCGGCTGCAAGGCCCCGGAAGGATCGAGCAGCTTGGCACCTTCGGCGGTAAGCTCACCGGCCGAGGTTCCGGCGACCAACGGGGTCGGCAGCAGATCCTCAATCTTCCACGGCTGTTCGGCAATCTCATCCAGCGCGTCGAACTGCTTGAGGAATTCGGCCTCGTAGGTCTTAGTGGTCGGGTCGATCGGGAACATGCCCGACGCATCGCCCACGCCAAGAACCTTCTTGCCGGTAAGCTTCCAGTGCACATAGCCGGCGAGTGTGGTGATGTAATCCACCTTGCCGACGTGTTCTTCCTTGTTGAGCACGGCCTGGTAAAGGTGTGCCACGGACCAACGTTCCGGGATGTTGTATTGGAACAGCTCGGAAAGCTTTTCATGGGCCTCGGAAGTGTTGGTGTTCTGCCAGGTGCGGAACGGAACCAACAGCTCGCCAGCCTTGTCGAAGGCAAGGTAGCCGTGCATCATGGCAGAGAAGCCGATATGACCGATAAACGTCAGACGCTCACCGTAGGCGTTGTACACATCATCCGCCATGGAAGCGTATGCGGACTGCAGCCCCTTCCAGATCTCCTCCTTGGAGTAGCTCCACAAGCCGTCTTCCAGGTGGCTTGCCCACTGGTAGTCGCCGGATGCAATCGTACGGTACGTATCGTCGATCAGCACGGCCTTGATTCGGGTGGAACCGAACTCGATGCCTAGTGCGGTGCGACCGCCGCGGATCTTCTCCGCAATCTTCTGGGGAGCATCATCAATGTCGACCATATCGACTCCTTATTATTACTTAATTAGTTGTGTTTTTGTTCGTCTGATCACTTGGTCCAGAGAGCCTGGATCTCTTCCAGGGTCTTGCCCTTGGTCTCAGGAGCGAACTTGGCGATGGAGATGGCACCAATGAAGTCCATGACCATCCAGAAGATGAAGGTGCCGGAACCGCCCCAGCCCTGGAACATCATCGGGGTGAACTGACCGACGCAGAAGTTGATGCCCCACAGCAGCACGGTGCACAGGCCGGAAGCACGACCACGCATGTAGGTCGGGAAGAGCTCAGGAATCATGACCCAGGTCACCGGGCCGAGGCCGAAGGCGAAGCAGGCGATGAATCCGCAAGCGCCGGCGACAACGAGCCAACCGATGTTCGCATGGAAGGCGAAAGCCATGATGGCGGCAAACACACCCATGCCAGCAGCGGAGGAGACCAGCAGCGGCTTACGGCCTGCCTTGTCGATAAGTGCCATACCGACAACGGTGAAGACCAGCTCGACAAGACCAACGAGGGAGGAGCACAGGAATTCAACGTTCGGGATGTTGTCACCCAGAGCGGCCTTGAACATGGTCGGACCGTAGTAGGAGACGGCGTTCTGGCCACCGACCTGGTTGAAGGCGGCGAGCAGCAAGCCAATGAGGAACGGGATGAGCAGCGGCTTCTTGAACAGATCGGTCAGCTTGCCGTTCTTATCACGCTCGATGGAGGCCTTGACGTCTGCAACCTCACGATGGGCCTCATCGGTGCCACCGATCTTTTCAAGGATGGCGAAGCCTTCCTTTTCACGGCCGGACTGAATCAGGAAACGCGGGGATTCCGGGGAGAGGAACAGTGCGATGAAGAAGATGGCAGCCGGGAGGCAGCCGATGCCGAGCATCCAACGCCAACCAGTGTTGATGCCCCAGTCAAGGCTACCGGCATTGGCGATACCGAAGTTGATGACATTGGTCAGGAAGATACCGAGGATGGTGAGCAGCTGGTAGGCGGAGCTCAGGGTGCCACGGTACTTGGCAGGAGCGCACTCGGTGATGTAGGTGATGGCCAGTGCGGACGCCAGGCCGATGCCGACACCGCCGATAATACGAGCGGCAATCAAAGTCCATGGGCTGTAGGTGAAGGCAGACCACAGAGCCGCGAAGAAGAAGCAGGCTGCACCGATGAGCAGCACCTTGCGGCGGCCAATCTTATCGGCAAGGAAGCCGGAGAAGCCAACGCCAACCACACCGCCGATCATGATGGAGGAGATAACCAAGCCCTGAAGTCCCGCGGACAGGTTGTATGCCTGACGGAGGAATTCGATGGCGCCGGAAATGCTCACCGTGTCGTAGCCATAGAGAAGGCCAGCCATACCAGCGCTTAATGCCAGAATGACCACATATTTCATTGAACCCTGCTTTTTAACAGCGCTCGTAGTGTTCTCAGTCATTTTTGTTCCTTTTTCTGTTCCGTAACCGGCAGGTAAGCCTGCCGAAGCAGCTTCGCTTCACACGTGGCCTGCGGCTTATCACCGAAGGCAGGTTCGCGGTGCGCTACGACGATCCGGAAAACTCGTCTGCGGTGATATTTCCCGTTCGCTGAATAAAAATGTTATCGCTCACATTTATAAATGTCAACAGGCGCCCAAAACCTTGATTTACAGCCGAACTTACGGCGTGTTGAGCAATCTGAAACACTCACATAAAGCCGCTTATTAGACATTAAATCCAATGTTTGCCGTATTTTTACGCCAAATGCAGCAATTATGCATCAAAAATGATGTGAACGCTCTCAAAAATCTTCACATACAACGAGAAAAACATCAGTCGGCTTATGTGAGAGTAGGCGACAGCCACTCAATGAGACCAGCCGGCTTATAGAAGCCACGGCAGCATGCGATAGCCGAGTGCAAGAGCTTGAAACCTCAGGTTCATACTCGGCCATATTCACTCCAGATGTTTGAGTAAGCCGCTTAGCCCTACGGCATCCATACAGAAAGGCGTAAGGACGCACCAGGCGATCAACGGCTCGAGGCACCCCCCACGGAACTGCGCTGCACCAGCTTTGCCGGCACCAGACCTACACCGTGCTGCGACGAGGCATACCCCGGTTCGGCGCCCTCCCCCAGCAGATACAGCACCTCACACATCGCCAGTTGCCCCAACGTCTCAAAATCCTGGCGAACAGTGGTCAGCGGCGGGAGCATATTATCCACACCCGGCATATCGTCAAAACCGACCAGACTCACATCCTGCGGAATACGCACGCCATGCTCATGCATGGCACGCGCCACCCCCATCGCCTGCGCATCATTCGCGGTAACCACCGCAGACGGCAGCCTGCCGCCGGAACGCCCGATATTCTCAAGCACATGGTTCATCTTGGCATATGCCTCGCCACCCTCCCATGTCTTGCATTGAACGGTGACCGAATTCACTGCGTTGGTTGCGCACAGCTTATTCCACGCGGCCAGACGGGTGAAGGCGTCACGCCATTCGCGAGGACCGGCGAAATACAGGGCCGAACGGTGCCCACGCGCCTTCAGCACATGCATCACATCCTCCATCGCGCCCCACTGGTCAATACCGACAAGCGCCACCTTGCGCCGATCGGCAGGTCTGAGCAGACGAAGCTCCTCCTGCACACCCATGCCGCCATGCGCGGAGGTAATCAACACACGAGGACGGCTGATCCGAGCGCGGCAGGCAGCGGAGAACATCACATCCGTGGGTGTCAAGAAGATGAACGCATCGACATTCTGCTCATCGAAGGTACGGCAGAGATCATCGAATTCCTTCTGCGTGCACAACGCCTCATGCACCATCATCACGGACATGAACAGGCCGTGCGAGCGCGCAATCGATTCGATGGCGCCAATAGCGGAGATAGGGCCGTAGAAGTTCTGCCCGCCGGCGATAAGACCAATGGTGCGGGACCGGTGGGATGCCAGTGCACGAGCGGAGTTGCTGGGACGATAGTCAAGCTGTTCAATGGCGCGCTGCACCTTGGCGCGTGTGGACGGTGAAACGTCCGGGGAATTATTGATGACGCGGGAAACGGTCTGATGGCTTACTCCGGCAAGCTTGGCCACTTCAAACATCGAAGGACGTTTATTCGCTTTCCGCCCAGCCACCATGCAACTTCCTCCTGCTGCCCGCTCTCGTATATTCCACGTATAGTTCCAACTGTACCGCAGAGAATCGGTGACATCGTTTACTTCTCAGCCGATGGTCGCAGGAAATCCGCAAGCATTCAGGCTGCAACCGAAAAGACACCCATCGCATTACCGGCAAAGGTCTTCCACTCGGGCAGAGCACGCACGCGCCAGTCAGACAACTGTCAGGTCAGCTTCCAACTGATACGATGCAGCGCAGTCGGCCCGTATTGCGCGATGGCCGCACGGTGGGCTTTGGAACCGTAGCCCTTGTTATGCTCCCATTCGTATGGAGCGTATTGGGGATCGCTGTGCGCGATGGACACCATCAGCCGGTCTCGCGTGACCTTGGCGATCACCGCCGCAGCGGCAACGGTCGCGCAATGCTGATCGCCTTTGACCTTGGTGACGACATCGGCGGGGACCGGCACCACCGGAGCCTCAAACGTATTCAGCGCCTTGGTGATGTAATCGTTCGGACCGTCAAGAATCGCGCCCACAGATGCGCAAGTCTTCACTCCACCGATAACCGCCGTACCATCGTCGCCGATGCCCAGCGTGCGCTCGGCCTCGGCCAATGCGCGCAACGCGGCGACACCGAGCGCATAGGAGATGCCCCACTCGTCGATCTCCGTGTTGCTGGCGGCGCCCACGGCCCAAGCCGCACTCCAATCCTTCAGCTCGTCGACGATCGCCTCGCGGCGATGCTCGGTCAGCATTTTGGAATCGGCAACGCCTTGCGGCACTTCCTTCGCACCATCGCGCACATCCTGCGCCCGGATCGCGCAGGCACCAACCATGACCGGCCCTGCCAAGGAGCCACGGCCGACTTCGTCAAAACCGACGATCACGTCGTATTGCCTGTCTGCCAACGTATGCTCAAGATCAAGGGTCGGGGTGATCATGCCGCAGTTCCTTCCGGAACGTCACGGAATACGTCGTGATGCCCGCTGACCGTAGACAGTCTGTTCAACGGCCAGTAGCGCACCAACGCCACGCCCACCACTTTGCCGATCGGCACCAAGCCGTTGTCACCATCGTCCTGATGGTAGCGAGAATCAGCGGAATTGGAACGATTATCACCCATGACGAAAATATGGTTCTCGCTTACCGTCACTTTGAACGGGAATGAACTGGGTTGCACACCGTCCTTGATGTACGCCGTCTCATCGATGGCCACGCCATTGATGGTGATGGGGCTGCCGCCGCCCTTGCACTCGACCACATCGCCCGGCAATCCGATCAGACGTTTGATCAGATAGTCTTCGCCCAGCGTGCTGTCGGATTCGCCGGCGAGCCAATTTGCCGGATCATGGAAGACGACGACATCGCCTCGTTTGAGCGCGAAGATTTTCGGGGTGAGCTTGGTGGTGAGCACACGATCGCCAGGTTCAATGGTGCTTTCCATGGAACGCGACGGGATGGTGTAGCAGCCGACGAGCAACAGTCGGATAAGCAGCACCACCAGCACGGGGATGCCGCAGAACAATATGGCATCGCGTGTGGAGAAGCTGTCGTTGTTCTGCTTCCTTGCCGCATGCGCCGGCCTGCGGCTTCTTCTGCGGCGCGATGTTCCGGCGGGTTGCGCATCCCCGCGCCACGCATCGGCGGGGACATTCCCCGAATCATTGCCCATATCGTTCATGACCGTGCTGTCCATGACCGTTGCCCCCACTCGATATTCACGTTCGGCTGAATATGGTTTCGGCCCGGAAACCAGAGGATTCCAGGCCGAGAACTATGCCATTATGGCGAAACTCACTTGGAGTTGTCGCGACGCTCGACGATACGAGCAGCCTTGCCGCGCAGAGCGCGCAGGTAGTACAGCTTGGCGCGACGCACGCGGCCACGACGCACGACCTTGATGGAGTCGATTGCCGGGGAGTGCAGCGGGAAGCGACGCTCCACACCGGTGCCGAAGCTGATCTTACGAACGACGAAGGTTTCACGGACGCCTGCACCGTGACGGGCGATGACCACACCGGTGAAGGTCTGAATACGGGAGTTGTTGCCTTCCTTGATCTTCACGTTCACGTCGACGGTATCGCCTGCGCGGAACTCCGGGATCTCCTCGGCCGGCTTCAGGTGCTTGGCATCAAATGCTTCAATAGCGTTAACCATTGCTATTCCTCGGTCACTGCCGCATATCAGTGCACTGGTTGGGGCATATGCCGCATGCTTCACGCATGTTCCATTCGGTGCATATGCCTGCGGTTCTCCTCAGGTTTGCCTTTCGGAGGGTGCCAATCCGCCGACCCGTTGGCCTTTCGACCCGTCGGCTGGACCTAAAAGAAAAGCGGGATTATGCGGCGTCCCGCCTTTCGGCACTTCAGCAGTCAAAAATACCCCATCCGCAAGACCTATTTGATTGCGTTTCGACTGAAACATTTGTTGCGGACCGACCGAAGAGACAGGCATCCCCTATCAGAGCCTTATCAACCTGTATTTGGCACAATGCGTCAAAAAGAAGAAGCGTCTGCCCTTCGTATGGCTCTCGTCACCGCCATGGCATACGAAAAGCCCCGCCTGCGCATTGCAGGCGGGGCTTTCAATGTTCAGCTACGTGCTGGTGGTTCCGATCAGAAATCAGAACTCGCGGTGAGCGCGGTAGAACTTGATCAGGGACTGAGTGGAAGCGTCCTGTGCGGCCAGTGCGTCATCATCCTGGGAGATGGCCGGGGTGATCTGCTTGGCCAGCTGCTTGCCGAGCTCGACGCCCCACTGATCGTAGGAGTCCAGGCCCCACACGGTGCCTTCGACGAAGGTGATGTGCTCGTACAGGGCGATGAGCTCGCCGAGTGCAAACGGGGTCAGGGCCACGCCGAAGATGGAGGTGGTCGGGCGGTTGCCGGAGAACACACGGGCCGGAACGATCTCTTCCGGGGTGCCCTCGGCGCGCACTTCGTCAGCGGTCTTGCCGAAGGCCAGGGCCTTGGTCTGTGCGAAGTAGTTGCCCAGGAACAGCTCGTGCACGTCCTGGTCGCCGTCCTTGGTCG
>CAJLKD010000004.1:0-74554 GCA_905207115.1 Bifidobacterium angulatum | reverse complement strand
ATCTCCCACGACCGTTGGTTCCTCGACCGCGTCGCCACGCATATCCTCGCGTGGGAAGGCGATGATGAGAACCCGGCCAAGTGGTACTGGTTCGAGGGCAATTTCCAGGCTTACCAGGAGAACAAGGTCGCACGTCTGGGCGAGGATGCGGCACGCCCGCACCGCTTGCACAAGAAGCTTGTGCGCGGCTGATCGCCGGATTCGACGCATGCGATGGTCGGCGATGCCATCGACCATACTCGGCTGTTAGCGAAATCGTTTGGCGGCTCTTCCCCAGCGGAGGAGCCGCCAAACGGCTTATATGGACCATGCCGCCATCGACTCGCCGGGCACAGCCGCACTCCCCTGCACATCAAGCGTTCCACACCGTTTGCCCAGCCTATGTAGGAGCCTTGCGTCCACGGGCTTGGGCGCCCCACACCGTAACACCGTCACAACATAGCGTGCCGGGACCGTGTAACACATGCGGTATAGAGTGACACCATCGAAACACAATCGAACCAACGTCGAATCGAGTGAACCATGCCCCAAGAAACCCTCACCCCTTTGGAACATATCGTGAAGGTTCTGGCTCTCGGCACCCCGTCCGAATACCGCGATCACACCTATATCAACGGCGAAAGCATGTACTTCCCCACGGGCCGCGTATACGGCGGGCAGGTTATCGCGCAGTCGCTGATGGCCGCCGCCAAAACCGTCTCCCCCTCCCGTCTGCCGCATTCCGTCCACGGCTATTTCGTCGCTCCCGGCGATATCCGCCAGGATCTGCTGTTCGACGTGGAGAAGCTGCGCGACGGCCGCTCGTTCTCCGCGCGCAGAGTGAATGTCACGCAGGCCGATGGTTCCATTCTGACCGCAATCGCGAGTTTTCAGGAGGAGGGCCAGTCCGGTGTCGAATTCGCCGATCCCATGCCGCAGGACGTGCCGGATCCGGAAAGCCTGAGGAGCGCCAAGCAGTTGATGGAGCCGTATTCGGACAAGTCGCCGTTCGCCAAATTCTATGCTCAGCAGTCGCCGTTCGATATCCGTCACGTTACGCCGACCGTGATGCTTAAGCCCGATAAGGCCTCCGCCGAAGCCGATTGCGGTAAGCAGATGGTCTGGATGCGCGGCGATGGCGAAGTGGACGTGCCGCAGGCCATGCATCGTGCGCTGCTCGCCTTGGGGTGCGATCAGGTGATGATGGAGCCGGTGTTGCGCCGCGCGGGGTTGAGCATTACTACGCCGGGCATCTCGTATGCGTCGATCGACCATTCGATGTGGTGGTATCGCGACGTGGACATCAACCAGTGGCACTTGTATGTGCAGGATACGCCGACGGCGGCGCATGGCCGTGGCCTATGCGAGGCGAAGGTCTATTCGCAGGATGGCGAGTTGGTTGCGGTGATCACCCAGGAGGCCATGCTGCGCGTGCCGCAGCGCTGACCGGCCGATTGCCGGGTTCTGATACCCCCAACATTGTCATATGGGTCTGCGCATCACAGAACGCGGAACATGGCGTGAACGGCTTGAGCGAAGCGAGTCAGCGCACGGTTTTGGCGGCGGCACCGGCCAGAGTGCCTTGCCGCTGCCGGCCTTTCACCTTGGGATTCTCCGGCCCTTCGGTGGGAGGTAGCTGGCACAGCCACTCCCCCACGAACCCGATCACCATATCCGCCAGGCATACCGCCGCGCTCACCGCACATTCCAGCACGGCTTGCCCATAGAACGAGCCTTCGATATGGGCGAGCGTGGGGATGATCTGCCCGCCATACCACCCGGCGAGCGCCGCACCGGCCAGGACCATCGACTTGCAGAGCACCAGCGTATTGAACGCCACCGCTGGGTTTACAAAGGTCTTCGGACGCTTCTTTGGGTCTGTGGCGGCGTATTTGTGCACGTTGAGCGCCAGTACCAGCGCCACCACGCCAATCGTGCCCAGCACTACGGGCACGAACCAAGGAGTGCCGATCAACGTTGTGCCGGAACTCTCGCCGAGTACCGCCGCACCTGCGCCGACACCCAAACCAAGCACCAGCGCAATCGCGGCATGCCACCACGGTGTCCTACGCGCATTCATTACCGTGCTCCTTCCTGTATTTCCTGCCGTCGCTCATTGATTCGCGCCTGTACCGAGAATCCATGCGTCGGTGAGCATGCCCACCCGCCCGGCGTCCTGCGCCATGGCCAGCAGGAACGGCACCGGCTCGCCACCCAATGTGGCGTTGGGGTCCATATCCATCCAGGGGGCAAGTACCACAGCACGTTTGCCGGCCGAAGGCCAGGGCACACGGCAATCCGGTTCATTGATGGCGACGCCTCGCATGTCGACCAGATCGAGATCGACGGCCTTGCCATGCATGGATTCGATGACGCCCAGCGCCTTGATCAGCTCACGAGGACCGAGTTTGGTACGAATCTGTATGACGGCGCTCATGGAGTCCGGCCCGTCGAAATTGCCGACATGGTAGAGCGGCGAAATACCTTCGACCTGGTTACCGGGAATGCCGTCTATGGCGACGATGGCCTCGCGGAATAGATTCTCCGCATCGGTGTCGGTAGATTCCATCGAAATGACCGCCGGCCTGGTCTGCAGATCGTCTGCCGCGTCCGATGCGTTTGCGGTGCCGGTTTGCGTTTCCGCGGCACGTTGTGAACCTGCGGCTTCATGGGATACCGCGGCTTCGCCAGCCGATGTCGGGGCGGTCACCGGTTGTGCAGACTGCCTATGCTGCGCTTGCAGCTCGCCGCTGAGCCAATCGGAGGCTATGCGCTCGACTGGCGGTTCATCCGCTTCGCCGAGCAGTCCGTCCGCGAGTTCGCCTACCGGCCCGCCATGCATGCCAGGCAGATCGGCATTCGGGTTGAGCGCGGCCCATGGTACCAGTACGAAGGCCCGTTGCCAGGCACGTGGGTGGGGCAGGGTGAGCTCGCTGTCTTCCGATTCGATGCCGTCGTAGTCGATGATGTCAAGGTCAAGCGTACGACTGGACCAATGCGTTTCCCGGGTGCGCCCATGGTCACGTTCGATTCCCTGCAATCCGTTCAGTAGTTCATGCGCCGTCAATGTGGTGGTGATCTCCACCACGGCATTGAGAAAGTCCGGAGTGCCGTCCGCCATACCCCATGCGGCGGTGCGGTACAGCGGCGAGACACCGGTGACTTGCGTGCCGTCCAAAGCATCGATGCGGCGCACTGCATCACGCAGTATGCCAGCCGTGTCCCCCTGATTGCCGCCGATGGCGATGACGGCATGATGGGGACGGTCCTGCCTGCCGCTTTGCCGCGCATGCGATTCGGTTTCCGTCTCGCCTGCCGGATTCCGCCGCATACGGGTGATGCTGACGGCTACGTCGTCGAACGGCACGGTGATGGGCGCATGCGGCTTATGCACGGTCACGTCCACTTGGCACACCGGTGGCATGGTCAGCAGCCGATCGGCGATGCGTTGCGCAAGGTGCTCGATAAGATCGGCATGCTCACCTTCGATCACGGCGACAATCTCTTTCGCGGCGCGACCGTAATCGACAGTATCGTTCAGATCGTCGCTTGCCCCTGCCGCCGTAAGATCCATGTACAACGTAGCGTCCACAACAAACGGCTGGGCGCGTTCATGTTCGAATTCCAGCACGCCATGCGTGCCGTTGGCATGTACGCCGGTAAGAACGATTCGATCCATACTGATCCTTTCTCTGCGTCGCAGCGCGTGCTGCGGCCGGCACTGCGATGACACGGTGCGCTATTTCTGCAGGATTCACCGTTGCACGTAGGCGCGCCAGGCATCGCCCACCGCGACTGCGGCACGGGAACGCGCCACGTCATGCACGCGCACCGCCCATACGCCGTGCTCGGCGCACAGGGCGGAGATCGCCGCCGTGGCGTTGTCGCGATTCTCCATGCTCGCCTGAGGCAAGCCGGCTTCGGAAAGCAACGCCGATATGAAACGTTTGCGCGACTGCCCGATAAGCACCGGGTAGCCGGTTTCGGCAAAGGACTCAAGACCTGCCAGCAGGGGAAGATTATGTTCCACACCCGGCTTGGAGAATCCCAGACCGGGGTCGATAATGACGTGTTCCGGGCT
This sequence comes from Bifidobacterium angulatum, assembly GCA_905207115.1. Taxonomy (GTDB): domain Bacteria; phylum Actinomycetota; class Actinomycetes; order Actinomycetales; family Bifidobacteriaceae; genus Bifidobacterium; species Bifidobacterium angulatum_A. The sequence continues at coordinate 70,494 of CAJLKD010000004.1, read as the reverse complement.
GACGCCGGCGGCGATCACCGCGTCCACCTGCCGCATGAGCTCGTCTTTCACGTCGGCGAGTACGCCATGCTCGTAGTGCGATGTGTCGGCGTCCGGCGTGGACCCGTTCGATCCGGCCAGCCATCCGCGCCAATGCTGCACGATGTACAGGCAGTCGTGATCGGCCACGACCCGCGGCAGTTCCTTGTCCAGCGTTCCGCCGGATACGTCGTTGATGATCTGTGCGCCGTGTTCCAACGCGCCGGCAGCCACGCTTGCACGCGTGGTGTCGATGGACAGCACCGCCCCTGCCGGAATCAGCGCGGCGACCGCCCCCTGGACGCGTGCCAGCTCATCTTCCGTCGATACGCGTTTGGCGCCAGGTCTGGTCGATTCGGCACCGATGTCGATGATGTCCGCGCCGGCGGCCATCATGGCACGCCCATGTTCCACGGCCTTATCCGGCTGAAGCCACAGGCCCCCGTCCGAGAACGAGTCCTCGGTGATGTTCAGCACGCCCATAACCTGTGTGCGGCCGGCATTGCGGATCGTTTCCAGATCGGTCATCGTATCCTTCCCGTCGCTAGAAGTGCATGTAGAAAACGCCTATCGGCTGCAAATACGTCGGCCCCGCCTCGGCATTATCTGTGTGTGCCGGCGGCGGGGCCTCCAAGTGGTGCTAGTGGTTCAGAATGAGGCTCATCGCCTCGGCCCGGGTGGCGGGATTGCGTAGCAGTCCCCTCACCGCGGAGGTCACCGTGCGCGCCTCGGATTTCTTGATGCCCCGCATCGACATGCACAGGTGTTCGCATTCGGTGACCACGATCACGCCGCGGGCTCCCGCATAATCCACCAAAGCATCGGCGATCTGTTGGGTCAGACGTTCCTGTACCTGCGGTCGGCGGGCATACACCTCGACCAGACGCGCCAGTTTGCTCAATCCCATTACGCCGTTCTTCGCGGGGATATAGCCCACATGCGCCACACCATGGAACGGCAGCAAATGGTGTTCGCACACCGAATACAGTTCGATGTCTTTGACGAGCACCAGCTCATCGGTGTCCACGTCGAAATGCTTCTCCAGCACGTCGGCCGGTGAGGCGTCGAGACCGGAGAAGAGCTCGCGGCATGCACGCGCAATGCGATCCGGCGTCTCCAGCAGCCCTTCACGTTCCGGGTCTTCGCCTATGGATTGCAGGAACAGGCGCACGGCCTGACGCACGCCTTCCTCGTCATATGGTCTGCGGGCGGCACTTATGCCCTGCACCTGTTCTGCCATGCGTTTACCGCTCCTCTGCCTTCATGCCGACGGATCGCTTGAGCGATTCGGGGATCTCCACCGGGGGCTTGTCCGAATCGGGGCGATGCTCGTTGGACAGCCACACCTCACGCTTCGGGGCCTTTTTGATCGGAGCGAAGATTTCAGCCAGCTCCTTCTCGTTCAGGGTCTCCTTGACCAGCAGCTGGCGAACCAGTTCGTCAAGGATGTCGCGGTTCTCGTTGATGATCGTCCACGCCTCGGTATGAGCGGTCTCCACGAGCTTGTGCACTTCCTCATCGATGGTTTCGGCGGTGCGCTCGGAGTACTTGTGCGGTGCGAGCCCGCCCATATCGCTCTGATCGTCGTCCTCGGTCCACTTGATCGCGCCCAGACGGTCGGAGAAACCGTATTCGCCGACCATGGTGCGGGCGATGTTCGTGGCCTTTTCGATGTCGTTGGAGGCGCCGGTGGTCGGATCGTGGAACACGATCTCTTCGGCGGTACGGCCGCCCATGGCGTAGGCCATCTGGTCGAGCAGCTGATTGCGCGACTGGGAGTAGCGGTCGGAAGTCGGCATGACGGCGGTGTAGCCGAGTGCGCGGCCTCGCGGCAGAATCGTCACCTTGGTCACAGGGTCGGTGTCGTTGAGTGCCGCGGCGACCAGGGCGTGGCCGCCCTCATGGTATGCGGTGTTGCGCAGTTCCTCCAACGCCATGCCCCTCGACTGCTTCTTCGGTCCGGCCTGCACACGGTCGATGGCCTCGTCGATGGCTCTGTTGTCGATCAGCTGGGCTCCTGCACGGGCGCACAGCAATGCGGCCTCGTTAAGCACATTGGCCAAGTCGGCGCCGGTGAATCCCGGAGTACGCACGGCCACCATGTGCAGATCGACGTCCGGTACGAACGGTTTGCCCTTGGCATGCACCTTCAGAATCGCCTCACGGCCTTCCAGGTCGGGGGCGGCAACGCCTACCTGACGGTCGAATCGACCGGGGCGCAGCAGTGCCGGGTCAAGCACGTCGGGGCGGTTGGTCGCGGCGATGATGATGAGGTTGGTGTCGTTATTGAAGCCGTCCATTTCGACCAGCAGCTGGTTCAACGTCTGTTCACGCTCGTCATGGCCGCCGCCCATACCGGAACCGCGCTTGCGTCCAACGGCATCGATCTCGTCGATGAAGATGATGGCCGGGGCGTTCTTCTTCGCCTCGTCGAACAGATCGCGCACACGGGATGCGCCAAGACCGACGAACATCTCGACGAAGTCGGAGCCCGCCATCGAATAGAACGGCACACCCGCCTCGCCGGCGATCGCTCGCGCCAGCAGCGTCTTACCGGTTCCCGGAGGGCCATACAGCAGCACGCCTCGCGGAATACGGGCACCCAGCGCCTTGTATTTGGAGGGATCCTTCAGAAAGTCCTTGATCTCCTCGACTTCGGCCAGAGCCTCGTCCTCGCCGGCCACGTCGGAGAACCTGGTGCTCGGGGTCTGACCTTCCAGCAGCTTGCCGTTGTTCTTCTTGCCGCCCATGCCGAGCATGTTGCCGGCGCCCATGCGGCTCATCAGGAACCATGCGAAGGCGAAGAAGATGATGAACGGCAGAATCGACTGGATCAGGTAGGTCATCATGCTGCTGGACTCGATGTCGGCGCTCCATCCCTTGGATGGATCCGCTTTCTCCACGGCCTTGACGATATCCTGACCTTGCGCGAACGTGTAGTAGAACTGCACGCTCTTGCCGTAGTTGTGCATCTTGCCGGTGTTCGCATCGCGCTTGGTGAAGTCGCTCTTCAGCTGCAGCGTGACCTTCTGCTTGTTGTCCACGATCTTGGCGTAGTTCACCTGACCGTCGTCCAGCAGTTCCAAACCGTCCTTGGTGTCGATGGTCTGCGTGCCCATGCCGGCGAACATCTGGAACATGGTGATGACGAGGATGACGATTACCGCGCCCCACAGCCACGGGGACTGCCAGAACGGCTTATTGCCGCCATTGGCCTGATTCGGCTTGCCGCTCCCGCCGTCCTTGTTCCCGTTCTGGCGGAACGGGTTGTTGAAGGGATTGCCGTTGTTGTTCGGCTGCCCCGGTCCCTGAGGAACGCTCATGCTTGCTCTCCTTGATACACTTTGGGCTTCAGCACCGCGATGGAGTCGAGATTGCGGTATCGCTCGTCGTAGTCGAGTCCGAATCCGACGACGAACTCGTCGGGGATCTCCTTACCCGGGTACTTGATGTCCACGTCGACCTCGCGACGTGCCGGCTTTTCCAGCAGCGCAAAGATTTCGACGGACGCGGCGCCGCGTCTCTTCAGCTCCTCGACCAGCCATGCCAGGGTGCGCCCCGAATCCACAATATCCTCGACAATGAGAATGTGCCGACCGCGAACATCGGTCGACAGATCCTGACGAACGGTGATGGTGCCGGTCGAAGTTGTTCCCGAACCGTAGCTCGACAGACTCATGAAGTCGAGCTGGCATGGAATGGACAATTCCTGGGAGAAGGCCGCCAGAGTATTGATCGCGCCTTTCAGCACTGCCACAAGCAGCGGATTCTTGCCCTGGTAATCCTTGCTCACCTGCGCCGCGGCCTTGGCGATAATGGTATGGATTTCCTCTGAGCTAATCAGCTCGTAGTCGATATCTTCTTGTACATCAGCGATTCGCATGGGCACTATATTGTCACAGGCGAATGACGTGTTCCTAGCCATTACCTGAATGATCGCTGGGAAAGCTCCCGGTGCGTTCAGAGCTTGGCAAGCCCCGCCATGAAGTCGTCGATGGCGTTGTTGGCGGCCAGTTCGTCAGACGAATCATTGACGATTACGGCGAATAGCAGCACACCGCCATGCTCACGGGAGACATTGCCGACCAAGGCGCGAACACCACCAAGACTGCCCGTCTTGACCCTTGCCAGTCCCTTGATGTCGTCGTTGGCCGCCCTATTACGCGCCGTACCGGTCAGCCCGGGCACGGAAAGCCCTTCGATCTCGGCGGCTCCGCCATCGTCAAGCCCGACCAGCGAGCGCTGCACTGCCAGCAGGGTGGGTATGCGCAGCCGGGTTCCCGCGGCAAGACCCGAACAGCTGGTCAGGTGGAGCCCATCCGTAGGAATATCGTTTGCGCGCAGCACCTGCACGACCGCCTGGATATCGGCATCCATGGAATTGCCCAGGCCAAGCTTCAACGCGGTAAGCCGCGCGAACAGCTCGGCGAGTGTGTTATCGGAATGGCGCAGCATGAACGCCATCACCTCGTTCAACGGTGCCGAACTGACCTTGGCGATACGTGCCGAGGCCTCGGTGCCACTGGTGTCCGACGAATCGGTAACGGTGATGCCTTGCCGGGTCAGCAGGCTTCTGAACGTCTGCGCGGCATCGCTTGCCGTGGTGCGGGACAGCGTGGGGTAGTCGGTGAACGCGTCGGGGTCGGCGGTCAGGCCGTAGCGCATACGACCTCCGTCGACGGCCATACTCGACAGCGGCGTATACATCGCGTTGCCGTCATTGTTCTGTTCCAACGCCGTGGAAGTGTTGTCATCGCCGAACAGCGAATCGTCCACGGCAAGCGCCACCTGGTCGATGCCGCGCTGCCGAAGCGATTGGGCCGTATTCTGCGCGAGCGTGGCGAGGCCGGCACGCCCGTTGATATGGGAGGGATCGTTCTGCCCCTCCCCCAGCAGCATGTCGCCATGGCCTTGCAGCACGATGGTCGGCGAGGTGTCCGCATGGGTCAGGTAGACCTCGGTATCCAGCGTGCCGCTCATTTCCAGCGTATGGACGGCTGTGAAGGCGGTCAGCGTTTTGGTGGTGGAAGCCGGCTCGCGCTCGGTATCGAGGTTCCGTTCGGCGGCTATGGTGCCATCCGCCGCGGCAATGGCCACAGAGAAATTCCCCGTGCCTTCGGACTCGCCCAACGCGGTGATAAGCTTCTCGGCCTTCTTCTCGTCGATGGGCACATCGCGATCGGCCTTGCCCGCCACGGCACCGGCCGCAAGAGGCGTGGGGATTGCGCTGTAGGTACGTGTCGGCGCCGACTGCGCTGTCAATAATCCGGGAGCCACGTCGTAGACGTCCGCAATGGTATACCCCACGCAAACGGCAAGCGTCACCACCACGCTTACCGTGACCACGGCGATCCGATGATTCGGTCGGACTGCAGCTCTACGCACCGCGCTTCACCTCTGGATTCCTTGAAAGACCTCGATTACTGCTGCAGGGAGGCGAAGTCGTCGAGCGTTGCGAGAATCTTCGGCATCCGAGCATCCAACAGCTTACCGCCTAGCCAAGAACCACCCACGTTAACGAGCGCGACGGCTATCACGGCTCCCATCGTTAACGGCGTGATAATGCGCAACAGGAAGAACAGCATCAGCACCGACGGCAACACGGTCGCCAAAGAGACGACGACCTGGGTAGGAGGGAACACAGGCCGCAGAATGCCTCTTCCTAGCACCGGACTTCGCCGATGCGCCGCCCGAAGACGACCGCGCCATGCGCAGATGCCAGGTACAGATCAGATAGCAGACAACCCATGTCGCCAGCAATATGATCACCCTTGCCGCAGCGGCAAGCCATGCGCCATCGATCACGTCAAACGGAATCTGGAACGATGCCGCAAACGGCGTCCATGCCACCGCATTGCGAACCACGGCAGAAATGTCGCTCACAGTCGCTCTGGTAGAAGCCTTGGTACATATGCCCCAATGCTACGCGCGGCGAAGCGCGGCACAGTTCAGCCCTTATGCTCGATGGGCTTCCACTGCACCTTGGAGAAGATGGCCTGGAAGGAGATCGGCACATAGCTGAGCATGTAGATCGGGAAACTGAGCACATAGGCGAACAGCTCCTTGTTCGTAGCGCCGATCTGCCCGCGTTCCGCGATGATCGTCAGACCTGCGAGCGCCATCATACCGAGCACGGCCAGCACAATGCCACTGCTCCACCCGGTGACGGCCCCCAGCTGGCTTTGCCAGGTAACGAATCCGCAGGCGGCGAAGATAACACCCAACACCGCACGAATCACGCCGAGCATCGTGAACGGGCAAAGCAGCAGCGTGAAATCGACCGCCGAAAAATCCCGTTCCTTGATAGCACGCCGAATCAGCTGCGGCCCGTAATAGCGGAACACCTGCAGGAATCCCCTGCTCCAGCGCAGACGCTGACGCCAGCTTTGCGCGAAGGTAATGGGCTGCTCGTCATACAGGATGGCGCTGCCGCAATATCCGACGCGATCGCCGTGCAGCACCGAATCCATGGTGAATTCGAGATCCTCGGTAAGTAGGTGGAATTTCCAGCCCTTATTGCGTTTCATGATCTCCTTGGAGAACATGAACCCGGTGCCGCCCACATGGCAGCTGGAGCCGAACAGCATACGAGAGTTGTTGAGGAATCTCGATTCGCGGATGAACCACAGCGCGGAACCGGACGAAACCCAGTTGTCGGCCAGATTGACCGAGTTGCGGTAGCTGGTCAGAATCTTGAATCCCGACTGGAACGCCTTGTTCATCTCCTCGAAGTAATGGCGGTCGAGCTTATTGTCGGCGTCGAACACGAAATAGGCGTCATAGGTGTCGGACAGGCCGGCATCGATCATATAGTCAAGCAGATAGGTCAACGCATACCCCTTGCCGACCTGCTGCATATTATGCCGTTCGACCACATGGCAGCCCATATCGCGTACGACCCTGGCGGTACCGTCGGTGCAGTTGTCCGCCACCACCCAGATGTCGATGAGCCCCGATGGATAGGTCTGCTCATGCAGGCAGGTGATGAGGTTGCCGATCACATGCTCCTCGTTACGCGCCGAGATAAGCACGGCATACCGCTTGTCCATCGCGGCTTCGGGAAAAGTGACGGGCTTGGCGAACAACGACGCCACAATGCACACGCCCTGGTAGACCATGCCGATCGCGCCCACGATGAACAGCAGCGCATCAAGTACGGTGAGCAGAACCATCAGCGCCACCCCTTTCGCGGATTGGACGATACGTCGGTCGAAGGCGAATCCTCCTGCGGCCTATCATGCGGCGCGGCGTCGGCACCCTCGCCGCCAGCAGACGTCTTACCGTCTTCGTCGCCGTGTTCCTCCGTTCCCTTCAGCATCGGCCTGCCTGAATGATCGTGCATGACGGCATCCTTCAGCACGCCCTTGGGAATCGCCACCGTGGCGGAATCGTCCTCCAATCCCTCACGCAATTCCTCATCGGACATGGAGTAGAAGATCTCCTGCATCTGGCGAAGCTCGTCATCCACATGCACACGGTTCGCGGTGCTGGAGACGGCGCGAGGAATGGCATGGTTGATGGGCTGGATCACATGCTCGTTGAACGCTTCGCCGGCCTCGACCACCTTGGACTTCTTCTTGGGCGCGGGGTCGCTCATCAACGGCGAATCGACCAGATCGTATCGACGTGTTCCGGCGTGCACGATCACCTGGATGGATGCGGCGATGGGCAATGCAAGGAACGCGCCGACCGCACCGAACAGCGAGCCGAAGAACAACACCGAAATGAACGCCACCGCCTCGTTGATATCCATGGTGCGCTGCGAGATCTTCGGCAGGAAGATGAAGTTCTCGATCTGCTGGTACACGGTGATGAACACGATGACCGCAATGCCGACGCCCAGACCGTTGTTCGCACACGCGAACAGCACCGGGGCCGCGCCGCCCACGAACGTACCGATCATGGGAATGAACTGCGAGACGATGCCGCTGAACAATGCCAACGGCAGCCAGTACGGCACCTTCATAATCACCAGGAACGCGCCGGTACAGGCGGCGTTGAGCACGGCGAGAACCGTGCGGGAGAACAGGAAGGACGAGATCTGATCCTGCGCTACCGTCCAGACGGTAAGGATGCGACGCTGCGCGGACGGGGCAAACCACTGGCATACGGAACGGCGCAGCTTCGGGCCGGCAGCGGAAATATAGAAGGTGACCATGATCACCGTAGTGACGTCGATGAACGCGGCGGATACGCCGGAAACGGTGTGCAGCGCCTGACCGGCGAAGTCGGAAACCCACGAGGACTGGATGTTCTTCAAGATCTCGGGGCCAAGATTGTCGATTTCCGGCAGCACGAACGAGAACCGCTGCATGATGAACTGCCTCGCCTGCTCGTACATATCCGGCAGACCGGAGAACAAGGCGATCACCTGCTGAATGAACATGTTGCCGAACAGCAGCAGCAGCACGCATGCGGCGACGATCACCACGGTGAACGACAGCAGCGCCGCCACGCCACGCTTCCAGCCGTGACTCACCAGGGCCTTCACCATCGGTTCGATGGCGAGCGCAAGGAACAGCGCGATAAGGATGTCGTAGATCAGGTAGGCGACCGACCCCCAGGATCGCCAGCAGTAGGAAAACAGCACTATGGCCATGGCGATGTACAGCAAAGCCCTGCCGAACCATTCCGGAGGCCTGCGTTCGTCGCCTTTTGCGGGGAACAGCGTTCCCAGATCCCAGCGCAGCCCTTCACGGCCACCTGCAGTATTCTCATCGCTTGTATGCGCGTGTTCATCCATGGCAACCCATTGTAGCGATGAGGGCTGTACGGCCATTTGTTCGACGAACAGTGTACGCCCGACTATTTATTCTGGGGAGTATGCTGAATGTTTCGATTATCATCCCAACGTGGAATGAAGAGGAGCGCATTGCGGATTGCCTGACCAACACCATCCGCCAAACCGTTACACCACATGAGATTCTGGTGGTCGACAATCGCAGTACCGATAATACCTGCACAATTGTTGAGGAGTTCATGGCGCATCATCCCGAAGCGCCGATTCGGCTGCTGCACCAAGACGAGGAACAAGGGCTGATCCCCACCAGAAACTATGGGCTCGACGCCGCCACCGGAGACGTACTTGGGCGTATCGACGCGGATTGCATGCTCAAGCCCGATTGGGTGGAGGTCGTATCGGGCATCTTCACCGAGGACGACGAGGCGATGGGCGCCACCGGCCCGGTAAGCTATTACGACATGCCCGCAAGGAAAATCGCGTTGCGCGGCGACGACCATGTGCGCCGGCACTCCTACCGCGCCGACAACGGCCAGGTGCTGCTGTTCGGCTCGAATATGGCCCTACGCGCCACCGCGTGGAAGCAGATCAGGGGCGAGGTGTGCCGGGACAAGTCCGACGTGATGCATGAGGACGTGGACGTGTCGCTGCATCTGCTGGGCCGTGGACTGAAAACCGTGTATTCCAAACGCATGGTATGCGGCATCTCCGCACGCCGCATGTACACGTCGCCGACTTCGTTCCATGCCTACATGAAACGCTTCCGCAACACCTTCGAAACGCATCCGGAGCATTGGCGCACCCACAAGTCGGAGCACACGCTGTACATCATGTACCCGTGGCTGCACGTCCTTTACCCCATGTACCAGAAGCTGCTGGAAGTGCGCGATATCAATCCGGCCGAACGCATGTGGTTCAACATGCAGTCCGAGCTTGAGGAGAAAGACGACCTGCAGGACATGTAGTCGTGCCGATACGCCAATATGATAGGGCCGGGGCCGATGGACATCGTTCCATCGGCCCCGAGCTTATCAATATGAATGGTTCGCGTTGGACGCCTTCGACGGCCTTATACACCGACTTATGCGCGGCGCGCGGCAACGGCATCGGCCAGCGTGTGCAGCAGCTGTTCCGTACGCTCCCACGGAATACACGAATCGGTGACCGACTGGCCGTACACCAGCTGGTCGAGCGGAGCCGGCTTCTGATGCCCTGCCACCAGGAAGCTTTCCATCATCACGCCGAGAATGCCCTGTTCGCCCTGAGCCAAACGAGCCGCGATCTCCTCGACCACTTCGGCCTCACGCACTTCATCCTTGCCACAGTTGCCATGCGCGGCATCGATCACCAGACCATGCTCGCTCGGACCGGTCGCCTTCGAATTATGCAACGCATCCAATGCCGCCCTGACCGACTCGGCATCGTAATTCGGACCGGTCGACGAGCCACGCAACACCAGGTGACAATCCGGATTGCCTTTGGTCTCGGCGGAAATCACACGCCCATCCAAATTGATGGACAGGAAATGATGCTCGAACGCGGCAGCATAACAGGAATCAGCCGCGGCCTTGATGGAACCGTCCGTGGAATTCTTGAACCCGACCGGCATCGACAGGCCACTGGCCAGCTCGCGGTGCACCTGGCTTTCGGTATTGCGCGCACCAATGGCGCCCCAGCTGATCGCATCGCAGATATACTGCGGGGTGATCGGGTCAAGCCATTCGGTAGCGATCGGCAAACCCAACGACAGCACATCGGTAAGCACCTTGCGCGCCTCCCACATGCCCTTACGAATATTGAACTGGCCATCGAGATCCGGATCGTTGATCAGACCCTTCCAACCGATAGTGGTACGAGGCTTCTCGAAATACACGCGCATAACAATCAGCAAGCGATCGTTCAACTCGCGCTGCACCGCGGCAAGCTTCTCGGCATACTCATGCGCGGCCTTGGGATCATGAATGGAACACGGGCCCACAATGACCAGCAGACGGTCATCGCGCCCGCGCAACACATCACGGATCTCCTGACGCGACGTGCGCACCAGCTCGCCCATCTCCTCGGTGAGCGGCAACTCGCGCAGAAACGCGCGCGGAGCCGGAATCGGATCAAGCTGACGAATATTGACATCCACCGTCTCGGGAAAGACGGCCTGCTCCCCCAAACGACGCTTATCTTCGGAACTGTCCGGACCACGTAACGCTGCCATGCCGACTCTCCTTCCTCTCATACCTTTCGGCGATTGCGATGTTGACAATATAGGTGGCAGTGACTGCACACCGAATTCACCACAATAGTTCATCGGCCATGCAACATGCGGCATCCGACCGTCTGCCGAAACACCGGAACCGAAAAACAAACGACCCGCCTGCACAGCAGACGGGTCGCAAACAGCCTTCGGGGCGTCGCTTATGCAAGCGCGCGTGCCTGACATCCCTGACAATGCATTTCCCTCAGACGCGCGGCTTATCCCACCCTCGCCCGGCTACCGCCAGGCTCAGGCGCGCTCGCGCGACGCCCCACCGGGGCGTCGCTTATGCAAGCGCGCCCATCGGATCCCATGCGGGCAGGGAAATGGCGGGCTCTTCAAGAGCAGCCTGGTATTCGGCGGGCAGCAGAGCCTTCGGTACAGCCACCTCGTACACGTACTCGGTGAACCAGTCATCGCTCATCGTGAAATAGCCCTTGTCCGCGATCTTCGTACCCCAGGAGTTCTCCACACGCCACCGACGAGTGGAACCGTCCTCGGCAACATCCACGCCGGCGAACGCCATGGCATGGTTCATAGCGGAATCGGCGAAGCGCACACGCTCCTCCTTATCCAAGCTGAAATCGAAGTCGTACAGTTTGCCGTATTCGAACAGATCCGTGGCCCATGCGCCGTTCTCACGGTCCATGAACGGATGGCAGTCAGCGCCGAACCATACCGGAACGCCTTCCTCGACCAGGATCTTCTTCACGCAGTCCTTCATGAGTTGGTTCGGCACATTCAGGTATTCGGTGGCGTCGCCACCGGCGACATTGCCCAGATGCTCGATGGCGATCTTCCTGCCCTTCGGATGCTCGGCACGCGGATCGTCCACCAGGCACACGTAGCTTTCCAGATCGGCGGAACCGACATACTTCTTCCAGAACTCCTGCGGTGTGATCTCGCCATCGCGATGGAACACGCCGTCCTTGTCGGTCCACTCCCAATCGAAGGAGACCGGCGGCTCGCCCAGATGAATGGTGAGAATACGGTGACCTGCCGCAGTGGCCTCGGCGATGATCTGATCGATGTCGGCGCCCTTGGCGTACATGCGGGCCACTGCGGTGTGCAGCATGTGGCGCAGCTGCGTGTTCATCTCGCCGGTGTTCTTGGACGATTCGGTTTCCGGGAACAGATCCTTGGGCACGGCGCCGTACTTCTTGTACACGTTCATGGCCATGGTCCACTGGCCGCCGTCACCCATCACATCCTGCAGCAGATGCTGCATCAGGCGGGAATCGGCGGGCTCGCCGGCTGCGATCAGCGCGGCGACATCCTTCAGGAAGTAGTTGACACGTTCCAGCTTGTCGTAGTACATGGCATAGTTCTGAGAGAACTCGAATTCCTTAAGCCCAAGATTCTTCTTGGCCACGAAACGTGCGACATTCAGGGAGCTGAACAGCCAGCAGCGGCCGGAACGATCCTGATGGGTGGCATCGCCATTGTCGATAACCGTTGAGAATCTGCGCTGCAGCAGACGCGCCCTGTCATAGTTACGAGCCACCTTGGCCACTCCAGCCGCGGTGACGGCGTTCATCGCCATACGGTTGGCCGCACTCGCCTCGAATCCATCACGCAGCCCGGCAAGGGCTTCGGCGTTCAACGGTGTGATTTCTGCCATATGAATACTCCTTAACTCACAACAACGGCATCCGGCCATTGGATACCCCGGCCGGATGCCGCAAAACGTACATGGTACTGTGTGAGTCCCAGCCTACCATCAGCATTCCCAATCGTTCCGCCCGCACAGCACCGTGCAGCTCCTCGCACCGCGCTTCGTGCCATGGTTCAGCGTAGATTCGACGCTTTGCGAACAACGCCAGACGATATGCGAAAGCTCCGGCCGGATGCCATACCGATCCGACCGGAGCCCTCAATACCGGTAGATATTACTCCTGATTGCCGTCGCCTGCCTCAACGGCGGTATCGGTCTCGCCTGCTTCGCCCGGCTCGCCAGATTCGTCGGACTCGTTGCCGGAGCCGGCGTTCGGCGCTTCGCCGGCACCTTGGGCGGGCTCTTCCGGCTGAGCTTGCGCCGGAGCCGGAGCCGCGGCGGCAGCACCCATATCGTCTCCAGCAAGGAAACCGGCGAATGCATTGGAGAACATGGAGCGAAGCTCGCCCACACGCTGCGTGATCTGCGCTTCGCGCTGCTGCAGACCGCTGATGCGCTCCTTGAGATCGTCGATCTCCTCCTGCGCGGCCTTGCGGCGCTCATCGATCTGGCGCTCGACCTCATCCTGCGCGTTCTTCAGCATCACATCGACCTTGGCGTCCGTGTCGGTACGCTTGCGAGTGGCGTACTCGTCGGCATCCTGACGCATGGTCTTGGCCTGGCTGATGAGTTCGTCGGCTTCCTTCTTGGCTTCAGCGCGACGCTGCTCCAAGCTTTCCAGCAGCTCGCTCACCTTCTTGGTGGCGTCCTCCTGCTGGGCGGCGATATCGCTGCGGATCTGCTCGACCTCGGCGCTGACCTGACTCATGGTCTTGGTGCGATGCACTTCGGCTTCATCGGTGATTTCCTGTGCCTTCGTCTGCGCCGCATCGGTGATCTCGGCGGCCTTACGCTGTGCGTCAGTGGTCATCTTGGCCACCTGCTCGCGCACATCGGCAAGCTTCTTGTTCGCTTCGGCGAGCGCTGCCTCGATCTGATCGTTGGCCTCGTTCTTCAAGCGTGTCAGTTCCTCGTTGGTGCTCCTACGCTGGTCGGCGATCTGCTGGACGGCGTCGGCCTTCATCTCCGCGATTTCACGTTCCTGCGTGGATCGTTCGGAGGCGAGCTTCTTCTTCTGCTCCTCGCGGGCGTTGCGCAGTTCCAATTCGACGGTCTGGCGCTGTTCGGTGACGTTCTTCGTCGTTTCGGAACGCAGATGCTCCGCGTCCTCCTTGGCCGACCTGGTGGTGCTTTCGGCATCGTTGGCGGCGCGGGTCAGAATACTATCGGCCTTGGCGTTGGCGTCGGCGACGATACGCTTGGCGTCGAGCTTGGCGTTGTTGATCAGGGTCTGTGCCTGCACCTGCGCGGCGGAACGGGTGGAAGCGGCATCGCTTTTGGCGCGTTCAAGCAGTTCGGCACTGGTCTGTTCGGCGGAAGACAGCATCTGCTGCGCGTTCGCGCCCAACGACGAGAAGCTGCTGCCGGACTTGTCCTGACGGGACTTCTCCTGCTCAAGTTGCGCCTGCAGCTGAAGGATCATGTCGTCATTGGACGCGATCTGTTCGCGCATGTCGGCCAGCGTCTTCTGTGCCTGGGCGAACGCCGCATCCACCCTATCCTTGTCGTATCCCCTCAATACAACCGGGAACTGTTCCATTCTCTGTTCCTTTCCGCCGAAAATCCGTCTGGCACAATCCTACTCGACTTGACTCATGTAAAACACTACTGCATACGCAGTCGAGAATCGGCGTGCGTCTTGCACTTTCACACAGCCTCGACCACATGGAACCGCATAGCGGGATTCAGGCGATAAGAATGCTTTCGCTGGAGGGGCGCATATAGTACTTCACGCTTTCGCGCACCACATCGCCACAAGCCTGCACCAACTGATCCATGGGAAGCCCGCGCTTGGGATGCGGCTCTTCGTTCACTACAGGCAGACTGACGAAGCCGGCCAGCACCTTGTCTTGCGCGGAAGCCCAATTCAGCAGGTTGTAGAACAGGGAATTGCATACGAACGTGCCCGCATCGGAGCTCAACGTGGCAGGAATCGAATCATGGGTGAACTCGCCGAGGATCGCACGCAACGGCAGTCTCGTCCAATAGGCCGCCGGCCGGCCGGGAGCGATGGGCACAAGGCTCGGCGCCGTATTGTCCACGTCCGGCCTGCTGGAGTCCATGATGTTCGTGGCGCAGCGTTCCAGCAATATGCCACGGGCCGCACGCTTGAGCCCGGTGGCGACGACGATGTCCGGCTTCGTCTCTTCGATGGTCCGGCTCAGCAATGGCCACGCCTTGGAAAAGCTCACGGGAAGGCTGACCGTGCTGATGGAAAGCTCCACCCCGTCAAGGCCGTCGACGCCTTGCTGCGAAAGTATCCGCGGCACCTCGTAAGACGGATTGACCTCGATGCCGTCGTAATGGTCGAAACCGGAAATCACCACACTGAACTGCTGCATACGTTCAGTCTACCTGCACTGCCATGCGCTCAGTGTGCCACGGCCTCGCGCAGAATGGCATGCATTCGGGCGCGGGCCTCCTCTTTGGTGAGCTGATGCGTGGCGCTTGCCGCGATGCGTTCCGCGATCGGCAGATCGGCCATGGTGGTGACCTTCAGGTTTGTGTCGCTTCCTGCTACGATCGCGACCGACTCATCGGGCAGATAATCCACCACCACGCGCGTATCGTCGGTCGGATGGAAATCGGGGTCGTCTGCGGCAAGCTCATACGCATGGTAGATCGTGCCGAATCGGAAGGACTGCGGGGTTTGGGCGCGGAAGGTGTCAGCGCGATCGGGCACCGAGCCGATCACCTTGCGATCGCCGGCATCATGCGTCAGCAGAATCGTATCGGTCGAGGCGAACGCCACCGTCGCCGCGGAGAACTCGTCCAGCGTGTCGATCGAATCGTCGATCGACTCCTGCGAGACGAACGGGCGCACCGCATCATGGATAAGAATCTTCGCCTGCTGCGGAATACCGGCCTGCTTCAGTACGTTCAACGCGGCCATGGTGCTGTCGCAACGTTCGGCACCGCCGTCGATCACCATACGCACCTTCTCGTAACGGGCCTCGTCGATCAGCCCCTCCACTGCGTCGCGTACCTTGGGATTGACCACCACCACGATGTCGCTGACGCGGCTGTTGCGCTCAAAGGCCTCGATGCTCCAGCACACAATGGGCTTATCGCCAATGCACACCAGCTGCTTGGGGTTCTCCGGATCGAAACGGGTACCGAAACCGGCTGCCAGAACCACGGCCACTACAGGTGCGGTCTGTCTCTTCTTCTCATCTTCCTGCATAATTCCTCCACCGTATGCCATGCCTTGCACCATGCATGGCACGGCCAATCGTTCTGTACGAAATCTTCGTCCGCAGCCGAAGGCCACTTATTGACGCTGGATCAATGCCAGCATGCGCCCCTCATGCTTCTTACCGGACAGTGCGGCACGGCGATGCGAATACCATAGCGGATTCTCCACGGTGCACATGCTGCGACGAATCGTCTCGATACGCTCTTCAAGACGTGCCGGCCCCTCGCCATCGCGAGCGCACAGTTCCGCCAGTTCGGCATCCTCGCTCAGATACTGTGTGGCGGCGTTCACGCGCGGGCGGGATTCGATGATGTTGTCGGCGACCACGCCGGCTTCGGCAAGCTCGCTCAATGCGGCGGCAACGATATTGATGCCTGTGCCGCCGAAACGGGTCAACGAGAAGCTTCCGGGGAACTGCGCATCGAACTCGTCCGAGATCTGATCACCGGTCTCATAGCAGTCGCCGCAGATACGGGGGCCGAGCGTCGCCACAATACGTTCCGGCACCGCACCCTTCGCCACCATCAGATCGACGGCTGAGCCGATCACACCCTGCTGCAGCCCCTTGCGTCCGCAATGCGCGACGCCGATCACACCGGCCTGCGGATCGGCAAGCAGCACCGGCAGGCAGTCGGCGGCGAACACGCCCAAGGCCACACCTGCACGCGAAGTCACCTGCGCATCGGCTTCGATCACGCTCACGCCAGCAGGGGCATGCCCCTCATCGTCCTGCGTGCCGGAGAAGTCGTATCCGAACGGGGCGTTCCTGCCGAACACCTCGTCCATGTCCACGGCCTTGCCGGAGTGCACCTGCGAGATGATGCTTAACGGCGCTCCAAGAGATTCCGACAGCGCGATACGGTTCGACAGCACGGCTTCGGCGCGGTCTCCGCCTTTACCGCCAAGGTTGCAGTTGCCCCACTCCCCTGTGCTCAAACCGCCAAGACGCGTGGTATAAGTGACGGTGACGCCCGGTGCGAGGGCGATGGGAATGGTGACCGGGATCGGGCGGCCGGCCTTATCGGTGGAGCTGATGGACGATGAATCGAGAATCGCGTCGTCGTATTCGGTCATGATGTGTTCCTTAGTTGATGCCTTGGTTGGTGTATTGGATTGCGGGATCGGCCGATGGGTCGAAAGCACCGCCCGCGTTATTCGGCTTTCAGCGTGGCCTGCTTGGTACGGGAACGGATGGCGGTGTTGGCCGGCACGTTGTGCGGGCATGGGATCGAAAACACGTGCGCCGGGTTGTTGATGGCGGCGACCGGATTGCCGTCCGCGTCGCGCAAACCGGAATCCGGAACGGTGTATGCCAGCGGCGGCTCGCCGGCCAGCAGGAATTCGACCTGCTGACCGGGTTCGATCTTGTTGCGGCTCATCATGGTGAGCCTGCCGCCCTCGTCCGGCGACCAGGAGAGCGCTTCGCCCACCACCAGCCAGGAGCGGAAGTAGCCCGCGCGATCGGTGCGCTGCGTGACCTTCCGCTGCGGATAGTAGAAACCGGTGGAATAGTCTCGGTGGGCGACCTTGTAGGGTTCCTCCTTCAGCCAATCCGGCAGCTCTACATGCGGTGCCGGGCGCACTGCGGCATGATGCCAGCCTTCGGGAAGGATCTCCGCCGCGGTGTTCGACTTGCGCCGGGTGCTGCGCGCATGGTAGCTCAGGTCGCCATCGTCGGCATTGCCGATATTGGCACAATGAACGGTATTGACCTGCGGCGCGGCCTGACCGTCTTCGGCATCGGGCACGCCGGCGAAGGCCTTGTCGGCATTATGTTCGATATTGTCCGGCACCGCGTTGGCGAAGTCCGGGTCGTCGGGGCGGATCACCATATCGTGGAACGGCTTGATCTCGTTGCCTTCGGCGTCTTCGAACCCGCGCTCGACCATGTATTGGTTCACTGCGGTCTTGTAGGCGTTGGTCATCGCGGCGATGTAGTACGCGCTTTTGGAACGTCCCTCGATCTTCAGGCTGGTCGCGCCCGAATCGATCAGATCGTCGATATGCTCCAGCATGTTCATATCCTGCGAATTGAACAGGTACGCGCCGTTTTCGGTCTGCTCGATGGGGAAATACTGGCCTGGCCGCTTCTCTTCCACAATCGAGTACTTCCAGCGGCAGGGCTGTGCGCATTCCCCATGGTTGCCGTCTCGTCCGGTCAGGTAGTTGGAGAACAGGCAACGGCCGGAGAACGCCATGCACATGGCGCCGTGCACGAAGCATTCGATATCCATATCTTCCGGGATGCGGGCGCGAATATCGCGTACGGCCTGCAGGTCCATCTCGCGGGCGAGCACCACTCGTTTGGCGCCAAGCTCATAGAATGCGCGGGCCGCGCCATAATTGGTGATGCCGGCCTGCGTGCTCACATGCAGTTCAAGTTCGGGAGCGACCTCGCGTGCGGTCATCATCACGCCGAAATCGCTTACGATCAACGCGTCCACACCGGTGTCCTTCAGCTGGCCGAGATAGTCGCGGATCGCCTCGACCTCGCTGTTGCGCGGCAGCACATTGCAGGTCACATATACGCGGGCCCCATGCTCGTGCGCATAGCGCGAGCCCTCTTCGAAATCCTCAAGGCTCAGGTTCTTCGGGGCGCTGCGCATGCCGAACGCCTTGCCGCCGCAGTAGACGGCATCGGCACCATAGTCGACGGCGGTCTTGAGCCCACGCAGGTTGCCCGCCGGGGCCAGTACTTCAGGCTTGTTTCTTCTTTGCACGTGTATTCCTCATATTCGACGTAAAACCATCAATATTGTACGGATTGGAGTGCACAGCGCACTCTGCGCACATGCATACATACAAAGGCGACACATGCCATACCGTTGCATAACAATCAATGCGGGCGGCCCATGCCTTTCCTCCATGGGTCCGCCCGCATTATGCGGCCATCGCGCTGCCTGCCGGCAGCCGTCTTGCGTCTCAGCCCAGGAACGCAAGCTCCTCCGGGCTGAGTTCGAGCTCGTCGGCCTTGAGCGAATCGAGGATGGTTTCGGGGCGATGCGCTCCCGGAATCACGAACATGTGGTCGCCCTTGGCCAGCTCCCAGGCCAGCACCACACGCTGGTAGCTCACGCCATGTTTGGCGGCCACTTCGCGGAACGGGTCGAACAGGTGCTCGTCGTAGGGGTGGCGGTAACCGCCGAGCGGACTCCAGCACACGAAGGCCAGACCTTCCTTGGCACAGTATTCCAACGTGTCCTGGGTCTCCAGATGGATTGGCGAATACTGGTTCTGCACGGCCACCAGCTTGTCGCCAAGAATCTCCTGCGCGATCTTCAACTGTTCGATGCTCACGTTGGATACGCCGGCCCATTGGGCCACCCCCTGATCGAGCAACGCCTTGATGCCTTCGCAGGACTCGTTGTACGGCACTTCCGGATCATGGCGGTGCAGGTACAGCAGATCGATCGCATCGACGCCGAGCGCCTGCGCGGACTGCTTGCCGTATTCGATGAGGTGTTCCGGCTGGCCATCGCGTGGCCAGACCGGCTTGTCGCCATCCCACGCGCGGCGCAAACCCACCTTGGTGGCCACGGTGACCTCATCGCGCGGGCCCTTCCAAGTCTCGAGCGCTTCGCGCACCAGCTTCTCGCCGGTCTGTTCCTCCTCGCCTGGCGTGTAGTAGGCCCAGGCGGTGTCGATGTGGCGGCAGCCGGCGTCCAGCGAGGCGTGCAGGGTTTCGATGCCGACGTCATGCCCACGGTTGTTCTCGATGGTCAACGGCATCTCGCCGTGGCCGATGGCGGTGGTGTGGAATGGTCCGAGATCTCGGAACAGTGTCATGGTCTACGCTCCTTTAATCAATGGAAATGCTGCGTCCCAGAATACTTCCCGCCCACGGCAGAACGGGTGGCGCCACGGCAAAACCGCTGTGGAAGCCACCCGTTTTTCATATCGCCCGATCAGCGTGCGCCCGACGAACCGCCGCCGAAGCCGCCACTCGACCCGCCGAAACCACCGCCGGAGAACGATCCGCCCGATCCGCCGAAACCACCGCCGCCACTGCTTGACGGCGCGGCGGCGCTGATGGTGCTGCGTACCGAAGCGAACCCGGCATCAAGCTGCGTGCCGATGTCGAACGCACCGGATTGCAGGCCGCCGAAGCCGCCGCCGAACGACGGCTCGGACGACATGCCGCCACCCCAATGCATCGGGCTATAGGTCCAGTACCACAGCGTTCCCGAAGCGTTCGCATCCAGCCACGACTGGTCGCGCACCTGCGGGTATGCCTTGGCAAGCTCCTTCATCACACGCTCGGAAATGCCGAATGCCGCCGCATACACCAAATACCAGTCCCACATCTTCAGGTCGGCGGAACCACGGTCGCTGAAGTCGGAGAAGTCCTGCATGTAATGCTTCAGGCCAAGGCATTGACCGGCATATTCCTGCCCTTGAGGCGTGATCGTCGTATTCGCGCCCGCAACATCGCAGAACAGGCCGACCATGAACATCGGCGTGCCAATCAGAAGCCCGAATACAAGATTGTCGACATAGAATCCGGTCATAGCGATGGCGATTCCCAACATCGCGGCGATGGTGCCCGGCAGCATGTACCGCCAAGCCGATTGGGAGGTTGCGCCAAGCAGCGTGAACTCCGTATCGCAGGAATTTTCGAACTTCTCCAGCTCCTTATAGCCGGATTCCCAATCCTTGCAGGCCTTCTTCATCTGCTTGAAATCGAACACCGGGTACCCCACGCGCATCGATATGCTCACCAGCAGTCGCAGGCACGTTTTCTCGGACGCGCTGAGATTCAACGACTCGCGATCATGCAACGCCACCGGCAGGATCACAATGGTGCTGGTCTTGGACGAAACCATCGCCTTGGCACCATCGGATGCAATCATATGCGACAACTGCACCGCGTCGGCTTGGCTCATGTCGATGCCCTTATAGTTCGACGCCGGCCCCGGGTAGATGGCAATGGCATGTTTGGCGGCCAACGCCAGCACGGTTGCCGTCATGGAACGTGATGACACGGTCCCCTTGCTGTTGTCGATGATATCGATCATGCGCGCCGCGGACGCGGGCGAGATCGCCGGGCGGTCGCGCCAATATTCCAAGCCGCCACGGTACCGTGCCGCCTTGTTGGATCGGATTACGGCGATGATCGCCCACGCCGCGGAAACGATGCCCGCGACCAGCGAAACGACCCACAGAAGGATTCTTGTCACCGCAGCCCGGTGCTGGCTTTCGTACCATGCCTTCTCCTGCGCGGTCTCGTCGGCCTGCAAAGCGTCGAGATGATTGCCGGGTTCCATCCTTGCCACATTGGACGAGACTTTGCTGTCGTATGCGGCCACCAGATCGAGGTACTGCTCGGATTTCAGGTTGTAGACGGCGAACTTCAGCTCCCCCTGTTTGCCGCGGGAGGTCTCCGACGTGTTCTTGGTATGCAGCCAGGCCCACGAGGTCTTGGCGTCGATGCCGTCCGGGAAACGAACGGTGCCCGTCACCTTCTGCGCGGGAATGGAGTTGGTGGGTCCTATCGGTTCCCATTGGAAGGTGGTGACGTCCTTGTATTGCGTGGCGGCGCCATGGAACGTCATCTGCACATCGAATTTGAGGCTGTCCGCCTTCACCGTGTAGGGGATGTTCCATCCGATCTCCACGTTTCTGGTGATACGGTTCGCGCTCGACCCGTCAAGGCCGTCCGTCTGCGGGTCGAAGAACCCCGGATTGTTGCTTCCGTCCGTCACATCGGCGATATACCAGTGGTCCGCATATTTCGAATCCCAGGTGGCCTCGTCGACGCTGTTCGGGTTCTGCGGGTTGATCTGATGGTAGACCGCGCCGGTAGTGACGTTCTTGACGCTGATATCGGTGATGTTGGTCAGCTGGGTGCTGTCGAGCGTGTACTGCCAGTAAAGCTGACGCCAATACTGGGTATCGCCGTCCTCGTTCGTCCTGCTATCGAGCTTGTAGTCGATATGCTGCACGACTTTCAGATCGCCGTTGGCAAGTATCGTCGCATCGTAATCCAAGCTGCGGTAGCTTACATCCGAACGCCCGCTCTCACTGCCGGCCAGTACGGCCAACAGCACGACGGCCAATGCGGAAACGATGGTGATGGCCACCGCCCGGATAAGCCTCTTCCTCATAGTTTTCTCTTCCCTTATATGATTCGATCTCGCGTGCCATGCCGCATCCGCCGAATCGCAGCACACTGCAGGCCATGGAACCTCATCGTTCCACGGCCGTCACCGGCCGGCACCTGATTATGGCATGGTTTCCCGTCATGCCAGTCCAAGCGCCGGCCTGCCCCTATCAGAACTTGACCTGCGGCACCGCGCGGTCGGATTCTGCGATCTGGTAGTGGTCGGCCTGCTTGAAGTGGAATATCGAGGCGATGATATTGGTGGGTACGGTTTCGATCCTGGTGTTGTACTTCTGCACCACGTCGTTGTAGAACTGGCGGGCGTAGGCGAGCTTCTCCTCAAGCGCCTTGAGCTGGCCTTGCAGGTCGAGGAAGTTCTGGTTGGCCTGCAGCTGCGGGTATGCCTCGGCGGTGGCCTGCAGGTTGAAGATGGCGCGGGATAGCGCGTTTTCGGCTTGGATACGTTCGGCGGGCGCGGCATTGGGGTCGGCTGCGGTCTGGACCGCCTTGGCGCGCGCCTGCGTCACCTGGGTGAGCACCTCGGACTCGTGCGAGGCGTAGCCTTTGACCGTTTCCACAAGATTCGGGATGAGATCAGCTCGCTGCTTGAGCTGCACGTCGATCTGCGACCATGCGTTCTTGACACGATTGCGCAGCGCGACAAGTCCGTTATACGCACTGATCGCCCACAGTACGATCAGGACGACAATGACAATAGCGATGATAATGCCGATGGACATTGGCAAGTTCCTCCTTGCTGAATAAAGACAACGATTTCATTATCGCATATGCTCTGGTTTTGCGCGGATATGACCGAAATCACTGCAGAATCGCATCATGCGGGCAAGTAATGTGGGCAAGCTCGGCAAGGTTCAACGACGAGCCGGTACCGAAATTCGAACAGCCCAATACTAGATTGGGGCCACTCCATAACGGAGTGGCCCCAATATTCGACGCTATCACCTCAACGGCATATCAAGCCGCCACGAAGGATCCGTGAGAAGACATCAGTCTTCGAATGCTGAGCCGTCATGCGGAAAGCCCAGTGGGCTTTCCGTAGGCGAAGTGAGCAGCCCGCTGCGAAGGATCCGTGAGAAGACATCAGTCTTCGAACGGATCAAAGTCGCGGCGCACACGACGGCGCGGACGCTCGGTGCGCTCTTCGCGCTCGGAACGGTAATCGTCGTAGTTGTCGTCGGTCGCGTAACGCGGGTTGCGGTCGGAGCCACGGCGGCCACCACGGCTGCGGCGGTCATCGCGGTCATAATCGCGGTCACGGTCGCCACGGTCGTCATAGGAACGACGACGACGCGGACGATCCTCATAATCACGATCACGGTCATCGCGGTCATCATAGGAACGACGACGACGCGGACGATCCTCATAATCACGATCGTTGTCGCGATCCTCGTGACGGTTGCGACGCGGACGATCCTCGTAATCACGGTCGTCACGGCGATCATCGCGGGAACGGCGATCGTCACGACGGTCATCACGGCGATCGTCACGACGGCCACGGCCGCCACGACCGCCACGCTCGCCGCGATCCTCACGACCGCCACGGCCGGAGTTGGATTCCTGATCCTCGAAACCCGGGATGGCCAGGCTGATCTTGCCGCGATCGTCAACGCCCTGCACGACGACCTCAACGGTGTCGCCTTCCTGCAGCACGTCTTCGACGGCGTCGATGCGCTCGCCGTTGGCGAGGTTGCGAATCTGGCTGATATGCAGCAGACCGTCGGTGCCCGGGGTCAGGTTCACGAAAGCGCCGAACGACGTGGTCTTGACGACCTTGCCGTTGTAGGTTTCGCCGGCTTCCGGAACGTGCGGGTTGGCGATCTGGTCGATGATCTGCTTGGCCTTTTCGGCGGCCTCTCCACCTTCGGAGGAGATGTAGACGGTACCGTCGTCCTCGATGGCGATCTCGGCGCCGGTGTCCTCCTGGATCTGGTTGATCATCTTGCCCTTCGGGCCGATGACCTCGCCGATCTTGTCCACCGGAACGGTGGTGGTGATGATGCGCGGCGCGTACGGGCTCATCTCGGCCGGGCCGTCGATGCACTCGTTGATGACTTCGAGGATGGTGGTGCGGGCTTCCTTGGCCTGCTGCAGGGCAGCGGCAAGAATGTCGGCCGGAATGCCGTCCAGCTTGGTGTCGAGCTGCAGGGCGGTGATGAATTCGGAGGTGCCGGCGACCTTGAAGTCCATATCGCCGAAGGCGTCCTCGGCGCCCAGAATGTCGGTCAGGGTCTTGAAGATGTGCTTGCCGTCCACATCGCCGGACACCAGGCCCATGGCGATGCCGGCAACCGGAGCCTTCAGCGGCACGCCGGCGGCGAGCAGCGACAGCGTGGATGCGCACACGGAGCCCATGGAGGTGGAACCGTTGGAGCCGATGGCCTCGGAGACCTGGCGGATGGCGTACGGGAACTCCTCGCGGCTCGGCAGCACCGGCACCAGCGCCTTCTCGGCGAGGGCGCCGTGGCCGATCTCGCGGCGCTTCGGAGAACCGACACGACCGGTTTCGCCGGTGGAGTACGGCGGCATCTCATAGTTGTGCATGTAACGCTTGGACTGCGGGCCGGACAAGGAGTCAAGCTGCTGTTCCATCTTGAGCATGTTCAGCGTGGTGACGCCCAGGATCTGGGTTTCGCCGCGCTGGAAGAGCGCGGAACCGTGCACGCGCGGCACGATGTCCACTTCGGCGGACAGGGTGCGGATGTCGCGCAGGCCACGGCCGTCGATGCGGTAGTCCTCGGTCAGGATGCGGCGACGCACGATCTGGCGCTGCAGCTCCTTGAAGGCGTTGCCGATTTCCTTGTCCTTCTCGGCATCGTCCATATCCTCGAACTCGTTGGCGAGGGTGGCCTTCACGCCTTCCTTGATCTCCTTGATGCGATCCTGACGCGGCAGCTTCTCGGCGATGGTCAGGGCCTCATCGAGATCCTTGTGCGCGATCTCGTCGATGCGGGAGTACAGCTCGTCGGTGTACTCCGGGAAGAGCTGGAATTCCTTGGTTTCCTTGGCGGCCTTCTCCTTGAGCTCGTTCTGGGCTTCGCAGATGACCTTGATGAACGGCTTGGCGGCTTCCAGGCCACCGGCAACGACTTCCTCATCCGGCTTGGTCTGGCCTTCGTCGTAGATGAGGTGCCAGGCGTTCTTGCCTGCGCCTGCCTCGATCATGGCGATGGCGACGTCACCGTTCTCGATGACACGGCCGGCGACCACGATCTCGAACACGGCGCGTTCACGCTGATCCCAGGTCGGGAAGGCGACCCACTGGCCGTCGATGAGCGCCAGGCGCACGCCGGAGACCGGGCCTTCGAACGGCAGACCGGAGATCATGGTGGATGCGGATGCCGCGTTCAGCGCGATCACATCGTAGGCATCCTGCGGGTTGACGGCGAGAATGGTCTCGACGACCTGCACCTCGTTGCGCAGGGTGTGCGGGAACAGCGGGCGCAGCGGACGATCGATGATACGGCAGGCGAGGATGGCTTCGGAGCTCGGACGGCCTTCGCGGCGGAAGAAGGAGCCGGGGATCTTGCCGGCTGCATACATCTTCTCTTCAACGTCAACGGTCAGCGGGAAGAAATCGTAGTTCTCCTTCGGGCTGGAACCGGCGGTGGTGGTGGACAGGATCATGGTGTCGTCGTCCAGGTAGGCGGCGACTGCGCCGTCAGCCTGCTGGGCAAGACGACCGGTTTCGAAGCGCAGCGTGCGCTTACCGAATGAACCGTTATCGATAACGGCCTCTGCGGCCTTGATTTCGGGACCCTCCATGGGGCTACTCCTTCGTGTTTTCCTAATTATTCCTTCAAACAGCCCTCTTCAGCTGGGCAAGCTCTTACATTCGCAATGTTCACAGCCCCTTGGCTGCGTTCCTCGTGTCAACCTCTTCAGTCGGGCTCGCTGTCTTGGCCTGAACCTCTGGCCTGATCCTCTGTAATGCCCTCGTTTATCTTGTTGCCGTTGGCAGCGTATGTAAAACGCCCGAACGCCATAAGGCGCTCGGGCGGAAGTCTTGAATTATCGACGCAGACCAAGCTTCTCGATCAGCGCACGGTAGCGGTTGATATCGGTGCGCTTGAGGTAATCGAGCAGGCTACGACGGGAGCCGATCATCATCTGCATGCCACGACGGGAGTGGTGATCGTGCTTGTGCTCCTTCAGGTGCTCGGTCAGATCGGCGATGCGCTTGGAGAGCAGGGCAACCTGGACCTCCGGGGAACCAGTGTCGCCCTCGTGGGTCGCGAACTCGTTGATGATCTGGGTCTTTTCTTCAGCCGTCAGTGCCACGGCATCCTCCTTATATTGCTGCGCGGTGCTGCCAGCCCAATGCCGACGCGCTCTCTATCCGCGGGCGAAACACGCCAAATGAACATGATACACGACGGCCTGACCAAAATCGCAAGCCCGATGTCTATCTTAGAGGTGCAACACCCCTGTTGGTCCTGCAATTCCAGCAGTTCGCCGGCGAATGCCCCGGCGGGCGCTCGAAGACGGGAACCCGTCCGGGAATCGGGAAACACGACGTCCTCCCGCCGCCACGCACCTTGATCGTGCCATTCAGCGGCTTACCACACTCGACGTGCAGGATGTCGTTATTATTCAGACACGCTCAGTCTCTTTCAACCCGCTGTTGGGCCAAATCCAAAGAAACACTGCCTTTCAGTTGCCCTAAGGCATGTAGCATGTTCGCGAAAACGGAATTCAACGCAGCGTCTTCTTAATTTCGCGCGCGAGATTCGCGTCCCACATGGCTCCGGTGGCGCTCATCACCGCGTTTGCGCCGGCCGCACGATACGCCTTATAGTCATCGGGGCGAATCACACCGCCAACACCCACAATGGCGAAGTCAACGCCGAGTTTCTCACGGATGGCGGAAAGCCTGCCGACCATGTCGAGACCGGCTCCGCGGATGGCGTTACCGCACACGCCGGAACGGTCGCGTCCGGCTCCCGGCAAGGCCTGATTGCCATTGGCGTCCACCAGGCGCGCCGAAATGGTGTTGATGGTGGAGAAGCCTTGCACAGCGCCACGGCCAACGGTTTCCTTGACCATGGTTTCCAGATCGGCATCGTTGGGAATGTACGCGAGTTTTACGATGAGCGGGCGATCGCCGATTTCGTTTTTCACAGCTTCCGTAATATCCCCCACCAGATGCGGGTCATGGCATAGCAGGCGATTGTGGCCTTCGTTCGGGCAGCTGGTATTCATTTCCATCAGTCCGGCTCCGGTTTCCGCAACCAGATGCGCGGTGGTGACGTGGTCCGCGATATACGCTTTGCGATCCATACCGTCCACGCGGGAACCTTGGAAGCTTGGCACGAGCAGCTGGCCGTCGCCGGCTTCGGCGATCGCTTTCCTCATGTCCGGCTGCCATTCGTCGGGATCGCGTGACGGCACTCCGAAACTGTTGGAAATCGAAATCGGAAGCTCGTATCGGGTATCGGCAAGCACGCCTTCGTCCAGCTCGGCGCTACCGGGAACCAATGACCCGTCCGCGTTCTTCGGATGCACGGCAAGCACGTTCGGGAACGCGTTGCAGCCCCACGCGCGGGAGCGGACCGTCTTGTACACCGCCAAATCGAAGCCCATGCGGAAGGCGGCGGTGGTGAACCGCTCGTTCAGCAGCGGACCGGCAGGGATGCCGAA
Organism: Bifidobacterium angulatum; assembly: GCA_905207115.1. Classification (GTDB taxonomy): domain Bacteria; phylum Actinomycetota; class Actinomycetes; order Actinomycetales; family Bifidobacteriaceae; genus Bifidobacterium; species Bifidobacterium angulatum_A. Next base: position 42,760 of record CAJLKD010000004.1, on the reverse strand, counting down.
CGGCAGGTTCACACGGAAGCCGAGGAATTCCTCCGCCTGATCGAATGGCTGGGATTGAGCGGACTGCTCGGAGGCATCGGCAGCGGAATCGTTCTTCAACGCTTCGGCGAATGCGCCGAACGGCCCCTGCAGATAGTTGTCTTCATACGTGCGATTGACGTCATAAAACGGCGCGAAACCTTGGCTCATAGTGCTCTCCGAAGTTGTTCTTGTGTCATGTTGGATGTGCGATGTGAACGCGCGGGATGTTGTATCCACTGTAACGCGCCATAAGCCCCGAACGCCCGGCCCATCTCACCTACATGGCTTTCCACAGGTCGTTTCGGACTGTTCAGTCCAAGCCAGCTCAACGAATCATGACTTTGCGCTCGTTTTACCATCGTTTTATGTTTATGGAATTTGCCGTCGGCGGAAGGGATGGGAAGCAATGCCAGGATAAACAAAAAGCCCGGCTTGAATGCCGGGCTTGAAGAGGGGGCAGAGGCGATGCCACAGCCATCCGTCGGGTGCAGCTAGATGATGCCGCGATCGGCCAACGGGCCTTGCCAGTTGGGGTATTCGCCTTCACGGGCGGATTCGATCGCCTGTTCCGGCTCTTGCTTGACCGGCAGGGTCTTCGGCTTGAACGGGAACTTCTCGGCACGCATCTTCTCGTATGCGGCGATGTCATCCTCATGCTGCAGCGTCAGATCGATGTCGTCGTAGCCGTTCATCAGACGCCAGCGCACGTAATCGCCCACCTCGAACGGCAGGGTCACGTCGCCGCACGTCACGGTGCGATCCTCCAGGCTCACGGTCATCTCAGTGCCCGGCTCCTCCTCGAGGAGCTTCCACAGCAGCTCGACGGATTCCTGCGGCATGATCGCGGCCAGCACACCGTTCTTGGCGGTGTTGCCATAGAAGATATCGGCGAAGCTCGGCGCGATGACCACACGGAAACCGTAGTCATGCAGCGCCCACACGGCATGCTCGCGGGAGGAGCCGATGCCGAATTCGGGGCCGGCCACCAAAATCTGCCCATTGGCGTATTCGGGCTTGTTGAGCACAAACTCCGGGTCGCGGCGCCATGCGTAGAACAGGGCGTCGTCGAAGCCGGTCTTCGTGACGCGCTTGAGGAACACGGCCGGAATGATCTGGTCGGTGTCGACGTTGGAACGGCGCAGCGGCACGCCAACGCCGGTAAGGGTGGTGAGTTTTTCCATTTCGAAAGTCCTTGGTTGTCTATCTCGGTCTACGGCTCAATGGGTTTACAGGTCGGCCGGGGAGGAAATCGTGCCACGGATGGCCGTGGCGGCGGCCACTGCCGGCGATGCCAGATGCGTGCGGGACCCCTTGCCCTGACGGCCTTCGAAGTTGCGGTTCGAGGTGGAGATGGAACGCTCGCGGGCGACCATCTTGTCGGGGTTCATACCCAGGCACATGGAACAGCCGGCGTTGCGCCATTCGGCGCCGAAGTCCTTGAAGATCTTGTCGAGCCCTTCCTTTTCCGCCTGCAGGCGGACGCGGGACGATGCCGGCACCACGAGCACACGGTGGATGTTCTCGGCCTTGTGATGGCCCTTCATAATGGATGCGGCCACGCGCAGGTCTTCGAGTCGGCCATTCGTGCAGGAGCCGATGAACACGGTGTCGACGGCGATGTCCTTGATCGCCATGCCGGGCTTGAGGCCCATGTAGTCGATGGCGCGCCTGGCGGCGTTGCGTTCGGTCTCGTCCGCGATGGACTCGGGATCGGGCACGGTGGCGGAGATCGGGGCGCCCTGGCCGGGGTTGGTGCCCCAGGTCACATATGGCTCAAGGTCCTCGGCCTTGATGGTGACTTCTTTATCGAACACGGCGTCATCATCGGTCTTCAGGGTCTTCCAGTATTCGACGGCCTTGTCCCACATGTCGCCTTCCGGCGCATGCGGACGCCCCTTGAGGTATTCGAAGGTGACCTCGTCCGGAGCGATCATGCCGGCACGGGCGCCTGCTTCGATGGACATGTTGCAGATGGTCATACGCGCGTCCATGGAGAGCTTCTTCAGCGCCTCGCCACGGTATTCGATCACATAGCCTTGGCCGCCGCCAGTGCCGATCTTGGCGATGATGGCCAGAATGATGTCCTTGGCGGTCACGCCCTTCGGCAGCTCGCCTTCAATGTTGACGGCCATGGTCTTGAACGGCTTGAGGCTCAGGGTCTGCGTGGCCATCACATGTTCGACCTCGGAGGTGCCGATGCCGAAGGCCAATGCGCCGAACGCGCCATGGGTGGAGGTGTGCGAGTCGCCGCACACGATGGTCATGCCCGGCTGGGTGAGGCCCAGTACCGGGGCGAAGGCGTGCACGACGCCTTGGTCGGCGTCGCCCAGCGGGTGCAGGCGTACGCCGAATTCCTTGCAGTTCTTCTCGAGCGTGGTCAGCTGCAGCGAGCTGGTCTCGTCGGGGTTCGGCTTATCGATGTCGACGGTCGGGGTGTTGTGGTCCTCGGTGGCAATGAGCTGGTCAACGTGACGCGGCTTGCGTCCCGCCAGTCGCAGACCCTCGAACGCCTGCGGGCTTGTGACTTCGTGCATAAGCATCAGGTCGATGTACAGCAGATCGGGCGCTCCGTCATCGCCCTTGCGTACCAAATGATCGGCCCAGACCTTTTCGGCCAGTGTCGTTCCCATGGAAATCCTCCTGAATTTTCACGCTAACTCTTGCGTTTGCTTCTTGTTCGTGGTACTAGCCTATGGTGTGTATCACATATCGCCCGTTATGCGGTCGGATATTGAGACATGCCCCGCAAGGCCGAACAATGAGATATTTCCTGATTTGCCATTTCACTATGTGAGATGGCATAATCGCAGTATTATGACTGTTGCTGAGAACGATATCACACCGCAAAACGGCGAATTCGCCCCCGCGAATCAGGCACTTGCCTCCACTCCGAAGGACAACGAAATCCATTCCGGCGTTGGGGTGCTTGACAAGACCGTAAAAATCCTCGACGCCCTCGAATCGGGCCCGTCCACCCTGGGGCAACTGGTAAGCGCCACGGGCCTCGCCCGTCCTACCGCACACCGCCTGGCTATTGCGCTCGAACGCCATCGCTTCGTATTGCGCGACCAGCATGGCCGTTTCGTGCTCGGCTCCCGGTTCGCGGAACTCGCCGCCGCCGCAGGCGAGGATCGGCTGCTTACCGCCGCTGGCCCGATCCTGCAAACACTGCTTGACCGCACCGGCGAATCCGCACAGATCTATCGCCGTCAGGGAGACCAGAGAGTCTGCATCGCCGCGGTCGAACGCGCATCCGGATTGCGTGATTCCATCCCGGTAGGCGCCATGCTTTCGATGGAGGCCGGTTCGGCCGCACAAATTCTGCTGGCATGGGAGGACTCCGACCGCCTGCATCAGGGATTGCGCCATGCCAAGTTCAACGCCGCCAAGCTTGCCCAGGTGCGCAAGCGCGGATGGTCCGAATCCGTCAACGAACGTGAGGAGGGCGTCGCCTCGATTTCGGCACCGATTCGCAACGCCTCCGGCCAGGTGATCGCCGCCATCTCCATTTCCGGTCCGATCGGCCGCATGGGCACCACCCCGGGCCGCCGCTACGCACCGCTGGTGATGGCCGCAGGCCGCTATCTCACCGACGCGCTGATCAAGGCTTCCGCAGGGCGCTGATCAGTTCCTCGACTCCATAGTCTTACGGCTGGGGCGTGCAACCTCCATACAGGTTGCACGCCCCAGCCGTATCTCGTCCTCCGATTCCCGCATCGTCGTGCTCACCGAACGTTACGGCAGCGGAACGCAATCAGCGCCCATGCCCGCCGAACAGGCCGAACAGCCTGGACCACAGCGACGGCCTGCGCAGCAGATCGTCGCCTTCGCCATCCTGCGGCGGCTTGGCGTTGATCGCATAGGTGTACGCCTTCTTGGAACTGGGCTTGCCTATCAGCTCCCCGAACGTCAGCAGCTGCGTACGAGGCTCGTACGGGTGGCGAATGTCGAATTCGATCAGACGAGTCGCACGATGGTCGGGCGCCGGCCCATACGTATCGAATCCGCAGGTCGGCGTGGCGATCAGCATCGTTCCGTCAACGTTCCCGACAAAGCCGTTGCGATGATCATGCCCGGTCGAAACGCCGACAAGACCGTCATGCAGCATGGCGAATTCGTCGGAGACATCAGGGCAGCTGATGCCCTCCCCCATATATCCGCCGACCTGGGCCTTGTTCTCGTCGAGCACGTAATACTGGTCCGCATGCGCACGATACCCCTGCATGGCGTATGCCGTGGTGGGGGCGACCGGTTTCAGCAGATCGTAGTACTGCGGAAGCGGCATATGCTGGAACAGCATCATCCTGGCCCCCGTGCGGCGCGGAACGGTTTGCAGGAAAGCCAGCGCCTCATGGTCGGGCGAGGCGAATCCGCCGCCCTGCGCATAGCTGCCGGAATCAAGCAACGCCAATGCGAGCACGTTTGAGGCGCCTTCCAACCCCAGTACCGGCAGGGCGAATGTGCCGGGGGCGAAGGGAATAATCACCTGCTCAGGCAGTCCACTGCCATCACCGGCGCAAAGGCCCCCGGCGCCATCGGCCGCTTCGGCATCGCAGGCGGACGCCGGCGGGTTCAGACAGCCCGGGAACATGCGGTATATCTCGTTGAGCTGCGCGTTGGTCAGCCCGCACTGAAAATCATGGTTGCCGAACGTGACGGCGAAAGGCACTTCGCGTTCGATAAGCGGTGCCAGGAACTGCGCAATGACGTCATGCACCTTCTGCCGCGTACGCGCCAACGCCTCGTCATTCCTTTCCCGGGCGCTCCACAGGCGTTTGGTGAACGTTTCGGCGAACGCCGGATCATACCCCGCGATCTGATTGCCGGTAAAGACCACCACGTCGGGGCGCACGGTGTCAAGAGACGTCTCGATCAGGGAAACGGTGTCTTGGGAGACCTTCGCCCCAACCTGAATATCGGAAACCTGCAACACCCTGAATTTTCCGGAATTATGGAACTGCAGCCGCCCCAGTCGCGCCGACACCGACACCGGGCGCCCATCGCCTTCTTCGGCGGGCTTGATCCTCGGCTTGCTGGACAGGCTTTCCGGCATGTGTTGTGTTTCCGTCATGCTCTCCACTGTATCCCATCACCATATGGGCATGCGATGCAAACTCCCGTAGAAACAAAAAACCCTCGCTTCCGCGAGGGCTATTGGCTGGGATGCCTGGACTCGAACCAAGAATGGCTGAACCAGAATCAGCTGTGTTGCCAATTACACCACATCCCAATTTGGCAGGCGTGGCAACTTCGAAAAGTTGTCCGTCGTACCCCCGACCGGATTTGAACCGGTGTTGGCGCCGTGAGAGGGCGTAGTCCTAGACCGCTAGACGATGGGGGCTTAACTTATGCGCCGCAGTTCTCAGCTGTGCTGTATGAACCGCAACGAGTGATTAATATACGCGGGTTCACCACCATATGCAACTTACGGCGTGTCGCCTTTGTTTTCAACGATTCCACTGCACAAAAGCCGGCAACACCGCACACCCCACACGGCGAACGCGCAGGCATCGCACGGCATATCGCCTCCGCAAACGGCAATGGCCGGCGTATCACCGCGGATACGCCGGCCATCAATCGCACAGGCTCATGCAGCCCCGTGGAATCACAGGTGCTCGCGCAGCCCCTTAAGACGAGCCATGGAAACATCCTTGCCGACGATCTCCATGGATTCGAACAGCGGCGGGCTCACGCGGCGGCCGCTCATGGCCACACGCACCGGGCCGAACGCCAGACGCGGCTTGTAGCCGCCCTCCTCCACCAGAGCCTTGTTCAGCGTCTCATGCAGGTTGTCGGTCTTCCAATCGCCCTCGGCAACACCCTCAAGCGCGGCGATGGCCTTGTCGAGCACTTCGGGAGCGGATTCCTTCAGCTGCTTCTTGGCATCGGCGGCAGGCTCGATATAGCCTTCCTCGCTCAGCAAGGAGCCGACCATGCCCGCAACCTCGCTCAGCAGACGCACACGCGGCTGGACAAGCGGAGCGGCGGCAATGAGGATCTCGCGCTCACGATCGGTCAGGGCATCCCACGAATCGGCGGACACCACGCCGTCGCGCTTGAGGTACGGCACGGCACGGTTCAGGAAGTCCTGCGGCTCGAGCATACGGATATGCTCGGCGTTGATGGAGATGGCCTTGTCGATGTCGAAACGGGCCGGGTTGGCCTTCACGTCGCGCACATCGAACTTCTCGATCATTTCGTCCATGGAGAACACATCGCGGTCGGGGGCGATGGACCAACCCAGCAGCGCCAGGTAGTTCAGCAGACCCTCGCGGATGAAGCCGTTGTCGCGATGCAGGAACAGGTTGGATTCCGGATCGCGCTTGGAAAGCTTCTTGTTGCCCTGGCCCATCACGTACGGCATATGGCCGAACAGCGGCATCTCCTTGGCCACGCCCAGCTCGATCAGGTAACGGTAGAGCACGATCTGGCGCGGAGTGGAGCTCAGCAGATCCTCGCCGCGCAGCACCACGTTGATGCGCATCATCGCATCATCGACCGGATTGGTCAGCGTGTACAGCGGATCGCCGTTCGGGCGCACGATCACGTAATCGGGCACGGAGCCGGCCTTGAATTCGATACGGCCACGGATCAGATCGTCGAAGGCCACATCCTCATCGGGCATGCGGATACGCAGAGCGGGCTTACGGCCTTCCGCACGGAAAGCGGCCTTCTGCTCCTCGGTAAGGTTGCGGTCGTAGCCGTCGTAGCCGAAAGCCTTCGGGCGGCCGGCGGCCACATTGCGGGCCTCGATCTCTTCGGGAGTGGAGAAGGATTCGTAGGCATAGCCGGCTTCGAGCAGCTTGGCCGCGACATCCTTGTAGATGTCGCCGCGCTCGGACTGACGGTACGGGCCGTCCGGCCCACCGACGTTGATGCCCTCGTCCCAATCGATGCCGAGCCAGTTCAACGCCTCGATGATCTGGTTGTAGCTTTCCTCGGAATCACGCTGGGCGTCGGTGTCTTCGATACGGAACACGAAAGTGCCCTTGGTATGGCGTGCCTCAGCCCAGTTGAACAAGGCGGTACGGACCATGCCGACGTGCGGGATGCCGGTCGGGGACGGGCAGAAGCGCACGCGAACGTTTTCGGGAAGTTCTGGTTTAGTATGTTCAGCTTCAGTCATAGGCTCCATTGTGCCGCGCAAGAGGGACGAGCCCCGTCGCACCCGCACGAATAAGACCGCCATATCGTCAATTCACCGCTTTCAGCGAACACCCAGCAACTCCACAGAGCGCTCCCCGAGCATTTCACACGGTTTTTGCAACGCCTGACACCGCCAACAGTACAATGGCAAGCAGTTGTCCAGCGAAGGGCATCCAACTGAAGGAGGACAGGCATGTCGATTCCCAACGCCTCACCGCAACCGCAGCAACCAGCCACGCCGCAATACCAGCAGGGCGCGCCCAACCCCTATATGCAGAACGCGCCGCAACCCCCTGTCGCCGCGGTTCCGCTCGACCAGCCGTATTACGGCTGCCCATTCCCCGAGGCGTTCATCCGCTTCTGGAAGAAATACGCCACCTTCAAAGGGCGCGCCTCCCGCAGCGAGTTCTGGTGGTTCATGCTTGCCGACGTCATCATCACGTTCATGCTCAGCGCCATCGCAAACGCCGTGGATCAGCTCAGCTTCCTGCCGGCACTGTGGGCCCTGGCCACGTTCGTCCCCTCGATTGCCCTAGCCACCCGGCGATTGCACGACACGAACAAATCCGGTTGGTGGCTCTTCGGTTACTACGCCCTATCAACAGTAGTCATCATCACCTTCTTCACCACGGTAACCATGTCGATCGTTTCGCTACTGAAATACAACCGCAATTGCCTCGTCGGCTCATACGGCATGTACAGTGCGAACGCCTTCGGCACACCCAACGGCATAACCCCGGAATCAGTCTCCAACTGCCTCGCCTCCAGCGGAATCATGCAATCCGGCATCATACTGGCGATCTGCTTTATCATCGGCCTCGCGCTGAGCATCACCTATATCGTGTTCATGGCAATGGCGCCCAAGCCCGAAGGCGCACGTTTTGACGCTCGCGCCGCCCAGCCGCAGATGTCCGCACCGCTATACGGCGCACCCGCATACGGCGCACCCGCATACGGCGCACCCGCATACGGCACCCCCGCCTACGGGGCGCCAGCCTACGGAACGCCCACATACGGGCAGCCAGCCAACCAAGGACCCGTCTACGCCGCCCCCACCGCACCAACCGCCCCCATGACTCCTACCCCCATGACTCCCGGCACCATGAACGCCCCGATGTACCAGCAGAGTCCGGTGGCCCCCGCCGCCGCACAGCCGGCGCCACCGGACTCCCCGTCACCGGCATACCAGGTGCCGCCCATTCCGGCGATGCCTCCCATACCCCAATCGGAGCCTGCATACGGGCAGAACACGCAGAGCGCACCGAATCCGATTGACACCGGCAACACCTTCGATCCGACCGACGCCGGCCAAATCCCCTTCGATGCCACGGAGCAGCACACGCTCAACGAAAAGCCTCAGACGGAACAGGACGAGATGCACGGCACCAGCGCCGACGAAAACGCTCGTCAATAGCAACACCGGGGGTTCCTCCACACGTTGAGAACCCCCAAGAATCCAAGACAATCACAAGGTGATGCCCCCGCTCACAGCAACGGGGGCATCACCCATATTCAAAGCAGATGACGTCCGGCACGACGGCCTCGCATACAAATGCAGCCCCATGCCAGCGCCGTCCCCACAATCACTTATCGGCGAATTTAGCCGCCAACTCGCGCTTGTTCCGCTCCTCGTCCTCCGCCTTGGCACGCTGCTTGGCCTCATCCGGATCCCACAGCACATTCTCGCGATGCCGACGCCATTCAGCGGCAGCGATCGGGGCGATGAACTCGACCGTGGCGCCCATCGTATCACTGGCATTCCAGCGAGCCTCCGCCAAACCCAGGATCTGCTCATCAGTCAGGCAGATTCTGGGAACCGCACACTCCTCACGCCACTCATTGACATACAACAACACCGGCAGCGAGCGCACAGCGGCCTCATGCGCATCACCCACCCCAGCCGAGACAACACCCAACAGAGCGTCGCATACGGCGAGCGCCGCGGCGAAACGTTCAGCCATGGGCGCGTTCGCCACCTGTGCGGCATACGACGTGGCGCTCGCGATCGCATCATTCACTGCCAGCACCGTATCATTGCCCCATCCAGCGCCCAATGCCTGAGCTGCCTCGGCTACCAGGTCGGTTTCGCGGTCACGCGCATAATCCTCCATCACCTCGTACGCTTCGTCGGCGGCGAGCAGCGCATCGACAATCGCCTGCGGCCTTCCCGGAATGGCGTCGGCACCCTCGTACACGAACTCGGCGTCGGCAGGGGTAACATCCATGCCCGTCAGCACACGTGCGAAGGCAAGCGTGAACCGCACCTGCAGGTCTTCCGTATATTTTGCGTCATTGTCCATCTGCAGCGCACTGCCCAACGGCCATAACGCAGTAAGCTCTTCGGCGGAACGCGCCGCTTCGCGCACTTCCGGCAGGTCTGCGATACGCCTGATTTCCGTTTCGTTCAATGCAATGGTCATCATGCCTCCCATGCTGGTATCCACAGGTATACGCTACTCCACGTCGGCAGCCGGATCGACGTATGCAATCGATACCATGCGCCCGGTCTCATTGCTGTAGGTGATGGATGTGATCGAGGCGAGCGCAGTATGGCGCAACAACATCCAGTGTTCCGGATGGCCGGTTTCCAGCATGTGCCGGTAGCTGAAAATCGGCGACTCATGACTGACCACGATAATGTGCCGCCCGGGGAACTCACGCACCTTTTCGTCTGCGAATCCGCTTACGCGTGCGGCGATCTGCCGGTAGGTCTCGCCCCAGCTCGGCTTGTAGAGGTTGGTGACAAGCTTCCAGTTGCCGTTGCGCCACAAGGCCCCCTCGCCATGACCGATGCGTTTGCCGCGGAATTCGTTGCGCGCTTCGATGATGCGCTCGTCGGTGACGAGTTCCAGCGGCTGCTCGCCACGGGATTCACGCACCGGGTTGAGCGCCTGCAGGATGATGCCGGCGGTTTCGCGAGTGCGGTCGAGCGGCGAGGAGAATACGGCGACCGACTGGTTCATGGACGGGTCCGCGGCAATGTATGCGCCGGTCGCCTCGGCCATGCGACGGCCTCGGTCGGAGAGGTGGAAATCGGGCAGACGCTCGTAAAGCAGATGATCGGGGTTGTATACCTTGCCATGACGGACGAAATGGATGGTGGTCGTGCTCACAGCGCTTCCTTTCCACAGCCGGACCATGCCCGGAGAAGATGAAAAATCTTCTTCCAATGTACCGCGAGCGCACCGCGTGTCATGCCCGTTTTGCGTCGTGTCAAACGATTAGAGTTGCCGTGACGCAAATATGCAGACGCAAACTTTGCGCGACCATGGACAATCAACACATCATTCGATGAGGGCTTCGCATGCGGCGAATCGCATGCGAGGGACATCCAATCGGGAGCGGAAAGGAGCGTGGGTGCTGCTATGTCCAATCAAGTACTAGCCGGGTTGAAGGATGTCGGCCACAAAGTGTTCGGAGGCTATGCGGAACTGCTACGCATACCGCATACCGCACGATTCTCGGTCGGCTCCGTCATCGCCTGTATGCCCTTCCCCATGGTGGGCATGACCATCACCATCGCCGTGCAGCATTATTACGGCAATTACTCTCTTGCCGGCGCATTGTCCGCGGTGCAGGCCATTGCCTTGGCCGCCGCGAGCCCCATACTGGGCAAGCTGGTCGACAAGTTCGGTCAGCGCCAGGTGTCGATTCCCACCATCATCGTGTGGGTGATCGCCGCGACCGCGTTGATCACCAGCATTCAATCTCATGCGCCGGAATGGGTGTTGTTCTGCATCACGCCGTTCATGGCGGCCATTCCGCCGTGGGGTGCGATGAGCCGCCAGCGTTGGACGAACCAGCTCAAAGGCGATACCGAGAAGACGAACCGCGCGCTTTCGCTGTGTGGCGTGTTCGACGAATGCATGTGGGTGATCGGCAATCCGCTCGCCTCGACGCTGGCCGTGATCTCCGGCCTGCTGGCGTTCTCGTTCACCGGCATGTGCGTGATCGTCGGCGCGTTGATGTTCCTGACTGAGCTGTCCACCGAACCGAAATCGCAGACGCAGCTGGCTCGCGAGGCCGGACTGACCCGCAAGCAGTACCGCGAGCGCGAAGCCGCGCGCGCCGAGGCCCTGCAGGCTGAGACAGCCGTGGAATACGCACGCGACAAAGCACGGTCCGAAGGCAAAAGCGAGGCTGAGATCAAGGCCGCAATGGCCAAAGCCGAAGCCGATGTGCTGGCCGGCAAGAAGGAGTCGATCTGGGGCCCGGGTCTGATTGCCGTATGCGTCACCTGGTTCGGCTTGGGTGCCTTCCAAAGCGCAGCAGGCATTTCGATCGTCTCGTTCGCCACCGAGGCGAATATGAAACAATACACCGGCTTCGTATTCGCATGCTTTTCGTTCAGCTCGCTGCTGGGAGCCCTGTTCTATGGCGCGAAGAACTGGGCGATTCCGTTGTGGAAGCGTTTCTACTTCTGCCTGATCATAGTGAATCTAGGCATCGGATCGTTCCTGTTCGCCAAGCACCTGTGGGTGATTATGATCATCTATCTGCTTATCGGCGTATGCCAGGCTCCGACCTGGGTGAACGGCAATCAGCTGATGCTGCACCTAGTGCCGCCCACGCGCTTTACCGAAGGTATGGCCTGGATGGGTGCGATGAACTCCATCGGCGGCTCGATGGGTTCCGCCATCGCCGGCCAGTTCATCGACCGTATGGGGTCGCATGGCGGCTTCCTGGTGGTTACCGTGCTGGCTTTGGCTTCGTTGCTGATCGCGTTCATCGGCTTCAAGCAGATCAAGGATTCGACCGAGCAGCCGATGCTTACGCAGATCAACGAGTAACGGCATCAATCACTACGATCAGCACATAACGGTTCGATTCGAACAGCAGGTGCGCAAATACACGAATGGCGGGTGTGGCTTGAACCACACCCGCCATATGCATGCTGCGCGTATTCACGCGTCGATCCGCAAAACGGATTCCGATAATCGACTACTTCGGCCAGCCCTTGGGCGTATGCTCCAACGACCACAGACCCAGCTTATGCGAGAAACTGTTCTCCCACTTGGATTCCAGTTCTTCGGCCGTCAGGCGATTCTCCTTCTTCTTCAAACGGTTCATCGCATTGGTGTGCGTGTCGTCCAGCAGCCATTTGCGGGTCAGGAAGTTCCACACCATCACCACGGCGGTGGCGATAAGCTTGCCCACATTGGTGCGGATCAGGTATTCGGTGCTCTGCGACACGTAGGCGTCATGGTTCATGCCATAGGTGGAAATCCAGATGATGGCGTCGTTCATGAACAGGCCGATCACGGCACCGATCACGAAGATGACAATCTCCATCCAACGCGCCATGTCGTCGCGATGCTTGAACACGACCTTCATGCTGGCCACATAGTTGAAGATCAGGGAGATGATGAAGGAGATGGTGGCGGCAAGCACATTGTGCATGTGGAACAGACCCACCAGAAGATTCAGGATGCCCCAGTCGATGATGAACGCAATCACACCCACGATGCCGAATTTCATCAGCTGTTCAATCAGTTTTTTCACACCGAACATTAAACACGTCCGTTACGACGCAAGCCGCCACTGACCGAAACAACTGCACAGAACCTGTGCTTCTGCCTACATTTTCGCGAGCATTTGAAAATCCCGCCGATTATGATGGAAGGCGTATTGCACCGTTTACCGTATTGGAGGGATTATGCCCGTCATCCACACCCATGTTTCCGTGTCCACCACCCCCGCACAGCGCGAGGCGCTGAAAACCGCCTATGGCAAGGCCATCACCGCCGTACCGGGTAAGTCCGAAGGCTGGCTGATGTGCCCATTCGAGGACAATATGCCAATCTACTTCGGCGGCGACGATTCCAAGCCCGCGGCCTATGTGGAGGTGAACGTGTTCGGCCGTTCCGTGCCGGGTTCCGCCTGGGAGAAGCTGACCGAGCAGATCATGGCCGCGCTGGGCGAGGAGCTCGGCATTCCGGCCGACCGCACCTACATCCGATACACCGCCACCACCGACTGGGGCTGGAACGGCGGGAACTTCTGATCAAGCGGCGTTCGACAACGTTCCGCCGTTCCTTCAAGGTTTGTCTATAATCACGGTCCACCGGTACAGCCACGGCATCACCTACAGATTATGTAACCGTCAAATAAAAAAAACGTTGGAAAACCGCCATTCTTGGCAACATCGCCATGATTTTCCGGGGTACTCGTCAAATAAACGTGGAGCACAAAGCCAGCGGAAGCTGGCACCCCGTACGCGAAAAGGCCGCTGACCCCGCAATGCGGAGCCGGCGGCCTTGCTGTACTGCCGTCGCGCGGGCCCGGAATAACAAGCCGCACGACAGGCCGACTGCCGATCAGACGATCTTCGGCATCGGCGTGGTCAGCGACGTGGTGAGGTTCACATGCACCAGGCCAGCACCGGCATGCACCTCCACCTTCTTCAGGGTAACGGTGCGTTCATGCTCCGGGGCACGGTCGTTGTCGGTCATAGTGGCCGGGGACTTCACCGCGACCAACGCCAAGTCGCCCAAGTTCATGCCTGCGCTGGCGCACAGATCGGTCGCAGCCTGCAGCGATTCGACGAAACCGTCCTTCAGCACCACACGCTCGGCCGGAACACCATACGCATGTTCGGCGACCCAACGCACATTCTCCACCAGAGCCATGCCCTTATGGCTGTGCGGTTCGGCCGGCATGGAACCGTTCATCACAGCGTCAACGAACGCGTCAAGCTGCGGGGCAAGCGCGTCGCCGCCATCGCGGAACAGGTTGCCCACAATCGGCTCACGGAACTCAAGATCCTTCGCGGTGGCCTTGAGCGCCGGAACCTGATCATCCTCGCCTTCCCACAGGTTGATCAGCGGGAACGTAGGAATATCAAGACCTTCCAGACGCTGCACATGGAACGGGTAGCGCCATGCCAGATCGGGATCGTCACGCCAGGTGGAGGCGCGGGTCACCACAATGGCAGCGGACGGCCACTGGGCCCCATACTCGCGGCAGGCGATGTCGAGCCACTTCTGCGCACCGGCGTCGGTGCCGTAGCCAGCCTCGACGATCACCACATCATGCAGAGCGCAGGCCATCTCCACGGAAACCAGCGTCGGAATGCCGATGGACACGTTGGCGAACGGGCCGCCGTGCACGTACACCGGGGAGCCATTGACGGTCTCCGTCTTGGCGGGCTTGACGGCATCGCCAAGAATGCCGGTGATGCGCCACAGATCGACGAACTCGCCGAAGGTCACGGCCTTGCCGTCCTTCGTGCCGGCGATCATCTTGGACACACGCTCGGAGATCTCGTCCATGGAACGGGACAGCACCACGATCTGCATAAGCTCGCAGGTCGGAGTAAGCACCACACGTTCGGCCACATCGCCCTTGCCGCGGTCAACGGCGATCTGACGCAGCGAGCGGGACGGCACTTCGGAAACACGCGGCACGAGAATCGTGTCAAGCCTGCCTTCGTCCACAGCCTTCTCCGCAAAGGAGACCAGCAGATTCTGAGCGGCCTCGATAGCGCCCATCTCACCGCACAGACCCCAGTCGATCAGCTCCGGGTGGGTCAGGGACGCCTTGCCGCCGCCGGAGGCACCGCCCTTGGAACCGGCTGCGGTGATGCCCATGCTCGGCTGGCGCAGCACTGCCGCCGCGTCAATGCCACGCTCGTTCAACGCATCGATCAACGCGATGGTGGTAGTGGTCTTGCCTTCGCCACGGCTCGCCTTCAATGGCGTATCGGCGGTGACCAGCACGACCTTGCCGTGCTTGCGCGGAGCATCCGGATTGTTCTTCAGATAATCGAGATAGCCGAAAGCGTCGATCTTCTGCACCAGGCCGTACTGGCTGGTGAAGTCCTCAATGGAAGTCATGCGTTATGGTCCTTTCTGTGTTTTCCTCTTGCAGTGTTCGCCAAACGATTAGAAATCAGACATGTGGAAACCGTTCTTCATGGCCATGCTGCGTGTATACAGCACGGAATCCAGAAGCTTGTCGGTCTCTTCCTTCAGCTGATCGGCCATAGTCTGATTGGCGGCGGCGAGCACCTCCCGCACTTCACCGTTACGCACGGCGGAGACAATGGCATCCGGGTCCATCGGCTCGACATCGCCATCGGCGTTGTCCGCATCGAATTCCGCCGCGTCGAAGCCCAGGCGGGAAGCCTGCTCGTCGGTGGCTGCGACCATGCGATGCCCCATGGCGCCGGTCTTCTCCTGGTAGCGCTCGACCGCATTGGCGGTGTCGGCGAACGCGCCATCGCACAGGGCCGCGATGATACGGTTCTCCCAGTAGAAGTTCTCGCTGGTCACGCGCGTGGTGGTGTCGGCCAGGTATGCGGGCGTGACATCGACATTGGCGTAGAACGGCACCAGCGTGTTGAACGGGTTGGAGCCATAGGCCATCCACTGGATCGCACGATATGCCTGCGGGCGGTACGGACGCAGCTGCAGCACCGCAAGCTGGCTTTGACGGTTGATACCGATCGGACGGTACATGTGGCGGGTGCGCTCGTCGCCGAGCTTGCCGTACGGATCGTACGGAGTGCCCTGATAGTGGCCGGACAGCACATACTTGATGTCTTCGATGGTCACCTTGCGTTCCGGCTGGCGAGCCCACGGGATGTCGTTGTTCTCCGGGCGATGATCGGCGTCCTGGCCATCCCACATTTCGTCGTAGGGGTTGAGGAAGCGCTGCATCCACCATGCGCGCGGCGTGTTGTACACGTGGTCGGAATCGGAGTGGGAGCCGAAAGCGTCGCGCGGGTTGAACGGCGACGCCGCTTCGACGGACAGGTCGAGATGATTGCGCTCGATGAACTCGCCAAGGTCGGCGGAGCACATGTGCTCGGACTGCTCGCCCAAAGCGTCGTCCAGATCGAATTCGTCGATGCCCAGCTGGTTCGGCATGGTCACGTATGCCGAATCCGGCACACGCTTGGCGATCCAATGATGGCCGCCGACGGTTTCCATCCACCAGATCTCGTTCACGTCGGAGAAGGCAACGCCGTTCATCTCATAGGTGCCGTATTCCTCAAGCAACGCGCCCAGGCGCTCCACGCCTTCACGGGCCGTCCTGACATACGGCAGGACGATGGTCAGGAAATCCTCCTCGCCGATGCCGCCGGCGACCTCGGGCTCATAACCGTCCTCGCCTTCCTTGCCCTTGGCGGGAACAAGCTCGACAAAGGGATCGGCGCCAAGCACACGCTCGTTGGTGGTCAGCGTCTCGGTGGCGCTCATGGCCACGTTGGCCTCGTTCACGCCGGCCTCTCCCCACACGCCTTCCTTCAGATCGGCGTTGGGAACACTGGTGTACTGCATAGGGTTGTCCGGCAGGTCGATCTGAACATGGGAGATGACCGCACGGTACTTGCGCGGCTGATCCTCCGGCTTGACGACGATGAACTGCTTGGGGCAGAACTCGCCGTTCGCGGAATCCTCATTACGGGCAATGATGGTGGAGCCGTCGTAGCTCGCATCCTTACCCACCAAAATCGTGGTACAGGCCATGATTTCCTTTCTTTCTTGGATTATGCCGTTCCCCGTGAGGAACGAAGTATTTCAGGCACGCCCGGTTACATACATGACGGCTTGGTCCGGGGTTTCGGGGGTTTCACGCAGCCTATGGAACAGCTCGTTCATCCAGAACCCCTGATTGAGCCCGGGCAGCGGCTGCTTGGTGGCCCACACATGCAGGCAGTAGTCATGATCCTTATCCGGCGGCTGCGGGCCGTTATAGCGCATGATAAGCGCCGGATTATCGCCGCGCCCCACAAAATGCGATGCCGAGGAATTACGCCCCTGCACGGCCTCGGGGATCATGGCGGGCATCTGACGCGAGAAGTCAGGCGGCACAGCCAAGGCATGGGAATCGTTGAAATCGAACATCAACGCATCGATCGGCAGATTGGCGACCGTCCAGTGAATCCATTCGAACCCGCATACGGGAATGGAATCGGGATCGGTGAACGCCCAATGCAGGTACTGCGCCTCGGAGTCGACTTCATCGATATAGAAGGGGAAGGAGATGGCGGGTGCGCCGTCCACCCGATATTCCGGTGCCGCGGCTTTGGCGAAGTCGTCGGGCACGACTGTGAAATCAGCGGAGATCTTCATATGCTTCAGTGTATCGCGCCCCCTGCTTGTCTCACGCCCTTGGCTCATTTGCCCATCCATACGAAGACCCCGCCAACCCAGAGGAGCGGGATTGGCGGGGTCTTACGAAATGAACAGCTGCTCAGCGACTCACTGGGCAGGCTTGTAGAAGTCGCCGTTCAGCGCGGCCTTGGCCTTGGCCTGAGCCTCTTCGAAGGTGACTTCAGCCAGCTGGGCACGCACGTCGTCAAGAGCGACCGGGGTCATCGACAGGGAATTCACACCCAAGCCGGTGAGCACAACAGCCAGATCAGGATCGGCGGCGGCCTCGCCGCACACGCCGACCGGCATACCCTTGGCATTGCCTGCATCGCAGATCAGCTTGATCGCACGCAGCACCGCCGGGTGCCATGCGGTCTGGTAACCGGCGACGGAACCGAGCGTACGGTCGGCGGCCATGGTGTACTGGGTCAGATCGTTGGTGCCGATGGACACGAAGTCGGCGACCTCGGCGACCTTGTCGGCCATCAGGGCGATGGACGGGACCTCGGCCATCGCGCCGACCTTTTTCAGTCCGAAGCTCTTGCCCAGCTTGACGAAGTAATCGGCCTCATACTCGTCGGCGACCATCGGGGCCATGACCCACAGATCGGCGTCGGTCTGGGCATCGGCCGCGGCAAGCGCCTTGAGCTGGCCTTCCAAGACCTCCTTATGCTCACGCAGGGTACGCAGACCACGCAGACCCAGAGCCGGGTTCGGCTCGTCCTCCGGGGTCAGGAACGGCAACGGCTTATCGGCACCGGCGTCAAGCATACGGATGACGACCTTCTTGCCCGGGAACTGGCTCAGCAGCTCGGTGTAGGCCTTGGTCTGCTCCTCGACGCTCGGCGGCTCGGAGTTGCCGATGAACAGGAACTCGGAACGGAACAGGCCGACGCCTTCCGCACCATACTCCAGTGCGGTCTTGGCATCCGCCGGCTTGCCCAGGTTGGCCAGCAGCGGAACAAGATGGCCGTCCTTGGTGCCGCCTGCCTGGCCACGCAGTTCCTTGGCCTTGGCGGCATGCTCCTTGGCCGCCTCGGCCTGCTTGATCTCCTCGTCGGTCGGCTCGGTGACGACTTCGCCCTTGGCGGCGTTCACAATCACCTGCTCGCCGTCCTTCAGATCGGCCGCCTCGGCTGCGGACACCACGGACACGATGCCGCGAGCGCGGGCCAGAATGGCGGTGTGGGAGGTCGGTCCACCCTGAGAGGTGACGATGGCGAGCGTCTTGGTCAGATCAAGCGTGGAGGTGTCGGCGGGAGACAGGTCTTCGGCGACGAGCACGAACGGATCGTCGGATTCCGGGACGCCCGGAGCCGCAACGCCGCGCAGCTCGGCGATCACACGCTGGCCGACATCATGCAGATCGGCCGCACGCTCAGCCTGATAGCCGCCGATCATCTTGAACATCTCCTCGACCTGGGCGAAGCCTTCGAGTACGGCGCGCTCACCGGTCTTGCCACCGTTGACGAGGTTCTTGATGTTTTCGGCAAGAGAAGGATCGGAGGCGAACATGGCGATGGCCTGCAGAATCGGCGCCGCCTGCTTGGCACCCTCATCGCCGTTGGCGGCCTGTTCGGCCTTATGGTTCAGTTCGGCGTTCACCTTGGCCATGGCCTTGGTCACGCGCTCGTTCTCTTCCACCGCGCTGACCGAGGCGTCGCGGCGAACATCCGCCGGCTCCTCCATCGGCGGAGCCATACGAATGACCTTGCCTACCGCAACGCCACGTCCGATGCCAACACCCTTGATAATCATGAGGGACTCCCTTTCCTAATTGTTCCGACCACCTGCTGCATGGTCGGCAAATTGGATATTCGCGCGTACCTGACGCGTTCCGTTACTGCAATGACCCCCACCGTCTTTGCCGGTAAATCATTTTCAGCCTTGAGCTAGTATACACCCCGTAATCCGCGACACAAAAACAGTAAACGTTTTCCGTGTTTTGCGAAACAATGCTACACTGTAACCCAGCGGCGCACCTGTTGCCGCATGATTGTTAGGAACAACAGAACACATCGACTCAAAGGAGTGTCATTATGGCAACCCGCACCATCACCATCAACGATCCCGTCGGCATCCACGCTCGCCCGGCAGCGCAGTTCGCCCAGGCCGTCACCGCCTCCGGCTGCACCGTGACCATCGCCAAGGAAGGCGGCAACGCCGTTCCCGCCGGCTCCATCCTGTCCGTCATGGGCCTGGGCATCAAGCAGGGCGACGCCGTAGTAATCGACGTGCAGGGCGCCGACGACGAGACCGTTGCAGACAACCTGGTGAACATCCTCGTCAACGCCGAGTGAGCACACTCGCTTCGAGCATCCAGCCGCCCGCCCTTTTGCGACGGGCGGCTGTTCTATTTCGCCCACGGTTTTGGCACCCCACACCGCTACACTGTTCCACGGCTTGTTTCACACTGCATTCCCACTGCACACGCAGATACGGCAAACCGCGGAATAAACCCGCCTGAACCACGCACGAATCGCTAAACCCATACGAACCACACGGAGGAGAACATGGCCGGCAAAACAAACAGTTCCATCACGAACGTTGCCGCACTGGCCAACGTATCCATCGCCACCGTATCGCGCGTACTATCCGGCAAACGAGACAAAGACGACGACATCGCCAGACGCGTACGCGCGGCAGCCGAACAACTCAACTATTCCGTCAACTACGCGGCAAGCGCATTGCGCAGCGACGTCACCAACGCCATCGGCCTGGTCATCCCCAGCGCCACGGACTCATTCAGCGCCCAACTGCTCGACGAAATCGAATACGCCAGCGACGCCAACGAACAGCAGCTGATGATCGGCATAGGCAACGACCAGACCACGCAGATCGACCGCATCGAATCCCTCGTCTCAAGGCATGTGGACGGCCTGATCGTAGTGCCGGCCGTCAACGCCGATCTGACAGACACACTGGACCATTACGCCGGCACCATGCCAATCGTGCAAATCGGCGGGCACCAGCAGTCGTTCCGAACCTCCATGGTCTCCATCGACGAAAACGCCGCCATGGAGCTCATCATGAGGCACCTCACCGAGCGTGGCGCGCACGCCGTGGCCTACATGGCCAGCAAGGAGATCTCCTTCGAATCGGCCGAACTGTTCACCATGTTCCACACCCAGGTACGCTCATACCGTCTCACCACGCACACCGACTGGAACCAGTTCGGCGAACGCACGGTGCAACGCGGCTACGACTGTTCGATGCGACTGTTCGCCAAAGACAACAGGCCGGACGCCCTGGTGTGCGCGGACGACGCGGTGGCCTTCGGCGCAATGGTGGCGTTGCATACGCTAGGATTGCGGGTCCCCGAAGATGTACGCATCGTCGGGTTTGACGATTCTCCGCTTGCCGCAACGACCATGCCGACACTGACCTCCGTGCAGCCGCCATTCGAACAGATCGTCGCGGAATCCCTACGACTGATCTCGACAGGCAACAGCACACCCGCGCACGTCTCGCTGCTGCCCCAGCTGGTCATACGTGAATCCACCGGATACGGCGAACGCTAACAGCCGCCCGACTGCTCCTGACATTCACAGCAGCGCACAGAACAACGCCTCGAGCACCAGCAGCGGATTGCCATTGCCGTTAAGGCGTTTACGCGCCACAGCCACATGATCAAGCCGTGCCACGGCACCCTGACGCGACATGCCGGCCGCAAGCTCCGCAATGGCCGCACGATGCTCGCGGTTGATGATCCCGACCGACTCTTCGGCATTATTCTGCAGCACCGCAACATCACGGTACACGCTGGCGATGGAGTTCAGCGCACGATCAAGCACGTCACGGCTACGACGCGTGGCCTTGCGCTTGATCTCATCCTTCTTGGCAATGGCGTTATAGGCACCGCGCAGCTTGGGAGGAATGCGATCCGACTCCCCCAGCCCGTTGATGCGACGAAAATCAGCCTGTTCCCTCGCCGCCACACGTTCCACATCATGTTCCGCCTGCGACTTGGCATCGGCATTCAGCCTGTCGGCAAGCAATACGGCATCCGAAGCCCGCTGCAGATTCAGCACGCCGGCCACCAACTCATCACGCTCGGAACGCACCCGCTCATCGGTGGCATACAGCTTCGCAATACCGATATGCCCCTCGGCAAGCCGTGCGGCCTGCTCGGCGACACTCGCCTCAATGCCATTGCTCCGTTCAAGCCATTGCGCCACGGCGTCAGGCTGAGGCACGGCAAGATTCACAATGCGGGTACGAGAACGGATGGTCGGCAGCACATCCTGCGCGCTTGGAGCGCATAACAACCAGATGCAATGCTCCGCAGGCTCCTCGATCTCCTTAAGCAGCACATTCGTGGTACGTTCCAGCATACGATCCACGTCTTCGATGATGATGATGCGCCACGGTGCGGTACTCGGCATCTGCTCGGACACGGTGATCAGCTCACGCACCTCATCGATACCAATAGTCACCTTGTCAGTGGCAAGAATACTCACATCAGGATGCGTTCCGGCCAACACCTGACGGGTAACCCGCGTAGGCTCGGCATCAAGACCATGATCGGGACTCTCCAACGCCGCCGCAAAGGCACGCGCCAGATTCGAACGCCCAGACCCCGGAGGGCCGCAAATCAGCCACGACTGCGCAAGCTTGGACGAGTCTCCCGTCGCAATCGCAGACAGCATGTCGCATACAGGCTTCTGCCCGATAATGCTCTCCCAAACACTCATGAACGCATTCCCCTCAAGACCGGCACCTCCAAGCGACTACAGCAGCCCCACGAAATCCTCACGAATGGCCTGCCATACCTCCTCCACGGTACCTGAAGCGTCGATCACGCGGAAACGATTCGGCTCTCGCGCCGCCAAATCAAGAAACGCCTGACGCGTGCGACGCTGGAATGCACTGCCGGCAGCCTCCATACGATCCTCATCATGGTCAAGCCGCGTATGCGACAACGCGGGATCCATATCGAGCAGATACGTCCTCACCGGCAACAGTCCATCCGTCGCCCACATGCTGAGCGAACGAATCTCGGCTGCGGTAAGTTCCCGCCCTCCCGCCTGGTAAGCCAACGAGGAATCACAATAACGGTCGGTAATCACCACCGCCCCACGTTCCAAAGCCGGGCGGATGACCTCAGCCACATGCTGAGCCCGATCGGCCGCGAACAGCAGAGCCTCGGTACGAGGGGCGATATCCACGCACGCCTCGCCATCAGCGGATTCGGCGGGAACACCATGCAGCAGCAGCCTGCGGATGGCCGTGCCGAGCGCAGTGCCGCCCGGCTCGCGTGTGACAACGACCTCACGGCCCATTGCCTCAAGTTCGTCGCGCAATCTATTGACCTGCGTGGTCTTGCCCACGCCGTCTACGCCTTCAAAGGAGATGAATATGCCTTGGTGCATATTCATCACTGTACCCTGCGACGTTCGCAACGCTACCGCTGCTCACTGCCACGCACAGTCCACCGGACTGTCCGTCCTTCAAAGGAGATGAATATGCCTTGGTGCATATTCATCACTGTACCCTGCGACGTTCGCAACGCTACCGCTGCTCACTGCCACGCACAGTCCACCGGACTATCACTTCTTCTTCGCAGAGCCCTTAGGCACGACGCTCGGACGCTCATAGCCTTCATGCTCGGTCAGCCAGGCGATATCGGACTTCACCGTAGACGGCGTAGACCCCAGCTCCTCGGCAATGCGCGTATTCGCCCACCCCTTATCGGCCAGCTGCTTCACCTTGGCGCGGCGTTCGGCGCGCTTCGCCTCGACGGCGCTCACCGCCTTCTTCCCACTGGTCTTTCTCGCAGTCGACTTCTTGGCGGCGCCACGGCGACCGCCACGCTTCTTCGTCGGGCCCATCGCACGCTTCTCGGCAAGAATGCGGTACGCATCCTCGGGCGTGATCGTAGCGGGATCGTATTGACGCGGCAGTGTGCGATTCGTTTCACCATCCGTCAGATACATGCCGAAACGGCCTTCACGAATCACCACGGGCTTCTTGCTCTCCGGATCGGTGCCGAGCTCACGAATCGGCGGCTTGGCTGCGCCACGGCCACGACCACGGAATTTCGGCTGCGCGAACAGAGCCTTGGCCGTTTCAATATCAACGGTGAAGATCTCATCCTCGGAATTCAGCGAACGGGTCTCCGTGGAACCATCCGCCTTCGTCTTGGTCAGGTACGGACCATACCGGCCATTGTTCGCCGCAACCGTCGACGTGGAGATCTCGCCGGTTTCGGCGTTCGCCTCCTCATAGGAGCCGACTTCACGAGGCAGGCTCAACAACCGCAGCGCATCATCCAACGTAATGGATTCCGGGCTCATCGTCTTAAACAGGCTGGCCATTTTCGGGCGAGGCGCATCAGACTTCTTCGACCCCTTGGCCGGGGCCGGCGAAACGGCACCTTCGACGGGCAGCAATGCCACATACGGGCCGAACCTGCCATTACGCACCTCCACGGTGCCTCCGGTCTTCGGATCCTTGCCAAGCTCGCGCGGCCCACCGGAATGATTCTCGATCAGATCCCGTGCAACGTCCACCGTAAGCTCGTCGGGCGCAATGGTGTCGGGAAGCGCCGCGCGCTTCGGATTGCCGTCCTCATCCGTATGCGCCATGTCCTCCAGGTACGGACCATACCTGCCGACACGCACATGCAGGCCATCACCGATCTCAATGGTATTGATGGCACGCGCATCGATTTCACCCAACTGCGCCACCTGGCGCTGCAAACCCTCATGGGCCTCGTCCGCATTGGCCGCTGCGGCATCGCCATCGCCGAAGTAGAACCGGGTCAGCCAATCACGCCCGGTCTGCTTGCCATGCGCAATCTGATCAAGGCCGTTTTCCATATCGGCGGTGAACTGGTAATCGACCAGCTTGGGGAACTTCGTCTCCAACAGTTTGACGACCGCGAACGCAAGCCAGCTGGGAATCAGCGCACGGCCACGCTCATACACATACCCGCGATCGATGATGGTGGAGATAATCGACGCATACGTGGACGGTCGTCCAATCTCCTTGGCCTCCAAAGTCTTGACCAGCGACGCTTCCGTGTATCGTGCCGGAGGCTGGGTCTCATGCCCGTCGGCCTGCACATCGGCAACATCTAGTCGTTGGCCTGCGCTCATTGGCGGCAACGACGCATTGCCTTCGGCATTCTCACCTTTCCTGCCGCCCTGCTTCGCCGCATGATGCTGCTCGCCGGTGGCCTTCATAAAGCCCGGAAAATCAATCACCGTACCGGAGGCCTGGAACAGCGCCTCGCCATGGCCGCCGGCCGGAGCGGAGATCTTCACCGTTGCGGTCGAACCGGTGGCGTCTGCCATCTGGGAGGCAAGCGTACGCTGCCAGATCAGCGTGTACAGCTTCAGCTGATCGCTTGGCACCCTGGTGGCGAGCTCATCCGGATCATGGAACCGTGCCCCCGCCGGACGGATGCATTCGTGGGCCTCCTGGGCGCCAGCCGTCTTGGTGTCGTACTGCTTGGGGGCATCGGACAGAAACGACTTGCCGAAATGGTATTCGACGGCATTGCGGGCAGCCGCGATGGCCTCGCTGGACAATGTCACCGAATCGGTTCGCATATACGTGATATAGCCGTTTTCGTACAATCCCTGAGCCGCGCGCATGGTGGCACGCGAGCTCATGCCCAGACGGTTACCGGCGGTCTGCTGCAATGTGGAGGTGGTGAACGGCGGCAATGGGCGGCGACGATACGGCTTCGATTCCATCGACATCACGGTGAACGGCGCATGTTCCAGCTCCTGCGCCACGGCTGCGGCATCCGTCTGACTCAACTGGCAGACGTTATCCGCGAACCCGGCCGGGGTCAGCTTGCCATCGGCGCCGAAATCCTTCGATCCGACCAGACGCCTGCCGCCCAAAGACACCATGCGGGCGTCGAAGCCGACACGCTCGCCTTGTGTGTTCGCAGCAGCGAGCTTCGCCACAATATCCCAATACGAAGCGCGGGTAAAGGCCATGCGTTCCCGCTCGCGCTCCACAATCAGTCGTGTCGCCACCGACTGCACACGGCCGGCGGACAGGCCCGGCCCGACCTTGCGCCACAACACCGGGGACAGCTCGTAGCCGTACAGGCGGTCAAGGATACGACGGGTCTCCTGCGCGTCGACCATATCGGCGTCGACATCACGGGTCTGTTCAAGGGACTGTTTGATGGCGTTCTTCGTGATCTCGTGGAACACCATGCGCTTGACAGGCACCTTCGGCTTGAGCGTTTCCACCAGATGCCATGCGATGGCCTCGCCCTCACGATCCTCATCAGTGGCGAGATAAAGCTCATCGGCTTTTTTCAGGGCGGATTTCAGATCAGCCACGGTCTTGCGCTTGTCGGCTCCGACGATGTAGTACGGCTTGAACCCGTCATTGACGTCCACGCCGAACTTGCCGTAATGCTCCTTATCGGCCGCAGGTACCTGACTGGGCTGCGCGAGGTCACGAATATGCCCCACCGATGCCATGACGGTATAGCCGTCCCCCAAGTATCCGCTGATCTTGCGTGCCTTGGTAGGAGACTCTACGATCACAAGCTTGCTGCCGTCTGCCATTCCCTCTCCTTATTGCTGTGCTTTCGTGAGCCATAATACTCACGACATATGGTCAGCCGTTTCATATCGCCCGACCGGAGCCGATTGCCCCGCGTGTCAGCCTCGACTGCGGGGCGGCGCCGGAGGCTCCCCCACCAGACCGGTCTTGCTTAATGGCGAAGCGGTGAGCTGACGTGTTGCCGATAGCAGGCCAAACACCGTGGCGTCGACACCGGCAATAAGCATCATGGAGGAATACACCGAATCGGTGTTCGCCCACGCCGCACTGACCGTCAAACCGGGAATCACCTGCCAGATGACATACCCCGCGAACGCGGTGGCGAACAATCCCGCGGTAATGGCCACCGCGGAAACGATCTGCACGCCTGCGGAGGAACGACGGGTGCCCAATGCGTCCATGCCGGAAGTACGCGTGCACGCAAGCACGATCAAGGCAAGCCCTGCCACGATCAGCATGGACATCACCGCATCAGTGGGACGATGCCACTTGCCGCACACCACCGACAGGCCGACGAACAGCCCCCACGCCATAGCGACCAGCGAAGCGAGCCACCGCCAGACGCGCGGCACGGCAAGCACCAGCATCGCCGCCGAGGCCATGGCCAGTATGGTATGGCCGGATGGCGCGGAATTATGCGCGTTGTCGATTACGGTTTTGATGATGAACGGACGAGGCAGCACATACTTCAGCAATGACATGCAGAAGCACAGCACCGCGAACACCGCCATCTGACCAAGCAGCCACCACCGCTTACGCACCACGGCAATAGCCACGGCACCCACGGCGATAATCGTCGAGACGATCAGCACCATCGGATGCGTGCCGACTCCCAGCACCGCGGAAGCCCAGCCGGGAACGATCGAAGAGAACGAGCTTTCCACCATGTCGTCATAGGACTGGCCGTTCTGCGTGCACACGCCCAACCACCATGCCACACCAGCCAAGACCAGCAGCAGCACGCCGAATACCAGGCACAGCACCCTGCTCGATGTGCGCGGGCGAACATTCAACGGATCGACATACCCCAGTGCGCCCAGCTCCTCGGGTTCGGCCCCCAGCGCGCCCTCATCCTCAAAATCAGACAGCGACACTCCGGTCTCCGGCGTGACTATGCCGGTTTCTTCGAAATCATCGAGCAGATTCACAGGCGCTTTGGGGTCGCGGATCACGGGCTGCATGGGAGTGTGTTCGTCGGTCATGGTTTTAAGAGTAGTGCATCAGCGGAACAGCAACCGCTTCGGCAACGGAACGGCTTCGTTCCGCATGCGGATATAGAAAAACCTCTACGCACCCGACAGAGGCCACTTACCCTTGCTGCATTCCTGCCCTGGGGGAGTTCGGTGACGTAACGCCGCGTAGAGGCGTAATTCAGTTTACACTACGACCGGACTTCGGCGATTCGTGGTGCCGATCCGTTCACGCAATCCGTGCTTCCTGCCATGTTTCCCGACGCTGCGCGCATTATGCCGAAGCGAGACGTGCACATGCCGCATCGATCGCCTCATCACTGGCGGTGGCGGAGAATCGCAGATATTCCACAGCGCCGTAGAACTCACCTGGGCTTGGCACAATGCCCAGCTTGGCGAGTTCAGCCATATCGGCCCAGCAATCACCGTTCAACGTCTTGACCCACACGTATAACGCGCCGTCCGGCATAGACGCACGGTACCCGTATGCGCGCAGCGCCTCCACCAGGCGTGCCAATCGATCGTAATAGCGTTTCCACTGCGTGCGCACGGCTTGCGTATCACGCAGTCCGGCAGCCATGGCGGCCTGTACCGGCCCGGGAATAATCTGCCCGATCTGCTTGCGGTAATCGCTCATGGCATGCACCAGGCGGTAGTCGCCGGCGATGAAAGCCGTACGATACCCGGCCATATTGCTCTGCTTGCTCAGCGAGTACAGCACCAGCACATTGTCCGCAGTACCCTCGCACACGGAAGGGCTCAGCGCGCATGGCGTGGACGGCATGGGCTGCACACCAGCCTGCTCGGGTTCGGTTCCGTGATTCCCGCGGGTTTCGCAACGGGCGGAACGCCAATCCATAAGCGCATAGCATTCGTCGGACAGCACCACCGCTCCGATGCGACGGGCCGCGGCAATGATCTCGGCAAGCCATTCGGCTCCCAGCACCCCGCCCGAAGGATTATTGGGGGAATTGACCCATACGGCTTTGACGCCAGGAACGTTCACCCAGGATTCGACGTCGGCCACATCGTCGACCTTCAGCACGGTAGCGCCAGCCAACTGCGTGCCGATCTCATAGGTCGGATAGCTGACCTTGGGCTGCACGACCACGTCACCGGTGCCAAAATGCAGCAGGCTGGCCATTAATGCCACGGCCTCCTTGGAACCGACTGTGGGCACCACGCCGGCGTTCACCGCGCCCAAATCCACACCGCGCATGGTGCGGAACCATGTTTGGATGGCTTCGCGCAGATCGGCGCTGCCGACGGTGGCGGGATACCCGTGCGCGTTAGACGCATCGGCTGCGCCCGCGAGCGCCTGCTGCACGCTGGCGGGGACAGGATCGACCGGAGAGCCGACGGAAAGGTTGATCATGCCTCCGGGCGCGGCTTCGGCCAAGGTTTTGTATTGTGCGATGCGCGACCAGTCGTAGGGCGATGAGAATTCGTGAAAACCCACGTATGTTCCTTTCCGTATGTAGCGCAACGCCTTTCCCGAGGGAAAGGCGTTGCGATGCGTGTGACCGTTACTGGTTCTGCGGCGGCAGGGCCGCAACCTGTTCGGGATCCTTGCCGATGGCTTCACCGCCGGCACCGCCGCGGTCGCCGACTTCGGCGAAGAAGCTCACTGCGGCGTCCTTGTACCAGGCCCACTCGTCGGGCAGGTCATCCTCGTAGAAGATGGCCTCGGTGGGGCACACGGGCTCGCATGCGCCGCAATCGACGCATTCGTTCGGGTTGATGTACAGCGAACGGGACCCTTCGTAGATGCAGTCGACCGGGCACTCGTCCACGCATGCCTTGTCCTTGACGTCCACACAAGGCTGGGCGATAACGTATGGCATGGTTACCTCCTTGAACAATCGCTTCCGTCTAGGCTACTCCCCGGCTTGGGCAAGTTCCGCCCCACTCTGGGGTTGTGCCGCTTTGTTCAACTCGCCATTGCCGAGGCGCGCATGCCGATACCCGTAGCCGAAGTAGATGATGAAGCCCACGATCAGCCACACCACGAATCGAATCCACGTCAGCACGCTCAGGTTGAGCATGAGCCAAAGATTCGCCAACGCGATGAGTATAGGAATCCATGGATTGCCGGGCATCTTGAACGTGCGCTTGAGATCGGGGCGCTTCTTGCGCATGATCGGCACGGAGATGGCGACGAGGGTAAAGGCCGAAAGCGTGCCGATGTTGACCATGTCGGCAAGCACGTCGACATCGGAGCAGGCCGCGATCAGCGCCATGACCACGCCCACGCCGATCTGCAGGCCGACGGGGGTGCCGTTCTTGCCGGTGGTGCTCATCCGGCGCGGCAGCAGGCCGTCTCGGCTCATGGCGAACACCACGCGGGTGACGCCCAACAGCAGCACCATGACCACGGTGGCCAGGCCGATCACGATGCCGAAGCTGATGATCTTGGCGGCCCAGTTGGCCCCCACCATTTCGAACGCGGTGGCCAGCGACGGACTGCTCTGCTTGGCGAGGTCCTTGTAGGACACCATACCGGTGGTCACGATGGCGACAAGCGTGTAGAGCACGATGATGACGCCCATGCCCACGCCGATGCCCAGCGGCACGTTCTTGCGCGGGTTAATGGCCTCCTCGGAAGTGGTGGCCACAACGTCGAAGCCGAGGAAGGCGAAGAACACCAGCGCCGCGCCGGACAGGATGCCAGTCACACCGTAGATGGTCGGCGTCATGCCGGTGAACCACTGCCATAGCGGCTGGTTCATAGCGGCGCTGACGCCGGAAGCGGCATCGGATGATGCGACCGGTTCGCTCGGGGGGATGAACGGGGTGAAGTTGCTGGCCTTGACATAGAAGAAGCCGACGATGACCACGAACAGTACGATGGCGATCTTGAGGATGGTCAGCGCGCCATCGACACGGGCGCCGATTTTGGTGCCGAATACCAGCAGCACGGTGAAGAACGCGACGATGACGATCGGCGCGAAATCACAATGGAACGATCCGATGGCGACGTTTGTGTTGATGTTCCACCCGACAAGCCGGAAGAAATCGTTCAGGTAGACGCCCCAGTATTTCGAGACCACCGAGCCGGCCATCAGCATCTCCAGAATAAGATCCCAGCCGATGATCCATGCCACGATCTCGCCGACCGTCGTATAGGTGAAGGTGTAGGCGGAACCTGCCACCGGAATCATCGAGGCGAATTCCGCGTAGCACATGACGGCCGCACCACACACGATGCCTGCGATAAGGAAGCTGATGATAACGGCGGGACCGGCGTGGAACGCCGCGGCCTGCGCGCCGATGGAGAAGATGCCGGCGCCCACAGCGACGGCCACGCCCATGATGGCCAGATCCCACCAGGTAAGGTCGCGTTTGAGCTTATGCCCAGTTTCCGCGGTCTCTGCAAGCGTTTGCTCCACGGACTTCTTTCGAAATATGTTCACCGGTGTCCTCTCTTCCGATTCAATGCCCAGCGCGACTCCCGCCCTAAACGGATAGTGACTGTATCACCACCATAAAACCCTGCGCTTTGCTACGGTCATCATCCGGTTACCGCAGCGAGAACCCCACGACCACCGGTTCGGGCACCAGGCGCACGCCGAAGGTATGTTCCACACCATCCTGCACGGTTTTCGCCAGCTTTGCGACATCCTGCGAACCGGCCTGGCCCCTGTTGGTCAGGGCAAGCGTATGCAACGTGGATAGACCTGCCTTGGCGCCATCATCCACCGTATAGCCCTTGTGGAATCCGGCATGATCGATAAGCCAGGCGGCGGAGGTTTTGACGCCGGGCTCGCCGTTGGGCAGTACTGCTTCAAAGCGCGGGGCTTCCGGGGGGAGCATGGCTGCCTGTTCGGCAGTCAGAATCGGGTTCATGAAGAAGCTGCCGCAGCTATGGCGGTTGGCGTCGGGCGTATCGTTCTGGGCGCGTAGCGCGGTTGCGACCAGCGTCGCCTTCTTCGTTCCCTGCATGGCCAACCGGGTGTATCGCGTCGCATCCTCCAGCATGCCTTTGGCTGCACGCACCCGTAGCACGGCATCGCGGATCTCCTTGGTGTCCATACGATCGCCGACTTCCACGCCCAGGGCCTTGGCAAGCTGGCCGTAGCCGACCACCCCCGTGCTGCTGTGCCGCAATGCGAAGGTGACGGACAGCACCACATAGCGTGGCGTGGGGAAGAACTCCTCTGCCGGCATGGCCGGAGCCTGGTACATGCTTGCCTTCAATGCGCTCATGCGATAGCCGAACCGCAGCTCGTCGGCATGCAGGTTCTTGACGGCTTTGTCCTTACGATCCCAGACTTCGACGGATTCGACGCTGGTAGCGACATCCTGGCCGTATGCGCCGATGTTCTGCACCACGGACGCACCAACGGTGCCGGGAATACCCGACAGCCCCTCAACGCCCTCAAGACCCAGCCGCACGCAGCAATCGACGAAATCGTCCCAATTGCACCCGGCTTCGGCGTTCACATGCACTGTGCGGTCGTCGCCTTCGACTGGAGCGGCCTCGTCCGGAACGGTGATCGCACGGCGCGCGTCGCGAACCACGACGCCATGGAACGGCTCATCGGATACCAGCACATTGGACCCACCGCCGATGACGAACAGCGGCAGTCCCTTGGCATCGGCCTCTTCCACGGCCTCGATGACGCCGACACGGGTAGTGGGCTCTACGAAACGATCGATCTCGCCGCCGACGGCGATGGTAGTGATGTCTGCAAAAGAAGTCATGGTTGCCAGCATACAAAAAGACCCGACCAGTGGTCGGGTCTTCAAAGCATTGGGTGCTCAGCGAGTCTCGCGGTGCACGGTCTGCTTGCCGCAGCGAGCGCAGAACTTCTTCAGTTCAAGGCGATCAGGAGTGTTACGACGATTCTTGGTCGTAATGTAATTACGCTCCTTGCACTCGGTGCATGCCAGCGTGATGCCGGGACGGATGTCGGCGCTCTTAGCCATGTTCATTCACCTCTGTAGTCATTAGTAGCGCCCGTCGGTCAACGGGCGCAATTTGTAGCGAGGAAGAGGCTCGAACTCTTGACCTTACGATTATGAGTCGTACGCTCTAGCCAGCTGAGCTACCCCGCCAGAGAGCCCCGAGTGAGAATTGGACTCACGACCTCTTCCTTACCAAGGAAGTGCTCTACCACTGAGCTATCGGGGCGTGGCGGATAGTGGATTCGAACCACTGAAGCACGAAGCGGCTGATTTACAGTCAGCTCCCTTTGACCGCTTGGGAAATCCGCCAGGTCTCTGCTCCCTGTCTTGGCTGAACCTCAACAGGCAACTCGAATAATATGCCATGTCTGGAAGACTTTCGCAACTCGAGGCACCCGCACGGCGTGTCGCAAGGAATTAAGCGGCTTTTCGATACCATAGAGAGCGTATTCAACAGAAAACCCCGCGAAAAAACGCGGGGTTTTCTTACGTAACGGGGAATCTCAGCCAAGAATGGCCAGGATGTCACGAGCAGCGACGATCAGGTAATCCTCGCCCTCGTAGTGCACTTCGGTGCCGCCGTACTTGGAGTACAGCACCTTGTCTCCAACCTTGACGTCCACCGGGATACGCTCGCCGGCATCGTTGCGACGGCCCGGGCCGACAGCCAGAACTTCACCCTGCTGCGGCTTCTCCTTGGCGTTGTCCGGAATGAACAGACCGGAAGCGGTCTGGGTCTCGGC
This sequence comes from Bifidobacterium angulatum, assembly GCA_905207115.1. Classification (GTDB taxonomy): domain Bacteria; phylum Actinomycetota; class Actinomycetes; order Actinomycetales; family Bifidobacteriaceae; genus Bifidobacterium; species Bifidobacterium angulatum_A. The sequence goes on along the minus strand of CAJLKD010000004.1, from coordinate 10,114 downwards.
CTCAGCCTGCTTGACGATAATCTTGTCTTCCAACGGTGTGAGCTTAATCGACACTGTGGGTCACCTCGTATTCGTTAGTAGTTCAGTGTATCTGCGCCAGGAAACGGACCCAAGAGGCTGACGATCACCTGAGTGGTTTCAAGCACTGAACCATATCGTAGCGCGATTTTTAGCACTCTGCCAACTTGAGTGCTAACGCTGTGAGAGAAATTCCCCCAGGCTCACTGCGCGACGCGACGCGCAAGAATCTCCTCGAGATTGCCGCCCAGCGAATCGCAGGTCGCGGCGGGAACCGCCACCTGCGCCGACTGCTCGGACTTATGGAAGGAATCAACGTCAACGGTCTGCGCGTCAAAAGCCTTATCGTGATCCTGAGCGGAAGCGGGCTCGGTCTCCATCTTCGCCTGGGATGCCAGTGCCTCGCGCTCTGCGGTATCAACCGGCTCGGCCTTAGCGACCTGACGGGTGGATTTGATCTCGAGACTGCGAGGATCCTCCTGTGCATGCTCCGTGCTCTCAGCAGCCTCGACATCCACATCACGCGCTCTGCCAAGCGAGAAGGAAATAAGATCCTGCGCACCGGCCTCACGAACGGTCTCGGATTCCGAATGCGGCTCAGGCAACGGTCTTTCCGCCACCGCCACAACAGCCTTGCCCTGCTGCTCCTGCGATTTACGCGCGGCATGCTCCTGTAATGCCTTGCGCTGCTCAACCTGCGCCTTATGCAACGCCTGACGAATCTCACGCTGCGTCATCTCATCGGTAGGGGTTTCAGCCACCGCTTGCGCTTGCGCCTGTTCTCGGACGCACTGCGCCTCACGTTCCTCACGCGCTTTTTTTTGAGCCTCCAGAACAGCCTTGTTACCGGCCACTCGCTTACGAGCCAACGACAGTTCATGCTCCCACTCGTGAGCCTGCTTCGACGCATGCACGCCAAACGCCAGAACCACCGCCAGCAACGCGCCGGGAATCAACGCATACAACGGGCTGAACCGCAACGAAAACGCACAGACCAGCACCACCACCGTAATCAGCGCCAATGCGGCAACGATGATGCGGCGACGCTTAATCGCCGCCCGACGCAGGCTACGTACCTGAGCAACGCGTTCTGCCGTAGGCATACCCGGCTGCTTCGTGTTCGGCTGCATCCCAACCCCTTCCATATGTGTCTGGCCATCGCTGAACCGTGTTCCGCTGTGCTCATCCACAAGATGCAACGAAGTCGAAAACTTGTCCGCACGATGTTCCAGCACTTGCTTCATGCTGTTGGACGTTCGTAAGGGCAGCCAGACCGCGATTCCCAAGAGTACGATTACCGCCACGATAATCGTGCTCAGTGAATCGTATCCCATAACCCTCAAGAATAGGTGAACGGCATCACAATATTCGCGTTTCTCTCTGGGCGTGTCGGGATATGAGACGAGATTCGAACCCCTCACCCAGATCTTCGGCAAGCAGACTGAAGGTCCGATGCGTGCGCCAACGACCGTCGACATACATGTAGCTGGCCCTTTCGCCCTCGTCGCGGGCGCCTACCTTGCGCACCACGGCCAGGGAACGCCCATTCTCCGGAAGAATGGCGATCTCCAGCCTATGCAATTGCGGACCGTCGGGGCTGCCGATGGCCCAATCCGCCAACATGGCGAGCGCCATGGGGGCGATGCCATGGCCGGCATAGCCTTGCGCCACCCAATAGCCGACCACCCCGCTGCGCATCGCGCCATAGGTGATGGCGCCCAAAGAAATCTGACCGATCATATGCTTGCGATATTCGATCATGAACACTATGCCCGTGCCCTGAGCCTCATTATGCCGCTGCTGGCGCACCCATTGCCCGAACGTCAGCCCTGCGCCATGCATCGGATCGCCCGCCGACCAGGGCTTGAGCCAATCCGAGTTCTGCCATCGAACGGTATTCCATTCATCGGCATCGTCCATATCCATGGTGCGAAGCGAAATCGGCACGCCACCTACCGGCGCATGCAATACGAGAGGCACACGGATGGCGTTTGGCGACGCCACCCCGAATACGCCGCGAAGAGTCTGAAGCAAAACCACACCACCATTGTGCCATCAACGTCGCCGCACATGGCGCATGCCGACCGTCAGACGAACGCCGCCGGCCCGAATCTCCAACAGGAACCGGCACCGGTAAGCTGGCTGGCATGGAGCCGAAGGACAGCAAACAGGCTTTGCGTCGAAACGTCATCGTCAAACGCAAGGCAACCACTATTACCGAGCGCAGACAGGCCGGCGAGGCCCTTGCCCGCGGCATCGACGCATTACCGCTGCCACGCCAGCAGCGCACCGTGGCAACGTTTCTTTCCATGGGATCGGAGATCGAGACAAGACCATTGCTGCATGCGCTCGCCGAGCAGGGGTACCGTATTCTGCTGCCTCGGCTCGGCAGTGGACTCGATATCGGGTGGGGCGAATATTCCGACCTGCCGCTCGAAGACCTTGGCATGCACCGGCCGCAGGAGCCTTCCGGCGATACGCTGCCGGCAGACGCCCTGGCACAAGCCGGGCTCGTGCTGCTCCCGGCGTTGCTGGTCGATATTCATGGAACGAGACTGGGACGAGGCGGAGGCTGGTATGACCGGGCGCTGGCCCATTGTGCGCCAGGCACACCGATGGTGGCCATATGCTGGCCCTGGGAGGTGGCTCGCACCGACCTTCCCCGCGAAAGACACGACATTCCCGTCACCGGCACGTTCACGCCGCTCGGCTACTCGCCCATCGCTTATCCTCAAGCGTAATCAGGCGTGGCCGTGTCAGAGCGCCGACTAGGATATGAACGGTTGCAACCCGAGTAAGACGTCTATTCAGGAGGAACGTATGCCTACCTATCATTACCGCTGCAAGAATTGCGGCTATGACTTCACCAAGTACCAGTCCTTCAGCGACGACCCGATCACCACTTGCCCCGAATGCCATGAGGAGCAGGTACGCAAGGTGTATTCCGCGGTCCCGATTGAGTTCAAGGGTTCCGGCTTCTACCGCACCGATAAGAGCTGATTGCATAAATGCGACTGCATGGATGCCCGGCTTTGCCCAGGGTCCATATACTGCGGCAACGTAACGGTGTGCGATTGGTGAAGAATCGATAAGGCACAATCCACACAGGCCGCTACGGCTTGCATACGCAGGCCCATTCCCCGACCATGGCGGTATGAAGTACACCAACGCACCGCCATGGTCTTTCTTTACCTCCTTCGCCGCGCCGACTCTTGCGGCCCGACGTCGCCGCGCACGGCTTTTCCGCGGCGCCACCGCAATGTTCCTATGTCTGGCGGTATTCGGTGTTCTGTATTCTTTGGACGTCATCACCGGCACGGACACCATCGTGACGGCGGCGACGCCCATCGCACGTGGAACGACCATCCGGCATGACGATGTTGTTATGATGACGGTTCCTGCCTCGCCAGTCACCGGCAAGGCGCTTCATACCACTGACAAAGCAGTGGGCTCCATCGCGCAGCACCCCATCGAGGCCGGGCAGCCGCTGTATGCCGGCAGCGTCGGCAAAGCCCCCACGATCACAACCGGAGACACCGTGCTCGATATCGCCGTGGCGAACAGCGTCAACGCACTGATACCGGGAGATACGATATCGCTGGTCTCGGCGGTGGGTTGCGAGCCGACCTCGCAGGAACACAACAACGAGCAGCCTGCAGCCTGCACGCTGGCCAGTCAAGCCATGATCATGGAAACCAAGGCTCGGCAAGACGGCAACAGCACCGAACAGAATCTCCTGACCGTGGCATTGGATCCGCAATCAGCCATCCGCGTGATGAAGGCCGGCGAATCGGGAGCGATCATCGCAGTGCACCGATAACCGGCGATTCACCCATAACAGGGTGGGATAGCATAGGCACATGCCTTTTCAGGGATAAAGCAGCGCAATCGCGACGATGATTCCGCGGCTCGCATACGGGAGAGAAAAAAGGATGCAAGGAAGCCAGAGGAGACCGGACCGAGCAGACAACATGCCGGATTGAAGCGACTGATCGGCATGGTCACGGCATTCGTTCTTGCATCAGGCGAAGCTCAATGAGTCGACAATCTTTATGCATACCAATCTTGGTGCCGGAGAACCGCACAACGCGATTATCGAGCTGGTGAACATGAAACAGGCATCGGGTCACAGCGGCAACCCTAACCTGTTGCAGGGGACCACGTCAACGGATCCACCACACCATCGACGAATTTCCGCGAAACGGCAACGCATGCTACTTCCTCATCCGTTTCGATGCCAAGGGCGCGCAGAACGCCCGCAAGCAGATCGACGCCCCGCACAGGATCCTGTGCGGGGCCCAACCATACAACCGCTTCATACGACCGCTCGGCTTTGCCGACCGCCCTCTTAATGGCCCCGTTCGCTGAATTGCGCCCAGTGCGGCGGAAGCTCGGTGAGAATGCGCTTATCGTCGTCCGCTTCGCGCTGCCGTTCGGTCATCATGTCGGAGGGTTCGAGCTTGACGCCATCGGCGTCAAACAGTTCAGTGCCCTGACGTACCACGCGCTTGTGCTTGCGCGGCGTACGGCGAGTCGCACTGTAGGACCGTGCATCGCCTTCGACGGCGCTACCGGCCGTCTTGCCTGATTCATCGCTCATTCGAGCCCCCGATACAGGTCGGCAAGCTGAGACACCAGATGATCGACTTCCTTTTCGGGATTGACGAACGCGCCGACGCTCCATACGGAGGCGACGGACCAGCCCAACGTCATCAGATCGGCGGACAGCATACGATGCCGTTCACGCGTGGATTGGATCGACATGAAGTTCGCGTCGTCGGTAAGCACCGCCAAGGCGAACGGCTTATCCTTCAGCCCGACCACCATCGGAATGGTGACGCCGCGATTGAACCCATAGTTCACTGCGACGTTCAAGCCACGGTTGCGAATACGGTCGGCAAGATCGTTCAGCAGCACATTGCGCCCATATTCGGATTCGGCCGGGCGGATGTCCTCGCCGCCGAGCTGTTCGGCCCACGTAAGCAGCGTTTTCAACAGTTTCGCACCAGGCTGGTGGATACGCTCATCGTCCATATCGACGGAACCGAAGGCACTGACAATGTCGACATGGCGATCGGCCAAAGCCAGCGCATCGAGCAGCATGCCGCGCCCGCCGGGCTCCTCCAGCGCACCGAACTGCTGCAGCAGTCGGCCATGCGCGGTCTTCGCATAGCATAGCGAAAGAATCACGTCCGTAGCCTGGGCGCCGGCAACCTCGCGGATGCCGATCAGACGCACATGACGCAGGAAGGATCCCATGGCCTTGTCCTTGGAGGCAAGCGCCTTCAGTTCGGCACCCAGCCGCACACGGAACGAATCGGTGAGCGTCACCACGGTAAGCATGTAGGTGGTCGGTACCACCGCGAAGCTTGCCGCACGCTCGGTAATCAGTCGCACCACCTCGGCGATCTCCTGCTGACTGGATTCCACCAAACCCGTGTTGAGCACCGGAGTGCCTACCGCGTCAAGACTGTGGTACGCCACATGACCGCGAACGGCCTCGGTGCAGGCGTCGTAATGCACTTCGCCATACCCCTCGGATTCAAGGAATGCCGCCAAGCTGAGGGAACGGCGCACCGGACGGGACTTGACCTCGATCTGGGGCAGTATGTCGATCAGCTGCTTCAGGCTCTCGCACGTCACCGTATTGCGATGCGCGATGATCACGATCTGCTTGACACGCGAGACGATGCTGAGCAGCTGGATGGCCGGAATATGCGCACAAGCGTCGACGATGGCGACATCCGCAAGCGTGGTCGGCTCGGTCAGCGAGGCGAGCGTATCCGGCGTGGCCATAAGAATCGGCTTCGAAGCTGCAAGAATCTCGGCATGCTCACGGCGCATGCTGTCCAAGGTCACCTTGGTCTGGCTGGTCAGCTGCGTGTGCAGCATGTTGGCTTCCTGCGTGCGGGAGAACAGCAGGTCGCAAAGGCGACGCATGGATTCCTGCGCGACCATCGGGCCGATGGAACGCACATGCTCCACATCGACCTGCTCGAATCGTTCGGTGACGGTGGCCAGCGCCGAACCGTCCTGGTTGGAGATGATCGGCGAGGAATGCACGATATCGTCGAACACAGTGGTCCACCAGGCAAGCTGGAGTTCAGCGCCCACCGCGTCGTTGCCCACCTGACGGTTGGTCAGGTCGGCGACCAGATCGTTCAGCCCGGCCGCCTGGAATTCGTTCTCCAAGCGGCAACGTTCAGGCAGGGTGTCGAGGGCCAGATGGTCATCGTACAGGCTCTTCAACCTGGATTCGACATCGTTGAAATCCCGGGCTTCGAGCTCACCGCCACGCGGGGTGGTGCTCAGTACGGTGTCGAGAGCGGTGATGTCCTCGGACATGGTCTCCTGGGTGGAGATCATCTGATCGAGACGCTGCGGCAATACCGGCCATCCGCCATGCGGTACAAGGGCATGCCACTGCTCGCCCTGCTTCTTCACCACGATAAGGGCATCATGCAGGTTCTCGACCTGCGCGCCCACGCGCAGCAGGGATTTCGCCTCGCGCACATGGCGGCGGCGCTCCCAGAAGCCCATGGTGGTGCCTTCGCTCTTGCGCTGTTCCTTGGACTTGCTTGCCTCGATCATCGCGTCGATGTCGCGTTCGAAAATCTCAGGCTGGAACACATCGAGCACGCGCCTCAAGTTCTTCAGCACCGTGATCTGACGCGCCCATTCGCGGGCGGTATTCGGCACGGGGAAACCGCAGGTCTGCGCGGTGATGCTGACATGCTCGCGTACGGCAGGGAAGACCTTCTGCATCAGATCGACCACACGCTGGTATGCGTTCACCGCGTCTTCCTCGTTGGTGATCGAAGCCTTGTACCATGCGGTGTCGTCCGGGCCGAGCGTGTATTCGCCGAGCTCACCGGCACGTTTGAGCTTGTCCGCCCATTCGTCGAGATGACCGCCGATCTGGCGTGCGGATGCTTCGGAAAGACGCACATGGGTGCTCGGATGCGTGGGATAGGTGGAGATCGAGGCCAGATTCTGAATAGTCTGGTATGCGGAGACGCCCCACTTCTCGTTGACGCCGTGCAAATCGCCCAGATAGCGCGTCAGCCTGGAGCGCACGCCGACCAGTTCGTCGGAAAGCTGGTCGAAATGCTGGCTGGCCACGCCCGTCTGGAACCCGACCGCGGCGATAAGCTGACGGTCGATGCTGGTGTTGGAATCCTCATCGGCGATATCCAATACCATGCCGGTCATCTCATTGGCATGCATGGACTGGAGGAAATGGCGCTTCTGCTCCGCCACGCCGGGCACATACAGCACGGAACGTCCGTTCATCACGCATCGTGAGGCAATGGCTGCGGCACGTTCAGCGGTATCGTTACCCGAAGCGGAGTCGACGACGATGCTGTGGCCGGCTGCGGCCAGCTGCGCGGCATACCGCACGGTGTTGTCGACATCGCCCACCTCGTATTCGGAATGAGGATCGGCGTCGAACGGGCTGTATTCGGGAATGGACACGTTGCCCAAAGCCGCACGGGACGAATCGTCGCCAGCCAGTGCGTCAAGCAGTACGTTGCCGCTCGGGCCGTTGCCAAGCCGATCGATGATGCGCTGCGTTTCCGCAAGGATCAACGCCGCAGGCTCCATAAAGCAGCCGAGAATGATGCGGCGTTCAATGGAGAAATCGGCGATGCGCGCCTTGGCCTCGTTGGAGATGGCGGTGAAAATGGCGGATGTCTCAGGAGAGCCGGAACGGTAGTTGGAGCTGTCCAGCAGCCTGTCTTCGTCGATATATACGCCGGCGGCATGCAGACGTGAGACCAGTGCCGAGTTGAGCGACACCTTGCCGGTGAATCTCAGGGAGGAATGCCCCAGCTGTTCGCTGCGGGTCACGTCCACCGGGTACAGCAGCACCGGCAACGCGCTCCCCTTCCATATTGCGACGCCGACGATCAGCGACAGTTCGGCAACGCCACTGACACGCTTCTTGGAGGCCTGGCTTTCCAGCACCCTTCCCAAACGCCGTTCGGCAGCCCTCAGCATGCCGTTGTCGCGGAACATCGATTCCAATGTCACGTGGCCTGCCGCGAACAGCTGCGCCACGCCGGATGGATGTGCATGCGTCATATCAAGCTGGGCGCTGAGCTGGTTGATGTCCTCCAATGGAGACGGAGCCAGCGAGGCACGATACTCATCATGCCATGTCTGGAATTGGTCAAGCATGGATTGCGTACTCATGTATTCGATCACTTTCCTACTGCTTTACGGTAATCCTGATAGCCCGGATTATTGGCAAGAGCCTCATCGATGTCCTTATTGCCCTGCGCCGCGAGCCAGGCGTACAGATCGTCGTACAGGGACGGGTTCATGGCCAGGAACGGCAGCAGCTCGGCATGACGCGCCATTTCGAACTGCTTGGTCATATCCGGCGTACGGCGGGCGTCTTCGGAGCTCAATCCGTCGACCTCGATAACAGGCTCAGGAGGCTTGTTGAATTCGCCGCGGGAAACCTTATCGAACACCGATCCCGGTTCGAAGGCTGGCGTGAATCCGCCTGCCGCGTCGGCGGCATTGAGGGGCGAGGCAAAGCCATTACCCTGCTGCGTTTCGGCATTGCGGGCAAGTGGGGTGAAGACCACGGAACGGGTCTCGCGGAACACCGCGGTTTCCGCTTCCGGCTCGGCCTGCGACCGCATGAACGTCCGGTCGGCAACTGGCGCATTGCCCGCTTCCGGCTGCGCGATCAACGGTTCGGCCTGTATGCCGGCCTGCGTCGGCTGCTGAGCGTCCGCCGGCTCCGCAACGTCCTGATCACCGGTCTGATTATTGGCTGGGATACCGGATGCACGAGATTCGCGCACGTCCGCCATATGCTCGTCGATCCCAGCGAACAGGTTGTGTGGCTGTTCCTGATGTTCATCCTCGCCGGGAAACAGCAATCGTGTCTGTTTGGAGGATTCCTCGGCGTTTTGCGCCAGACGGTGGACTGGCTGCATGGATGGCTGTGCCGTCGGCATCACGTCTGCCGGCTGAGCGGTCTCTTCGCTTTGCCTAGGCTGTCGGTCAAGCGGTGACTGCGCAACCGGCTGTTCAGCGTGTTCCTGCTGCACCGGCCAATCCGTGAGAGGTTCCGCTGTCATCGGCTGAACCGGCTGCACGGACTGGACAGGTTGCACCGGTTGCACTGGCTGCACCGGCTGGGCCGCGGCATCGTTTGCGCTACCGCTCAGAACCGGCTTGTTCTGAGATTTCGGCCGCTGGGACTGGAACATGGTCGTCGGTTCGCCGGCACGCAAATCGAGGATCTGATCGACGGACATATCTGCCGCGTCGGGTTCCTGATGCGTGACCGTCGGCATCGAATAGTCGAATAGATTCGCAACCGGCGCGCTCTGCTCATGCTCCGATGCATCCACGCGTTCGAAATCAGCCGGCACATCACCGAACTGAACACGCATCGGCGAATACGGAAGAATATAGTCATCGTCTTCAGGAAGACGCATCAGTTCGCCATTATCGCGAATGATGTAGGTGCCGTTGGTCGAGTTGAGATCATGCAGGATGGCCTGGCCGTCGCTCCGCACGGAGAACTGCGCGTGGCGTTTCGACATCGATTTGGTGGAATCCTCCACCTCCATGCGCGTCGTGCCATCATCGGGCAATGGTCGCAGGGGTTTACGTCCAATCTCTACGTTCTCACCAGGATGGACAGTGATCTGTTGGCCACCGTTGACCTTTACCTGCCAGTGGCATGCCGTTTCAGCGCTCACCGCATAGCCTCCTTTTCGTGATTAGACACTATTCCTATTGTGTCATGGAGCAATCCCTTTTGAGGGATTACAGCTCAGGAATTAACAACTTTCTCCCATTAACGGCGAAACCCCGCCACCTGGAACCAGGTACGGGGTTTCGCGGAAAGCTGTGACAAGCGGCTTGAAGCCGCGCGAATCACTTGAGCTCGACGGTAGCGCCAGCTTCTTCCAGCTGGGACTTGGCCTTCTCGGCGTCTTCCTTCTTGGCGCCTTCCAGGACAGCCTTCGGAGCGCCGTCAACCAGAGCCTTGGCCTCAGCCAGACCCAGGGAGGTGATAGCGCGGACGGCCTTGATGACCTGGATCTTCTTGTCGCCAACGGCGGAG
>CAJLKD010000003.1:0-85482 GCA_905207115.1 Bifidobacterium angulatum | reverse complement strand
CTGGGCCCGAAGGGCCGCAACGTCGTGCTCGACAAGACCTACGGCGCTCCGACCATCACCAACGATGGTGTTTCCATCGCCAAGGAAATCGATCTGGATGATCCGTACGAGCGCATCGGCGCCGAACTGGTCAAGGAAGTCGCCAAGAAGACCGATGACGTTGCAGGCGACGGCACCACCACCGCAACCGTGCTGGCTCAGTCCCTTGTGCACGAAGGCCTGAAGAACGTGGTCGCCGGCTCCAACCCGATCGCACTGCGCCGCGGCATCGAAAAGGCCGCCGACGCCATCGTCAAGGAACTCGTCGCAGCCGCCAAGGACGTCGAGACCAAGGATCAGATCGCTGCCACCGCAACGATTTCCGCCGCCGATCCCGAGGTTGGCGAGAAGATCGCCGAAGCCCTGGACAAGGTTGGCCAGGACGGCGTCGTGACCGTTGAGGACAACAACCGCTTCGGCCTGGATCTGGACTTCACCGAGGGCATGCGCTTCGACAAGGGCTACATCGCCCCGTACTTCGTCACCAACGCCGAAGATCAGACCGCAGTGCTCGAAGATCCGTACATCCTGCTGACCTCCAGCAAGCTGTCCTCCCAGCAGGACGTGGTCCACATCGCCGAAATGGTGATGAAGACCGGCAAGCCGCTGCTGATCATCGCCGAAGACGTTGACGGCGAAGCGCTGCCGACCCTGATCCTGAACAACATCCGTGGCACCTTCAAGTCCTGCGCTGTCAAGGCCCCGGGCTTTGGCGACCGCCGCAAGGCCATGCTGCAGGATATGGCCATCCTGACCGGCGCTCAGGTCGTGTCCGAGGAGCTGGGCCTCAAGCTCGACTCCGTCGACATGTCCGTGCTGGGCTCCGCCAAGAAGGTCATCGTCTCCAAGGACGAGACCACCATCGTGTCCGGCGCTGGCACCTCCGAGGATGTCGCCGCCCGCGTGGCTCAGATCCGCGCCGAGATCGAGAACACCGATTCCGATTACGACCGCGAGAAGCTGCAGGAACGCCTGGCCAAGCTGGCCGGTGGCGTTGCCGTGATCAAGGTTGGCGCTGCCACCGAGGTCGAGGCCAAGGAACGCAAGCATCGCATCGAAGACGCCGTGCGCAACGCCAAGGCCGCCATTGAGGAAGGCCTGCTGCCTGGTGGCGGTGTGGCTCTGGTTCAGGCTGCCGCCAAGGCCGAGAAGGACGAGGCTGTGACCTCCCTGACCGGCGAAGAGGCAACCGGTGCCGCCATCGTGTTCCGCGCCATCGAAGCTCCGATCAAGCAGATCGCTGAGAACTCCGGCGTGTCCGGCGATGTCGTGTTCAGCAAGGTCCGTGAGCTGCCTGACGGCCAGGGCTTCAACGCCGCAACCGACGAGTACGAAGACCTGATGGCCGCTGGCGTGACCGACCCGGTGAAGGTGACCCGTTCCGCCCTGCAGAACGCCGCCTCCATTGCCGGCCTGTTCCTCACCACCGAAGCTGTTGTGGCCAACAAGCCGGAACCGCCGGCAGCCGCTCCGGCTCAGGGCGCCGACATGGGCTACTGATCCAACCGTTAGGGCATAACACCCAGCGTATGGATCGAGGTCAGGCCGCCTGAAGCGGAACTGACATGCTCATAAGCTAACGATGAGCTTACGATTCGGGGCTTCTCCAGTGCATTGCGCACGGAGAAGCCCCGTTTTTTGTTGCCTGTTTTGCCCGCCGTCGCGATTGCTGCGGGGTTTGTGACGATCACTGTGACTGGCGTAACGTTTTTTGTCACACCAGTCACAGCAATTGGTATTTCCGCCGCAGAATTTGTCACTAAGCCCGCAGCATTGCGCCCGTATGTCGCGGTTGTCGCAGTTATTACTGCGCGAACAGGCGCGAGGCGGCGGTTTCCGCCTCGGCATACACCGTGGAGGCCTGCGTCAGCGCTCGTTGGATCGATTCGAGCGATGCCTCCATCTGCTGTTGCGCGGTACGCCATTGCGCCGCGACCGCGCTGAATTGCGTCGCCGCCGATCCCCGCCACACGCCTTGCAGGGTGTTGAGATTGGAATACATGCCGGCCACCGCCTGCCTGATCTGGCTCACCGAGGCCTGCACGGCCGCGCTGGAGGATTGGATCTGTTCGGAATCCACTTGGTACTGAGGCATCATTGTCTCCTTATATGTCAATGATATTGGTTTTGTCTATTCTGGCCTAATCTGGCTTGCATTGTGGAGTTATGGCCGAGTCGGTCGACGTTTAGCCGAACCGGTCGGTATGGTGGAGTGTATGACATTCGAAGCGTTGAATGACGAACAATCAGGTGCTGTGGTCGGAACCTCCCGTATCGGCGTGTCTCAGGCGGCAAAATGGCTTATCTGCTTGGTTATAGCGCTCATGTGCGCATTGTGGATAACGCCGTGCGCCTTCGCCGAGGGCGAGGGGACGCTTACGGAGAACATCACCGACCCGCAGAATCTGCTTGGTTCGAATGTTTCCGCGGTCACCGACAAGATCAAGGAGACCAAGCAGCAGTCCGGCGTCACGGTCCGTCTGCTGTATGTGGAGAGCTTCGGCACCGAGGTGAACCCTACGAAATGGGCGAGCGGCGTGCTTGAATCGTTGAGCCCGAAGCCGAACACGGTGCTGCTGGCGGTGGCTTCCGGCGACGGCAAACTGGTGGTGGTCGCCTCCGGGAATTCGGAGGATTGGCTGCGCAATTCGAAGACCATGGATGCGTTGAGCGAGGCCGCCACCGACAAGCTGGCGAAAAGCGGCGCGCAGGATTGGTCCGGTGCGGCGATTGCCATGATGGATCAGATCATGCTGTTGAAGAAAACCTCCACGTCGGGGTCGCTGTCGAAGATCGCCGTGATCGTGCTGATGTGCGTGGTGGTGGTGCTGATCGTGGGCACGATTGTGTTTGTTGTGCTGCGCAACCGTCGCAGGCGCAAGGAGGCCGAGCTGGATGCGGCGCGTGCCGCGGCGGGCAAGCGCACCAGGGCGAACCGTAGGGGGCATGCGGTGGGTCATGCCGCTGAATTGGCGAGCCGTTCCCGTGGCAGGCGTGGCGAGGAGCATGGCCGGGGCAGGCGCGGCAAGCGGAGTGATGAGAGTGCGGAATCTGCCGACGTGGCTAAGTCTGATGCCGATAAGGCCGGTATCGAGGCGGCAAGCGTAACGGAGGGTGCGGCGGAGTCTGCAATGGTTTCGGCTGATGCGCCTGCAGACGATTCCGCCAAATTCATGCCGGTAAGCGATCAAGTCGAACAGTCTGAGATGGCTGGGTTAACCGAGTCGACTGAGCCGGTTGAGCCGACCGGGCAACCGGTTGCGCAGCGTATGGAATTCCCCGAGACGACGCCTGAAGCCGGTGCCTCTGAGCGCACTGAGACTCAGCCTGTGGAGACTCCGGCAGGCGACGAGAGCGAGCCGAAGAAGCATTCCGGCTTCCACCTGTTCGGTAAGGGCGGCAAAGGTGGCAAGGGCGGCGCGAAGGGCGCTTCCGCCGAGCCGCTGTTCCACGCGGGTGACTCGTTTATGCCGGGTGACGGTTCCGTCGATCAATCCGTATCCGACGACATCGAGTCCATGTTCGCCCGCCCGTTCATTCCGGGAACGCAACGGCCGAGCGACGAGAATAACGAGAACGACGAGAATAAGGACTAGATCGAGGATTAAGCCAGGAATCAAGTAACTCACAGCAACTCACAGCAGCAGAAAGCCCTGTGCCACCGCGCAAACGCGGCCCGGCACAGGGCTTTTGATATTGGTCGAAGATCGGTATTGGCCGTGTACGGCTATTGGTTGGGATGTCACAGGTTTGTCCGCCTGCGGATTCGCCCACGCGTTGTTGCATGCGGGCAATTGCATCAGATACATGAAAATTCAGAAGACATTCAGGAAACCTACAGACTTGCGGGTCATGCTGGAGGCTATGAGCAAGCCTACTGAAGCATCTATTGTCGTCGTCGACGACGAACCGTCCATCCGCGAACTGCTGGTTGCGTCCCTCCATTTCGCCAATTTCGAAGTCTCTACCGCAGCTTCCGGCTCGGAAGCCATCGAAGTCATCGAAAAGGTCCAGCCCGATCTCATCGTGCTCGACGTCATGCTCCCGGACATTGACGGATTCACCGTCACCCGGCGCATCCGCCAGGAGGGTATCAACGCTCCGGTCCTGTTCCTCACTGCCCGCGACGATACGCAAGACAAGGTGATGGGCCTGACCGTCGGTGGCGATGATTACGTCACCAAGCCATTCAGCCTCGAAGAGGTCGTGGCGCGCATTCGTGCCATTCTGCGCCGCACGCGCGAACAGACCGAAGAGGATCCGATCATTCGCGTGGGCGATCTGGAGATCAACGAGGATTCGCACGACGTAACCCGTTCCGGCCAGACCATCGACCTGAGCCCCACGGAATACAAGCTGCTGCGTTACTTGATGGACAATGCCGGCCGTGTGCTGAGCAAGGCGCAGATCCTCGACCATGTGTGGCAGTACGACTGGGGCGGAGACGCCGCGATCGTGGAAAGCTACATCTCGTACTTGCGCAAGAAGGTCGACGGAATTGAGGTGACTGACGAGAACGGCGAAAAGCACAAGGTGACCCCGCTGATTGAAACCAAGCGTGGCATCGGCTACATGATTCGAGAGCCGCGCTCATGACACCCCCTCGGCATGAACCGTTCGAGCGGGATCCAAACGATCCAAGCGGGCTGAACGATGCAAACGACTCGCATGGTGTGAATGAGCAGTATGGCGTGAACGAGCCGCATGATTCGCAGGTCTCCTGCGAAAGCGCGGATACCGAGAACCTGGGTGCTCCCATTGATGGTGGCGCTTCGGATGGTGGCGCCACCAATGCGGCATCTACGCCAGCCCAGTCAGCCCAGTCAACTCAGCCAGCCCAGCCGGCCCACAAAAACCGGTTCGCCTGGTTCCGCAATCGCGGTCAGGCCAAAGCCAACCAGGCCAAAGCCACGGCCGCAGCTGGCGCGGAAGCCTTCAAAACCAAGCATCGCACACTCGCCAAACTCTTCTTCTACAAATTCGACCGCTTCTCGCTGAGCACTAAACTAGTGGCCTGCACGCTGGTCGTACTCATCGTCGGCACCGTCGGCATCTCCACGGCCATCCGCCAACTGGTCAGCAGCTACCTGCTGCAGAAAACCGACAACCAGCTCATCTCGCAACGGTCGCTGATCCTCAGCAACACCACCATGCTGCGCGGCTCGAACAGCCAATCCAGCGGCATGGGCAACAACTACTTCCTGCAAGTGCGCTACGTGGAAAACGGCGAATTCACCGGCAAGGTAAGCACACCACTCGTGCCGTCCGTCGCAGGCCTGGCCGGCAATTCCATCGTGTCCATGCCCAAACTGCCGGCCAACAGCCAGATCACCGACGACATGTTCGGCAAACCGTTCACCACCAGTGCGATGCTGCGCACAGTGACGAACGATGCGAACGGCGGATTCGACCTGAACGGCGTGGACGTCGTGCCGAACGAGGGCGGCAACGCTTCCGGCAGCGGCGATACGGGCGGTGACACGAACAATAAAGCCGAACGATTCGCGGCTGGCGGCAACGTGCTGCAGGCGGCCCGATCGCCGTGGCGCGTAGCCGCATTCAAATGGGTCGAATCTGACGGGAAAAACAACGAAACCGTCAAAGGCGTGGTGTTCATCGGCCTGTCGCTATCCGACCAGATCGACATCATCAATACCCTCACCCAATACTGCGTCACCGTAGGCATCGCCATCGTACTGCTCGGCGGCTCGCTCTCCGCACTCATCATCCGTCGCACGCTACGCCCGCTCAAACGCATCGAAAAAACCGCCGCCCAGATCGCGGCAGGCGACCTCAGCCAGCGCGTGCCCCCCGCACCCGAAAACACGGAAGTCGGTTCACTGTCCACCTCGCTCAACACCATGCTCGCGCGCATCGAACGCAGCTTCCACGAGCAGGAACAGACCACCGAGAAAATGAAACGCTTCGTCTCCGACGCAAGCCACGAGCTGCGCACACCACTCGCCGCAATCCACGGGTATGCGGAGCTATACACCATGCAACGCGATCTGCCAGGCGCCCTGGAACGCGCCGACGAATCCATCGCGCACATCGAACGCTCCAGCCAGCGCATGACCGTACTGGTCGAAGACCTGCTCTCGCTCGCCCGCCTGGACGAAGGCCGCGGCATCGACATGACGCAACAGGTATCGCTCACCTCGCTCGTGGCCGACGCAACCGACGACCTGCACGCGCTCGACCCGGAACGCGAAGTCACGCGCGGCACCATAACGCTCAAACCCGCAGATGGCGAACACCCGTGCGACTTCGCAATCGAAGAAGGGCAGATGCAGCCGATCAGCCTGATCGGCGACGCCTCACGCCTACGCCAAGTGGTAACGAACGTCATCGGCAACGTGCACCGCTACACGCCATCCGATTCGCCGGTACGCGTATCGATGGGCACCATGCTCGCCTCCATCGACCAGCACACATTGGCCACACTGCCCCCTACCGACGCATCGCTACGGCAGTTCCTGGACGCCGCCGAAGTGGGGCAAAGCATGTCCACCGGCACCGCGTATGCCGTCATGCGCTTCGAAGACCACGGGCCGGGAGCTCCTGCGGAAACGCGCTCGCAGCTGTTTGAACGGTTCTATACAGCGGATCCTTCGCGTGCGCGAGCCAAGGGCGGAACCGGTTTGGGTCTTGCCATCGCGTTGTCGGTGGTGCGGGCGCATCAGGGGTTCATCTGTGCCACGGAGACGCCCGGCGGCGGCCTGACCTTCACCATCGTGCTGCCGTTGGCGCATATTGACGACGGTGTTGGCGGTGTTGGCGGTGTTGGCGGTTCGGGTTCGGCTGGTTCGGCGGCTGGCGCTGGCGTTGGTGCGGCTGGTTCTGCTGGCATTAAGTGACCCGCGTATCCAGCCAATGATCTCCCTGGCGTGGCTGTTTCCGGTTCCCGTCCGTATCTGGCCACGCTGGGAGCGGCCCTGGCGTGGCCAGATCAGGGTGGGCGCTGTGAGCGGCTGTGGGCGAAGCCATCTGGTATCCATACGGGACTTGCGCTAAAATAAATCGGTTAATGTTTTTACGACTAAGAAAGCGAGAGTGCGCAATGCCCACCGGTCGAGTTCGTTGGTTTGACGCCGCTAAGGGGTACGGCTTCATCGCCAGTGAGAAAGGCGAGGATGTGTTCCTGCCTGCGGCCGCTTTGCCCGCTGGAACCACCACGTTGCGTAAGAATGCCAAGGTGGAATATGCCGTGATCGCAGGCCGTAGGGGCCCGCAGGCCATGGATGTGAAGCTGATCGCGTCTGGACCGTCGATGGTCAAGGCCAACCGCCCGAAGCCGGACGACATGGCCGCGATTTGCGAAGACCTTATCAAGATGTTGGATTCTGCAGGCAATACGCTGCGTCGCCACCATTACCCGGCTCCTGCCGAGAGCCGTAAGCTGGCGACGTTGCTGCGTGCAGTGGCCGACAATTTCGACGTACAGGACTGATTGAGGACTGATATATGACCGAAGCTGCAGAAGCTCTTGATCCGCAGATGCCGCATGAGCCGTTTGAGCAGGCGGAACTGCCGGGGCAGCCGGATCCGCGCGATATCGCCCGTGCGGTGGCCATGGATGTGGCCGATGAACCCGAGCAGGTGGGCGATGTTGTCAATGCCATCGAGCTTGGCGACAATGTGACGGATTTCCGCTTGGCTGCGGATGTGCGCGGATACGAGGGATGGCAGTGGTCGGTCACGTTGTATCACGATGCTGAGGTGGGCACGTGGACGGTGAATGAGTCGTCGCTGGTGCCCACGGATGATGCTTTGGTGCCGCCCGCTTGGGTGCCGTGGAAGGATAGGTTGGAGCCTACTGATTTGGCGCCGACTGATTCCATTGGTACCGATCCTGACGATCCGCGTCTTGAGGGCGGGTTCCGTAAGACCGAGCCGGTTGCCGGTGCGACTGCGGGCGAAGACGGGACGTCGGCTGAAACGGCTGAGCAGGCCGAACCAGCCGAGCCGGTTGTCGAAAAGACTCAGGATTCCGCTGAAAATGCCGAGAATGCCGAGTCTGCCGATTCCTCCGAGACTGCCGAATCCGCGGAAGCTACGGAATCTACGGAAACCGCTGAAACTCAGGAAACCGCTGTAACCGAGGCGACTGAGGAAACCGCTGAAGCTGCCAAGGCCGAAGCGCAGGCCCAGCAGACCGACGAGATCGTCGAGGAATTCGCGCTGTCCCGCCGCCACGTGCTATCCCCGAAGGGGCGCGCACAAGTGGCGAAGCGTTGGTATGAGGGCCCGCGCGGCCCGAAGGCGCTGTCCACCAAAACCGCGGACGGCAACCTGTGCTCCACCTGTGGGTTCTTCGTGCCGTTGAAGGGTGAACTGAATCTCATGTTCGGCGTGTGCGCGAATAAGTGGAGCCCGGATGATGGCCGCGTGGTGTCGGTCGATCACGGGTGCGGCGAACATTCCGAGATCGAGCCGCCGGAGCCGAGCCACTTGTGGGTGCAGTCGAAGCCCGCATATGACGATTTCCATATTGATGTGATTGCGCAGAAGCCGCGTGATGAGCGTGGTGCGGTCGAAGCGATCGAGCAGTTGGATGACGATTCGCAGGATTCGGATGAGGCTACGGAAGAGGATATTCTGGCCAACACCGAGCCGGACACCGGTGATGATGAGCCGAACGAGACCCAGCCTGCCGGCGTGGAGGCTTCCGCCGAGTTGGAGGCTGTGATTGCCGTTGGCGAAGGCGATGGCGATTCGGACGAGAATGAGGGCGAGGAGTCTGCGGAGGCTGAGGAGTCCGCAGAGACTGCTGAATCTGCCGAGGGTGCTGAGGGCGAGGTATCTGCTGAGCCTACTGAGCCTACTGGGCCCGTTGAGACTGAAGAAACTGCTGAGACCGGAGAGCCGCGCGACGCCGAGGAGTCGGTGAAACCGGAAGAGCCGGAAGAGTCTGTGGCGTCTGCCGAATCGGGCGAGTCCGGGGATGCCGGCGAATCCGAGGAATCTGCTGAGGCCGTGGAGGCTGAGGAGTCCGCTGAGGAGGCTGCTGAGGCCGTTGCCCAATCGACTGAGTCTGCTGAACCGGCTGAAGCGGCTGCGGCTGAAGCTGCTGAGTCCGCTGAGCCAGCCGAAGCTGCTGAGCCTGACGAGCCGGGCGAATCTGACAAGCTGAACAAGTAAATACTGCGAACAAGTAATACTGCGCGTAACGGTGGTTTGTCTCTGCCTGCTGGCGTGCGGGGATTGGCGTTGTTTGTGGCATGTGGCGTAGTGGGTCGCACTGAATCGTGATGATTCGGTGCGACCTTTTGCATAGGCATAGGCATAGGCATAGGCATAGGCATAGGCATAGGCAGGTTGCTGGGCAGGCGTTGCATGAGTGGCGGGCAGGCGTTGCATAGGTATGTGGCTATGCGGCGCGGCTGTAGAGCGTAGATGGTGTGGCCGGGTGTGGGCTGGGGGAGTGTGCTGCAACACGGGGGAGTGCGAACCTGTTGCGGGAGGTGAAGGGCGGTGTGTGACGGGGGGATTGGTGGGGGATGGAGGATAGGTGATGACAACGCTCTCATTTGGTGGTAAAAAAGTCGCTATAAAAAATAGGTGAAACGTCAATAGTTGTTGGATGCGAGTGATGAATATATAGACAAATAGGTAAATTTATCTATTGTTTTTCCGGCGAACCCAAGAAAAATAACACTGCTAAACAGCTTTATAAAGCGGTAAAAACCGCGAATTTCCAACGAAAACACATTGTTGTGCCGTTGTGGGGCGGGGGTGGGTGCAAGCAATAAACCAGGATGCAGGGTAAACCCGCTCAACTTGCCGGTTGGTCGATTTGCACAATGCAAACGAACGCTATATTCTCGTATTTAGGTTTGTGAATAACTGAATTCAGCGTTCCCTAATGACGTGAAAAGTTCACCGGCGAAGGGGTAAGAAGGGGGGGCGATGACGTTCAGTACATAGAGCTATTTGAGGAGCATGAAACGATGAGGCATCAGGTGGAACGGCTGAAGCACGTAGCGCTGAAGCACGGGGTAAAACCGGCCCGTGCGCTCACCGCAACCCTCGTCGCCGTCGGCATGATGGTGACCGGTTCCGTCGTCCTCGGCTCCTCCACCGCCAACGCAGACGGTAACCACAATGACGGCGCAATCTGCACACCTACCACAGAACCGTTAGGCGATCAGACCTCCGGCAGCGGTAACGATGAAGGTATCGCTACTTTCGTTGGCGGTGACATGTATGTAGGTGGCAAGAAGTCGGGCATTACTTCTGCCAATAACAACAATGCGCCTGAGGGTTCTTACGCTGTTGAGGCCGAAGGCTTGACCGCTGTGAACGGAAAGCTTTTGCTTCATCCAATGAAGCAGGCTTGGAATATTTGGAATAAAGACGGTTCGTTCAATCGTTCGCGTGGTTTCCGTTGGGGTATCGTCGGCTTTGGCTCGCAGTTCCGCCCGAAGGACGGTTCAACGGTGCTTTCGGTCGGTGGCAATAGCACCAATTCCGAGCTGAATTGGTTCGGTGGAGCCCAAGGCTGGACCGATAACGCTACTCAGGGTTCCAGCTGGCTTGGAACTGGAGCGGGAAATAGCGCTACCGGCGAGACGAATGATCATAACTTCAACGCGAACATTGCGGGCAATCAAACCACAGTGCAAAGCCGTAACGGTTGGAAGAACGGCGAACAGTATTCCGTATATGCCATGGGCGGCAACGGCAAAGTCAACTGGAATCACAGCAACACCGTTATTTCCGGAGTGAAGAATCCTTCGACGGGCTCGGATTACACGTATTCCGACTATAAGAATTATGTGGCTACGCTGTCCGGCAAGCTCGCGAAGATTGCTTCCAGCAACACTGTTACGAGAGGCAATGAGGATAATTACACAGGTTCTCGTTACTCGTACAGCTACAACACCTACGAACACAACGTCTATCGGTTCGATATTCAGAACAATTCCCGACAGACGGAAATCACGTTGACTGGCAACGGCAAAGACGAGTTGCAGGTGTTCAATCTGGATGCATCAATGCTGAATAGCATTGGTGATGCCGGTGTGGTGTTCAACTTCAAGAACATTTCCGACAATGCTTCGGTTGCCGTCAATATCAATGGTAATGGCAATGATGTGAAGTTCCGCAATGGCTGGCAGTTCAAATGGAACGGCGTCGATATCTCCGATGGCTACGTCATGATGAATTCGACGGGTGAAAACCGCTACAACAATACGCATGGGCAGGAATACGTCAAGCGTGCAAGCCAGCTGATGTGGAACTTCTATAACACCGACTCCCTTACCATCCTTGGCGGTAAGGGGTCGGGGCATATCAATACCGGCTGGTACAAGAACCAGAACCATGGTGATAAGGAAGACTGGTACAACGTCAACGTAACCGATGATCCGTCTGCCGCATGGATGGGTTCCGTTATGGTAACGGGCAACGATTCCGGTGCTGCAGGTAACTTCCAGTCGCATGTCTCCACCAACGGTCGTGTGTGGACTACCGGCGATTTCGAAATGTACAACAAGGATGTTGTTACCACAGACAACGGTAATTTTGTCAACTCCGAAGGTAAATATTCCACCTCTGCAGTGGATATGGACCAGGAACGGCATAACCTGTCTTGGTACGGGCAAATGACCACCTCCTGCGCCGCGATCGCGTGGAACAAGGTGGATGACACCGCTGGGCACAATGCTCTCGGCGGAACCAGTTGGACTGTGTACGGCAAGAAGGAAGATGCGGTACACGGTACGAACGCTCTCGCCACCATCGCCGATGGCGGTTGGAACGATGATGCCGATGCGGAAGGTTCGTTCCAGCTGGGCAACCTCGCCAAGAACGGCACCTATTTCCTGAAGGAATCGGGTACGGCTGAAGGTTATGCGCAGAACACCAACATTTACCAGATCAACACTGGTGGCACTACTGACGCCGCAAAAAACATTGTTCGTGTCTTTAACAGTACCGGCATTGAAATCACCACAGAAGCGGACAAATTGTTGACCGACGGCAAGATCATCAATAAGAAGACCGGTTCGGCGATCGAATGGCAGAAGGTCGATGGCACCGACAACAGCACGTTGCTGGCCGGTTCAACGTGGACGCTCTCCAAGATGAACGGCAATACTATTGAGCAGTCTTGGAACATTACTGATGACCAGTCCGGCACAGAGGTTAAGTCCGTCAAGATCTTTGATGCGAATAATAACGAAGTGGTTTCCGCGTCGTTTACGAACAGCACTGCGCAGCAATTCCACGCGGTGGCCTATGACCAGAACGGTACGCCCATTGACAATGCGAAGTTGACGTGGTCGTCTGCCGACAGCGCCGTGGCTGCAGTGAGCGAAAACGGTTTGGTCACTCCGACCGGCAATGGCAATACCACTATTACCGTGAAGTCGGCTGATGGTAATGTCACTGCATCGTTCACTGTCAATGTTTCCGGCGTGACCGTAGAAACTTCCGTGTCGATTAACGGCTATACCAATGATCGGGAAATCAATCTTGAGAAGGGCAAGACCCTTAATCTGATTGCTTCTGTGGCTCCTGAAGGCAACACTGTTACATGGTCCACTTCCAATGCGGATAACGTCTCACTGAGCGCCACCACCGGCACAAGCGTGACGTTGACCGCGAATAAGGTGACTTCTTCACCGGTGACGATTACGGCGAAGGAAACTTACACCGGAAAATCCGTCACCCTGAAGGTGAACGTGACCGCCAAGCAGTACCTCACGCTCTACTTCCAAGCACAGAACAACTGGCCCGCGAATAATGTCAAGGTGCATTACCAGACCACGAACGACACTGTTTGGACGGACATCAGCATGACGCAAATGGATGGCTCTTGCAATGGTTATGCATATGCGAATATTCCGTTGACGGGTAGCAATGCGATTGACTCGACCAGCCAGTTCGGATTCATGTACATCACTGGAGGCGGTTGGTATGGTCCGGGCAGTGCGAATGTACCCAAAGCTGACAAGAACTTTAAGTTCACTAACGACAGCACCCTTCCTGAAGTTGTGGTGATTTCCGCTGGACCGTCGTACTCGACCACCGCCCCCTCCGGCTGCGCCGTCACATCCACCGCCGCATACAGCAGCCGTCGTGTTGCCGCCCGCAGTGGCGAGCATCGCGCGGTCGCCTCCGTGTTGCGGACCCAAAGCAATGTGGTGAACGTGCTGGAAAACAGCACTGTTTCCAGCAAGAAGGATGAAGATACCAAGGCCGGCAAGTTCAAGGTCTCCGATCTCGCAGACGGTACGTACCGCCTGCAGGAGAAGACCGCGCCGAACGGTTACGAAGTGTCCGATACGGTGTACACCATCACCATCACGAATGGTGCTGCAACGTGGAAACCCGCGCTACTAGATGGTTACAAGCTGCCAAACACCCGCAAGACCGGTACGGTCAAGTGGAGCAAGGTGAGTTCTGAGCACAACACCGAGTTCCTGAGTGGCGCCGAATGGAAGCTGACCCGTATCAAGACGTTCTCTTGGAATAATGGCGTTGCCACATACGTGGGTGCGTCTGACAATCTCGGAACTGTCACGGATTGTGTGAATGGCGAAAGTGGTGTCTCTGACTGCTCCGCCCAGTCCATCCAGTCCGGCCAGTACGTTGACCTGAATGGCGAGCAGGGCAAGTTCGAGCTTCGAGGCTTGGAATGGGGCGAGTATCAGCTCGTCGAAACCAAGGCTCCTGACGGATTCAACCTCGATAGCACCCCGCACATGTTCCGCATTGGCCCCGCCGAAGGCTCCGATGTGACCGGCGACTGGTACACGTCCAACGGTTTCAACGCGAACACCACCGGCGCATACAACGCGAATACGGCGTTCACCGTTGATGGTGGATCCATTACCAACACCCCTGGTGTCGTCCTGCCTGGCACGGGCGGCGAAGGGTTGAACAAGATGTACGCTGCGGGCTTGCTCGCAGTGGCGATTGCCGTGGCCGGTCTGGCCTTGAGCCTCAGGAGGCGGCAATGATGGAAACGTCTAGGAGAAGGGGGACTGGTCCGTAACGTAGCGAACTTGCTGCCCTCTAGGCAATAACTGAATATAAACAACCCAAGTTTTAACAAAACAAGAAAGAAAGGGAGAACAATGAACAAGGTTCTCAAAGGCCTCGTAGCTGTGGCAGCCACCGCAGCCATGGCCATCGCCGGAGTCGCCGGCGCCTCCACCGCCATGGCGGCAGAGACTACACATACTGTTACTATCACCCCAGCCAAGTCTGGACACACGTACGAGGCATACCAGATTTTCACTGGCAACCTTGGCGCAGACGGTTCCTTGGGCAATGTTGTATGGGGTTCTGGCATTGACCAGAGCAAGCTTGCTGCTGAAGGCACTGATGCTCTGATTAAGGACAAGGATGCTGCAACTGTTTCCCAGAATTTGGCTGCTAAGAGCAGTGATTCCACGGATGCTAAGGCATATGCCACGGCGTTCAGTGGCGTGCTCTCCACCACTCATACTGATTCCAGTGATTTTGTCTCGACTGGTGTTGGTTCCTACACCATCTCTGGCCTGAGTGACGGTTACTACCTTATTCAGGATAAGGCCGGAACTCTGAACGAGAAGAACGATGCCTATACTTCCTTCATTCTGAAGATTATTGGCGCGGATGTAACGGTTGCGCCGAAGAGCACCCAGCCGACCGTCGACAAGAAGATCCAGGATGAGACTGGTGATGCTGAGGCTGGTGCAACTGAAGGTTGGGGCAATACTGCTGACCACGATATTAATGAGTCCTTCCAGTTCAAGCTCGACGCCACTATTCCGGCAGAAGCCAATCTCGCTGATTACAAGACCTACAAGGTTAAGTTCAACGATACGATGAGCAAGGGCGTCACCTTCGAATCCATCGCATCCGTCAAGGTGAACGGCAACAATGGCACTGCCGCTAAGACTTGGACCCTTGCTAATACTGATTACACTGCAACTATTCCCGCAGCTGCGGAAGATGGCACACAGTCTTGGTCTTTGACCATCGATGATGTCATCGCCAAGTGCGAAGGCATCAAGATTGCCCAAGGCTTCACCGTTGAAGTGATCTATAATGCGCACCTTAATGAGAAGGCCACTATCAACAACGCTTCCGGCACTACGGACAACAAGAACTCCGTCAACCTTGAGTACTCCAACAATCCGAACGCTGAAGGCACTGGCAAGACCGAAGACAAGACTGTTTACGCCTTTACCTTTGGTATCACCAACAAGAAGGTTATTGACAGCGTGGACGGTGATGCTCTTGCAGGAGCAGGCTTCAAGCTGTATACGGATGAAGGCTGCACTCAGGAGTATAAGCTCGTGAAGGATGACACTCTGGGTGCTTACCGTCCGGCAAAGGCTGATGAGACCGCAGTGGAGATGCAGTCCGCTACGGACGGCACTTTCCCGATCAAGGGCCTTGATGCCGGTACTTACTACCTGAAGGAAACCACCACTCCGAAGGGCTACACCACTGCCGCAGTCAAGACCATCAAGATTGATGCCACGCACTCTATTAACGAGTCCGGTAATCCGCAGGTGACTCTGTCTTCTGATTCCACCCTTGATAACAAGATCGTGGATAAGAAGGGCTCTACCCTCCCGTCCACCGGTGGCATGGGCACCACGATCCTGTATGCTGCTGGCGCTGCCATCGTCCTGGTGGCTGCCTTCGGCATCGCCTTCGCTGTCCGTCGTCGCAACGCTCGCTGAGCGTAGCCACGGCCAGCCAAGAAAATAGACGTGGGTCAAGCGCGATGCTTCAATAGTGGTCGTTCAATGGGTGAAGATTTGGGCCTGCTATTGCGGCATCCGCTTGATTCCACCCCACGGCAAAAGCCAAAATAACTTAATACGCACATGACCCGGATCCGGCTACGCACCGGATCCGGTCGTCAGTGCCCAACCGACCCAACTACACACAACACACGTTGTACCCGCCTATCAAGGCATCACAGCGCACGTTGTGCCCAACCACGTCGCCCAACACAACATATGTTGAGCCGTGTGCCCTGAACTTGTCCTTATGTTACGAATGGCCAGCAAACGCGCCGAACACGGTTGCCAGCTGTCCGCATCCTAAGGACCCTGACCAGGAAAACTAGGGAACTTCCGACGAGGGGAAAGAAATGACAAGCCACAACGAGAGGGCAGAGATGAACAACAGAACGGCAAAGCACCGCACCATCATGGCGTTGTGCTGCATGTTCGCACTCATGCTCGCAGCCATCGGCTTGAGCGCGCCCGCCGCCACCGCCGCCACCAACACCACGGCATCCGGCACCGCCGCGGAAGGCAGCCTCACCGTCACCTACCAATACCAGAAAGCCGCGCTCAACAACGCCGACATCAACCTGTACCGCCTGGCCGACTGGTCCGCCAAAGGCGGCTACACGCCCACCGGCGACTTCGCCAACCACACCGCATACCCGGTGGATTGGGATATCCTCAACGCTGACCAGCAAACCCTGCGCGACTTCGCCAACACCATGGCCGGGTACATCGCCGTGAACAAGCCCGCCGCGGAAAACACGCTCAAAACCGATAGCGCCGGTGTTGCCACCTTCAACCAACTGAAGGACGGCCTCTACCTCGCGGTCGTCGCTCCCTACCAGGGCAACGTGCTCACCTGCCAGACCGCCGCCATGCTCGTCGCCCTGCCGAACGTGCACAAGAATGCCGACGAACAGCGCACCCTCAGCATCGAACCGAAAGCGGACTGCGCGGTCCCGCCCACCACCACCATCAGCGTCACCAAAGTGTGGAAAGACAAGGATCAGTCCAAGCGCCCCGAAAGCGTGACGATGAACCTGCTGCAAGACGGCAAAATCTACGATTCCATCATGCTCAACAACGCCAACGACTGGAAATACACGTGGAAGGGCTTGCAAACCAAGCACGAGTACACCGTGGTCGAAGCGAACGTGCCGGGCAACTACACCGCGCTCGTCGACCGTGAAAACAACGATTACACGGTAACCAACACCGCCAAGACCGGATCGGCGAAAACCGGTGCGAGCGTTGCCATCATCGCCGTGATCGTAGTCGTACTGGCCGCTGCGGGCATTGCAATCGCCGTCGTGGTACGCAAGAAGAACACCACGAAAAACGCCGCAACACAAACCTCCCCGGACGATAGCGAGTGATGTTCGACTCGAATGAGAAACATACCGGCAAACGCCGTAAAGAACGCCAGATAACGGATAGCGACGCCGAAAGCGTTGCATTCGAAGGCGCCGCGAACCCCGAAACCGACGCAACAGCCCCGGAAACGATGACCCGTGTCGACCGTCGCAAAAAACGCAACAAAGACAACCTCGGCCTGAACCTCCTCATCGGGTTCCTGGTCGTGGTGATGATCGGCGGACTTGGCCTCATCGCCTACCCATCCGTGGCCGACTGGTGGAATCGAATGCACCAGTCCTACGCGGTGGCCGGTTATGTGGCCAAAACCAACGACATGAGTAAAGCGGAGAAGAAAAAACTCCTCGACGCCGCCCACGCCTACAACCTCAAACTTGCCGCCACCAGCGACCGCTGGCACATGACCGACGAACAGAAGCACGAATACAACGAGACGCTCGACGTGACCGGCACCGGCATAATGGGCTACGTGACCATACCGCGCATCAAAGTGAAACTGCCGATCTACCACGGCACCGATGAAGGCGTGCTGCAGGTTGCCACCGGGCATTTGGCGGGCACCTCACTGCCGGTCGGCGGGCCGACCACGCACGCGGTGATCTCCGGCCATACCGGCCTGCCGTCCGCGCGACTATTCACTGGCTTGGATGAGCTGGCAAAAGGCGACACCTTCGCATTCCACGTACTCGACGACACCTACACGTACCAGGTCGATCAGATCAAAGTGGTCCTGCCGGACAACCTGAGCGCATTGAACATCCGCACTTCGCTCGACTTCGCCACGCTCATCACCTGCACGCCATACGGCGTGAACTCGCATCGACTGCTCGTGCGCGGGCATCGTATTCCGAACCCGACCACGCCGGACAACACGCAATACGATGATCCGACCACCATGGTGTTCACCACGATCATCGTGGCATTGCTGGTGCTCGCGGCCCTGATCGCGCTCGGCACCTGGTTCGTGCGCAGCCGCAGCGCCCGCGAATCCACCGGATCGCACAACTCCGGGCGCGCCTACCGCAAGTCACGCCCCAAGCATCGTAGTCCCGAGCATCGTAGTCCCACGCGTCATAGTCCCACGCATCGCAGCAAACGCTAGGTGAGTGGAGCGTCCAAGGGGTCGAAGTGGCCTGTCTGAACTGTTTGGATTGTTTGGACTGGGTGGATTGTTTGGATTGTCTGGATTGTTTGGACTGGGTGGCTTAGGCGGTTTAGATGGTTTAGGCGGCTTGGAACCGGTTGATCCTGCCTGATCATCGGATTATTCGGTCTCGCTTTGGCCCCTTGCTTAGTTTTCTGCGGGGTTAGTGACAACTACTGCGGGTTGATGCCAACTTCCGTGACGAATGTGACGGAAATTGTCATTTTTATCACGGAAGTTGTCACTAACCCTGCAGTAATTCAATCCGTCCGCCGCTAACCACCCCAATCGGCTGTGAAAGTCCACATTCGTGGTTGACTGGTTTGCTGTTCTGTGATGGCTGGCTGTGAAAGTCCCCATTTGGGGTTGGCAGCTTCCGTAGGTGGTTGGCCGCTTCCGTAGGTGGTTTGGCTGTGAGAGCCCCCATTCGGAGGTGCCGGGAATGGCGGTTTTCCGGGGTTTGCCGTGACGGTTGTGCCGTGGTGCGCGGCTGGGGCAGCACTGTGACTAGTGTTACGACAACGCGAGGTGATCGTGACGGCAACTGTGATCGGGGTGACGGATTCCGTCACTCCCGTCACAGTCATTGTCATCTAGTCACGGTTTCCGTAATCTCGTCACGGTTGTTGTGATTCCGTCACGGTGTTTGTGATCCCGTCACAGTGTTTGTGATCCCGTCACAGTTGTCGCCGCTTGGCCGCAGTCATTGTCATTCCAGTCACAGTTGCTGTCACTTGGTCACAGTTATCGCCCGCAGCTCCAAGCATCACAGCCGTTCGTTTCCGCTTATTCCGCTTAGTCCGCCCCCTATTCCGTACCCTCACCGCGTGTCGACCACAACCCCCGATTCGAGTGGATAATCGCAACCCAATCCCTCTACGGTAAATCCATGACCATGCGCCTGCACATCAAGCAACAAGTATGCCAAGCCCACCAAGCGCGCCAGTGCTACACACCTCGCTCAAATACCGAACGTGTCACCGTACGCCGAATGGCAGAGAGCTGCGAACTTGTTACCCCTCACCGCGGCATGTATGCGGAACCCGAATATTGGAGCATGCTCAACCACATCAGCAAAGTGCAACACATCGGTAGCACGTTATGCCGCGAAAAGCCTGGAACTATCATCGCCGGCATATCGGCAGCCGCGGTTTGGGGACTCGACCATTCCGCGTATCTTCATAAGAGCGGCGTCATCACCATCGCAAAGCCATACGGCAATCCCAATCGAGCCACGCATTCGCAGCTGCACCGTATCTACCTTCCGGCACGGCACATGAACCACGTCACCATGCACAACAACACGCAGGTCACCGATCCCACGCGCACGCTTTTCGACTGCGGGCGAACGGAAGCGTTCCATGACGCATTCCCCGTATTCGAATCGGCGATTCGGCAAAATTCTGTTGACAGTACTGCGTTTCTGGAGTATTGCAGTCAAGCCTACGTTGGGCGCAACCGGCATTTGCCGGCATTCGTCATGAGCAAGGCGCGAGGATTGAGCGAAAACGGTGGCGAGTCGTTTGCTCTGGCCGTCATCTTTGAGCTTGGTTTCCCTTGGCCGGAGCAGCAAGTGGAATTCACGTGCATAGGGCCGGATGGCGCACGGAAGGTGAGACGCGTGGATTTTGCGTGGTATTTGCCGGACGGGCGGATTGTGGTCGGTGAACTGGACGGTCAGCAAAAGTACGTGGATCCCAGCATGACGGGCGGGCGTTCGATTGCCGCGATTGTTGAGGACGAACGTGAGCGATCGCAGATGTTGTATCGATGCGGTGTCAGCGCCGTTGTTCGTTTTACCTTCGATGACGTGGTACGGCGCGTGCCGTTGGAACGGAAGCTACGCGAGGCCGGGGTTCCCCGCGGTACGCCGCCTGTATTGCCGCAGCCGCATGGACGCCGATGACAACAAGATGGTAGGTGGCATGTGGGGCAGGCGGGGCAAGCGGGCAGATGATGTGTGTGGGGGGGGGGCGGATGCAGGCGGGGCGAACAGGTGCGCATGAGCACCGACGGAAATGCACCTGGACTCGCCGTACCGCATCGTGCCGTCAATTCGCGTTTTGTTCGCGCCGATTCAGTAATCCGACGCGGTGAATACGCGGTGAATCCAGCTATGGGTGCTATACGGCAACCCGGCGAATACGTGGCGAATAAGCGATGTGGTGGTTGCGGCAACGACTGTGACTGGTGTTGCGACAACGCGAGGTGATCGTGACAGCAACTGTGACTGCGGTGACGGATTTCGTCACTCCAGTCACAGTCATTGTCATCTGGTCACAGTTTCCGCACTCCCGTCACGGTTTCCATAATTCTGTCACAGTTTGCGGTGTGACGGTGTCGTTGTGATGTGGCGCGGGGTTGCTGACTGGGGTGCTGTGGTGTGACGGTTGTGATCTGGTTTACCGTGACTGCTGTGGCCTGGTTTACCGTGACGGTTGTGCTGTGATGTGGTGGTTGCGGCGATAACTGTGACTGGTGTTGCGACAACGCGAGGTGATCGTGACAGCAACTGTGACTGCGGTGACGGATTCCGTCACTCCAGTCACAGTTTCCGTAATTCTGTCACAGTTGTCGCCGTTTAGCCGCAGTTTCCGTAATCCTGTCACGGTTTCCGTAATTCCGTCACGGTTTCCGTAATCCTGTCACGGTTGCTGTAATCCCGTCACAGTTACTGCCGGCAACCGGCGCTCAGTGCACCACGGTGATTGGGCACTCGGCGAAATTAATGATCTGGCGGCTCACCGACCCCAGGAAATGCGCGTCCATACCGGTCAGGCCACGCGACCCAACCACCACATGGCTCGCATAACGCGACGCCGCGATCAAACCCTTCGATGCCGGAATGTGGAACGCATTCGCCACCACATCCACATCACTCGGAATATCAGCCTTCGCGATCAGCTCGTTCAACACCTGCTCCGCGAACGCCTGGCCTTCCTCAGTGCTCGGCACCGTGGTCTCATGGCCCGGAACCGCACCCAGATCACGCAGCTGCCAGCAGAACATCACATGCAACGGCAGCTCATGAACACGCGCATGCCGCACCGCAAAATCCAACGCCCGCAGCGACGTAGACGACCCGTCCACGCCAACCACCACCGGGCGTTGCGCCGGCTTGGCGGGCGAAGCACCCTGCGTGTAATGCACCGTCACATTCGACGGGGTAAGCGAATTCGCAATCTCGTCGGCAACGGTCTCATCCTCACTGCCCGCAATACGCACCACCGTAACCGGCACTTGCGCCGTTTCCGCCAGCGATGCGGACAATGAACCCATGAACCAGCGGGCCACGCGCCCCAACGAACGCCTGCCCACCACAATCTGCTGCGCGTCCTTGCCGATCTGCAACAGTGCGGACGTGCCCGAAGCGCGCACGGAAGTCATCTTCAAGCGTTCCGGGTCAAAATCGATGCCGTCGCTGGCCTGCTCGACCCAGGAGCGCAGTTCGTCCGCGATCTCATGGCGTACGTGCGCCCAGGATTCGTCGCTATCCGGCTCGTCGGAATTCGTGTCCCACGAGTGCGTCCAGCCGAACACGGCATTGATGCTCTGCCCGGTAAGCGAAGCTTCGCGCATGGCCCACTTCAATGCGGCGAACGATTCATCGGAACCATCCACGCCGACCACAATGTCGGCCAAGGGAGTGGTTGCATTGGTTGCAGTTGCAGTAGTTTCGTCCACCATGGGTTGCCTCCTTCAGCGGCATGGTTCTCAGCGCCATCACCGGCGCACCTGCTTCAAGCATACTGTGCAAACCGCGTATGGTGTTGAGCGCAACAGGTTTGCGGCAGGAACGTGACGGGAATGCGGCGGGAACGCGGCGGGAACGCGGCGGGATCGTGACGGGAACGCGATAGTTGGCGGCAGCATACGCCCGCAAAACCGCCCCTGAACCCCCAATTGCACGATTTCACTGAATTTCATCGAATTTCGCCTACGTTCTGAGCGGAAAGTGAGGAATATCACCGGAAACGTCACTGTGAATCGGTAAAGTGGGGCGCAGTGTAACTTGAGGAAGGACAAGCATGTTCGAACGGTTTACAGACCGTGCACGGCGCGTGATTGTGTTGGCGCAGGAAGAGGCACGGTCCCTTCAGCACAACTACATCGGCACCGAACACCTGTTGCTCGGCCTGATTCGCGAAGGTGAAGGCGTGGCCGCCAAGGCGCTCGCTTCCAAGGGCGTGGAGCTTGAGGCCACCCGCAAGCAGGTCATCGAAATGATCGGCAAGGGCAACGCCTCGTCCAACGGCCACATTCCGTTCACTTCGCACGCCAAGCAAGTGTTGGAACTCAGCCTGCGTGAAGCCCTGCAGCTCGGCCACAGCTACATCGGCACGGAGCATATTCTGCTCGGCCTGATTCGCGAAGGTGAAGGCGTCGGCACGCAGGTGCTCATCAAGATGGAAGTGAATCTGGGCGAACTGCGTTCGGCCACCATCGACATGATTCGTGGCAATGCGGGCGGCGACGAAAAGGGCGAACTGGCGAACGCCGGTGGCGTGGCAGACAAGACCAACAAGTCCGGTTCCGCCATTCTCGACCAGTTCGGTCGTAACCTTACCGCCGAAGCCGCCGCAGGCAAGCTGGACCCGGTGATCGGCCGCACGCAGGAGATCGAGCGTGTGATGGTCGTGCTGAGCCGCCGCACCAAGAACAATCCGGTGCTGATCGGCGAGCCGGGCGTGGGCAAGACCGCTGTGGTCGAAGGCCTGGCGGAGAAGATCAACGCGGGCGACGTGCCGGAAACCCTGAAAGGCAAGCAGGTGTATTCGCTTGACCTGGGTTCCATGGTGGCTGGTTCGCGTTACCGTGGCGACTTTGAGGAACGCCTGAAGAAGGTGCTCAAGGAGATCAAGACGCGCGGCGACATCGTGCTGTTCATCGACGAGATTCATACGATTGTGGGCGCGGGTTCCGCCGATGGCGCGCTGGGCGCGTCCGACATGCTCAAGCCGATGCTGGCTCGTGGCGAACTTCAGACCATTGGCGCCACCACCACCGACGAATACCGCAAGTACATCGAAAAGGATGCCGCGCTGGAACGTCGTTTCCAGCCGATCCAGGTGCACGAGCCGACCATCGCCGAAACCATTGAGATTCTGAAGGGCCTGCGCGAACGTTACGAGAACCACCATCGCGTGACCATCACTGATAGTGCCATCCAGGCTGCCGCGGAACTTTCGTCCCGCTACATTCAGGATCGCCGCTTGCCCGATAAGGCCATCGACCTGATCGACGAGGCCGGTGCACGCCTGCGTATCAAGCGTCTGACCATGCCGCCGGAGCTTAAGGAGCTTGAAGCCAAGGTGGCCAAGCTGAGCGCCGAAAAGGAACAGGCCGTTAAGGACCAGGACTTCGAGAAGGCCGCCGACATGCGCGACGACCTGGAAAAGCTGCAAACTGAGCTTAAAGACAGGCAGAAGGCTTGGCATGAGGGCGAAACCGACGCCAAGATGGTTGTGGATGAAGACGTGATCGCCGAAGTGGTGTCTTCCACCACGGGCATTCCGGTCGTCAAGCTCACGCAGGCGGAATCCAAGAAGCTGCTCAACATGGAAGCCGAACTGCACAAGCGCATCATCGGCCAGGACGAGGCGGTGTCCGCACTGGCCCGTTCGATCCGCCGTACGCGCGTCGGCCTGAAAGACCCGAAGCGCCCGGCTGGTTCGTTCATCTTCGCCGGCCCGACCGGTGTGGGTAAGACCGAGCTTGCCAAGACGCTCGCCGAATTCCTGTTCGACGACGAAGACGCGCTGATCCGTGTGGACATGTCCGAATTCTCCGAAAAGTACGCGGCATCCCGCCTGTTCGGTGCGCCCCCGGGGTATATCGGCTACGAGGAGGGCGGCGAGCTTACCGAAAAGGTGCGTCGCAAGCCGTTCTCCGTGGTGCTGTTCGACGAGATCGAAAAGGCTCACCCCGACATCTTCAACTCGCTGCTGCAGGTGCTGGACGACGGCCACCTGACCGACGGTCAGGGTCGCAAGGTGGACTTCAAGAACACCATCATCATTCTGACCACCAACCTGGGTACGCGCGACATTGCCAAGGCCGCGAACACCGGCTTCAACCTGGGTACGAACACCGAGTCGAGCTACCAGCGCATGAAGGAGCAGGTCTCCTCCGAACTCAAGCAGCAGTTCCGCCCGGAGTTCCTGAACCGTTTGGACGACATCATCGTGTTCAAGCAGCTCACCAAGTCGGAAGTGCGCCAGATCGTCGATCTTGACGTGAAGAAGCTGGACGATCGCCTGTTCGACCGCCACATGTCGCTCGACCTGACCGACGAGGCCAAGGACCTGCTGGCGCAGAAGGGCTTCGACCCGCTGCTGGGCGCTCGCCCGCTGCGCCGCGTGATTCAGCGCGACATCGAGGATGCGATCTCCGAGAAGATTCTGATGGGCGAGCTGACCGACGGCGAGCATGTGAAGGTGGATGCCGAGGGCGAAGGCCCGCTGGGCGAGTTCACGTTCGAAGGCGTGCCGTTCACGGATGCGGAGAAGACCGGTACTGAGACTGGTGACGGTGCGGCTGCGGGCAACGCTGCTGATGGTGCTGCTGCGGTTGTTCCGGCTGAGTCTACTGCTCCGGCTGAGCCTGCCGAATCCGCTCATGGCGAAACCGCCGAAGGCGCCGAAGGCGAGAACGCGGGGCAGTCGGAAGTCTGACCGAACTATGCGACCTAAGCCAACCGTTCTGAACCGGTTTGAGTCGGATTGTTCCAGACTGGAGGTTTCGGACGGGCTCAAGCTGTTCCAAACCGGTTCTGGCTGGTTTTGGCTGGTTCTGGCTGGATGTTTCGGATTCAGCTGGATTGGTCTGAACCGGTCTGAGTCGGATTGTTCCAGACTGGAGGTTTCGGACGGGCGCAAGCTGTTCCAAGCCGGTCCAACCGGTCTAAACTGATCCGGACTGGTTCTGGCTGGTTCTGGCTGGATGTTTCGGACGCGCAATTTGCTGGCTGCGGCTGACCGCTGTTGATACAAGGGGCTGAACATCATCATGTTCGGCCCCTTGTGCTGCCCGCATGTTGCCCGGGCGGCGGGAATAGCGGCATTATGGCGATAACTGTGACTGGATGACAACAACTGTGACTGAATCACGATAACTGTGACTGGGGTGACGGATTCTGTCACCGTAGTCACAGTTGTTGTCACGATTACCTCGTGTTGTTGTTTTTCTGGTCACAGTTGTTCTGCTTGTTGCTGCTTGTACTGCTACTTGGCCGCAGCTATTGGCGCTGAAGCACAGGTGCTGCCATGTGAAGGTGTTCGGTGAGCGAAACTTGGCAGGAGACGCGACACGTAATACGGTAGAACCGGGCAGCGTGGAGCCGGCGGCATGCGGGCAGACGATACGATGCCGGTAACACGAGAAGGGTAAGACCGTAGCGTAGAAGAACACGGACGAACGGTAGGTGAATGGTAATGACGGCGTACATGGAACACAAGAATCTGGCGAATGAGACGATCGATGCGGCGCGTGCCGGCGAGATCGCAGGCAATGTGCATGCCGTGCTCGACCGTGTGGCGGCTGCCGAGCAGGCGGCGGGCCGCAAGGAAGGCTCGGTGCGTTTGCTGGCCGCGACCAAAACCCGCGATGTGGGCGAGATCATGGCCGCGATCGATGCCGGTATTCGCATAATCGGCGAGAACCGCCCGCAGGAAGTGCAGGTCAAGGCTCCCGGCTTGCTGCGCTTGGTCGCCGAACGTGGTTTCGCACTCGGTGTGGGCGGCGATGCCACTGCTGATGCATCCAACGCAGCCGCATCCAACACAGCGGCCGCCACGAACGGTACGATTCCGTTCCACCTGATCGGCCAGCTGCAATCCAACAAAATCGGCAAGATTCTGCCGTTTGTAGACGCCATCGAATCGGTGGATTCCATCGAACTGGCGGAGAAGATCGCCCGTCGAGCCGTGATGCGCGGCATTACCGTGGGCGTGCTGCTGGAGGTCAACGAGTCGGGCGAAGCGTCGAAGTCCGGCTGCCCGGCCAGCCACGCCATCGATCTTGCGCAGCGCATCGGCAACATGGGCGGTCTGCAGTTGCAGGGCCTGATGACCATCGGCGCGCATGTGAGAGACGAGACCACCATTCGTGCCGGTTTCGCGCATCTGCGCAAAACCCGCGATCAGATTCTTGCATCCGGCGCTCCCGGCACCGAGCATTGCACTGAACTGTCCATGGGCATGACCGGCGACATGGAACTCGCCATCGCCGAGGGTGCGACCATTGTGCGCGTGGGTACCGGTATTTTCGGCGAGAGAGAGTTCATCTGAGCTTGGCCGGTGGCGCATATCACGCCTTCCGTCTTAAATCGCAAACCGCAATACGCAAGACGAATGCAGTCGGTGCAGGCAAGGAGATGAAGCATGAGCGACGGCGCTGGGCATGACGCTGCGGTCCGTGTGCACGTTACGGTAAGCGGCATGGTGCAAGGCGTCGGGTACCGGTATTTCACCGTGACCGAGGCGCGCAAGCTCGGCCTTGCTGGCTGGGTGCGCAACCTGATGAACGGTGATGTGGAGTTGGAGGCGCAAGGGGCGCGAAGTGACGTGGCCATGCTGATCTCACGGCTGAAGCTCGGGCCGGCATGGAGCGATGTGCAGCGGGTCGCGGTTGACGAGACGCCGTTGCGCGGCGACGACAGCGGTTTCCGTGTGCGCGGCTATTAGGCTGACCTGCGCAAATGCCGCACAGCGCATCAGCCGCCTCAGCGCCATACAACCGCCATACGATGCAAACGAATATACGATTTGCCAAGATTCCGCGGTTCTGCCGCCGTGCATGGCGTTAGACTAGTGCGTATGAGAATCGCACGTTTTTCCCGGAATAATACGCCCGGATACGCCTTCGTACAGAAGGACGACAAGGATGGCGAAGACTACCTGGTAGTGCTCAACGGCCACCCGATCCTGGGCAATCAAGTCACCCCGACCGGTGAACGGTTCAAAATCGAATCCGAAGACGTCCGCCTGCTGTCCCCGGTCATCCCATCCAAGATCTACGGCCTTGCCAAAAACTATGAGGCTCACGCCGAATTCATGCACGAGGCCGGCCATTCCGACATCAAGCACGCGCCCGAAGACATGATCATCTTCACCAAGCCGTCCACGTCGGTGATCGGCCCGGACGACCCGATTATCATCCCCGCCTGCTCCAACGACATGAACTACGAGCCTGAACTGGCCGTGGTGATGGGCCGCGTGGCCAAGAACGTTTCCGTGGAAGACGCCATGGACTACGTGCTCGGCTTCACCTGCGTGAACGACGTGACGTTGCGCGACGTGCAGGGCACCGACCCCACGTGGACGCGAGCCAAGGGCTTCGACACCTCCTGCCCGCTCGGCCCGTGGCTGGTGACGCGCGACGACATCGACTGGGCCAATGCGAAGATCTCGTTCAAGCTCAACGGTCGCACCGTGCGTGCCGCAGGCGGTACCACCGCGAACCTGATCCATAGCATTCCGGAGCAGATTGCCGCGATCTCGTCGTTCTCCACACTGCTGCCGGGCGACGTGATCATGACCGGCACGCCGAACGCGTCCGGCACGCTGAAGCCGAGCGATGAGGCGATGGTGATTGTGGAAGGCATCGGCGCATTGCGCAATGTGGTGCTGAAAGCCCGCTGAACGGCGATACGCTGTGAAGAGCCGTGATCGAAGCGTGTTGTGCCGCTTCGGTCACGGCTTTTGCTTTATGCGGTGATATTGGGGGCACTGTGAATGGTTTCGCTGGGGCGGTTTCACTGTGGCGACGGCACGACGAAACGCCAAAACGAAAGTTGAGTCAATATAACTCAAGTTTTGGGAATAGAATAGGCGATAGCTCTGTTGAACGTGTCAGAACATGACATGTGAGCCTTCCGTGCGGCGGCATTCAAGAAGCCGGCGTACGGAAGGCCAAGAGACTTGGAGGTTACCGCAATGGACCAGAACAAACTCACCAATATGTCGCGCGAAGCCATCACCGACGCCGTGCAGAGCGCATCCGCCGCAGGCAACGCGCAAATCGACGTGCTGCACCTACTCAACGCCCTGCTCACTCAGGAACAAGGCGTGGTTCGTGGACTCATCGAAGCCGCAGGCGGCGACGCCAAAGCCATCGGCACCGCCGTACGCAACGCGCTGACCAACCTGCCCTCCGCCAGCGGCTCCACCACCGCACAGCCACAGCCCAGCCGCCAGTTCGAAGCCGCATTGGTGCAGTCCGAAAAGGAAATGCAGCAGATGGGCGACGAATACATCTCCACCGAACACCTGCTCATCGGCATCGCCGCAGCCGCACCGAACCAGGCCGCCGACATTCTGCAGGCCAACAACGTCACCGCGCAGGCGCTGCGTGCCGCCGTGCCGACCGTGCGCGGAGGCGACCGGAAGGTCACCAGCCCGGATGCCGAAGGCAGCTACAAGGCGCTGGAAAAGTACTCCACCGACCTGACCGCCGCGGCCAAGGAAGGCAAACTCGACCCGGTGATCGGGCGCGATCAGGAGATCCGCCGCGTCATCCAGATCCTCTCCCGCCGCACCAAGAACAACCCGGTGCTGATCGGCGAGCCCGGCGTGGGTAAAACCGCCGTCGTAGAAGGACTGGCCCAGCGCATCGTCGCCGGTGATGTGCCCACCACCCTGCAGAACAAGAAGCTCATTTCGCTCGACCTGGGCTCCATGGTGGCCGGCTCCAAATACCGTGGCGAATTCGAGGAACGCTTGAAGAGCGTGCTGGAAGAAATCAAGAACGCCAACGGGCAGATCATCACGTTCATCGACGAGATCCACACCATCGTGGGCGCAGGCGCAGCCGAAGGCTCCATGGACGCGGGCAACATGCTCAAGCCCATGCTGGCCCGCGGCGAACTACGCCTGATCGGCGCCACCACACTGGACGAATACCGCGAGAACATCGAAAAGGACCCGGCGCTCGAACGCCGCTTCCAGCAGGTGTTCGTCGGCGAGCCAAGTGTGGAGGACACCATCGCCATCCTGCGCGGCATCGCCCCCAAATACGAGGCGCACCACAAGGTCACCATCGGCGACGACGCGCTGGTCGCAGCCGCAACACTGTCGAACCGCTACATCTCCGGCCGCCAGCTGCCCGACAAGGCCATCGACCTGGTCGACGAAGCCGCAGCGCACCTGCGCATGGAACTCGACTCCTCGCCTGAGGAAATCGACGAACTCACCCGCCAGGTGGAACGCCTGAAGATGGAAAAGTCGTATCTGCTGGGCAACCCGAAGAACGACAAAGCCGCCGACAAGGCCGAAGCCGAACTCGACGACAGCGCCAAAGACCGCCTGGCCGACCTGAACAAGGAAATCGCCAATAAAAGCGAGAAGCTCAACGGGCTCAAAGCGCGCTGGGACGCCGAAAAAAGCGGGCACAACCGCATCGGCGACCTGCGCAAGAAGCTCGACGAACTACGCACCCAGGCCGAACGCTACGAGCGCGAAGGCGACCTGGCGAAATCCTCCGCCATCAACTACGGTGAAATCCCCAACATCCAAAAGGAGATCGCACAAGCCGAAAAGAACGAACAGAACGCCAAGAACGGTTCGAACGCCGCCAACACCGCCGCCGACGTGCCCATGGTCCCCGACCGCGTGGACGCCGACTCCGTAGCCGAAATCGTCTCCGACTGGACCGGCATCCCCGTCGGCCGCCTCATGCAAGGCGAAAACGAGAAGCTCCTGACCATGGAAGACTACCTCGGCAAGCGCGTGATCGGCCAGAAAGAAGCCATCAAAGCCGTGTCCGACGCCGTGCGCCGCTCGCGTGCCGGCATCTCCGACCCGAACCGTCCCACCGGCTCGTTCCTGTTTCTCGGACCCACCGGCGTGGGCAAAACCGAACTTGCCAAGGCGCTCGCCGACTTCCTGTTCGACGACGAGAAGGCCATGGTACGCATCGACATGAGCGAATACATGGAAAAGGCGTCTGTGTCCCGCCTGATCGGCGCCGCGCCAGGCTACGTCGGCTACGAGCAGGGCGGCCAGCTGACCGAAGCCGTGCGTCGCCGCCCATACTCGGTGGTGCTGTTCGACGAGGTGGAAAAGGCGAACCCGGAGATCTTCGACGTGCTGCTGCAGGTGCTCGATGACGGCCGCCTGACCGACGGGCAAGGCAGGACCGTGGACTTCAAGAACACGATCCTGATCATGACCTCGAACCTCGGCTCGCAGTTCCTCGTCAACGAGGATATGGACGACGAGGCCAAGCGCAAGGCCGTGATGGATACCGTGCACATGAACTTCAAGCCGGAGTTCCTGAACCGTTTGGACGACACCGTGATGTTCCACCCGCTCACCCGCGAGGAGCTGGGCGGCATCGTGGACATTCAGGTGGCCAACGTGTCTGCACGCCTGACCGACCGCCGCATCACGCTCGACGTGACCGACTCGGCCCGCGAATGGCTGGCAAACGTGGGCTACGACCCGGCATACGGCGCCCGCCCGCTGCGCCGCCTGGTGCAGACCGAAGTGGGCGACCAGCTGGCGCGCATGCTGCTGGCCGGCAAGGTTCACGACGGCGACACCGTGCTGGTGGACCAGACCGGTGGCGAACACCTGGAGCTCACCGCATGGGCGAGCGACAAGCTCATGGACGACGGTGCGGGTGAAACTGACGGTGCCGACGTGCGCTGACGAACTGTGACTCAGTGACAACAACTGTGACTGGGGTGACGGATTCTGCCACTCCAGTCACAGTTGCTGTCACCATCACCTCGTGTTGTTGTCACTCCAGTCACAGGTATTGCCCGCTCGCCGCAGCCGCGCTGTGTCGGCGAGTCGTCGACGATCGCCATGCTTCGCATCTCTTCTCCTTGGCCATTACGCGGGTGCTTGCGTGCCGGTTGCGCGTGCCGGTTTGCGAACAACAGATTACTTGATGGTGTTCCGGGAAGGGGTAAAACGGGGGGGGGCTGTGTTGAGCGCGAATGGAGCGCAACATGGTTGCGGGCGGTTACTGCCGCGTACGCCGTCCGATATGCAACAAAGGGGGCATTAGGGGGGGGGATGTGATGCGTGCAGTGGGATTGCGCATGATGGTGCGTTCGCGGCGTAGCGGCGGATTGCCGGCTGTACTTGCCGGCTGTATCTGCCGACCGGCTGCCGGTCATGATGCAGATTGGCGTGTAGGCTCGGAAACCATGACAGGTCGTTTCGCTCCCACGCCCTCGGGGCGTATGCATATTGGCAATATTGTCGCCATGCTGGCCGCGTGGCTGGACGCACGGTCGCGCGGGCAGCGCATGGTGCTGCGCATCGAAGACATCGATACGCCGCGCGTACT
Organism: Bifidobacterium angulatum; assembly: GCA_905207115.1. Taxonomy (GTDB): domain Bacteria; phylum Actinomycetota; class Actinomycetes; order Actinomycetales; family Bifidobacteriaceae; genus Bifidobacterium; species Bifidobacterium angulatum_A. The sequence continues at coordinate 53,883 of CAJLKD010000003.1, read as the reverse complement.
GCCGGATGCCGACCGTTGGATCATGGACGATCTGACATGGCTCGGCATGGACTGGGATGGCGAACCGGTGTACCAGTCACAGCGTCTTGACCTGTATGAGCAGGCGATGAAACTGATACCGTGCGGGTCGCCCGCTGCCGGCGCTTCGCCCGATTCCGGCACCGCATCGCACATCCCCTTCAATACCCCCCTTATACCCCCTTCCGGTACAACGGGAACCGGCTGGCAGTACCCGTGCTTCTGCTCTCGCGCCGACATCCGCGCCGCATCCGCCCCGCAGGAAGGCGACGGATTCCAGATCTACCCGGGCACCTGCCACACGCTCGCAGTAAACGAACCGCAGGTATCCGCACGCCGCGTCGACCAACACCAACGCCACTCATGGCGTCTCGCCATGCCCAGCCCAGGCACCCCCGCCAACACCGTCACCTTTATCGACCGCGTATTCGGCATGCAGACCTATGATCTGGCGCACAGCATCGGCGATTCCATCATCCGCCGGTCGGACGGCCTGTTCTCCTACCAGTTCGTCGTCACCGTGGACGATCTTGCCATGGGCGTCGACTCCATTGTGCGCGGGCGCGATCTGCTGCGTTCCACCGCGCTGCAATCATGGATTCGTACCACGCTGCTGGCCAACGGATTTGCGGCCAATGGACTTGCTGCCGTATCGGCCGTATCAGTCACTTCAGCCACTGCAGCCACTCCGACCCACCCCGAATACGCACACATTCCGCTCATAGAGAACGCAGCAGGCCGCCGCCTGGCCAAACGCGAACGCTCCCTCGACATGGGCGCCCTACGCAAACGTGGCGTCACCGCCGAACAAGTCACCGGCTACTGCGCCTACCTGCTCGGGCTCACCGCCACCCCGGCACCCTGCACGCCGGCCAGCCTGCTCAACGATTTCAGCTGGGAACCGCTCCAACGCAACCACGTCGATCGCATACTCGACACAGCCTCGCCGCAATGCCCCGACTGGCTCGCACACACGGTAGTCTGAAATCACATAGCCGAACTCACCAAACGGCTCAGGCTCGTAGAAAGGAGCATTCAATGTCGAAAGTCTTCAGGAACGTGCTGATTGGCGGTGCCGCGCTCGCCGGTGCCGCTGGTGCCGCAGTATGGGCCGTGGCGCCGCGAGGATTCAAAAACAAGCAGAAGCATTACGTGCCCACCGTGCCGGACGTGTGGTATGCGCATCGTGGTCTGCACGACGCCGGTTCCGGCCTGACCGCCGACTATGCCGAGCAGAGCGGCGAATACGTGGCATTGGCACGCCGTATGGCGGTCAAAGCCGGGTATGGCAGCGAAACCAAGCCGGGGCCGATCGCGCCGGAAAACTCGATGGCCGCATTCGCCGCCGCCTGCGAAGCCGGGTATGGCATCGAACTCGATATTCAGCTCAGCCGTGACGGCGAAGTCGTGGTGGCTCACGACGCAGATCTGGGGCGTGTGGCCGGCGATCCGCGCAACATCAAGGATCTGAGCTACAGCGAACTGACACGCATCCCGCTGTACCCCACCGCCGAACCGGGTGACGCCAGGGCCGCGCTGCTGCCGGGCGGCGAAGAGAACCCTCCGCTGGTGGTCACGCCGTCACAAGCGCCGGAAGGCTACTACCAGCATGTGCCACTGTTCTCGGACGTACTGAAACTGGTCGCCGGGCGCGTGCCGCTGATTGTGGAATACAAGTTCGAAAACAACGCCACATGGGATGACCGTGACGTGGAACTGGTAGAGAAGGGCCACGCGCTGCTCGAAGCGTATGACGGGCCGTTCGTGGTCGAATCGTTCCACCCGGGTGCCGTGAACTGGTATAAGGAGAACCACCCGGACGTGTGCCGTGGTCAGCTGGCATTCTGGCCGGCTTCGGGCGGTGCGCGGAATGGTTCGCCGGTGGATCAGGTGCGCAGGTATGCCGCCGGATCGTTGGCGTTCGACTGGCTGTCCCGCCCGGATTTCGTGGCCTATGACTGGCATGGCGGCGCACTGCCACAGGTGCGGTTGACCCGTGCAATGGGTGCGATGCCGGTTGCCTGGACCGTGCGCAGCCAGGAGGAGCTCGAAGCGTGCGGCGAACGGTTCGACCGCTTTATCTTCGAAGCGTTCGTGCCGCAGGGCGAGTGATGCGGTTGCGGTTGCGATACCGGTCGCAGTACTGGTTGCGATGACAGCCGCGACAGGAAAATAACTGTGACTGGGTGACAACAACACGAGGTAATCGTGACAACAACTGTGACTGGAGTGACAGAATGCGTCACCCTGGTCACAGTTGTTGTCATTTAGTCACAGTTATCCGCACTGTGACGCGATACGGCAGACGCCTTACTTGTGGTACGGCTCGTGCGCGTTGATCTTATACGCGCGATACACCTGCTCCAGCAGGATCACGCGCATCAGCTGGTGCGGGAACGTCATCTTGGAGAAGCTGAGCTTGTAATTCGCCTGGCGCAGGATCGCGTCGTCCATGCCGATCGACCCGCCGATCACGAACTGGATATGACTCACGCCCTGAATACCCAGCTGGTCGATCTTACGCGCGAACCCTTCGGACGTAACCTGCTGGCCGTCGATCGCCAGCGCGATCACGTAGGCGCCGGGCTTGATGTGCTTGGCGATGCGCTCGCCCTCTTTGGCTTTGATCTGCCGTTCCACGCCTTCAGAGGCATGTTCGGGTGTTTTCTCGTCGGCCACTTCAAGAATGTTGAGCTTGCAGTAGCGACCGAGTCGTTTGGAATATTCGGCGATGGCGTCGCGAAGGTACTGTTCCTTCACCTTGCCTACGCAGATGATGTCGATTTGCATGGGTCACCTTCGATTGCGGTCGGTATGGATTCGGGTATGGGGTTGCTGTGGTCGGACTTGCGGTCAGGCTTGCGGAACGGCCCGTGGAATCGGTTACGGGATTGGCGGAATCGCTTACGGAACAATCCGTGAAACAAGTTGTGGAACAACCGAAACCGTGTGCGCGCAGCATAAAGGGCCATGCACGTGTTACGGGTGCACGGCCCTTTGCGGCAGTCGTTGTGCGATGGTCGCACAGCCGGCAGTTAGTCGGTCAGCCGGTCAGTTGGTCAGACGGTCAGACGGCCAGACGATTAGTCGATCAGTCGATCACGCCGTACAGACGGTCGCCGGCATCGCCCAAACCAGGAACGATATAGCACTTGTCGTTCAGCTTCTCGTCGACCGCGCACAGCACCAGCTTGAACTTGACGGACGGATCGAGGTTCTCCTCAACGAACTTCAAGCCTTCCGGAGCGCCCAGAATGCACACGGCGGTCACATCCTTGGCGCCACGCTCGGTCAGATAGTGCGTTGCGGCGACCAGCGTGCCACCGGTGGCAAGCATCGGGTCGATCAGGAAGCACTGGCGGCCGGTCAGATCCTCAGGCAGGCGGTTCGCATACGTGATCTGCTGGGTGGGGTGCTCCTCGTCGCGCTTCATACCAAGGAAGCCGACCTCGGCGGAAGGGATCATCTTGGTCATGCCGTCAAGCATGCCCAGGCCCGCGCGCAGCACAGGCACGATGATCGGGGCGGGGGAGGCGATGTGCTTGCCGATCATGGGAGCGACCGGGGTTTCGATGGGCTTATCCACCACATCGATGTCACGAGTGGCTTCGTAAGCCTCAAGCATGACGAGCTCGGTGACGAGCTCGCGGAAGGTGGAGGAGGCGGTGTTCTTGTCGCGCAACACAGTCAGTTTGTGCTCGACGAGCGGGTGATTCAAAACATGCAATTCCATAGTTACCAAGACTACCGCCGTTCCAGTGATTGTGCGAACGGCGCGGTTCCTCGCATCGCATTGCACGTGAGACGACGTGCGGATTACGAGAGAAACAAGGTGGCGGGAAAATCCCGCGAGGCATGCAGCATGCTATCCGCGTCGATAAACGCACACTCGAAACGGAATCGTGCGCGCAAGCGATCCGGCGGCGTAACGAACAGCGCAGTGGCAAGCCCATCAGCCGTAGCACAAGGGAAAGCGGCCTGTTGCGGCACATACGCCCATGCGGCGGCAACACTATCAGCCGGCATGCCGTCGATCGCATTGAGCAGATGATGCAGACGCATACCGGACTGCTCGCCCCAATGCCGGCGGCTCGGAGCGCTCGCGCACAGCGCGCCGTCCATAATCTCAGCCACACCCACCGCCTGCGTAGAGTCGGACGGGTGCTCCAACGCGACGCGCAGCGGAACCGGCTGATCGGGAGACTGGCCTAGATGCACCAGCAGATCGCCACCCGCATCGATCACCAATGCTCGATCGGCGGCACGATTGGCATTCGGTCCGGCATGGTGATCGGCGTTGCGTTTGGTATTACGCTCGGTATTGCGCTCGTCATTGCAGCCGCCATCACGCAGCAATGCGGCGATCAGATCCACCGCATACCCTTTGCCGCATGCGCCAAAATCCAACGAAACCGGCCCTCGGGTGATCAGCGTGCACCCATGCCGTTCCACGCTGCCATGCCACGTGGCCCGCCCGTGAACCGCTCCCGCATACGCCCGGGCGTTGGGCTGCGCGGCAAACGTGTAGGCCGGCCCATACCCCAAACGAGTCAGATCCTCGCCCACGCACGGGTCGATCGCGCTATCGCTCGCCTCATGCAGCGCATCGTACAAGTCGAACAGACCGCCCGCCCAATCCGGAAAATCAAAGGAACCACCATGGGTGGCCCGGCGCATGGCCGCAACCAGCGAATCCTCACGAAAGCGCGACAGCGTGTGCTCATACGTGCGCAGCAATGCCGCGACAGCCTCCCGCATGTCCGATTCTGCCGAATCGGTCATCTGAGAGGTGAGGTTGGCATGCTGGTTGTCCGATTCTGCCGAATCGGTCATCTGGGATGTTGTTTTGGGGGTGTGGTTGTCCGATTCTGCCGAATCGGTCATTCGAAGTTGGACTTGCACCACGATGCCGGTGCCTAATGCCTGAGGGAATGCCAGAGTGCACATGTCGGTCGTTCTGCTGCGTTCCATCCCATCTCCAATCAACCCGAGCATCCAGCACCCGCGATTTGCCTGCGGGTAAACGGTAACGTGAACGTTTCCAGCCGCCGAGTAAACTAAGCCCCATTATGACAGCTCAGAACAGCGATAACGGCTCATCGGCCGATTTGAAATCCCTTGAACACCTCGACGAGGGCAATGAAATGTCTCGTGGCCTGACGAACCGCCATGTACAGTTCATCGCCATCGGCGGCACTATCGGCACCGGTCTGTTTCTCGGTTCCGGCAAATCCATCGCTCTGACCGGCCCCAGCATCATCTTCGTATACATCGGCGTCGGGCTCATCATGTTCCTGCTCATGCGCGCCATCGGCGAAATGATGTACCGCGACCCCAGCCAGCATACCTTCATCAACTTCATCGGGCGCTATCTCGGCCGCGCGTGGGGCAAGTTCGCCGGTTGGACGTACTGGATCGTGCTCATCCTGACCGGCATGACGGAAATCACCGCGGTCAGTACGTATTTCGTCACGTTCTTCCGCATGTTCGGCATAGAGCTCCATGGTTGGAAATGGCTGATCGAGCTATGCTTCCTGGTGGTGTTGACCGCCATCAACCTCATCGCCGTAAAAGTGTTCGGCGAAGCGGAATTCTGGTTCTCCATGATCAAGATCACGTTGATCGTGGGCCTTATCGCCACCGCAGTGGTCATGCTGATCGTCGGCTTCCACTACCCGGCCACCAGCATCGACGGCGTGGACGGTGCCATTCCCGGCGCTTCGGTCTCATTGAAGAATCTGATCGACGGGTTCGCCATCGCGCCGAACGGTTGGATGAACTTCTTCATGAGCTTCCAGATGGTGTTCTTCGCCTACCTGCTTATCGAATTCGTGGGCGTGACCGTCTCCGAAACGCAGAATCCACGCAAGGTGCTGCCCAAGGCAATCAACGAGATCATCATGCGTATTCTGATCTTCTATGTGGGTGCGCTGGTCGCCATCATGGCGATCGTGCCGTGGCGTAACTTCAAGCCGAATTCCGACGGCTCCTACCCGTCCCCGTTCATCATGGTGTTCAAATACGCGGGTCTTGACTGGGCCGCCGCGCTGGTGTTCTTCGTGGTGATCACCGCCGCCGCCTCGTCGCTCAACTCGCTGCTGTATTCGGCAGGCCGACACCTGTACCAGTTGGCGCAGGATTCCGATGCGCCGGCCATGCGCGGTCTTGCCGAGGTCTCCGACCGCAAGGTGCCGGCCAAGGCGATCGTGGTGTCCGGCTGCATGATTCTGCTGTCGCCGATCATCAATATGATTCCGAGCGTTTCCAGCGCGTTCGTGCTGTTCTCGTCCGCCGCCAGCGCCGTGGTGATCTTCATTTACGTGCTCACGATGTTCGCGCATCGCGGCTACTGCAAGAGCGCCGACTTCATTGCGGACGGCTTCCTGATGCCGGCATGGAAGGTGACGGATTGGATTGCGATCGTATTCTTCGTGCTCGTGTACGTTACGCTGTTCCTCTCGGCCGATACGCGCGGTTCTGCGATCGCCGGCGTGGTCTGGCTGGTGGTGTTTGGCGGGTACTGCCTGCTGCACGAGCGTTTTGAGAATCGTGACCTGAAAGAGGCGTTGCGCAAGACCAAATGACGGTAACTGTGACGAAATGACAACAACTGTGATTGGAGCAACGGATTCTGTCGCTCCAATCACAGTTGTTGTCATTTTTACCTCGGGTTGTTGTCACTAAACGCACAGTTATCTCGGCCGGCTACGTGTGACTCGGCTTGCGCACCCCGCATGCGCGACTCAGCCGATATAGTCGGCCTCGTTCGTCGGGCTGGACGGCACGGCATGATCCTCCGTCACCTTGCCCAGGCCGGACAGGTACGCCTCGCGGCCTGCCTCGATCGCGTTCTTGAACGCGCGTGCCATCAGCGGAATATTGCCGGCGGAAGCGATGGCCGTGTACGCCATCACCGCGTCCGCGCCCATTTCCATGGCTTCCGCGGCCTGGCTCGGACGACCGATACCCGCATCGATGATCACCGGAACATTGGAGTTCTTGATGATTACTTCGATAAAATCGCGTGCACGCAGGCCTTTGTTCGAGCCGATCATCGCGCCGAGCGGCATCACGCACGCCGCGCCTGCATCCTCCAGGCGCTTTGCGGCGATCGGGTCGGGGAACATGTACGGCATGACCACGAACCCCTCCTTGGCCAGCTGCTTCGTGGCCTTGATGGTCTCCTCGTTGTCGGGCAGCAGATACTTCGCCTCATGCTCGATCTCCACCTTCACGAAGTCCGTCTGGCACACCTCGCGGGCCAGACGCGCGATGCGCACCGCTTCTTCCGCGTTACGCGCACCCGACGTGTTCGGCAGCATGGTGATGCCCTTGGGAATGTAATCGAGCAGATTGTTTTCGGTGGTGCGGCAGCGGCGCAGCGCCATGGTGACGATCTGCGTGCCGGCGTTCTCGATGGTCGCCTTGATGAGGTTCAGATCGTAGCGGCCGGAACCGAGGATGAAACGGCTGGTGAACTTATGCCCGCCGAGGATGAGAGGATCGGCGCTGCCGGTGGCGATCTCGTCGTAGGCGTGCGCGTCCGGCTCGGGCAGGATGGCCGTGTTCGTAGTGGTGCCGACCAGCTCGTCAAGCGTGGCGTTCGGCGCGGCGGCGACGTCCTTCTCTGCGGTGGTGATGGTGTGTTCGGTGCTCATAGTGTGTCCTTTCGTTGGGGTCCTGCGTGTGTTATGCGTCCTCTTCGCCGAGGATCAGGCGGGTGATCATATTCGCCTCATGGCAGGCGACCACGCCCACGCGCGGGGCCATCAGGCCGGCACCCGGCACGGGGGCGGTTTCGCCGTCGCCGCAGAAGTAGAAGTTCTTCGACACGCGGCGCGTGCTCACCAGGTTGGAGCTGCGGAATCCGGCCATGCCCGAGGCGCTTACGAGCTTCTTATCCGGCAGGTTCTCCAGCACCGCGTTGACGAGCATCGTCTTGTTTTCCGGCACATCGAACGCCTCGCAGATGATGCTTTCGTTCTCGAACAGCGTTGGCACGTTCTCGTCGGTCACTTTCACGGTGTCGATGGTGATGTCGGTGAACGGATTGATCTGGCGCAGGTTGGAACGCAGCGCCTCGGTCTTGTACTGGCCGAGATCCTTGAGGAAATACTGCTGACGGTTCAGGTTAGTCATGTCCACGCGGTCGAAGTCGATGAGGTGCAGGTGGCCGACGCCGATGCGGGTCAGAGCCACCGCGATGGTGGAGCCGAGGCCGCCGCAACCGCAGATGGCCACATGTGCGGCATCGAGTTTGTCTTGTGTGGCGGCAGTGTGGCGGTCGAGCAGGGCGGCGCGGATCTCCTCGCGGCTGACGAGCATGGCGGGGTCGGGCTGGTTGTCGAACGCCTGCTGGCGGGCGCTGATCTGCTCCGGGGTTGCCGATGGTTCAAGGGTCATGATTGGTGTGGTCTTCCGTTCGCTGTCTATGGTTCGTTCGTCGTGATGTGCGTGATGCGTGTGGCACGTGTGGTTGCGTGATGCGCGCCGCTCAGCCGCCCTGCACGAACGTGACGATCTCCAGGGTGTCGGTGCCTTTGAGCTGCGTCTGCGCACGCTGGGCGCGTGGCACGATCTCGCCGTTGAGTTCCACGGCCACGCGGTCGGCGCGCAGGCCCTTGCTTTCGATCAGTTCGGCCACGGTGATGGGCGTGGCGATCTGCTCTTCCTTGCCGTTGATAATCATTGGACTGTCCCTTCTTATGTGTTGGGAGCCATGGGTTTGCATGGCATCCGGTACGAAAAAGGGTCGCGAAGAGAAGCCGTACCCTATGAGGTGGTGCGCCCCTCCGTGACCCTGATCACGCGATATTCGGTTATCGCGAACGGAAGATTGAGATGCGCCCTGGCGGCGCGAACAACCCGTCTCCTTACGGCGGCATTACCCGCATCAAGTCCTCGGTCGAAGCTCGTCGCTCCCTCTCAGCCTTTCGGCTCCCGTTCGGTTGTGCCCTCATCTTCCCGCGCCCGCCCGACAAGCCGGGTGCCGTGCGTGTGCAAGAATGGGTGGCGGATGTGCCGACGATGGAAAGGGATGATGATGGTGATTGCGCGGAACATGGGCGAATTGGCGGGGTTTGCGATTCCCAGGCTCGGCATGGGCACGATGGCGTTGGCGATTGAGGGGCGCCCGGATCGGGAGACGGCGATCGAGACGATTCACGCCGGTCTTGATGCGGGCGTGCGGTATCTCGACACCGCATGGTCGTATTATCTGCCGAGCCGGCCCGGCACTGGAACCCCGGAGGACTTGGGGTACGGCGAGCGGCTGGTGCGTGACGCGTTGCGCACGTGGGACGGTCCGCGTGATGAGGTGCTGGTCGCTACGAAAACCGGGTACCGTCGCACGATGGAGGAGCCTGTTTCCGTTGCGCAGATGTCCGATTCGGCCGAATCGGACGCGCAGGGTGCTCAGGGCGCGCAGGGGGAGAGCGCTCAGGAGCGTCAGCATTTGCAGGCTGCCGGCAGCAGGTATGGCTGGATGGCCGATTCGCGCCCGGAGACCATGATCCGTGATGCGAAGGAGTCGGCGTCGCATCTTGGTGTGGATGCGCTTGATCTGCTCTACTCGCATGGCCCGGACCCGGCGGTGCCGTATGCGGATCAGGTCGGCGCGTTGAAGCAGCTGTTGGACGAGGGCGTGATCCGATACGCCGGCATCTCCCGCGTGAACAACGAGCAGATCGACATCGCACGCACCATACTCGGCGACAAGCTGATCGCCGTGCAGAACCAGTTCTCGCCGTCGCACCCCGACCCGGAACATACGATGGGTCATTGCAGGGAGCTGGGTCTGGCGTTCGTCTGCTGGAGTCCGCTCGGCGGGTTCCTTGACGCGTTCGACCAGCGTGCGTACGATCCGTTCCGCGCGGTCGCAGGCGAGCATGGCTGCTCCTATCAGCGTGTGGTGCTGGCGTGGGAGCTGGCGCAATACGAGCGTCTGTACACCATTCCCAGCGCCCGTAATCCGCATGAGATCAACGATTCCTTCGCCGCCACAGGGCTGGAGCTTACGTGCGACGAGCTTGCCGGGCTGAATCGTGCCGTGTTCGGTGATTCCCGGTTGCGCTGATGACGCAAGAGTCCGATTCCCCCACAAATTGGTTTACATCGTAAGATATTATGACGGTTGTCTATGGCGTAAAGGAGGAAGCCCATTGGGGTTCGAGCAGGAAGCGTTCGATCGGTTGGTGCAGACCACCTGGGGCAAGCGTTCCCAGATGCAGCGGGAGATGTCCCGTGGCGTCAAAGGTGAGCCGTTCGTGGTGCAGGAGCTGTATATCAAGGGCGCGATGACGCCATCGCAGATCGCACAGGCCATGCGGGCCACGACGGGGCGCGTCTCCACATTGCTGGCCGGATTGGAGAAAAAAGGCCAGATCGTGCGCGAGCCAGACCCTGAAGACCGCCGTAGCGTGCACGTGAAGCTCACCAAAACCGGTGAGGAACGTGCGCACAAGCAGCGTGAGGACATGCGTGAGGCGATCTGCTGGATCTTCTCGCAAATGGGGGAGCGCCGGACGCGCGAATTCATCGACCTTACCGACGAATTCACCACATATATGACGTTGTGCATGCCCGGCAAGTCTCGCCCCACTCCGGAGCAGGTGAAGCAGGCGTTCGACAAGGCGAGCGAGCCCGGTTCCGGTTCCCGTGAACAATAGCGGTTCTGGTTCCGGTTTCCGTGAGCGATAGCGGGCATATAGCGGGTGGGCGAGTCCGGTTCCGATTCCTGCGCCATACGTGCCCACCATCCTCCTCAAACTGTTGACGCTGAGCCGTTCCTCACCTTCGGTAGTTTGGGTGTTCCTCAGTCTGTCGACGGTGAGAGGGTACTCGCCGTCGGTAGTTTGAGGGAAGAGAAAGAAGCGGGAGCAAACGTTGCGCATGCCGCAAATCGCTGTCAGAAAATAGTCGGCTATGGATGTAGTATCTTACGGTGTAAGTTACTTACGGTGTAAGTAATCGAAGTCGTAAGAACAGCTCTAGAGAAGGAACCAAACATATGCTTCGCATCATGCGATACCTCTCCAAAGCGGAGATAGGCCAGATGCTCATAGCGCTGGTCAGCATCGTAGGACAGATCTGGCTCGATCTGACCCTGCCGGACTACATGTCCGACATCACCACACTCGTGGAAACCCCCGGCAGCACAATGCACGACATCTGGGTGGCCGGCGGCAAAATGCTGCTCGTCTCGCTCGGCTCCGTCGCCTGCGCCATCGTCACCGGCTATATCGCCGCACGCGTGGGCGCCTCATTCAGCCAGCGACTGCGCTCGCTCGAATTCAACAAGGTGGAAAGCTTCGGCCCGGCCGAAATGAGCAGATTCTCCACCGCATCGCTTATCACCCGTTCCACCAATGACATCACGCAGATCCAGATGTTCATCACCATGGGCCTCATGATGATCGTCAAATCGCCGATCATGGCCGTATGGGCCATCTGCAAGATCGCCGGCAAAGGCTTCGAATGGACGGTCGCCACCGGCATCGCCGTCGTGGTATTGATGGCCGCCATCTGCGTGATCATGTTCTTCGTCATGCCGAAGTTCAAAGCCATGCAGCGCCTGACCGACAACATCAACCTGGTGGCACGCGAAAACCTGACCGGTCTGCGCGTGGTACGCGCCTACAACGCCGAAGACTACCAAGAAGCCAAATTCACCAAGGCCAACAAGGAACTCACCGACACCCAGCTGTTCACCAACCGTGCCATGGCCATCATGATGCCGCTGATGAACACCATCATGAACGGACTCATGCTGGCCGTCTACTGGATCGGCGCCTACCTCATCGATGCGGCCGACCTGACCGACAAGCTCACCACCTTCGCCAACATGGTCGTGTTCTCCAGCTACTCCGTGCAGGTCATCATGAGCTTCCTGCTCATGAGCATGGTATTCGTGCTCTGGCCGCGCGCCGACGTGTCCGCACAGCGTGTGCTGGAAGTAATCGACACCAAACCGCTCATCACCGACGGCACACACACCGAAGGCGAACCCGGCAAGCAGGGCGAAATCGAATTCCGCAACGTAAGCTTCACCTACCCGGATTCGCGCAAGGCCATGCTCGAAGGCATCAGCTTCACCGCCAGGAAAGGCCAGACCGTGGCATTCATCGGCTCCACCGGTTCCGGCAAATCCTCACTCATCAACCTGGTGCCGCGCTTCTACGATGCCACACAAGGCCAGGTACTGGTCGACGGCGTGGACGTGCGCGACTACACGCTCAAAGCCCTGCGCGACAAGATCGGCTACGTACCGCAGCAGTCGTTCCTGTTCAAAGGCACCATCGCCTCCAACGTGAGCTACGGCGACAAGTCGGGCGACAAGTCGGGCAGCAAGTCGGGTAGCGAGGAAGCCGGCACGGATGCCGATATGGCCAACGTGCGCAAGGCATGCGAAGTGGCCCAGGCCACCGAATTCGTAGAAAAGAAAGACAACACCTACGAATCCTCCATCGCACAAGGCGGCTCCAACATATCCGGCGGGCAGAAGCAGCGCCTGTCGATCGCCCGCGCCGTCTACCGCCACCCGGAGATCCTGATCTTCGACGACTCCTTCTCCGCGCTCGACTTCAAAACCGACCGTGCGGTACGCGACGCGCTCGCCAAGGAAGCGAAGGACTCCACCAAACTCATCGTCGCCCAGCGCATCGGCACCATCATGAACGCCGACCGCATCGTCGTACTCGACCAAGGCAAGGTGGTCGGTCAAGGCACGCATGAGGAACTGCTCGACAACTGCGACGTATACCGCCAGATCGCGCAATCGCAGCTCAGTGAAGACGAATTGAAGCACTGAAAGGAGGACCGATATGCCAAGAGGAATGGGACGTGGGCGTGGCCCCGTTGAAAAACCGCTGAATTTCGGCGGTGCGATGAAGAAGCTGGTACGCTTCTGCCGCCGATATATTCCGGTGATCGTTGTTTCGCTGATTCTGGGCGCGGCCGGCACCATCTGCCAGATCATCGGCCCGGACAAGCTTAAAGACATGACCAACGAGATCACCAAGGGCCTGCCGGCCATCGTGCACGGCAAGCCGGTGATGAACTCGATCGATATGGACGCCGTCTCACGCATCGGCTGGACGCTCGTCGCACTATACGTGGGCTATGCGGTGCTGTGCTACGTGCAAAGCTGGCTGATGGCGAACGTGACACAGCGCACCGCACAGCAGCTGCGCGAAGCGATCAGCGTGAAAATCAACAAGCTGCCGCTCAAATATTTCGACAACACCAGCTACGGCGACGTGCTCAGCCGCATCACCAACGATGTGGACGCCATCGGCCAGACGCTCGGCCAGTCGCTCGGCTCGCTCATCACCTCCATCACGCTGTTCTTCGGCGCGCTGATCATGATGTTCTACAACAACGTGATCATGACGCTGTGCGCCATCGGCTCCGCGCTGTTCGGCCTGATCATCATGGGCCTGATCATGAAGGTCTCGCAGAAATACTTCGCCCAGCAGCAGATCGCCCTGGGCGACGTGAACGGCCACGTGGAGGAGATGTACTCCGGCCACACCGTGGTCAAGGCCTACTGCGGCGAAGAGGACTCCATCGCACGCTTCGAAAAATACAACAACGACCTGTACGTCTCCGGCTGGAAGAGCCAGTTCCTCTCTGGCCTGATGATGCCGCTCATGAACTTCATCGGCAACTTCGGCTACGTGGTCGTGTGCGTGGTGGGCGCGGCGCTCGCCATGGACGGCAAGATCGAATTCGGCGTGATCGTGGCGTTCATGATGTACATCCGCCTGTTCACGCAGCCGCTGTCCCAGTTCGCGCAGGCGTTCCAGAACCTGCAGCGCTGCGCGGCCGCATCCGAACGCGTCTTCGGCTTCCTTGAGGAGCCGGAACTGTCCGACGAAACCGGCAAGCAGGCGCTGCTGGGCGTCGGCGCGGACGGCAAGCCGCAGCCGGTGCGCGGCGACGTGGAATTCAGCCACGTGCGCTTCGGCTACGACGCGGACAAGACCATCATCAACGACTTCTCCGCGTCCGTGAAGGCCGGCCAGAAGGTGGCTATCGTCGGCCCGACCGGCGCCGGCAAGACCACCATGGTCAACCTGCTGATGCGCTTCTACGAGATTTCCGGTGGCACGATTTCGATTGACGGCATTGACACCAAGTCCGTACCGCGTTGGAACGTGCACGACCAGTTCTCCATGGTGCTGCAGGACACGTGGGTGTTCCGTGGAACAGTGCGTGAAAACATCGCGTATTCGAAGAAGGACGTCACCGACGAGCAGATCGTGGCCGCATGCAAGGCCGTCGGCCTGCACCACTACATCATGTCGCTGCCGAACGGCTACGACACCGTGCTCGACGACAAGGCGTCGCTTTCCCAGGGCCAGCGCCAGCTGCTGACGATCGCCCGCGCGATGGTGGAGGACGCGCCGATCCTGATTCTCGACGAAGCCACCTCCTCGGTCGATACACGCACCGAGGAGCTGATCCAGAAGGCGATGGACGCGCTGACCGTGGGCCGCACGAGCTTCGTGATCGCGCACCGCCTGTCCACCATCCGCGACGCCGACATGATTCTCGTGATGAACGGCGGCGACATCGTGGAGCGCGGCACCCATGAGGAGCTGCTCGCCAAGTCCGGCTTCTACGCCGACATCTACAACAGCCAGTTCACGCTGGCGCAGTAGTTTATGCTGGCGCAGTGGCGGCTCCCGCTGGCTCGAAGGATCGCCTATGAGAGGTGGGGTTTCCGTGATGCGTGAGACCGTAGGCTTGGCTGCTGAGCCGTGAAGCGAAGAGCCCAGTGGGCTCTTTGTAGGCGAGGTGAGCGGCTGTGCTGCGAAGACCGCGTAGCGGTGCCTTGAGCGTGTCGAATGCATCACGCGGAAGCCCCGTCCTGCCAGCTGTGCCGCGAAACCATATATGCGGCTGGATTCGGGCGGACTCCGTAAGCGGCTACGCTGGAGTGCATAAGCGTAGCCAAATATGGGCGATGCCTAGGGGTGGCTACGTTAGGGAACACGCAGGCGTGGCCCATTGCGGATGATGTCGGAACATCGCTCCGCGCACAGGGATAAGAAACGCAAAACGCCCGCAACCGAATCAACCGGTTGCGGGCGTTTTGCACAGATCGTAAAAGATGAAACCGAAAAATCAGGCGTAGATATTGCGTGGGCGCATATCGTCCGGCAGGCCCTCCAGCAGCGTGGCCACGGAACCCTCTTCGAACACGGAACGGATGCCAGCGGCCAGCAGCGGCGCCACGGACAGCACGGTCATATTCGGCAGTCGCTTCTCTTCGGGAACCGGAACGGTGTCCATCAGCACGATCTCACGTGCGCCGCAATCACGCAGGCGTTCAATGGCAGGGCCTGACAGCAGACCGTGCGTGGCCACCAGCGTCACGCTCTTGGCGCCGGCGCCCTTCAGCGTGCGCACGGCTTCGCAGATCGTGCCAGCGGTGTCGATCATATCGTCCACCACCACGCAGTCGCGGCCTTCAACCTCGCCGATGATGCCATGCGCCACGGCATGGTTCGGGCGCGTGGTGTCGCGGGTCTTGTGGATGAATGCGAGCGGCAGTCCACCAAGCTTGGCGGCCCACTGTTCGGAAACCTTGATGCGACCCGCGTCGGGGGAGACGATGGTGGTGTTCGGCAGCGGCAGATGATTGCGCACATAGTCGATGAGCACTGGGGTGGCGGTCAGATGGTCGACCGGAGCGTCGAAGAAGCCCTGCTCCTGGGCGGCATG
Organism: Bifidobacterium angulatum; assembly: GCA_905207115.1. Lineage (GTDB taxonomy): Bacteria > Actinomycetota > Actinomycetes > Actinomycetales > Bifidobacteriaceae > Bifidobacterium > Bifidobacterium angulatum_A. The sequence goes on along the minus strand of CAJLKD010000003.1, from coordinate 38,136 downwards.
CAGGTCGACGGTCATGATGCGGTTGGCGCCGGCGGTGCGGAACAGGTCGTACACCAGGCGGGCGGTGATGGGCTCGCGGCCCTGATGTTTCTTGTCTTGGCGCGAATAGCCCATGAACGGCGCAACCACGGTGATGGTGCGTGCCGAGGCGCGCTTGAGCGCATCCACCATAATGAGCTGTTCCATGATCCACTTGTTGATATCGCCGTAATGGCATTGCAGCACGAACACGTCGGCGCCGCGAACCGGTTCGGTATAACGTACGTACATCTCGCCGTTTGCGAAGTCGTATGCCGTGGTTTCCAACACCTGGGTGCCCAGGCAGTCTGCGACTTCCTTGGCCAGTTCGGGGTATGCGCGGCCCGTGACCAGCGCCATACGTTTATCCGGAGTGCCCTCAAGAATCGTTGACATTATTGTGCTGCCGTCCTTTGTGTTCCATGAGCAAGAAATAGCCTTCACCAGTGTACCCGCAGCCCTGTCATGCAGTCGGCGGCCGGGTTGTCATGCGTACAGGCGCGTGATTGACGGACGGTGGATGCTGCTGAGCGGCGATGGATCACGTCAACGGATCATGGTTCCACCAGCTCGATCGCACCAATCAGCCGATCGGCACCGTGTGGCCGGGCAAATCCGACCTGTACCATGCCACGCAGTCCATGATGATTCCGCTGCGCGACTAGATGCAGCCAGCCCATGCGACATCTGCGCGCCATGCGCCGCATGTCACGCCGCCTGATGCGAGAACCGCTTCTGCAGCTCGTAGGCCGCGAACAGCACAATCAGCCAGATCACGCCGGCGACCACGGCGATACGGTAGCTGGCGGAGAAGCACATCAGCGCCACGACCAGTGCCATGAACGCGATCACGATATACGGCATCACGCGTGCAAACGGCAGCTTGAACGCGATCTTGTCGAGCGCCTCCTTGCCCTTGAGCCCCTTGAGCTCGGCGGGGCCGTCGCCCGCGGCCACCACGCGGCGGAAGTGGATTTCGGTGATCATGATCATCGTCCAGTTGATTGCGGCGGCGATGGTGGCGATCGACATCAGATAGTTGAAGGCGAAGTCGGGCCAGACGAATACCACCACCACGGCGATGGCGATGATGATGGCGGAGGTGATCACGCCGGCGGCCGGCACGCCGCGCTTGGTCAGCTTGCCCAGGTATGCCGGGGCATTGCCCTGCTTGGCCAGCGAATACAGCATGCGGGAGTTGGCGTACAGGCCGGAATTGTAGACGCTCATCACGGCGGTCAGGCACACGAAGTTGAGGATGCCGGCGGCCGCATGCACGCCCACGGAATCGAAGATCTGCACGAACGGGCTGGAATTGCCGTCAATCTTGTTCCACGGCACCACGGCCATGATCACGCCGAGCGCGAAGATGTAGAACACGAGAATACGCCAGATGATGCCATTGGTGGCCTTGGGGATCGTGACGCGCGGGTTCTCCGTCTCGCCTGCGGTGATGCCGATGAGTTCGGTACCGCCGAAGCTGAACATCACCACGACCAACGCCATCATGAGGCCCGTCCACGTGCCGTCCGCATTGCGGGTCATCAGGCCGTGCGGCAGGAATCCGCCGTCCACGGTGAACCAGTTCGCGAAGCTTGCGCGAATGCCCGAAGCGGTGGGCACGTTGGCGACGATCACGTACAGGCCGCCCAGAATCATGGCGATCACCGCCACGATCTTGATGATGGCGAACCAGAATTCGAATTCACCGAACTTGCTGACGCCCATCAGGTTCAATGCGGCGATCACCACCAGGAACACGGCCGCCGAAACCCATTTGGGGATGTTCGGGAACCAGTAGTTCACAAAGGAGCCGACCACGGCGAGTTCCACCATGGCCACCAGCACGTAGTTGAACCAGTAGTTCCATCCGGAGATGAAGCCGGCGCGTTTCGACCAGTAGCGTGTGGCGTAGTAGCTGAATGCGCCCGCCTTCGGGTCTTCCACGGCCATTTCGCTCAATGCGCGCACGATCAGGAAAATGATCAGGCCGCCGATCAGGTAGGCCAGCAGAATGGACGGTCCGGCCAGTGCGATCGATTCGCTGGAACCGTAGAACAGGCCGGTTCCGATGGCTCCGCCCAATGCGATCAACTGGATGTGGCGGTTCTTCAAGGATTTACGTAGTGTTGCGGGCACTGGCACGTCGTCGGTTTCGCGCGGCTTCTTTGCGGCGGTGACGTCGCTCATGAGTCTTCCTCTTCTCTGTTGTTGACTGGTATGTTGCTCGGTGCGTTTGTTCGGTGGTTTGTGTGGCGTTTCCGCGACTGGTTGCGCTGGCTTGTGTTTGCCTCACTCGCGGCACCTGCGATTGGCCTTGTTGCGGGCCGCCGCTCCCGATTGTAGCTGGAAGTGGCTGGAAACGTCTTACGTTGGCCGCGGAACGACTGAGCGGGCGACCTGACGAACGGCGACCGTAGCGAAAGCGTGCAGCTGGTGACCGCATCGATCCGATCAGCTCGCTCAAGTCCGTGGAATAATCTGGCGTGGTCTGGAACCCGGTGGCTTGGGAATGACGAATGTCCGTTTCTGGCGATTCGGACGCCGGGCGTCCATAGACTTAGTGCCCTCAGTTCTTCGGATACCGGTAGTCGTGCGGCAGTTGCGTGGTGCGTTGCGGATCCAGTCCGAGCTCCTCCAGCTGCCGGTCGATTTCGTGCTGCGCGCGTTCGACGAGCTCGGACCGAGACTTGCCAAGGGCATCCCGCTTCTCCAGCATTCCCAGTGTTTCCGCCATCCGCTTGAGCCGGTCCTGATGATGCAGCAGCATGCGCACCTGCGCATGTTCGCGTACGATCGTTCGCCAGTCGGAGGGCGTGTGCGCGATCTCGCGTGCCGCGGTTACCGGATGCACGTCGGCTACCTGGTAGGTGACGGAACCGAGCAGCGGCATCAGGAACACCGTAATCGCGCCGGCCGCGACCAACGTCGACGCGGTGTCGCTTTGCATGGTGCCGACCTTCACCGCCAGCGATGTGACGGCGACGATGATCGGCAGCGCCGTCGTGCAATACAGGGCTACCGTGACGCGGTGATGCGACGACATCGGATTGTTGCGTTTGTCGATCGACATGGCGATGTATACCGGCACCGCACGAATCAGCATGAGCATGACGATGAATGCTACGAGCAGGGTGGGTCGGCCGGCTACGGCATTCGCGTTGATTGCGGCGCCTGATACCACGAAGAACACGGGGATGAGGAATCCGTAGCCGACGCCTTCCAGTTTCATTTCCAGCGACTTGCTGCCGTCGGGGATGATGTAGCGCAGAATGAAGCCCGCTGCGAACGCGCCGAGCACCGCGTCGAGATCGAACAGTGCGGAAATGGTGACGAGGAAAATGAGCAGGAGCGTGGTCAGCCGCATCAGCGTCTGCGATGACGTGTTCGCGTTTTCCGTAAGGAAACGGTACATCCGGTAGCCGGTTTTGCGCGCTTTTGCCGGCAAGGTCGCGCAGATAAGGCAAATGGCGAGGAACGCGCCGAGCACCAGCATGGTCTGCCAGCCGGTGCGGGTGGATAACAGGATGGCCATGGCGATGATCGGGCCGAGTTCGCCCCACGTGCCGTATGAGATGATCGCGTCGCCGATGGGGGTACCCTCGAGTCCACGTTCCTTGAGAATAGGCATAAGCGTGCCGAGCGCGGTGGTGGTGAGCGCGATGACCGTGGCCACGCCGTTGATGCCTTGCTTGGCGAAGAACGGTAGGAATGTCACGACCAGCCAGGCAAGCCCCAGCGTGACCACCCATGTAAGCAGGCCGACTTTGCCCTGATGTCCGGCAAGCCGCTTGGGGTCTATTTCGTAGCCGGCGAGCAGGAACAGGAACGCCATACCAAGCTCGCTGAGGAGTTTCACGGCGTCGTTCACTTCAATCACGCCGAATCCGTAGGGGCCGAGTACGGCTCCGGCGGCGAGCAGCAGCACGGTCTGCGGAATGAACTTGCCGGGAATCAGCTGCGCCACAATGGGGCTGACGGCCGCCACCGCCATGATGATAGTCAAGGAAACAAGCTCTTGCGTCATACCACCGAGCGTAGTGAACATATGTGACGGAACGAATGCTGCGTGAAATCATGACACGCGAGAAGGGACGTAACGAAAAGAAGGATTTTCCGGGGGGGGGGTGGGGGGTACTCAATGCAAAAAAATACAAACGTTTACAATATTGGAACGATTGGATTTTTGGAATGATGGTCTCGCCATACATGGAGGGGCGATGACGCCTTTTGGGGGAATCTATGAGGGGAAGGGAAGGGGAAATGGCAATATCATGCGGATTAAGTAGTTCAAGGGGGTGCACGATGATCGACAAGTTCACCGCTAAAGAGCGCGCGTATTTGGCAAGTCTTCCGGCGGTCAAGAGCGTGAGCCCATCCCATATCCGATATACCGACCGTTTCAAAGTCGAAGTCATGTGCCGATACAATGCTGGCGAATCGCCATCCGCCATCTTTCGTGAAGCGGGACTCGACCCGAAATTCATTGGCTACAAACGGGTGGAGCGGTGCATCGCACGGTGGAAGCAGCAGGAGGAACGTGACGGGCGTCGAAAAGGGAAAGGATCCGCGAACCACTATCTGCAGGATGTTGAAGACGATTTGTCAATCGCCGAACTGCAAGGTGCTGCGCACGAAGAAGAGACGGATGGCCTGACCTCGGCTGACGAATCGCAGGATATGGCGGCAAAGCTTGCGCAGGCGCAACTGACCATCAACAAATGCGATCTGCTCATCGCCAAACAGGCGTTGCGTATCGACGAGCTGGAACGCGTGCTGCGGAAGTTCATCCAGTGACGGACATGCGGCAACAGCAGGCGGAGCGCTATCGGGAACCGTCTTTCGAAGAGGCGGTCGACATTGCCGATGAGGTGCGGCAGTGGCGCAGGGATCGCAGGAAAGTCATTGCCATGCGGGTGGTTGCGGCGCTGTTAATCATTCTTGCGATAGGCATCGGCGGGTTTCCTACGTTTCTGCAGTATCAGTCGGCGCGGGAGCTACGGAATACGTCGAACCGGTCCGTGCAGACGGTTGCCGGCTGGCCTTACCCCCAAGCCGATGAGACGTTCGCCGCGGCCAAAGCGTATAACAGGCGGCTTGCGGCTTCAGGACAGCCGGTTCTCGGCGAGGCACAAGACCCGTTCTCCCAAGTGCAGGGCGGCTCGCAGTCCAGTGAATCCGGTGCCGCGGAATCAAATAGCGCCAGCGCCAAAGATAAGGAATATCAAAGCCTGCTCGATTCCGGCAGCGGCGTGATGGGAACCATCCGCATTCCGAAGATCTCCGTACGCCTGCCGATCTACCATGGCACGTCGCAGTCGGCGCTCGCATCCGGAGCCGGACATCTGTATGGCAGCAGCCTGCCGGTGGGCGGGCGGAGCACGCATGCGGTGATCACCGGCCACCGTGGGCTGGTCGAGGCGATGATGTTCACGCGCTTGGATGAGATGCGCGTCGGCGACTACTTCTACATCGAAGTGATGGGCCGTACGCTCGGCTACAAGGTGGATCGCATTTCGGTGATCGAACCGAATGACACCTCGAAGCTGAAGATTGTGCCCGGCGAGGACCGGGTGACGCTGATGACCTGCACGCCGTATGGGGTGAATACCCACCGGTTGTTGGTTTCGGCGGTGCGTTCCGCGATTCCTGGAGTGGTTCCCGAGGAACGGAATGCGGCGAAGGACGCGCGATTGATTGCGATTGCGGTGTCGGCTGGCGTGCTCGTGTCGGGGATGCTGCTTGCCTGGCTGCGTAGCCGGCCGTGGCATATTCGCAGACATGCGGCTTGGTGGCCGAAACGTGGCTAGCTGTTGCGTTGGCATGCTGCGGCGACATCCGTACGGTTGCGGACATGTGAATAATATTGCCCCGTCGGACGTTGGGCTTATGTGAATTTCGGGTAGCGCAGATAGCTGGAAACGTTGCTATCACTTGGTTTCGAGGCTATTTCATACCCCCGAATCTCCCGCGCTTAGGGTGTATGTATCCATTTCCTTTTCCTTTTACTGTTCATGACTAGAGTGCCGGAAGTGTATCCGCGTCGGCTGGATGCGTGACTGGTGATGAAGATGTGAATCGTGCACATGCGCACGGTGTGTAAGGGGAGGTAGCAGATGAGGCATGCGCGAATACAACAGGCAAAGCCCGAGAGGAGCTTTGCTGAACGAATAGTCGCCGTCATCGTTGCGATCGCCATGCTCGGCGGCATGGGCTACGCCACCACTTCCGCCGCGATGGCGGATGGTGCCGGACAGACCTCGGAGCAGCAGGCCGGTATCAGCCTGGGATTGCATGATTACGTTCGTAAGGCCATCAATAATAATCATGCGTTGCAATTCATGAGCGTTGGCGGTCCAGGAACGTATAACAGATATGTCGGTAATGGCAATGGCGCATACACCGGTATTGTGAAGACAACCCTGACAAATGGCTATCCGGCCATGGCGGCTGATAAGGGATCAGAATCATTGGACTATCTCTTTGGCGGGAAGTCTGATAGCGCCGTCACCAACTACACGCTGACTGGCGGACTGCTGACATTGGACAAGGATGGGTATTACGGTTTCGACGCCGATTCCCAGTATGCTGCATATGACAAGACATCGAAAAAGTTCAATCTGAGTCCGCAGAATTATTGTGCGAACCAGACTGATACTCCTTGCTTCACTCCATTTGGAAACGATACTAAGGATAATAAATATTCTTTCGGCATGAATCTTGGCGCCGATTTCTACATGCCGAAAGACGGCAAGGTCAACAATCAGGACATGGTGTTCGACTTTACCGGCGACGATGATGTCTGGGTGTTCATCGATGGTGTGCTGGTGCTTGATTTGGGTGGTATCCATCAGGCGCTGGGTGGCAAGATCAATTTCGCCACCGGCAAGATCACCTATGACAAGACGCAGCGTTATGGAAACCCTCCTGCCACAACAATCACCGAGGCATTTGCCAATGCGGGAGAGAAGTGGAATTCCAAGCCGTATGAGACACATCATCTGAGCTTCTTCTATCTGGAACGCGGCGACGGTGGCTCCAACTGCAAGATCAGCTTCAATCTGCCGGTGAAGCCATCCAAGGCCATCGATATCGAGAAGGAAACCCTAGGCACTATCGACGCGGACAAACAGTTCCAATTCCAGCTGCTTGTCGGCAATTCCTCAACCCTGTACCGGGGCAAATACAGCGTGTACAATGCGTACACCAATCAGGTCGTTCAATCCGATAAGTCGACCGGAGACAACGGTGTGATAACGCTGGCCAAGGGTCAATTCGCCCGCGTGCAATCCGACACTTTCACCGACGACACCACGTATAAGGTGCGGGAGTTGAACTCTAGCGGCTACACCGTGTCCGCGAACGGTTCCCCGATGACGCAGCAGGGTAGCGGCAATAATGCATATGCCGAAACCGGTTCGTTCACCGTAGGCAAGACGAGTCATGTAACCATCGTGAATTCCAATGTGAAGCCGTCGAACAACAAAAGCATCGTGAAAACCGATGGCGGCGACGGTGATCAGTACACGTTGAATCTGACCGCATCCGGCGATAGCACCTCATCCACGGTCACCACTGCCACTCCGGCCGACATTGTGCTGGTTATGGACAAGTCCGGCAGCATGAATGAAAACAACCGCGACGCCAATGCGCAGAAAGCGGCCAAGGATCTCGCCAAGAAACTGCTGACTGGCACGAATTCGAAGTTGCCGCCTGAGCAGCAGGTCCAAATGGCGGTGGTGACATTCAGCACTGAAGCTTCTCTCAAGCAGAAGTTCACCACAAACGTCTCGGAAATCAACAACGCCGTGAGGGGTAACCCCGATGGCGGCACCAACTGGGAGGCCGCGCTCAAGCAGGCAAACGATCTGCAAGGCCGCTCTGGTGTGAAGAAGCACATCATCTTCCTCTCGGATGGCAATCCGACATACCGTACGACTTCGTACAGCGGATGTTATTCGTATTCGTTGTGGGGGTGGACTGCTCATCCGGAATATACGACCCCGGAGTCCTGCCGAGCACAACGGTACACGTGGGGTGAAAATCCTGATGGTGGTTCCGATGGCGCGTACGGTGCAGGAAGTAGCGATGACTACGGCTTCAACTATGCTGCCGCCCTGGCTGAGGCTAACAGGCGTGGAGATGCCGCCCTGTATGTGGTGAAGACTTCCACTGATGCTAATAAAATGGCCGATCTCGCCGAACAAGCCAATGCAGTGAACGGCAAGGAATTTGACGGCACGAATGCCGCAAATCTGACGAAAGCATTCGACCAGATCTATTCCAGCATCACCTCGTCCGCGAAGATCAGGGTCTTCTCCATCACCGACACCTTGTCCCAGTGGGTGGATCCGGTCGAGTTCGCAGGTGTCGTCAACGGCACCGACATCACGCAATATGTGACGGTGAAGAACGGCAGTATCAAGCTGACGAGCGGATATGCGGCCACATACAGTGTCGACAGTTCCGGCAATCGCACCGTGACGGTGACGTTCAACGGTACTGATGGCATTGTCGCAGAAAAGACTGATGTCATCGACGTTTCCTTCAAAGTCAAGCCAAGCGATGCCGCATATACCAACTATGCGAGCGGCAACAACTATCCGAATACGGGAGACGTACAGACCGGAGCAGCATCCGCTGGGCAGCAAGGCTACTATTCCAACGCGGATGCGAAGCTGAACTATTGCGTGCTCACCGAGGTCAACGGCGCGACATCCTGCGAAAGGACCGAAGCCGAATATCCGCATCCGGTGGTGCAGGTGAAGCTCGGCAAGATCAACATCACCAAGAAATGGTCGGACGGTGCCGACAAGCATGCCAACGATTCCGTGACGGTGCAATTGCAGCGCAAGGCGATTGGTGCTGCCGATAGCACCGCGGAGAATGTTGGTGATCCAATCACGCTGAACGCCGACAACAAGTGGACCACAACGGTCGATAATCTGGTGCCCGGCTACACGTATTCCGTGGTGGAAACCCCCGGTAATGACCGATATGACGTCACCTATACGGGTAACAATACCGAATTGACCAAGAAGATGGTGTGGTCTTCCAATGCCGATGCGGGCACGTTGAAAGCGACCATCACCAACACGCTGAAGACGGTATCACTGCAGCACCTAATCTCGGTACGGAAGAATCTGACCGGTCGTGAGTGGAAGGATTCCGATCAGTTCGGCTTCACGTTGGAGGCGGAAGACAACGCCCCGTTGCCGGCCAGCTGCAAGGATCAGCAGCCATGCACGGTCACGGTGAATCGTGATTCGACCGAACATTCCGCGGCGTTTGACGACATTACCTACAACGCCGGTGGCGCCACCTACACGTACTACGTGACGGAAAACAGCGGCTCGATTAGCGCATTGCACTATTCGCAGGCGAAATACAAAGTCGTGGTGACCGTCGCCAAGAACAATGACGGTGCGTGGACGGCTTCCGTAACGTCCGTGACCAAGGTGCAGGACGACAACGGCCAGAAGGTTTCCGAATCGCAGAGCGTCAGTACGCCGGTCGCCTTCACCAACCATTACATCGCAGTATCGGCGCTGCCGTTGACGGGCGGGATGACGGATCGTCAGTGGCTGTTCGTCGGCGGTGTGGTCGGCGGGCTTGCGGTGCTGCTCATCGGCGCTGCCGGTGTGTGGAACGGCAAGAAGCGACTCGTCTGAATCGCTGTGCATGGTCGGAACGTCTGCCAACTCGAGGGCGTTCCGACCGATAATCCAAGATTTGCGGATCGCGGGAGCAAGTTGGGCTCCCGTCTCCCGCGATCACAGAAACAAGTAATCAAACAATAAGGAAGAGAGGATTCTCATGAAGATGAGGAAACTTTTCGCCGGCATCGCCGCCGCTGCGACGCTGCTCGGTGGCATGGCCCTGGGCGCAGCCAGCGCACAGGCCGATGACGCCGCGACGACCCCGTTGCTGCAGGTGAACAATGCGCAGGAAGACCACACGTACACGCCGTACAGGTTCGCCACGTTCGAGAACGCCGGCAACGGTACTGTTGAGGTGAGCACGGTCGAGGCGTGGAAGGACGCCGTGACCGCGGCCGCTGACACTGCCAATGGTAATGATTCGATTCCGGCGGAATATAAAAACAATCCGGCCGCATACGTGGCGACGTTCAATGCGGAGCAGATTCGCGAGTTCGCCACGGAACTGGCCAAGACCAATCCGCTGCCGACCGCCGATGGCGCAGGCCTGACCGTGACCGCGGAGCAGGCGGGCACGACCCAGCCGGTCGCGGTGAGTGGCGAAGGCTGGTACCTGGTGACCGACACGTTCACCAAGAGTGGCGAAACCACTGCAACAACGGGAACTCCCGCCGTAGTGGCCACCACCGTCAATGGGCTGACCGACCTGACGATCGTTCCCGACAAGGTGACAGGCCAGGGCAACATCACCACTGTGGGCCAGTTCAATGCGAAGAACGAGAACCCGCTCACCCCGCCAGCCAAGACCGCCAAGGTCGGCGATGTGGACGTGGACGGCAAGACCGTGAATGTCGGCGACACCGTGAACTTCACCGTGTCCGCAACCGTTCCTGCTTCTGCGGCCAACTACGATGTCTACCCGTTCACCATCACCGATACCGCGTCCAAGGGTCTCAAGGTCGCCGCGGCGAACACCTTCAAGGTACAGGTCGACGGCCGGGATGTGGACAGCAGCCTGTACACGGTGACACAGACCGGTAGCGCCGCCGTCGGCACCACTACGACCATCACGTTCGCCAGCGCGAAGTCCCTGGCTGGCAAGACCATCGTCGTGTCGTACACCGGCACCGTCACCAAGGATGCGCTGACCGACTTGGGCGGCAGCGTGAACAACAAGGCCATGATCACCACCAATGGTGGCGCCAGCGGCGAAGGCACGACCGAATCCAAGACCTACGGCTTCCAGTTCAAGAAGATTGGTGTCGACAACGATGCCAACGCTTTGGCCGGCGCGCAGTTCGTCATCAAGAAGAAGAATGGCAAGTTCCTCAAGCAGGATACTGAATCCAAAGCTTGGTCCTCTGTTGACGATCAAACGAACGCCACGGTGTTCACCTCCGGCGCTGATGGTCTGGTGCAGTTCAAGGGCCTTGCAGCTGGAGACTACACGGTCATGGAAACCAATGCTCCAAACGGCTACGCCCAGAACTTCAAGGTCACCTTCGATGTGAGCATTGCAGAGAACGGCACGGTTACCTTCAAGCAGGATCTCCTCCATCAGGTCACTTTGCCGACCGACGACCAGATTGCCACCGTGAAGAACGTGAAGTCCATCACCCAGCTGCCGCTCACCGGCGCTGCGGGCACCACGCTGTTCATCGTTGTGGCGCTGCTCCTGGCCGGTGCCGGTGTGACCGTTGTGGTTAAGAGCCGTCAGCGCATGCACTAAACCCACAAGGCGGTAACGCCAAAAGCTATGCAGGGGCCAATCCAACCGGGTTGGCCCTTTTGCGTGCGCCCGCGACCCGACTGTCCTACGGTCCGACCCAGCCCCGCGGGAACTTCTGTGGGGTGTCATCCGCATCAGATGAGGATGTTTTTCGAGGGGGGTAGTGCGGGTTGGTGCGACGTGTTGCAACAAGCTGAACCGTGGATGCGAGGCAGTCGCAGGCGGTCTCCGAAGAGAGGGGAAAAACGAGGGTATCGTACGGCAAGCTGGCCATAGAATCGCAAAGTATATCCATAAGAAGTGGGCAATGAAGACACACGACGGGAGGCATTGCCATGCGTGGCGGCGGGGCGTTCACCGACGAGGAGATTCAGCTGTTGCGAGGGTTGCCGGCGGTGGCGAATGTGACGCGTGACCGTATCACATACTCCGACACTTTCAAGCAGGTGTGCACCATCCGGTATCTTGCGGGGGAATCTCCGACCAAAATCTTCCGTGAGGCGGGATTGCCGCCGGATCTGGTCGGGTACAAGCGCATCGAACGCAGTGTGACCCGTTGGAAGGCCGCCGCCATCAAATCAGTGAGCGGCAACGATTATCTGGATGACAGCGAGATCATTGCGCGGCTCGTTGAACGGTACAAGCGTACTTTGGTGATGAGGCGGAATCTTGGCAATAAGGCGTCCGGTGTTCCGGATTCGAGCGTTCCCGTTATATCCGAAGGCGCTATCGGCGCGCATGTTTCGATTGGCGCGCTCGACGGTGATACCGCCGGCATCATCATCAAGCAGCAGGCCCGCCGCATCGACGAACTGGAGCGCGCGAACGCCGAACTGGAGCGCGCGAACGCCGAACTGCGCGGCCAAATCGCCGCCACCACCTGACCCAGACTATCGTTATGCCATACGCAAGCGAGAAAGCATTAGTCAACCTCGGGGTCTGCCATATATAGGTGAGATAAGGTTGAATTAATGGTTAATCCTTACTATGCGATTAGTGTCGTGTCATTCGTTGCGATTTGCGATTGCAACTTGCGTTTGCATTTCGCTGTCAGGCGTCTTCTTCGCCGAGAACCAAGCGAGTGATCATATTGGCTTCGTGGCAGGCGACCACACCCACGCGCGGTGCCATCAGACCAGCGCCCGGCACCCATGAGGAGCTGCTCGCCGGGAACGGCTTCTACGCCGACATCTACAACAGCCAGTTCACGCTGATCGACTGAGTGGAGGGCTGATCGGCTGACGTTGATTTGCCGAAGGCGCCCGCAATCGCCGGAAAATCTCATCCAACACGCCAAACAAGCGGCATCCGCCCGAATCTTACGGGACGATCCGCATGCTTGGCGTGTTTGTTCTTTGCGGTGCATTTGCGCGAGGCCAGGCGTGTTCGAATTGTTTCGAAAGGTATTCTGATAATACGTACGTCAACCGTTTGACGCACTGGAAAATCGCGTAGGAAAATGGAGCGATCATGAAAGAAATCGAAATCGGCAAATCCGCGGTATCCGCATCGCAAGTGGCGCTCGGCGTAATGCGCATGGACGCGCTGGAACCGGACGTGGCGGCAAAAGTCGTGCGTACGGCCGCCGACCACGGCGTCAACTTCTTCGACACTGCGGACATCTACGGATTCAACGTCAATCGCGACCATGCCAGCTCGCAGGTGCTTGGCCGCGCATGGCAGGACGCAGGCCTTAAGCGAGAGGACATCTTCCTGCAGACGAAGTTCGGCATCAACATCGATTTCAGCGATCCGAACAACGTGCACGCAACCCGTTATGACTTTTCCGCGAAGCATCTCATCACGCGGCTGGACGAGGAGTTGGAAGCGCTCGGCACCGACTATGTGGACTTCGCGTTGCTGCACAGGCCGGACACGCTGATGGAGGCCGAGGAAATCGTTGAAGCGTTCACCACCCTGCACGAAGCCGGCAAAGTGCGCCATTTCGGCGTGAGTAACGTGAACCCGTGGCAGATGGAGCTGCTACAGTCCTGGCTCGGCAGCGACCCCGCCATGAGGCTTGAGGCCAACCAGCTGCAGTTCGGCCTGATGCACGCGCAGATGGTCAGCGACGAGCTGATGACCAATTCCGGCGCCGAAGGCATGGTTGTGGAAAACCATTCCGACGGACTGCTGTCGTATTCGCGACTGCGCCACATAACCATTCAGGCGTGGAGCCCGTTCCAGTCCGGCACGGAATACGGTCCGTTCGTGGGCAACGAACACTTCCCGGAACTCAACAAGGCGCTGGATGAGAAGGCCGCCAAGTACGGCGTGAGTGCCAACGCCATCGCCACCGCATGGGTGCTCAGGCATCCGGCCAAGATTCAGATCGTGCTCGGCTCTATGAACCCCACCCGTCTGGGCGAGATGCTCGACGGCGCGGACATCGACCTCGACAAGCAGGACTGGTGGGACCTGTACGCGGCCGCCGGAAATCTCATTCCGTGAGTTCTCATTCCGTAGGCAGACAAAGCTGCTGACTGAATGGATCTTGGTTCCAAAACCGTGAAGGCTTTGGAACCATCCTTATGCCAGACACGCAGAACCTAACCGGACTCTACCGGGGGTAATCCGCGTGTTTGGCGCTTGTGTTGGGTGAACGGTATTGTGTCGGTGAACGTGCGCGAATGCGTATGGGCAGCGTGATGGGTGCAATCGACCAGAAGACAGGCATCGCTGGCCGGACGGTGGTTTGCGCGGCGGTCAGCAAGCCGGTGCCGAGCGCCTTGGGAAACGCGGTGGTGCAGGGCATGCGCCGTGCGAGCGAAACGGAAGAATCCATACTCCTGATGCCAACGCGTTGACAACGCTCGCACCCAGTGGCGTGGTGTTCGACGTTGGAATCTGGCTGCTTCTGTGTCGTGGCGCGTCGAGTCCCGCGAGCATGCTGCGAACGTACCACGATGTGAGATGACACGCCGAAGATGGTAAAAACAGGAATGGCGGAATAACGCCGTTTCGTGATGGTCTACAACAAACCATTCCAAAAATCAAGACTGTTGTTCTAAAAATTTTCGTTTTACATTGTGCTCCGATGCGCAACGTGCGTACGGCAATGCAGGCGCATCGGGAGCAGAGCCGAGAGAGAGGAACAGGTCTCATGCCATCTCGCGTTGTGAACGAGCGGCACGTCCAAGCTATGGATGCCGGCAATACCACAGGTCGCATGATCGGCCGAATCGCCGCCATCATCATGGCGATGCTCGTCACACTCGCCACCGTATTCGCATTCGGTTCCACCACCTCAGCTGCATTCGCTGCCAGCAGCAGTTATGCTGATTACGCTACTTGGAACGCCGTCGCCGAAGACATCAACAAGCAACTCGCCCAAGGCGAAAGCGACTACCGTTCCGGCAACACTTATCAGGCCGCCACCGACTTCCAGAACGCACGTTGGATGAATTACGACGCCTCCAACTTCTCCACAGTCGTCAACAGCACCATCGGCGAAGACAAGCAGAAAGCCCTCCTCCAGGAATTCACCGACCTCGAAACCCTCGCCTACCAGCCGAACAACGCCGACACGATCGCCAGCAAAGTCGACGCTCTCTCCAACGACATCACCGCCACCGCGCAAACCCTCGACGCGAACGGCAGCCTCGCCAACCCGCGCGACTACGCCAAACAGCGCGATGCACAAACCACCAAAGAACGCAAACAGCTCGATGCCGCCAAAAAGAACTCGTCCACAGGCAAAGGCGACCGCACCTGGGGCGACGTGGCCGGCGAGATGAACACTATCCTCGACAAGGCATACAAGGCTGCTATCTCCGGCAAGGGCGCGGAAGGCTCCAGCCTCGTCAACAACGCGTACTACCAGTATTACGAAAAGCTCGGATTCGAAAAGAACGTGATGAACGTGATCTCCGGCGATCGCGTCTCGCAAGTCGAATACCAGTTCAAAATGACCCGTAAGACCATGCGCGACGGCGGCAGCCAGAAGCAGATCAAGAAGCTTGTCGACGACCTCAAAAGCTGGCTCGTCGAAGACGCCGCCACCCTTGACGGTGGCGTCGCCGGCAACACCAACGGCCTCACCACGCTCATCACCAGCTCCGCAGGGCAAGCATTCCTTATCCTGATCCGCGAAGGCCTTGAAGCCCTGCTCGTCGTAGCCGCAGTCATCGCCTACCTCATCAAATCCGGCAACAAGCGCTTCGCCAAATGGATCTACCTCGGTGTGCTCGCAGGCCTCGCCGGTTCCGGCCTGATCGCCGTACTCTTCACCTTCCTATTCGGCGGATCCGGCCCGATCCAGGAAATCAGCGAAGGCGTATGCGCGCTCATCGCCATGCTCATGTTGCTGTGGACCAGCAACTGGATGCTCAACAAAAGCTCCGTGGAAGCATGGAACCGTTACATCCGCACCAAAACCGAAACAGCCGTGACCAGTGCGCAGCGCAAAGCCGACGCCGGTGAAAGCGTCGGATTCAGCATGATCGTCTCGCTCGCCATGCTGAGCTTCCTCGCCGTATTCCGCGAAGGCGCCGAAACCGTGATCTTCTACGAATCCATCTACTCGATGAGCCAAGACGCGCACGGCATGTGGATCGGCGGCATCGCCGCAGCAGTCGTACTGCTCGTCATCTTCCTCATCCTGCGCTTCACCTCCGTGAAGATTCCTATAGGCCCGTTCTTCCTCGTCACCTCGATCCTGATGGCTGTACTCGTCGTCATCTTCGCAGGCGGAGGCATCCACGCACTCATCGAAGGCGACCTCATCGACGGTCACTACCTGAGCAGCGTACCCACCAACGATTGGATCGGACTATACCCGTACGTTGAATGCCTCGCCGCCCAGGCGATAGCCGCCATCGCCGTCATCGTTCTGTTCGCGGTCGGCTTCGTGCGCAAACACAACATGCGTCAGAACACGGCAGCCGCCGACTGACCGCATACCACCAGATTTTCCGATATTTCCCAACGGAATACCTCCAACAAGAAAGAGAAACAATGAAGAACAAGAAGATCGCCGCACTGCTCGGCATCCTGCTGGCAGGCTCCATGGCAGTCTCCATGTCCGCATGCGGCAGCTCCAACAACTCCGCATCCAACACCAAGAGCGCCGACTCGTCCTCCAAAACCACCGAAACCAAGGACGATTCCGCAGCGTCCGACTCCAAGGGCTTCGAAGAGATCCAGGTCGATGAAAAGCACTCCGACCAGGAAGTCGGCCCGCTGACCGTCAACGCCGTATACTTCCAGCCCATTGACATGGAACCCTCCGGCATGGGCCTCAAAGCCGCAGACGCGAGCTTCCACCTCGAAGCCGACATCCACGCCAACAAGGAAGGCACCAAGCTCGGCTACGGCAAGGGCGACTTCGTCCCCGACCTCACCGTCAACTACGACATCATC
This sequence comes from Bifidobacterium angulatum, assembly GCA_905207115.1. GTDB lineage: Bacteria > Actinomycetota > Actinomycetes > Actinomycetales > Bifidobacteriaceae > Bifidobacterium > Bifidobacterium angulatum_A. Next base: position 21,369 of record CAJLKD010000003.1, on the reverse strand, counting down.
GACAAGACCAGCAACGAGTCCGTCGGCTCCGGCACCTTCATGCAGATGAACGCCTCCGACGGCCCGCATTACGGCGCCAACGTCAAGCTCGACAAGGCCGGCGCCTACAAGCTCGTGCTGAAGATCGAATCCCCGGAAAAGAAGGGCTGGATGCTGCACGTCGATCCGGAAACCGGCGTGACCGGTCGCTTCTGGACCGAGCCGCTCGAAGTGACCTTCCCGGATTGGAACTACACGCCGCAGGAATGGTGAGAAAAGGGTATATCTGCCGCTCTTGTGAGATGTAGGTGACCCTGTTGCGGTTTCCCTATATGATGCTCGACACACTCAAGGCCGTTCAGCCAAGCTTACGGTCGAGCATCATATAGGGAAACCGCCTCTGGCGTTTTCCGGGGAGTGTTGATGTACGGGCCGTTGGGAGCGTAAGACGCGGTCGTGCCTGCGATGTTGTATCGAATCGAATACGAATCATACGAATAGATAAGAGGAACGATGCTACTGCAGTATGTGACGGTGCTTCAAGGAACACTCGCACCGGCGTTGCTGATCATGGCACTCAACGTGATGCTCACCGTGGGCGAGGGGCGTGACAAGCCGGTAAGCCGATACTGGCGGCTTACCGGCTTCACCGTCGGGTTCGTAGGCGCAGTCGTATTCGCTGCGCTCCGCGCCACTGCAGTGATCAACCAACGCACCTTCATCAACTATCCGACATTATGGTGCTGCGTCATCCTCGATATCGCGGCATTCATCATCGTGCTACGTGCGCGGGCCATCACCACGCACTGGCATAGTCACCCCGCGCGGCTCAACATCGCCAACGCCGTCACGGCGCTCGCCATCGCAGCGACTACCTTCCGCGCACTGCCCGACGTCATCCTCAGGCTCACCATCTTCGTAGAGCCGGGCGACCCGGTCTTCACCTCCGATATGTTGCTGCGCGCCCTCGGCTTTGCCCTCGGCGCAGCCACCGCAATCGTGGCCGCATGCATCTTCCGCACCATGCGCTCCACCACACCGCACTGGTCGTTCACCCTCGCCGCATTGCTGCAGATCGCGCTGCTCTTCGCCACGCACTTCACCGATCTTGCGCAGATCCTGCAATCCAAGCGCATCATCAGCTTCCCGACCGAACTGTTCCTGCTGCTCGTATGGTGCATCAACCATCAGCGGGCCATGGCCATCGCCATGGCGGTGGTATTCCTCATTCCGTCCATCGCATCCATCGTCAAGGGCTTCACCACCTCCACAGCCGGCAGCAATGAGGCTGTCGTGCGTGCACACGTGGCATTCGGGCGCCGGGCGAAGGCAGCCGGCGCATGGAGTCTCGTCGCCATCATCGGCGTGAGCGTGGCACTCACCTACGGTGTGGCGCAAACGCAGAAAGTCATTACGCTTTCGCCACCGGAACAGTATTCCCTGAAGAACGGCGTGGCCACCATCACCTTCGCCCAAGTGTCGGACGGCCACCTGCACCGCTTCCAATACAAAGCCAAAGACGGCACCGTCATGCGCTTCATCATCATCAAGAAGAACGGCGGCGCATACGGCATCGGCCTCGACGCCTGCGAAAACTGCGGCGATGCAGGCTACTACGAGAAGGACGGCAAGATCATCTGCAAGAAATGCGATGTGGCCATCAATCTCGCCACCATCGGCTTCAAAGGCGGGTGCAATCCCATACCGTTCGACTATCAGGTCAAACCCGGCACAATCATCATCCAGACCTCAGTGCTCGACGCCCTGTCGGCGCACTTCCAGTAAGTGAGGAGCCGTCATGTTCTTCATACGAATGATCATGCGATCGTTCAGCCGGCAATTCAAACGCCGACTGCTCATCGCCGTCACCGTCTGCCTGTCCGCCGCGGTGAGCGTAGCCATGCTTGGCGTGGTATTCGACGTGGGCGACAAACTCAACGCCGAACTGTCCACCTACGGTTCGAACATCGTGGTGCAGCCCAAGGCCGACGCCGTGGTCAGCGACCTGTACAACACCGGCGACTCCGCGCAATCCGATAGCGCCGATCCGACAACCTTCCTCAAGGAATCGGATGCACCCAAGATCAAGACGATCTTCTGGGCGTTCAACATTACGAATTTCGCCCCGGAACTCAACATCCATGCCGACATCGACTGCTCCGGCTCGGCATCGAAAACCTGCAAGGCCGCGAACGTGCCGATTGTGGGCACATGGTTCGCCAAAACCCTGCACATGGATTCCGGCGAATCCACCGTGGCAGGTATGAACGGCATGCGCTCATGGTGGACGATCAACGGCGGCTGGCCCAAAGACGACAGTGCTCAAGGCATGGTCGGCAAGACGCTCGCCGGCAGGCTCGGCGTGCGGGTTGGCGACACGATCACCTTGAACAAGACCACGGCATCCGGTCAGCGCACCACGCAGAAAGTGCAGGTCACCGGCATCTACGAATCCGGCGACTCCGACGACAACGGCATGTACATCCCCTCCTCGGCGGCTCAGCAGCTTGCCGACCTGCCGGATGCCGTCGACAAGATCGAAGTCAAGGCGCTCACCACGCCAGACAACGACCTTGCCCGTAAAGCCGCCAAGAACCCTGCCGCGCTCACCCAGGACGAGTGGGAGACCTGGTATTGCACCGCCTACCCAAGTTCGATCGCCTACCAGATCGAAGAAGTGATCCCGGGCGCCGTTGCCAAGCAGGTGCGCCAGGTGGCGGCATTGCAAGGCGACGTATTGCAGAAAACCCAGGCGGTGATGGTGCTCATGACCGTGCTTTCGCTTGTTGCGGCGGCGATCGCCGTGGCGAATCTGATGGCCGCGGCGATCGGAGAACGCGGTGCGGAGCTTGCGCTGCTCAAAGCCATTGGCGCGACAGATGGCGCCGTATCGCGCCTCATGCTGGCCGAAACCGCTGTAATCTCGCTGATTGGTGCCGTGGTCGGCGCATTGCTGGGATCCGGCATGGCACAGATCGTGGGGCATGTGGTGTTCGGTTCGGGCATCACCATGCGCCCCATGGTGTTCGTGCTGGTGTTCGTGCTGCTCGCCATCACCATACTGTTGGCATCGTTCTCATCCATTCGTTCGATTCTCGGGCTCAAACCGGCGGAGGTGCTTCATGGTCGCTGATCGTACATTCGGCAATAGCAGTGCAACGATGACCAATCGGAAAATGTTCGCCACCATGCTGTGGGGCGCGGTGTTCCGTCGACGCTCCCGCGCGATCATGGCTGTGATCGCCGTGCTTGTAGGCGCTGCGACCCTGTTCTGCCTGGCCGCGGTCTGCATTGCGGTGCCGCAGCAGATGAATGAGGAAATGCGAGCCTACGGCGCGAACCTCATCGTCACCCCACGCGAATCCACGGAAAAATCCGTTGGCATCGGTACCGTCGACGTCAAGAACATCACCGCGCTGGTTTCCGGCGAGCATGATGCGAAATCCGCCGCATACCGGTATGAAAGCGTGCGCATCAACTCCGCGCCCTACACATTGGCGGGCATTGACTCCGCAAGCGTGAAGGCGCTGAACCGGCATTGGAATGTCACCGGCAGCTGGCCGAGCGCCGGCAACGTGATGCTCGGGCGTGATGTGGCCGATGCGCTCGGTGTGAAAATCGGTTCGCGCATCACCATCGGTTACCGCGCCTCCGACAACGGCGGTGCGTCGGATACGTCGGGGGCAAGCGAGAGCGACGTCAAACAGGATGGTCGCGTATCGTCCAGCATTATGGAAACCGGCGGCACCGAATTCCGCGTGGCAGGCATCGTGGATACCGGCGGCAACGAGGATGAGATCGTGTACGCCGTGAATGCCGATGTGGCCAAACTCGCCGGCTCCCGTCGCGGCGCGGATGTGATTGAATATTCCGTCAACGCGGTCGGCCCCGATCTGGACGCCATCGTGAAATCCCTGAACGCCAATCCGAACACCGGCGTGAAAGCGCAGACCGTTACCAAGATCACCGCATCCGATACGCGCATCATCACCATGCTGCAAACATTGTTCTGGATCGTATCGCTGGTGGTACTGGTATTGACATTGGTCGGCGTGGGCACCACGATCGGTTCAATCGTCTCGCAGCGTCGCAACGAGATCGGCCTACGCAAGGCGCTCGGCGCATCCGCTCAGGCCATCGGCACCGAGTTCTATGTGGAATCCGCGATCTACGGTCTGGTCGGCGGACTGCTTGGCACGGCGCTTGGCTACCTGCTGGCACGCGTGCTATGCCAGATGGTGTTCGATCGGGCCATCGGCTTCAACTGGCCACTCGGCTTGGCATCGCTCGTACTGAGCGTGCTGATCGCCGTCCTCGCTTCCGTTTCGCCGGTCCGCCGTGCCACGCGCATCGACCCGGCCATCGTGCTGCGTGAAGAATGAGACGGGCATTCACACGCCACCGGCTCACGCAACCATCCGACACCGCTTGAACTAAGGAAAATCAATGCTGCTTGAACTTGACCACATCTGCAAGATCTACGGCGAACTGCACGCCGTGGACGATCTCAATCTCACCGTGCCGCAAGGCCAATGGCTCGCCATCGTCGGCTCATCCGGCTCCGGCAAAACCACGCTGATGAACATGATCGGCTGCATGGACAGCCCCACCAAAGGTTCCGTGAAACTCGAAGGCCGCAAGCTGGAAGACCTCAACGCCAGACAGCTGGCCGACGTGCGCAAGAACATGATCGGCCTGGTGTTCCAGAAGTTCTACCTAGTGCCGCACCTGACGGCCGTGGAAAACGTGATGGTGGCGCAGTACTACCATTCCGTGGTCAACGAACAGCAGGCGCTGGAAGCATTGGAACGCGTGGGATTGAAAGATCGAGCGCACCACCTGCCCAGCCAGCTGTCCGGCGGCGAACAGCAGCGCGTATGCATTGCGCGAGCGCTGATCAACTGCCCGAAGATCATCCTGGCCGACGAGCCCACTGGCAATCTGGACGAGAAGAACGAGAAGATCGTGCTCGACCTGTTCCGCCAGCTGCATGAGCAAGGCACGACGATCATCGTGGTGACGCACGATGCGCTGGTCGCCAGTTGCGCCCAGCGTGAGATCATGCTCAACCACGGTGTACTGGTAGGGGAGAAATGGAACGATGAGGAAGCGCGTAAAGCCTATGAGGCCGCGGGCGGCAAGCCGGCGTTCACCGGTTCTGTGGCTGAAGGCGCGCAGCATGGCGAGACGGCCATCGACTTCGCCGATCCGACCAAATCCGCCAAAACAGGCGGTTCCGAAGCATAACAATGCTTGGTGCGGAGCATCAGGCCACATGACCGACAGGAAAGGAGACGTATGCCCAACAAGCAGGATGCGGTGAAGGCGGTTGCGCTGACCGCGGCGGGGCTCGCATTGCTGACCGCGTGCGGCGAACCCAAAGCCACGCCGATGAACGACGAATATGCCGGCAACTCTGGCGAAAGCGTGCAATCCCAGGAAGAAGAGTCGCAGAAGGATTCCGGTTCGTCGGGTTCATCGGACGATACCGTCAAGAACCATGCCGATGACCCGAACTCCACGAAATCCGATAACAAGGACACCGGCAACTACGCCGACGGCACCTACAAGATCAACGGCCAGTACGGACCGGTCGGCGAAGACACCATCGACGTGAAACTCACCATAAAACAGGGAAACGTCGAGAACGTGGACATCGTCGGACACCCGTTCACCTCGATCTCCAAAAAGCACCAGACCGCATTCGCCAACGCAATCAACGGCGTAGTGGACGGCAAACCGCTCAAAGGGCTGAAAATAGACAAGATAGCCGGAGCCAGCTGGACCTCCGAAGCATTCAACAAAGCCCTGGAGGTGGCTCGTCAGGAAGCCTCAGTTCCTTCGGCATCCTGACTTCGCCACCCGTCGCAGCGAAGCTGCTCCCTTCACCTACGGACAGTCCACTGGACTGTCCGCTTGACGGTTCAGCTCGTCAGGAAGCCTCGGTTCCTTCGGCATCCTGACTCTTCCTAATCTACCGATGGTGAGAGGCGTGTGAGCGTCGATGGTTTGGGAGGGGAGGCCGTCGTGTGGCATGTGAGACCGTAGGCTTGGCCGAACGGCCTTGAGTGTGTCGAGCATGTCACGCGACGGCCTAACTGACTCTTCCCAATCTGCCGACGGTGAGGGGCATATGAGCGTCGGCAGTTTGAGAAGAATGATGGGAAGACGGCTGGAGGGTAGTTGGGGATGACGGCGGGAAAGCCTAGGCGGCCAAAGCCGGCCAAAGCAGATTCGTCATATGGTCGGCCCATGTTCCGGCGTCGTTGGTGCTGTCGGCACCAGCATCACTGCTGGCACCGGGCATATTCGCAGTACCGGTCTTATCGGCATCGATTTCGGCAGGTTTGACGCCGGCCTGCCGCTCCTGCAGCGCCTTGTAGGCCAGCATCGATCCCAGCACCGTGCTGAACAGAAACTCCATATCGAGTCCGTGCTTGAAGACCCCCGCCTCCACGCCACGGCGAATGTAATCGTAGAATCGCTGTTCGGCCGGCGCGATCACCTGATTCGCCAGGCCCTTGACGTAATCGTTGTCCGAACTCAGCACCAATCCCACGGCTTTGAGACCGATCTCGCCATTGAAGGCCGCGGCCACGCGGTCCAGCAAGCAGTGCAGGTCGCTGCGCGTGGGGGCCAGGTCGTCCACTTCGAAGGTGCTGCTGGTCTCGATCTGGATCTTATGCAGCAGGTCACCGGTATTGCGGTAGCGGCGGTAGATCGTGGTTTTCGCCACGCCGGAGCGCCGTGCCACCTCTTCGATGGTTACGGCGCCGATGCCGCGCGATGTGGCGATCTGCAGCGTCGCCTGCATGATTTTACGGTCGGTTGCCTCCCGCATGCGGGCCGCGCGCGAGGCGGCCGCCTGCGTTACTTTCATTGCAATGGTCATGGCTTGTGTCTTCTCTCTTATCGCGATCATGCTACCGCAACTTGGGATTTACGCGATTAGTTTGGTGCTTTCCATGTTCGCGACGTACCACTGGTTGAACGTGATCAACGGCTTGCGCAGCACCAGTCCGATCAGCAGCAGTGGCAGAATGAACAGCAGCAGTGCGCCGATCGCCTTCCAGTAATCCATGTTGTAGATGCCGGCGATCGAAGCGCGCAATGCGGTCACCGCATGGGTGGCCGGCAGGAACGGGCTGATCGAGCTGAGCCACGAGGGCAGCATCTGCAGCGGGTATGCCGCGTTCGACCCGGAGATCTGCATGATGAGCATGAGCACGCCGATGGCCTTGCCTACATTACCGAAGCTCACCACCATGGTGTACACGAAGAACGAGAACACCAGCGAGCTTACCCATCCGGTAAGCATGAACAGCCAGGGGTGCACGGCCTGCACGTGCATGAACAGCAGGGAGCCGCCCGCCGAGAACGTGCTTTGCAAGAGCGCGATCAGTGCGAACACGCCGTAGTGGCCGAGGAACAGCTGGTGTGGTCTTGGATCGCCTAGTTCCTTGCGGGTGCGGCGCGAAACCGTGGTTTTCAGCGTTACACCCATCAGCAGGGCGCCTACCCATAGCGGAATGATCACGTACAGCGGCGCGAGCGCCGAACCGAACTGTGCGACGGGGAACACCGCGGTGCGTTTGAGCGTTACCGGTGCGGCGATGGTTGCGGCCAGCGTGTCCGCGTCGGATCCCAGTAGCTTCTTGACCTCGTCCAGGTCGGAACTGTGCAGCGCGTCGTCGAGTTTGGTGGTGAACTCGCTGAGCTTGGTGCCGGTTGCGGCGAGTTTGGACGCCGTTTTGTCAAGCGATTCCTTCACGCTGGCGAGGGTTTGCTGCGCCTGTGCGGTGGTTTCGTCCACATTGCCTACGGCGGATTGCAGTGCGGTTTTGCCGCTGGTCAGCGCGCTGGCGGCGTTGCTGACCGATTGCGCGATGGTGTTCAGCTGCGGTCTGATGGTTGTGTCGAAATCGGTGGAGATGCCGTTTATGGTTTGCTGCGCTTGGGATGCCAGGGATTTGATCTGCGTGTTGTGGCTGCTTGCCGCGTCTTTTTTCGTGGTTATGTCGCTGGCGGCTTTGTTCAGGCTTGCCGTCAGCTTGTGCTGCGTGGCGATCGCCGAGTCCAGTTGGCCGAGCAGTGCGTCGAATGCCGGTTTGTTGGCGCTGGGAATCTGCGGTTCCAGTGCGGCCAGGGTGTTGCGGATGGTCTGGTATTGCTTCGCTTGTTCGCTGACGTGCCCGGCTTGTGTGGTGAGCAGTTGTGCGGTGTCGGCCATCTGCTTGCCTGAATCGGCGACCAGTTTGTCGGCTGAATCCGAGACGGCGCTGTAGCTTGAGGCGCTGCTGCGCAGTGCGGTCGCCAGTGCGGTGGTGCTGGTGTTCAGCGCTCCTGCCAGGTCGCCGGCGCTTTGTTTCGCCGATTGCAATTGGCTGCTTGCGTCCTTGCCGGATTGGGAGATGTTGTGCAGTAGTGCGCTAGAGCTGGTCAGCAGTGTTGATGCGGATGTGGTGAGCGCGCTGAAATCGCTGATGGTGCTGGAGGAATCCTGCAATGTGCCGGCCAGTGTTTCCACGTTTGCGGTGAAGTTGTTCAACGCGGTGGTCGCTTTCGGCGACGACAGGTCGCGGGAGAGCTGCGAGGCGAGCGACAGCGCGGTGCTGGTCAGCGTGGTGACGAACATCTGGTTGATCTGCGTGCTCACCTGGCTTGCGCCCTGATTGGTGAGGTTCGGGGTCAGCGCGTTGGTTTTCTCGTTGGTGTAGTAGCGGATTTTGACGTTGCTTGCGTTGGACGAGAAGAACGTCAGCATGGTTTTGCTGAAGGTTTTCGGAATCACGATGGCGGCATAGTATTTGCCGGATTTCGTGCCTTCGATCGCGTCATGCTCGTTGGTGAACGTCCAGTCGAGTTCCGAGTTGGCGCGCAGGGCGTTCAGCACCTGGTCTCCCACGGTGATTTTCACCGGGAGCAGGTCGGAGCGGTAGCCTTCGTCGGTGCTGGCGACGGCGAATTTCAGGTTCTTCATGTTGGAGAACGGGTCCCAGCTGGCTGCGATGTTGAACCAGGTGAACAGTCCAGGGATCACTGTCAGGCCGATCACGATGATGATGGAGACGATGTTGCTGGTCAGGCGGCGCACGTCGCCTGCGAACAGTCGGATGATGGCTTTCATCGGGCGTGCCTCCTTTCGTGTACCGCGAGGGCGTCGCGGATTTGAATGTCGTCGAGATTGCCGAGTTCGCGCTGCCTGCGCAGGCTGTCGCGTATGAATTCGATGGTCAGCAGGAATCCGATGATGAGCAGCACCCAGATGATCCAGGCGAGCAGTGCTTCGAGTTTGGTGTTGGTGGTCAGCGAGAAGGTGACGGCCAACACGATCGGCACCACCAGTCCGACGATAAGCGCGCCGCGTTTGAGCTTGGGGTATAGCGCTTCGAATCGTGCGACGCGGCGTTCGATGGATGCCTTGTAGCCGCTATGGTTCGTCAGGGCCTGCAATGCGTTGGAGATGCGGTATTCGGTTCCCGGCAGGTGCACGTCTTCGCCGACGATCATGCCGCCTTCGCGGATCTGCCGTGCGAACATGCGGTTGGTGTTGGCCATGAGCGGGCGGATGACCAGTCCGATGATGAATCCGATGACGGTGAACAGCAGCAGGTAGACGATGTTCTGCAGCCAGTGGCCGTCGTAGAAGCCTCCGATGGTTTCGCGAAGCGCTTTGATCGAATAGTTGAACGGGAAGAACGGGTAGAGCGTGCGGAAGAACTTCGGCATCATCTCGATGGGGTAGAGGCCTGAAGCGCCGGGGATCTGCAGCATGATGAGCGCGACGCAGACGCCTTTGCCCACGTGCAGGAACGCGGTGGATAGCGCGAAGATGAGCGACAGGTCCACTAGCGAGGTGAGCACTCCGGTGAGGACGAACGCCGCGGCGTTGACGGTTTGCACGCCGAGCAGCAGGTCGCCTACGGTGGTGGCGAATCCTTGCAGCGCCGCGAATACGGAGAGGAACAGGAATCTGCCCATGTAACCTTGTGTGGCGGTCATGGCGGTGATGCCTTCGCCGTCGGCTTCGGTTTTGAAGATCACGACGAGCGCGAACGCTCCGACCCACAATGCCATGTTGGTGAATAGCGGCGCCATGCCGGAGCCGTAGGAGTTCACGGGGTAGAGCACGGTGGTGTCGAGCACGGTGGGGGAGAGCATGAATGTGGCGATGCGCTTGGTGTCGAGGTTGCCGTCGGTGCCGAGCATGGAGCTGAGCATGGCCGAGGTGTTGAGCGCGGTGATGTCGGTGGCGACGGTGCTGAGTCTGTCGCCGAGCTTGGCCAGGGCCTTGTCGGTGGTGCGCAATGCGGACGCGGTGTCGGCGCTGGCTTTGTCGAGCTGGTCGAGCACTACGTTGGCTTGGCTGGCCAGTGCGGTCTGGTTGCTGAGGCCGCCGCCCAGCGTTCCCGTTGCTCCGGCTAGCGATCCCAGTCCGTTGTTGAGCTGCGGCAAAGCGCCCGAGGTGATGGCTGAACGCGCTTTGCTGGTGGAGTCCAATGATTGCTGCGCCGCGTTGTTGACGGTGGCGCCCAAGTCGGAGACGGTGGTGATGGCGTTGCCGGTGCTGGTGTTCAATGCCTGGATGTCGCGTAGTGTTTCGGCGGCGTTCGTGGTGCTGTGCTTCAGTTGTGCGATGGCGGCTTTGAGTTCCGGCGAGCTGCTGGCCAGGGGCAGGTTGCTGAGGGTTTCCAGTACTGAAGCGGTGTTGTCGTTCACGGTTTGCAGGGTGCTGACCGCGTTGCCGGCTGTGGCGTTGGCACTGGAGAGCCCGGTGGTGACGGTGTTGATGGTGGTGGTCGCCTGCTGCATGGATTGGGTGAGCAGCGCGGTGCCTTGGTCGAGCCCGGTGGATGTTGTGGCGGCGAAATTGTTGATGCCGTTTTGCGCTGTGGTGATGAGCGTGGAGGTGGCGGTCAGGCTGTTGCCGGCGTCTACGGTGGCCTGCTGCAGGCTGGACAGCGACTGTCGTGCGGCCTTGGTTGTGGCGGGCGTCTCGTCCATGGTGTTGATGATTGTCGCCAGCTTGCCGCGTGCCGAGGCGATGGTGCTTTGCGCTTCGTCGAGCGATTGCACGGTGGTGGTTTGTATGGTGCCGGCTGTGGTGGAGATGGTGTCGTTGAAGGTGTTCAGGGCGTCGGAAAGCACTTCGCTCACGGTCGAGACGAAGGTGCTGTTCACTTGGGTGTCTACGGTGCCTGCGCCGGTGTCGGTGATTTTCGGTGCGATGGCGCTGACTTTTTCGTTGACGTAATACTTGAGTTCCGGTCGGTTGCCGGTGCCGGTGATGGTGTCGACCAGGTCTTTGGAGAAGGTTTTGGGGATGACGATGGTGGCGTAGGATTCGCCGGAGCGGACGCGGGCCATGCCTTCCTGTTCGTCGGCGAAGTTCCAGCCGAGCTGGTCGTTGTTTTTCAGCTGGGCGATGATCTGGGCACCGAGGTTGGCGTTTCCGATGAGCTTGTTGGTGGTGCCCTGGTCGTTGTTCACCACGGTCACTTCGATGCCTTTGGTGTTGTGGTAGGGGTTCCAGAATCCGCGGATGTTGAACCATGCGTACATTGGCGGGATGAGAACGAGTCCTATCGCCACCACCCATGCGGACGGCACTTTCAGCAAGCGTTTGAAGTCGCGTGCGAGTATCGCGAATACGTTGCTCATCGGTCTCCTTGTGCGTCGCTTGTCGGTTATATGCTACGTGATACGTAGCGCTACGTATCAAGTAGCGTACAACGACCTGTTCCCAGCTCGTTCGGCATAGCGTATCGGTCGAGCCGCCGGAGCCGTTTGCCCTACTCTGGCCGCTGACCGGTCGGCCTGCCGGTGCGGTTCGCTACGGGCGCAATCCGCCGATGCGTTCGGCAAAACGGCGTATTCCGGTATTCCAGTGTCGGCAGCGCCGTTCGTCGGCATGCCGAGCGCTGATTCGCTACGTTGCATGGCATCGAAGTATGCCTGTTTTGTTAGCGTTGTCCATATTGGGTAGATAAGGAAGAAAGCATGTCGGGTTCTGTTCGAAATGCCGATCGCCATGGCGCGCAATCGGGTGCCAAACGCAAACGTGCCAGTGATGCCGAACGTAATATGCCGCTTATCGTCACCTTATTCGGCGATGTGGTGCTGCTGGACGGCATTATTTCGCTGCCGCTGCTGCTGCGTGAAATCGTCAGAGCGGTCAGTGCGGTGGTGCTTGGCTACCAGCAGGTCAATCCGTTGAACCTTACGGTGATCATGTCGGTGATCGGCACGGTGCTGTTCACGGTGAATTCCGCGCTGATGATCGTCTTCGGCGTGCTGCTGATCCTACGCAAGGACCGTCACCGTGCCGCTCCCTGGACTTACGTGCTCATGCCGTTGACGTTCATCGAGATCATGTTCTCGCTGTGCCTGCATGGCATCGGCTGGGATCTGCTGGTCGCCGTCGTGCGGTTCCTGTTGTTGGCGGCATTGTCCGTCACGGTCGATCCGGGGCTTCGCGAGGAACGCCGTCTGCAGCGCACGCTGCGGCGCATGGATGAGCGAGACGCCTTTCTCGAAGACGAAAAGGACGGCATGCTTGGCCGCGACCGCACCGGCAAAGGGTATATGGAGCTGAACTTCTTCAACATGTTCTGGCTGTTCGCGGTCGGCTGCGTTTTCGGATGCGCGGTCGAAACGGTGTATCACGCCGTCGTGTTCGGCGGGTATCAGAACCGTGCCAGCTTCCTGTACGGCCAGTTCTCCGCGATCTACGGTTTCGGCGTGATTCTGGTGTCCGTCTGCTTGAACCGCATGTACCGGTCGAGCGTCGTCACGATCTTCCTGTCTTCGGCCGTGCTGGGCGGCGCGTTCGAATGGGTCAGCAGCTGGTTCATGGAGGTCACGGTCGGCATGAAGTCGTGGGACTACACCGGCAAATGGCTGTCGATCGGCGGCCGCACCTGCGGCCAGTTCATGTTCTTCTGGGGTGTGCTTGGCGTGGTGTGGATGCGGCTGATCCTGCCCGCGCTGCTCAACTGCATCAACCGTATCCCCTGGAAGATCCGTTACACGCTGACTTCCGTATGCTTCATACTGCTTCTGGCGGATGCGTTGTTCACGCTGATGGCCATCGACTGCTGGTATATGCGTCTTGCCGGCATCCACTCCGACTCGCCGGTCGTGCAATGGATCAACCTGCACTTCCCCAACGAGGTGATGGAACAGCGTCTGCCTACCATGCATATCGATCCGAGCGTGGCCGGGCGCCCATAGCTTTCCCTTCGTGTCTCTGTGGTCTTCGCAGAGTGCCGGCAGGTGCGCGCATGGCACTGGTATGCGGTTATGCGAAACTGTGTATATACGCGTAGTGGGCGTGATGGAGAGCAGTCCATCACGCCCACTTACGCGTCGTACGGTATTATGCCGGCCGGCGTGGTATCACTTGCCGTACTGTTCGTGCACGAAGCGTCCCAGTGCGTCGATTGAACGCTTCACCTTCTCCGTGTCGATGCAGTACGCCATGCGGAAGTAGCCCGGAACGCCGAAGCTTTCGGACGGCACCAGGATCAGGTCGTAGTCCTTGGCCTTCATGCAGAACGCGGTGGCATCCTCCTCCAGCGCCTTCGGGAAGATGTAGAACGTACCGCCCGGGCGCACCACGTCGAAGCCGAGCGAGGTGAGCGCATCGTAGAGCAGGTTCATGTTCGTCTCGTAGACGCTCAGGTCGCTGGTCTCGTCGATGACCTTCGCCACGCCCAACTGGATCGAGCTTGGCGGGCAGTTGTGGCCGGTGCCACGGCTGATCTGGCCCATCATCGGCACCAGCAGGTCGGCGTCGGTGGCTTTCGGGTTCACGGCCACGTAGCCGATGCGCTCGCCCGGCAGCGAGAGCGACTTGGAGAACGAGTAGCAGGTGAGTGTGTTGGCATAGAAGCGTGCCGGGTAGGGCTGCGTGTTGCCGTCGAACACGATCTCGCGGTAGGGCTCGTCGCTGATCAGGAAGATGTCGTGGCCGTATTCGCTCTGCTTGGCTTCCAGGATCGAGGCCAGGCGGGTCAGCGTTTCGGCGGAATACACCGCGCCCGAAGGATTGTTCGGGGTGTTGATGAGGATGGCCTGCACGTTCGGGTTCAGCGCTGCCTCGAATGCCTCGAAGTTGATCTGGAAGCTGGCGGTGTCGGCGGGGATGACCGTCAGGTGCGCGCCGGTGCCGTTCACATACGGCTGGTATTCGGGGAAGTATGGGGCGAAGGTGATGATTTCGTCGCCCGGCTTGGTCACGGCTCGCATGGCGTGCGACAATGCGCCCGCCGCACCCGTGGTGGGGAAGATGTGGCGGCCTTCGTAGTCCATGCCGAAGCGGCGGTTCAGGGAGTCCGCGATGGTGGCGCATACGGAGGGGATGCCCAGCGAGGGGGAGTAGCCGTGGATGGCGACCGGATCGCCATGCTCGTACAGATCCACCATGGCGTCGGTGAAGTCCTGCGGTGCCGGCACGGAGGGGTTGCCTAGGGAGAAGTCGAAGACGTTCTCGTAGCCGATTTCCGCGCCGCGCTTGGTGGCGTATTCGCTCAGTTCGCGGATGACGGACTTGCCGCCCAGCATCGCCTTGTATTGCTCGTTGATCATCGGCTTCCTCCCGTGCTTGTTCATTTTTGCCGTATTCGCGTCTCAGTATATCCCGGCATACGCGCCCCCACCCGCCATATTCCGGCCCCTGCCCGCTCTTTTGTCATCCTCCCCCTGCTGCCCGTTCCCTCTACCGTTTTCAGGCAAAATCCATCCGATTGCGCTTTCACCTTCATTCCCCTCAGTGGGGGGCATCTGAAGTGTGTGTATAAGTCTCTCCCCCCCCCTATAGTTCATGTTTTGCTGCAGCACGGATTTCGTGAGGGAATGTGCGCTGCGGTTCCCCGGCTTATTGCGGTAAGGCCTGTGGGATGGTCGGGGAATTGTCAGAAAGCCTTGGGCGTGTTTTCGAAGTGCACGCTTACGCTATGCTGAAGTTTGGCGGTTTCCCGCCGAATAAAAAAGCTCTGGAGATCAGATGATCTCCAGAGCCTGGTTGACTGGCCGCCGGTAAGGGCAGCGCATCGGGATAAGGAAGTGTTTTCGAAGGCCCCTCCTCATCTGTCAGCTGCGTTTGAGGTTTGGCCCTTCCAGCAGCCAGCCAAGTCTTATGTTATATATCCATTAGCGTCGGTAGGAGCTTTACTGAATCGTCTATTCAACAAAGCTCCCGCGCTTTGAGCCACAGATCGGTTTCGCGTTGGTTCCCTGTATGGAGCACTACACGAAACCAATCTGTGTCACGGTTGAGACGAGGCTCAGATGCGCTTGCGCAGAATGGTGATGCCGGCGAAGCCGATCAGGGCGATCACGGCGAACACCACGACGCCGCTCACCGCAGCGCCGGTGTCGCTGAGGACAGCCTGCTGGATCTTCTGAGCAACGGTCTTGTTGTTGTTCTTCTTGGCATCATTCTTCGTGACGGTGTCGGCCGGCTTGACGTCATCCTTCTTGTTGTCCTGCTTCGGGGCGTCCTTGTACATGGCGTACACGGCCCAGTTGCCGGTGACCTCGGCGTCGGGGTCGACCGGGACGTCGCCGTCGTTGGAGGCGAAGCCCCAGCCGGTGAAGACCTTGCCCTCGACGGCCGGTGCCTGGATGCCGGCAGCGTACTGGGAGAACTTGACGTGGTCCTTGGCGTAGTAGCCGACGGTCTGGATGAGCTTGTCGGTGCCGGCGTAGAAGGAGACGACGTTCAGGGTGTCGTCATCCTTGGCGGGGGCGTCCTTGTACATGGCGTACACGGCCCAGTTGCCGGTGACCTCGGCGTCGGGGTCGACCGGGACGTCGCCGTCGTTGGAGGCGAAGCCCCAGCCGGTGAAGACCTTGCCCTCGACGGCCGGTGCCTGGATGCCCAGGGCATACTGGGAGAACTTGGCCTTGTCCTTGGCGTAGTAGCTCACGGTCTGGATGAGCTTGTCGGTGCCGGCGTAGAAGGAGACGGTGTACTGGGTGTTGTCGTCCTGCTTCGGGCTGTTCTTGTACATGGCGTACACGGCCCAGTTGCCGGTCACGACTTCATCCGGGTTGACGGCGACGTTGCCGTTGTTGGAGGCGAAGCCCCAGCCGGTGAAGGTCTTGCCCTCGACGGCCGGTGCCTGGATGCCTGCGGCGTAGGTCGAGAACTTGGCCTTGTCCTTGGCGTAGTAGCTCACGGTCTGGATGAGCTTGTCGGTGCCGGCGTAGAAGGAGACGGTGTACTGGGTGTTGTCATCCTGTGCCGGAGTATCCGCGTACGTCGCGTACACGGAGATATCCCCGAACACCTGATCGGTGTCCTTGAGCATGGGGCCCTCGGAGTAAGACCAGCCGGTGAAGGTCTTGCCTGCGATGGCCGGTGCCTGGATGCCCAGGGCGTACTGGGAGAAGGCGGTGCCTTTCTGCCAGGTGGTTCCCTGGATGATGTGTCCGTCAGCGGTGTAGAACGTCACCGTGGCGAATTCTTCTTCAGCTTGCGCGGAAGTTGCAGAGTTCTGATTCTGGGCAGTATCGGCCATTGCGACTGCCGGTGCCAAGGCAGCCAGAGTCGCTACAGCTGCAACGCCCGCAATGATCTTTTTACCAAAAGACATTTGGGGAAACCTTTCTTCGTTACGTAACAAGTTGCCCCAAGCCGATGCCTTCGAAATATCGCCTTGTATGCGCGGAAATCCCCCTCACAAGAAATCCGGTAGACATAATAGTGATCACCTAATGACTTTTCAATAGTAAGGCGTGTTCGTTGGCATCGAGCGTACTTGCGCGCCGGTTATGGAAACGACGGGGGATATAACGGGTTTCCGGATTCGTGTCCTTGCGTTCTGTGCCAGATACCTATATGTGTTATGTGCCGCGTCAGGGAGAAGCGGGGCGGTCTCATCTTCGGATGACCAGGGTATCGGTATAAGCAACGCGAAAGCCGGATCCCAAGGTACTCGGGGCGTCCGGCTTTCACTTCCATTCCCCGGCGGGACGGTATAGTCCGAGTACAAGAAAATCCCTCGGAGCCAACGGCTCCGAGGGATTCGCGGTGCCCCCCGTGGGATTCGAACCCACAACCCACGACTTAAAAGGACGCTGCTCTAACCGTTGAGCTAGAGGGGCAACAGTCGACCATTATACAGCATCCTTGGGTGATATGCCAAACGCGTATGTCTCTTAGCGGCTTCCATGGGTTCCTATGCGCCCCTCGCGTGTCCTTGCATATTCTCGCACAGCATCCTCGCGGTAGTGTCTTTTCGCCGCATCGCCGCTTGCCTTACAACGTGGCAAGCCCTGGCAGCAGGCCTAGCGGCAGCCCCTGCCACAGCCTCTGCCATCACGTGTCCCGTGGTTCTTCCGCGCACCCTCCTACAGTAAGTCAGCATGTCATGCACAACGATTCTCGTAGGTAAGCAAGCCAGTTACGACGGCTCCACCATCATCGCCCGCGACGACGATTCCGGTTCGGGGCGTTACGATCCGAAACGCTTCATCGTGGTCGCGCCCAACAATCAGCCGCGCCATTACCGCAGCGTGCTGAGCCATGTCGAAATAGATCTGCCGGACGATCCGTGCCGCTACAGCATCGTGCCGAACGTGCTGCCCAATCGCGGCGTGCTCGCCGAAGCCGGCGTCAACGAGCATAACGTGGCCATGAGCGCCACCGAAACCATCGCGGTCAACGAGCGCGTGCTTGCCGCCGACCCCATGGTCGAGCTGCAGGAAGACGGCACGCCCGGCGGCATCGGCGAGGAGGACATCATCACCCTCGTGCTGCCGTATGTGGCCACCGCGCGCGAAGGCGTCGCCCGGTTCGGCGCACTGCTGGAACAGTACGGCACCTATGAGGCAAACGGCGTCATCATCTCCGATGTGGACGAGATCTGGTACGTGGAAACCATCGGTGGCCACCATTGGATCGCCCGCCGTGTTCCCGACGACTGCTATGCCACCATCCCCAACCAGCTTGGCATCGACTCCTTCGATCTTGCCGACGCTTTCGGTGAACAACGCGAGCACCTGTGCAGCGCCGACCTGCGCGAATTCATGGACGCGCACCATCTCAACCGCACCATCGGCGCATCCGCCGACCCCGACCGCTTCAACCCACGCACCGCCTTCGGCACCGCCACCACCAAGGACCACATCTATAACACGCCTCGCGCCTGGTACATGCAGCGCCACCTCAACCCGAGCGAGGATTGGGATTCGCCTGCCGCACGCTACACGCCGGCCTCCGACGACATCCCCTGGTGCCGAGTGCCGGAGAACGCCGTCACCATCGAAGACATCGACTTCCTCATGAGCGCCCACTTCGAAGGCACCCCCTACGATCCGTACGGTACGCTCGGCACCCCGGAAAGCCGCCACCGCTACCGCCCGATCGGCATCAACCGCACCGGTCACATGGTCGCCATGCAGATCCGCCCGTATGCGCCCGCCGTCAGCCGTTCGATCATGTGGATCTCCTACGGTTCCGGCCCGTTCACCGCAGCCACGCCGTTCTATGCGAACGTGAACGATACGCCCGCCTACCTGCGCGACACCACGCCGGAGGTCTCCACCGGCAACCTGTATTGGACGAATCGTCTGATTGCGGCGCTTGCCGACGCGCATTTCTACGAGACCAGCAACGCTGTCGAGGCGTTTGCGGAGAACGCACGCGTGTTCGGGCATCGATTGGTCGAACGCACGGATGCGGCATTGGAGCAGGAGCGGGACGAGGCGGCGGATACGCCAGCGGACGAGGTCGTCGCGGGGCGTTTGGAATCCGCCAACGAGGACATGGCGGAATATCTGCGTAAGCATGCCACCACGCTGCTCAACGACGTGCTGTACACGTCCAGCAACCTGATGCATAACGGTTTCGCCATGTCCGACCGCTGGAACTGAGCTTGCGAGCTCGTAACACTATCGAAGTGGCTTATTGGTGGCACTCATAGTGCGTTACGTGGAGTATGGGCGTTGGAATTCCAGCGCCCATACTTGAGGAAACGCGATTTGGATGCCACGGATAAGCAAACTAGATAAAGCGGAAGGGCACAATCTGCCATACATAAGCAAGTTGGTGGTGGCTGCCGCAAGATGTCCACCACCAACTCGGCAAATATGGCTCTGCCGGTCTGTGCAATCGTTCGTTAACTTCATCTGAATTACACAACGTCTCACCCAGTGTCTGGTTATAGATAACCGCTGCTCGATTGGTGCCGCGAGACCAGCGGCCGCAGCCAGGTAGTCGCAATCCGGGTGACTGCAAATCCTGCTCGCTGCACTTCGGATTCAGCCCGAGTGGATGAGTCGGCACCAATCAGTTGAAGCCGACCACCTTTTCGGCCACCACGTAGCCGCTGCGGATGATGAACCGACCGGCCGAACCGCGCAGGTTCAACGCACGCGACATTGCCTTCTTGCGTACATCCGCGTAGATCGATGGCGAATAGGCTTTGATGTCGTTCCACAGCGCTTCCTTCTTGGCGTAGTTCGCCGGGTCCTTCGAGAGGATCATGAACACGCTTGCCACGGAGCTTTCGATGGCGAGGAAGTGGATCATGTACCGGTACAGGCCATCAGGCACCGTGCCGCGTTCGGGTGTCGCCTTGACCATGCACTGGTTGACCAGCCGCAACTGGTCCACACGCCGGATCATCACGTCGGTCTGCACGCTTTGCCCCTCGCGGCCAATGTAATAGTGGTAGAACGGCGTATCCAGGTATTTCAGCGTCTTCACCCACGGGAACGGCTGGTAGGCGTAGATGAAATCCACGTAGAAGGTATGCTCGGGCAGTTTCATGCCGGAGGCGCGTACCACGTCGGTGCGGAAGATCAGCGCGTGCATGAGAATGTATTCGGCAAGGCCGAAATGCCCCAGATCGTCCCAGGTCAGGCGCTTGCCCGGCTTCATGGCGTGGCGGAAGTTCACCACATGCTTGTGGCGTTTCTCGATCTTGTCGTACACGTAGTTCGTCACCAGCATGTCGATGGGGTCGTCGCGCGTGATTTCCTCACGCAGGGTGGCGAGCACGTCCTCCAACGATTCCGGTCCTACCCAGTCGTCGGCGTCCACGACCTTCACATACTTGCCGGTCGCCGCCTCGATACCGGTGTTCACCGCGCCGCCATGCCCCTTGTTCTCCTGATGAATGGCACGCACGATGCCTGGATTGTTGCGTTCGAGCTTCTGCGCGTAGGCGAGGGTGCCGTCTTTGGAACCGTCGTCGACGATCAGGATCTCAAGATCGTCGGTTCTGTGCGCGGAAAGCAGCGAGTTCACGCACCGGTCGAGATATGCCTCCATATTGTATGAAGGAATCACAAAACTCAGCGTTTTCGCCGTTGTCGTCATAGCGTATGTCCTCTTCAACCCTGGCGTATGTCCTCTTCAACCCTATGGTTCAGATCAGGTCAGTCGGTCTGTTCACTGTCAGCTTCACACGGTAGCACTGTATCCGCCTGGGTGGAAGAGGCGCCGTTGGTCTTGTCGGCGCTCCTGGCTTTCCTTGCCGACTTCGTGTCTTCGAACAGCAGCTTCGGCTTGGAATCAAGCCGTCCCAGCCCGTGCCATGCCAGATCGACGAGGTAGGCGGCCATCTGCTCCTTGCTGACTTTCGGGTGTGCGGCCCAATACTGGCCGGTGAATACGGTCATGCCCACTAGCATCTGCGCATAGTAGGGCACGCCTTTGGGGGAGAGCTTCTGACGTTTGAAGGTTGCGGTCAGCAGGTCTTCGACGCGCAGCGAGATGTCGCCGAGCAGTGAGCTGAACGATCCGGATGGGTCCGTGGTCGGCGAATCGCGGACCAGCACTTGGAATCCTTCGGTGTTCTGTTCGATGTAGGTGAGCAGAGCCATGGCCGCGCGTTCCACGATCTGGCGCGGGTTGGCGGTCGGGTCGGACAGCGATTCGATAAGCACGGATGTCAGGGTGCGCATCTCCCTATCCACGATGACTGCGTAGATGCCTTCCTTGCCGCCAAAATGCTCGTAGACGATCGGCTTGGAGACCTTGGCGTGGGCGGCGATCTCTTCCACGCTCACCGCTTCGAATCCTTTGGCCGCGAACAGCGAACGGGCCACGTGGATGAGCTGTTCGCGGCGCTGCAGGGACGACATTCGTGATGTATTGGCCATGTCGCCTAGTGTTTCACGTCCACTGGATAGTCTCAGATGTCCGATTCTGCCGAATTGGTCATGCGCGCGTGGTTTGAGAAGCCGTGGTTGTCCGTTTCTGGTGAATCGGACACGTGTGTCATATTGACAATGCTTCATTGCGGCTTTAATATATTTGATAAATAATTAATTTTATTAAAGGAGGTGATGTGGACCGTCTGCCAGAATGGTTGGCCAACCTTGCGGAGGAGGATTTGGCCTTCATCAAGAACTTCGTGCTATCGTCAGGATCTC
>CAJLKD010000002.1:0-87711 GCA_905207115.1 Bifidobacterium angulatum | reverse complement strand
AAATCTGACATAACGTACATTATCGGCTAACTATTCGGGAATCTTAGAAACGGCTTAATTTCAACGGTCTTCATTTCGCACAGGTAACTGTGGATGCCTCTGGGTGGCCCGTTGTGGCTACGCATTTGGCTACGCATTTCACACGACGGGAGACCAACGATGGCAATGGGTGGCGGCGGTTCGACATACAGAAGCGCCGATGGAATCTGGCACGCCGCGATAGACATAGAGCCCGACAGGGCCACCGGGCGCAGGCGGCGGCCCACGGCCCAAGGCAAGAACCAAGGCGGTGGCGAACGCGAGGCTCAGGATGAAGCTGGACGCATACGTGCGCGCAAGGGCTTCACGCCGAACTCGCCGTCGCCGCGCCTCATGGACTGGCTGGAGACTTGGTACCACGAGCGGGCCGAGGCCAACCTGCGTCCGAACAGCAGGCGAAGCTACGAGAACGCCATCGTGCGGCTGAACAAGATGGCCGGCGCGAGGCGCATCAACTCGCTGGGCCATAAGGATATGGCCGACATTCAGGACGGCCTGAAGTGCTACAGCCCGAAGACGGTCACGATCACTTGGTCCGTCCTGAAGAACGCGCTTGAGGCCGCGCGTGACGAAAACCTCATACGGAGGAACCCGGCCAAGATGGTCCGCCCGGTGAGCGCTTCGAGCAGTTCGCTGAAAGTCAACCCACCTTCACTACCGGATGACGGATGACGGTTTTGAGGTTTTCCGGTTTTGCTCGGCGTGGATCGGATATATAGATTTCGTGATGTCGGCGGGCGTCGGAGAGGTCGAGCTCGTAGCCTTGCGAGCGCGCGTAGTCATCCAGAATCGCCACGGTTGCGGGCTCGTCGTCGTACAGGCCCTTGTGCATGACCTGCGCGACCACGCCTTCATCGAAATCGAAGAGATATGCGCGATTGACGTCGGATTCCGGGTGTTTGGCGGCAAACGATGCCTTGGCCCACGCAAAGACCTTATCGGTCACGAATTCCGGCAGACGAATCATCGAAGTCCAATGGAAGTCGGCTTTGTGCGCGTAATCGACGCCGGGCACACCCTCCCCCATGCTCCATAAGCCCTCCAACGGAGGCACGGTGTAGTCGAAGTACCCGTCGATATGCTCGGCCGGGTTCTTTAACTTCTTGCTCATTTTGACGGTGAACGAAATGCCGTAAAGCAGTTGCATCGCCTTGGCGTAATCGCCGCCTTCTTCGTTCGGGTCGCCCACACCGTCCACCGCGACGAACCGCATCGCCGGTACCATGACGATGGCCGGCATGGTCTTCGGCTGATACAGGTCCTTATACTCCTTCTTATAATCGAACGCCATCGCTCATTCCCCTTCCGCCGCCGCATCGATCTCGTCCTGACGCCGCCACCGCTTGAGGTTTGGCAGCAGCGCCGACATGCAATCCT
Source organism: Bifidobacterium angulatum (assembly GCA_905207115.1). Lineage (GTDB taxonomy): Bacteria > Actinomycetota > Actinomycetes > Actinomycetales > Bifidobacteriaceae > Bifidobacterium > Bifidobacterium angulatum_A. Next base: position 86,295 of record CAJLKD010000002.1, on the reverse strand, counting down.
CGGCCTGTTCGACGCTGATATGGCAGGATTCCGCCATCATCGGCGCACACGCGGCGACCAATTCATCGCTATTGGCATAGTCCTGAAGAAAAACGCCGTCGTCATAGCAGTAGTTGCAATAATCTCCGCTTCGCGTTCCATCCAGTTCGGTGCCATGGTCTTCCGGGCGATAGAACGGCATGGCGCAACTTTGGCAAAAACCGTTGTCCGGCATCTCCATAAGCCTCGCCATCGGCACCTCAAAACGGGTGCTGATAAGCCGAATCATGTCGATGCTCGGATCTGCCGTTCCCTTCTCCCAGCGGGAAAGCGCCTGTTGGGTGACGAACAGCTCGTGCGCGAACTGCGACTGCGTAAGACCTCGCTCCTCGCGCACGACTTTGATAACCTGACCGATTGACATGACTACCTCCCGACATCGGAAAACGATTCGAGCGCCTCGCTGTGCGCTTGCTGATTCCATTCTAAGGGCATGGCCCGTTCGCCAAGCGCGGGTACAACAAACCGTTGTTCGCGCTTGCATCCCGGAGGAAGAAACGGCTCGGTCGAACCTATTTTTCCTCTCTGCCCCCTTCAATTCTCCCGGTTCCTCTGACTTCAGCGTCTCCGCGCAGGACATCGCCGGGTAGATCGAGGGCCCCGGCCACTGCACCATCGCCAAGGCGACGAAGCGCTCCGTTCTGTATGCGCCCGCTTCGATTGCGGCCCGCCAGACGCCACGCGTGTGCCGGCGTATCCAAGCCCTGTGCCTCGCCCTCGTCGTGGAGGACACCTTGGTCAGTGAGGACATGAAATGCTCCGTCGGGATATGGAACTCCACCGCGTAACCAGTCATGCCCTTGGCTGTCCGGCCGCTTTCCGCGCCATGCCTTGGATGGATAGGAAAACAACGTCGAAAGGTTGGCAAGCATATGTCGAAGGAGCTGGAGACCATCGCGCTGTGGCGCGACGGGGGCGGCGGACTGTGGATGGGGTGGGACAGGCCGGAACGCCCGTGGAACTGGCTGACGGGAACGGACGCCTCGCCGGACGACCTGCTGTCGGGCGAAAGCCGGAAGGTCGAGGAGTCATTCGGGAGAATCGACCCCGACGACGTGCGCCCAACGCCCGACCTGCCCGACCGCGACCCGCGCAACGTCCTGACGGACACTTGGCGCGTGGTGCCGGACGACCGCCTCATGACGTTCGAGCCCGGCGGTCTGCCGAAATCATGGCGAATCTCCGCCGTGAGGCGCAACGCTGCCGACCTGAGTCTGGTCGTCAACGACCCTGTGACCGGCGAACCCGTCGAACCCGATCTCATGGCCCTTCTGAGGGATGGCTGCTTCGACTTCGACAGGAGCCGCGAGACGCCGGAATGGCAGGGCTTCTGGAGGTCGGAGCGCGGCACGGTGGCCTACCGCGACGCATCGGGGCTCGTCCGCAGATGGACGCCGGGTATGATGAAACCGACCCACGGCAAGGGCAATGCAAACCGAGGCCATGTGTCACTTCATCTCCATAGCCAATTGTCATATACGGGTTTGGCTACCTTTGGCAGGCTCCGGTCCAAACCGCTGATTAACATGGCTTCAAACCGTTGAAATAAAGCCATTCCTGAAGTCCGGTCAAATCACTGTCGCACAGCGTACATTATCGGCTTTTCAGGAATGGCGTTTTTCCAGGCTTGAGGAAGCGTCAAACACGCGGTTCTGACATAACGGCCTCCGTCACTCAATAAATAAAAACGTGGTTGCTGTCGCAATATCGTGGCAGCAACCACGTAACTGGCCTACAGCGTTTCCGTTTACGGACTCAGGCGAAATACTCCTCGACGGCCTGCGCGAGTTCATCTACCGAATCCAGAATACGGTATGCGCCATGGGCTTTGAGCTCTCCGGGCTCCGCATAGCCCCAGCCACAGCCGAGGCAGTCCAAACCGCACGCCTTGGCGCCGTCGGCATCGGTCCAACGGTCGCCGACCATCAGTGCCTTGTCTCCTGCGTTCTCGTCGAAATCGATGTGCTGGAAAGCCCAACGGATCACTTGGTCCTTGTCGAGACGGGAATTGTCCTCGCTGGCACCGTAGATGCCGTCGACCATGGTGTCCAAGTGGAAGTGCTCGCAAATCGGAATGCATTGGTATTGCGGCTTGCAGCTGGCAACCGCCAGATAGTATCCGTCGGCACGCAGTTTGGCGAGCTGCTCCGGAATACCTTGGTAAATCGTGTTGTTCAAGCGGCCGGGGACTTTCTGTCCGGGATTGTTCGGGTCGTCGAACACGGCCTCGTCGGCGTAATACTTGCGGTAAATCCTCACGCCTTCGTCAAGCTTGTCATCCGGAATGCCGTTGCGTTGCATCGATTCGCTGATGGCCGGTCCAATGAAACGATGCAATTCGGCATCGTCCGGCACCGGATATCCCATCTCTTCGAACGCCTTGACAACGCAGCCAATGATTCCTGGATCGGATTTCGTCAGTGTGCCATCGAGGTCAAGCAGAACGACTTTCTTCGGATGTTCGGACATGGATCTGATTCTCCCCTTGGTTGTGTGCTATAAGAATTGATGACAGAAACAATTATGCCCGGTCTCAATGACCGGGCATTCGTTCAAGTGTCGTTCAACTGCAGGTCACTCGTAGTCCGGGAACCATCCGTCACGATGCATTTGCAGACGCTTCTCCAGCAAAGCCTTCAGTTCGTCTTCGGTACGACGTTCCATGAGCATGTCCCAATGCGTGCGTGTTGGCTTGGCGATTTCATCAGCCTCGTCGTCATTGTCTCCTTCACGGTGCGCGACGGCGCCGCAGCGGCACTCCCACTCATCTGGGAATTCTGCGCCCTCAGCGAACGGCAGAATCGTACGATGGCCTTTCGGACATACGTATGCGACGTCGGTTCGCGCCGCAAAATCCACATTGTCATCGGATTCAAGCGACTTCGCACCGATGCTCATGCCTCGCAGGCTACGTTCCGCCATATTGCTTTTGCCTCCTTGATTATCTGCTTACTCTAAGCTACAAAACACTTCGGACGTGTCACTTATTCCCGGCGTCCGCGAAAACCGATCTCCCGATTGCGCACATGCTCAGTCGACACCTGAATAGGCGACGATGCCACGGTTGACGTTCTCGTACGCCTGTTTCGCGATCGGAGCGAGCGTTTCGGCGCGTTTACCCAGGTATGGTCCGGCCACGGCGATCTGCTGCAACACGTCGGCGAGACGTTTGCATCCGCGTACGAAATCGCCGCCGGTCAAATCGGTGCCGTACAGCACACGCGACAGGCTTTCGCCCTGAGCCCATTCGTAGACGACATCGGTGATGCCGAAATCAAGTTGGCGCGGCTCGTCGAGGGCATAGTCCTCACACAGCATGGCAATCGACGCGTGCACGCCTTTGAGCTGCGCCGCACAGACGGCGACGTTCCCCTGCATTCCTCCGGGATAATGGCGCGGCTCTCCCCCGCTGCCTCTGCGTGGCTCGTAAATCAACGACATGACGGCGCTGGCCAGCTCCGTCGCATCGAGTCCGTCGAACGCGCCATCATCGATCGCCTGGGCAAGCACCAAATCAAGCTCGCTGTACAAGTGCCGCAACAGCTGTCCACGTTCGGTAAGCCGGTAATCGATATGTTCTTTTGCGCCTTCATCAAGCCGATCGAGGTATCCGAGCTCGTTCAGCACATTGCAGATGCGGTCGAATTGACGTGCCACGGAGCCGGTGCGTGAATCGTAGCGGTGCTGCACACGTTCCAATTCACGCATTTCACGCGCCCACCGATGCCCCCATTTGAGATGCTTCTGAATATCGGGGCATTTGCGGCAGGGATGGTCCCTGTCTTTTTCGCGAAGCTCCGCGATACGCCTGTCAAGGTCTTTGAACGCTTCGCTTCGCGCCTTCTGCGTGCGGAACACCTCGTGCTTGAGTTTGCGTCGTTCGTTCTTTTCCAAATCGCTCAAGCGCATGCGCAGCCGCATGAACTCCTTGAAGTCGCCGAACTCACAATCGAACGCCCGTTCGTATCCGTCCAACGCTTTGCACAACGTATCCATCTGCGCTTCAAGCTGCCAGGCGGATTCGTTGGCCTCCCATTGCGCGAAGGAATGGTCAAGCGTGATGCGAGCGGTCTCGTAATCGCTGGAATTAAGCAGGTTGACGGCCATGTTGAACGTCGGTTTGAAACTGGAGTGCAGCGGGTACACGCGCTTGCTGGACAGCGCGGCGGCAGTGGCGGGAATGAAGCCATGATGGTCCACAACCACCGCATGGCCGATGGTGTCGATGCCACGTCGGCCAGCGCGTCCGGTAAGCTGGGTGAACTCCCCTGGCGTCAATCCGACATGCCCGGTCCCATCGAATTTCTCAAGTTTTTCCACCACCACGCACCGTGCCGGCATGTTGATGCCCAAGGCAAGTGTTTCCGTGGCGAAGACGACCTTCACCAGCCCCTCTTCGAACAGTCGTTCGACAATTTGGCGGAAGAGCGCCACCATGCCAGCATGATGCGGCGCGAATCCTTCCTCCAAGGCGAAGCGGAACTGCGAGAAATGCAAAGCCTTCAAATCCTCTTGACTGAGTTGGCCTTCGACCATCTCATCGACGATACGGCGGATGCGACGCACCTCGTCATCGGTGGTGAGTTCGAGTCCGGCGTTGATGCATTGTTCGACGGCCTGATCGCATCCGTTGCGGGAGAAGATGAAATAGATGCCCGGCAGGATGCCGAGGAAATTCAATTCATCAATCACGGCCCAACGACGTGGCGTATGGCGTTCGGGTCTGCGGGAATGGTCGTTCCATTTGCCGCCCTTGCCGCCCTTTCGTCTGTCGGGGCGCTGCTCTCCCCTACGTTTCGCGGCCTTGCGGTCGAGCTGATCGAGCCTGCTCACCAGCTGGGCGTTGAGCTTGTCTGTCTGATTGCCGTCTTTATCACGTCGATACAGGTCGATGAGTTCCGGTTCGGTGTGGTCGTCCGCCTGAACAAGCACATGCTGTTCCAACGGCACGGGCCGTTTTTCGGACACCACCAGCGTGGTGTCGCCACGGACCGATTCAATCCATTTGGAGAAGTCCTCGACATTCGACACGGTTGCGGACAGGCCGATGATTCTCACGCTTTGGGGCAGGTGGATGATCACTTCCTCCCACACCGGCCCGCGGAAACGGTCGGCGAGATAGTGCACCTCGTCAAGAATCACGTAACGCAAGGCGTCAAGCGTCATGGAATGCTCGTAGAGCATGTTGCGCAGGACCTCGGTGGTCATGACCACGATGTCGGCTTCGGAGTTGATGGACGTGTCGCCGGTAAGCAGGCCGACTCTGTCCGGCCCGTACGTTTCGACCAGATCATGGTATTTCTGATTGCTCAACGCTTTGATTGGCGTGGTGTAGAACGCTTTGACGTTACGCTCTTGGGCCAGATAGATCGCGAAATCAGCCACGACCGTCTTGCCGGCTCCGGTGGGCGCGGCGACGAGCACATTGTCGCCGGCTTCCAACGCATCATTGGCTTTGACTTGGAAATCGTCCAATTCGAATGGCATGGACCGTGCGAAACGAGACGAGACCGATTGGCGTTTGGTCTGCGTCTGTTTGAACGCCGCATAGCGTTGCGCGGGAGATAGGGCTGTGGTCATCTCGGCATCGTATGTGCCGGTGTCGTTATTGCCATGTCGACGATGATGAGTCATGGTTCCTTTTCGAATCAGTCGTTGGAATGTTTCCACTGCGCCCACTGCCGGGCATGACGGACGCGCTTTTCCTCACGGCGGCTGATGACTTCGGCATGAGCGTCGATATAACGATTGGCCGCGTCCTCAAGTGGACGTGTGAAGAACGGGGACGTGTTCTCCTTTGGTTGCGGCAACGGCTCGGACATGGCCTCGAAACGTTTGGACATGCGTCCGCCTACTTTGATGGCATCTTTGAACGCATGATATCCGCGGATGCATGCGTATGCGCCACCGCCGACCAGCATCGTCAGCATGAACAGGACGAGTACCAGCCAAATCCACCAAGGCATAGCGCCTCCCCCGTCAGTCTTCGTTCTCTCGGTCGCCGACGCTCAGCTCATGCTGTGCTCGGGCGATGATCATCGTGCGCAACGTCTCCGGCGCGACGGCAGTAATATGACGGGCGTGCGCGATGCAGAACGCGACATACCAGGAATCGGAAGACACAATCAGATGCACCTTCTCGCCTTCTCCGCATTTCTCGACGGTGGCTCCCGACAGGCTGTCGATGAACGACAGGTCGTCCTGATTGGTGATGAACACGGCAGGTGTGCCATTGTCGAAACTCCACTTGCGCAGTTCGGATGCGGGCACGTCCGGAATGTCCACTTTTTCAGTGGGTTCGACCAGCTCCGCATGCTCGATGCGGGAGATGCGAAGCACCTGCCAGATACGAGGCTTGCCAGTAGCCTTGTTGATGGTCGTATCCGTCTTGACGAACTTCATCTTGTCCGCGGGCGCCGCGTTGGACACGTCGGTCCATACCGCCACGTAGTAAACTCCTTCGTCGACAAAAATCTTGTCTGGCGCCACTAGCTTGCGCTGTATACGGCCCGCACCGTCCGTATATTCCATGTCGAGCAGCATGCCTTTGGAGATGGCGCTCTTGACGATGGAGAAGTTCCTTGGTTCCATCTCGTATCCGGTCAGGCTCAGCCACGGCATGTCGCCAGGCTTGACGTGCTGGCGCAGTCGGCTGTACAGCGATTCCGCCTGCTCACGCAGCTTGTCCGGAAGCAAAGAGGAGTGGGCGAGATAGCTCACCGATGCGGTCAGCATGCTCAGGTACTGCTGGGAAATGCCGGCAAGGCGTTCAAGCCCCAGCGAATTCGTGGCGGAGACGATGCCTTCCGCGTCAAGCAAGGACCAATCGATATCGAAGAACTGGCTTCCGGCCATCTCGCCATCATCGGACACCGTGGTCAACGTGTTGATGTCCTTATGAATGATGTTGACGAACTTCTTCAATTCGTCATCGGACTTCGGCCTGCCGATGAATCGTTCCGCAAGTTCTTCAAGAGAGTATTCCTCACCCATGTGGGCGGACAGGAACAGCATCAGGCGAAGACGCCGATCGACCTCACTACCGGTCTGGAACGCGGAGTTCTTCTTCGGACGGCCCTTGCCTTCCTCGGTATCATCCTCATCAGTGCTGTTGCGGTTGATTTCCGGAGACACCACGGTGGAGCTGTCGGTGCCGGTGGATTCATCGGCCGGCACGAACTGCGTGGCCGCATGCAGCCGGCGGTTGAACGCGTCGACAGCCTCCTGAGGGCTCACTATGGACGCACCCGGATGAGACAGCACGAACATGGCCAGATCATCGGAGTCGGCGTAGGCGACATTGAGATGCTCGCCATCAACATCCACAGTGGCGGCGAAACGTCGCTGATCGACCACTTTGACCAGCTCGTCGGGAATGGATTGCGTGCCAAGACCCGGCGCGATGGAATCCAAGCCAAGTCCTGGAATCGGCGTCTGCGGCACGCGCGGCGCGGTACGGGAAGCGTGCTGGGGTTCGTGCGCAGGAGCCGAGGAAATCGACATGGAGCGCGCAAGGTAATTCGCAGCGGCAAGAATCGGCAGATCCTCGTCGCCGAACAGCAGACGCACGCGCGGCTCATCGCCAAGCTGCAGACGGTAGGAAGCGAAATCCTGCCCTTCTGACTTGGAGGAATATTCCGGCTGCCTTGATTCGATGGCGATGCCCATGGCGGCGAGCTTGGCGCGGTCACGCTGGAATTGCTTGGCGAAGGCGGCCTTCGCCGCTTGATCGGCGAGCTCTCCGTACGAATCGGCATACGCCTTCACACGTTGCGCGATCTGACGTGAGGTAAGCCATTGCGGAAAGGCTGAGGAGAGCACAGCCAACACATCAAGCTCATGCTTGCCCCATTTGTCGGAAAAACGTCGCCTACCGTTACTTCCCTCAGCCATTAGTCCTCACGTCTCGTTAACGTTTCTTTTTAAGTGCTTGGCCTCGTAAGCCGCACACAACATTCTATGATAGAGGTTTTTTAAGCGATTTGTGCCTATTTCACGAAAAAACATCGTTTTCGTGTTGCATGGCCGTCCAAAATCAGACCCAATCGTCCGGTTCCACGCCCTGCGGGCCGACATATTCGCCATTCGGCACATAGCTTGGTTCACCTTGATCCTCCAGTCGCGCGTCGCTAAACAGCATCACATCCCTGCCGAAGGTCCAATCGCCATCGATATCAACGGATTTCGCCGCGGCGAGCGAAGGCACACCGTATGGGAAACGGGCATCGAAATCGTGGATGTTCTTGTAATAGCGCGCGTCCAAATGGACGTCGGGGAAGATGTAGTTGCCGTCTTCCATCTCGTACTGGTCCGTCAGATGGAATCGGTCGGACCGCATGATGAACAAATCGTCAGTGGTCTTCACCGGCAGGAAACGCATACGGTCGACGCATACGCAGGTCGCGCCATCGAAAAGCGACACCGCGGCTCCCATGGCGGTCTCCAGCTGAATGACCGGCTCGCTGGTCGGATCGGTCGGGTCGACCGTCTTCTTATTGCGGATTACCGGAAGGGGAAGCACGCCGTCATAGGATGCGAGTTTCGCTTTCAGCGCATCGATACGCACCCAAATGCTGTTCGTGTTGAAGTACGGATGCTTGTCGATGTTCTGCGCGTCGTCCTTGTCGTCTGGATGGACCTGGCTCATCTCACGCAGCATCAGACGGCCCGTGGCCTTGTCTCGCACGATGTGGCCGCCCTTACGATCGGCTGGGGTGCGTTTGGCGACCTCGATCATGAACGGTGCGCCCGTATTCTCGAAATGCTGCGCAAGCGTACGGGAGGGACGCGCGCCCAGGTTGTCGGAATTGGAGATGAAAAGGTATTTGAACCCCTGCGCCTCAAGCGCGTCAAGCAGACCGGATTCCCAAATGGTGGAGAACAGGTCGCCGTGGCCCGGCGGGCACCATTCGAGTTCCGGATTGGCCGGGAAGCTGACGGGCATTCCCGTTTCCGCGCTGATCTTCGGCTCCTGATGCTGGATGATTTCCATCGGGATGTCTTCCTGATGGAATTTCTTATTGGTCTGCAGCACCTTCATGGTGTCTTTGGAGGTACGGAAGGAGTTCATCAGAGTCAATGGCAGATCGACGCCAAGTCTGGTCCGCGCGGTCAACACCTGTCCGATGATGATGTCGATGAAACGCATCTGCCGTGCCTTGTGGCGACGTACCGGCAGCAGCGACTTGGCGCAATCGAGTCCCATCGAAGTGCCAAGACCGCCGTTAAGCTTCAGGAACGCCGTTTTGGCGAACGCGTCAACGGCCTTGTCGTGATTGATGGTCTCATACACGTCATGGAAGCTGGGAACGCTGACGAGCGGTTCGACCTCGTCCTCACGAATCCAACTGCTGGCCTCCTCATTGCGCCAGACCTCGTACAGACGACGGAACTGGGCGATGGCCATGTCGGTCATTCCGTGCTTCCGCATCTTCGCGGCAGAGTATTCGAATACGTCCTCAGTCAATGTCTCTCCCTTTCGAACGGGCGTTGTTATTCGATGCGCTTATGCCATAATAAGACATTCCGCCAAAATCGGGAGCATTTAGACACAGAACCAACATGAACTTCCGGTGGAGCAATTGCCGGAAAACCCTCAAATATCCGAAGCCAAACTCTCCGGAATGGATGCGACTCGCTTTCCGACACGATGTGTTTGAAAAACCGTAGAGATTATGCTATGCTTCATATTCGGTGCTTTTCGCACCGTTCGGACCATAGCGCAGTTTGGTAGCGCACTTGACTGGGGGTCAAGGGGTCGCGGGTTCAAATCCCGCTGGTCCGACCAAGAAAGCCCGTCGTTCCGCCGTTTTCCACGGCATCGAAACGGCGGGTTTTTCGTTATGTTTGGGCAGGTTTGGGCAGTGAACTGCGGCATACAGCCCCTCAGAATGGCATCTATCGGAGCCGGAAGCCGGACGTCAGGACGGTCTTGAGCGCATGCAAATATGTAGCCTGCGATATTTTTCATGTTTCTTGCCGTTTAATGCGATTAACGCATGGGTTCAGAGAGGTGATTCGGTTTGCAGCAGAACGACACGCAGCCACAGTTCGACGACGTCGACGAATTCGCCCATGTGTTCGATTCAACGCTTCCCGAAGATGAATGGAAGATTCGATTGCCCCGCGAGCTTGGCTTGGAAGCCCGCGAACGCGCTCGGCATGATGGCATCACGCTTACCGAATTGACCCGCAGGGCACTCTTGTCCGACGATTCCGATGGCTGTTCAGACGCGGTCGGCATCGGGCGCATGCCAAAGAACAGCGACGGGCGCAAACAGCTTGGCGACGAATGGAAGATCAAACTCCCCTACGCCGTAGGCCATAAGGCGCGGGCCAAAGCCAGGCAGGACGGCATTTCATTAAGCTCGCTCGCGCGCAGAGCCATAACGGGGTATCTCAGAACACGCAACCAGGATGAACATCCTCTGTTCTGACGCTGTCGGCCTAAGCTGTGCGTAAAGGAAAACAAAAGCCGGCAACGACCCAGATTCAATAAGGCAGATGGGCGTGCGCCATGGTCTGAACCAGGCGCACGCCCATCTTCTAACAGTTCCGGTGGTTACTTGCGTTTCTTCTTCTCACGGACATTCACCGAAATCTGAATCGGCGATCCTTCGAAGCCAAATTCCTCGCGCAGACACCGTTCGATGTAGCGGCGATAGCCATGCTCCAAGAAGCCGGTGGCGAAGATCACGAAGCGCGGCGGTCTGGTGGACGCCTGCGTCGCGAACAGGATTCGCGGCTGCTTGCCGCCACGCAGCGGATGCGGGTGGGCAGCTTGGATCTTGCCAAGGAACGCGTTGAGTTTGCCGGTGGGGATGCGCTTGTCCCATGATGCCAAGGCGCCACGCATGGCATTGGCCAAACGATTGGTGTGCCATCCGGTCTTTGCCGACAGATTGACGCGCTGAGCCCAAGTGACGCGATTGAACTCGGTCTTCCACAGGCGTTCCATACGCTGACGGTCGAACTCGTCCATCAGGTCCCACTTGTTGAACACAAGCACGATGCAACGGCCCGCATCCACGGCCTGGCTCATGACCTTCAGGTCTTGGTCGGAAATCGGCTGGGAGGCATCGAACAGCACCAAGGCAAGCTCGGAACGTTCGATCGCGGCCTGCGTACGCAACGAGGAGAAGTATTCCGCGCCGGACAGCTTGTGCAGACGACGTTTGATACCTGCGGTATCGATGAACAGCCAATCCTCGCCATCGACGGTGACGACCTCATCGACCGGATCTCGCGTGGTGCCCGCAAGATCGTTGACGACGGTGCGTTCCTCGTGGGCCAGCTGATTGAGCAGGGAGGATTTGCCGACGTTCGGACGTCCGACCAGAGCCACGCGGCGCAGATGCGACGGCGTAAGGAAGCCGGATGTCCTTTCCGCTTTCTTCAACGAGTCGAGTGCGGCGTCAAGCAGTTCGCCGATGCCACGACCGTGCATGGCGGAAATGCCATACGGCTCCCCCAGACCCATCTTCCAGAATTCGGCGGTCAGGTATTCGCTTTCGCGATCATCGACCTTGTTCACCGCAAGCGTCACCGGCTTGCCGGCGGCACGGAGCATTTTGACGATGCGTTCGTCCGTGTCGGTGAGGCCAACCAGACCGTCCACCACGAGAATCACGGCATCGGCAAGCTGCACGGCGATTTGCGCTTGGGATGCGATGGCGGATTCGATGCCTTCCACGTCGGCTTCCCAGCCGCCCGTGTCGACCAGTTTGAAATCGGTGCCGCACCATTCGGCGTCGTAGCTCACACGGTCGCGAGTCACGCCGGGGGTGTCCTCCACCACGGCTGCGCGACGGCCGAGAATACGGTTCACCAGAGTGGATTTGCCGACGTTCGGACGTCCGACCACGGCAAGTACGCCGACCGGTTTCGGACCATTCTTGCTTTCGCCACCAGAGAACGCCGTTCCATCGATCAGCTCCTCATCGCCTTCATCCAGCTCATAGCCTTCGAGGTTGGAAACGTACTGGCGGTATTCCTGTTCCTCGATGGCGTCGTCAACGATACGGACGAGCACGTCAAGGGTCTCGCCGAAGTTGAGATCGGAGTTGTCGACGGTCAACACGCCTTCCGCGGCGGATGTGAAGTTGGTGACTTTCGAATCGGCCTTGTCGCGTGCCGCGACATTTTCCGCACCCACACCCGAGGCGGCCTGTCCGCTACGTCGGGCCTGACGGACCTCTTCACGCGCGGTAAGCAGGATGCGCACTTCGGCGTCGGGAGCGACGACGGTGGTGATATCACGGCCCTCAGCAACAATACCGGCGCCTTCGGAGAAGGAATCGGCCGAAGCCTCTCGTGCGATGTAGGCACGTTGCGCGGCGATCAACACGTGACGCACGGGGATGATGTTGGACACCTTGGACACGTGCGAAGAGACCTCGGAAGAACGGATGGCCTCGCTGATGTCCTCGTCATCGGCGTACACCTTCGGATCGTCCGGATCGACGCTGATGTCGAAATGGCCGTCGGTGAAGAATTCGCCGACGGTTTCGGTGACGAGCTGCTCATCGATGGTTTCGGCATCCAAATCGATGCCTTTGTGCATGCACCACCAGGCGCAGGCACGGTACATCGCGCCTGTGTCGAGGTATGCGAAACCATAATATTTGGCCAGTGCCTTGGACGTGGATGATTTGCCGACGCCCGCAGGCCCATCAATAGCTACACGGATCACAGTCCCACCGCCTTGGATAGAGAACGGACCTCAGCCTGCGACAACACGCGATACGTGCCGCTTTTCAGGTCGCCGAGTTTGATCGGACCGATCTGCGTGCGTACCAGACGCTTGACGGGAAAACCGATCGAGCCGAAAATACGGCGCACGATGCGGTTCTTGCCCGAATGCAGCACGACCTTGACCAACGTGCTTTCGCGGCTGGAGTCGAGAATAGCGCAGCGGTCGAGTTTGATCCACCCATCGTCGAGCTTCACGCCCGTGGTGACGAGCCTGCGGCACACCTGACCGCTGATGCGTCCTTCCAGCGTGGCGATGTAGGTCTTTTCGACCTCATATTTGGGGTGCATGACGTGCTGGCTCAGTTCGCCGTCGTTCGTCATGAGGATTAGGCCTTCCGAATCATAATCCAGACGGCCCATGTGGAAAATACGCTCGTACTTGTCTCCGACGATGTCGCGCAAAGTGTAGCGTCCCTTGGGATCCTCCATGGCGCTCAGCACGCGTTTTGGCTTGTTCAACGCAAGCGTGACATGGTTCGGGTTCACGCGCACGCGAGAACCGTCGACACGGACCTCCTGACGTTTCGGATCGACTCGGGTGCCAAGTTCGGTAATCAGCTCGCCATCGATCTCAACGCGACCATCGGTGATGATTTCCTCGCATTTACGGCGCGAGCCGAAGCCCGCCTGAGCGAGAAGTTTCTGCAGGCGAATGCCTTCATTGTCATGATTGTGCGCCTTGGCGGCGCGAGAATATGCGTTTGGCATCGTTCTCCCAACGTGGCCGGATAATACTTACAGGGACTGCTGGTAGTATGGCAGTCGTTTGGCGGCTTTCATAAAAACCGCAACTTGTCCACTATATGACAGAGGAAAGACTATGACTGCTGTTGAAGCAACGTCCGTAACAGAGGAAGAACAGAGCAAGCCACTGGCCCTTCGCGTAGGCGCGGAGCTGGTGGGAAGCTTCATCATCTGCTTCGCCATCTACTCGATTTGCACGCTTGGTTCCGCGATCTACGGCGTGAATATGGCGTTCATCGCCTTGCTGACAGGTTTGGTGTACGCCGCCGCCACCCTGATATTCGGCACGATTTCCGGCGCCCAGTTCAATCCGGCGGTCTCCGTTGCGGCGATGCTGTCCGGCAAAACCCATGTGCTTGACGGAGTGCTCTATATTATCGCTCAGGTGCTGGGTGGTATCGGCGCAGGCGCCGCCATCCGCTTCCTGCTGCCGACATCCGAGCAGGTAACGCTGAAAATCTGGCTGACGCCGGTCATTAACGGTTTTGACAAGAATTCCGTCTCCTATGCCACGCTCGGCAACTATGGCGTGTCCTTCAGCATCACTCTGGCCATCGCCGTTGAACTCGTCGCGGGCATCATCATCGTCGCCACCGCGCTCAACACCACCAGTGAATCCGGAAAGACCAATACCAGCCATGCCATCGCCATGGGTCTCGCCTACGGTGTCGGCGCCGCAATCTCCTATCCGGTAACAGGCGCCGCTCTGAATCCGGCTCGTGCCACTGGCATCGCCATCTTCGCCCAGAATCAGGGCCTTTCCCAAGAGCCTCTGCAGCAGCTGTGGGTGTTCTGGATCTGCCCGATTCTCGCAGCCGCCATCGTCTCGCTTGTGGCCATAGTCGCGTCCATGATCGGCACCAAGAAAAACGTTTCGGAAGCCGAGCAGGATTCCGAAACGCTGGAGACCATAGCCGACGACGCGTCAGACGATGCCGACGGGCACGAGGGCGAGCAGGATGAACAGTCCGACGCCCAGACCGATGCCGATGAAAGCGTCGAAGCCAACTGAACGGACTTTCCAAGGACTACGCTCGCGCATTACGAGTCTGATTAGTCCTGTTATGATGGCCGTCACCGCGATTACCGTGGTGGCGGCTTTTACATGGCCTAAGACCGCAAGCACTGTGGCTATAACCACCATTGCCGCAACGATCCATTCAAACCACGGCTTGCCTTCATGGTCTTCGGAAACGTAGGGATGACTCATATCGCAGGCCTTTCGTTATATGTCAACGCGCGTCCGCGCACGGAACGCAATCATAATAATAAAACGTGGCGTCCGAAACCAGCGAATGGTTTCGGACGCCACGTCATTTATCGCGCCGCGACGCTCCCAGCTTGCCGGTCGACGCTTCCACTGAACTCAGTGGAAGAAGTGTCGGGTACCGGTCACATACATGGTGACGCCGGCCTTGCGGGCCGCCTCGAACACTTCCTCATCACGAATGGACCCACCAGGCTGGACGATGGCCTTGACACCGGCGTTGATCAGAATCTCGGCACCGTCGGCGAACGGGAAGAACGCGTCGGACGCGGCCACCGCTCCCTTGGTGCGGTTGGCTCCGTCAGCCAGCGTGTTGGCACGCTCGACGGACAGATTGGCGGAATCCACACGATTGACCTGGCCCATGCCGATGCCTACGGTTGCCTGATCGTGAGCGATAAGTATGGCGTTGGATTTGACGCACCGGATGGCACGCCATGCGAACACCAGATCCCTGACGGTTTCAGCGTCGGCCGGCTCGCCGGAAACCAGCTTCCACGCGTTCGGATCGTCGCCTGGAGCGTCAATCAGATCGGTGGACTGCACGAGCAGACCGCCGTCAATCTGACGGAACTGGGTCTTGGTCTTCGGAGGCTCAGACACCTTCAGGATACGCAGGTTCTTCTTCTTGGTCTGGAGCAGTTCAAGCGCATCGGCGTCGTAATCGGGCGCGACGATGACTTCGGTGAAGATTGGACGAACACTTTCGGCCATTTCCATGGTGACCTTGCTGTTCGCAGCAATCACACCGCCATAGGCGCTCATCGGATCGCATGCGTGCGCCTTCTTGTGCGCCTCTGCCACGGTAGCGCCGATGGCCAGACCGCATGGATTGTTGTGCTTGACCACTGCGACGGCGATCTGAGGCGCGAAATCCCACACGGCACGCCATGCGGCGTCGGCATCGACGTAATTGTTGTAGCTCATCGGCTTGCCGCCAAGCTGTTCGGCGTGTGCGAAGCCGTTCTGGTTGAGCGGATCCAGATACAGCGAAGCCTGCTGGTGAGGGTTCTCGCCGTAACGCAGCACGTGCGCGCGGTCCCACGTACGGGTGAACGTGGCCGGGAACTTGGCCTCATTCACTTCGGTCTCGCCTTCGGAAACCGGCTGTTCGATGGACGCCGGCTTCGGCCAATGCTTCGCGGTCCACTCGTTGATGGTGGCGTCGTAGGCGGCCGTATGGGCGAACGCCTTTCCTGCGAGCCAGCGACGCTCATCAAGGGAGAAGCCCTCGCCGTTCTCGATGCGGGAGGCGACGAGTGCATAATCGTTCGGATCGGTGATGATGGCGACGGTGGCGCTGTTCTTGGCTGCGCCACGCACCATGGACGGACCGCCGATATCGATCTTTTCGATGGTGGCGGCTTCGTCAGCTCCGGAGCGGACCGTGTCGGCGAACGGATACAGATTGACGACCACCAGATCGAACGGCTTGATGCCAAACTTCTCGAGCTGGGAGGCATGGTCGGGGTTGGTCATGTCGGCGAGGATACCGGCATGGATATGCGGGTCAAGGGTCTTGACGCGGCCATCAAGGCATTCCGGGAAACCAGTGACTTCGGAGACCTCGGTCACTTTGACACCCAGCTCAGCCAGACGCTTCGCGGTGGAACCGGTGGAAACCACCTCGGTGCCCGCCTTGATGAACGCTTCGGCAAGCACCTCGATGCCTTCCTTATGGAAGACTGATACCAGAGCCCGTCGTATCGGTCGATTCGTTGTTGTCACCCTGATCCTCCTTGTTATTGTTGTTCGAGGCGACCGTGCGAAGCGCACGTGTTTCCTCACGGCTGTGTTCCGTGGATTCGGGGGCGGTCTCCCTCTTTCCACGTTCGCGTATACGCTTCATCATCCAGCGTATGGCGAAAAATATGCTCACGGCCACCAAAGTCAGCAGCCATGCGGAGAACAAACCCATGGCGGTGGGTTGTCCCACCTTACGGGTTGATGCGATCACGTCTACGCCGACGTGCGCAAGATGTTTCGATCCCAAGCCTCCGTTTCCCAAGGCGAACAGCAAGCTGGAAGCCACGGACACGACGGCGCTGGTAATCGAAAAAGCAGCAATCGGATAGGCAAAACTCAGCACAACGCGTTTGACGTCGATGTTCCGTCCTGATTCACCTACTCTGATATGGAATCCCTTATTAAACAACATGACGACCATGCCGGTAGCAAAAGCGGATGCCAATGGTATGCACATCAGCGCGATTCTCACCCAATCCGTCTCAACCGCCTGTGGCATCATACCGAAAAGAGGCAAGGCGGGGAGCCCGTCACCCTGTCCGGTCCATAATGTGAATTCGGCTAAATCGCCGATTGAGAAGCCAGCGCCGAAAGTCCATGAGACAGCCCAAATCATCAGATTCGGAAGCCATGCGAGCATACTGATCGTGGTAAGAATACGAGACCCGTTCTGCATGCCCGAAAGTTCATATAGCTTCGCTATCGATGATTGATTGCTTATTGCCCAAAAAACAACGACGATCAGACCGACCAGCAGATACGCCGCCTCCAGCAGCAGCCCTAGGACGGAACCGATGACCATGGTCTTTCGCACCGGCGATGACACATGAGATCGAATCCATTCGGTACAGGCTTGGGTCCATGACGCATTCGGAATCGCCGCGACCGCATATCCGAGGATGAAAACAAGCGCCGTTTTGATGGCGATCATCGTCATCGAATCAACGATTTCGATATTTATGCTTCTGGCGAAGAAGATGCTTACGGCTTCCCAAAAGACCAGACCGGCCGCGAATCCACGCAGACTCGTGCCGAATCTTCTGGCGAGCTGCGCGATAAGGGCGATAAGCAGTACCGTCAAGAGCAACGGCACAATCGTCAACGTGATGGCATCAGTCTTGAACCCGATACCTTGGCTGAGCAGCACCAACGCCTCGGTAAGAGGCACCGAGAAGGCGGAGAGATTGTCCCCGCCTTCTTCCATGGATATGACCAGAAGCATTAGGGCCATATAGCAGCCCAAGGCAACGGCGTAAATAATCATGGACACTGCCGCGACGGCAAGCCCTTTCAGCCAATACTTCAGGTTCGTCATCATAGCGATTGGGAAGCGAGCACCTCTCGCATGATTTCAGCGGTCTGTCCGGGAGTACGACCGACACGGATGCCAACGGCCTCAAGGGCTTCTTTCTTATCCTGCGCGGTGCCCTTGCCGCCGGAAACGATGGCGCCGGCATGGCCCATCTGCTTGCCTTCCGGCGCGGTGAATCCCGCGATGTAGGCCACGACGGGCTTGGTCATATGTTCGGAAGCCCACTTGGCAGCGTCCTGTTCGGCGCTGCCACCGATTTCGCCGATCATGACAACGGCTTTGGTGGCTTCATCGTTCTCAAAGGCTTCCAAAGCCTCCTGCAAGGTCGTGCCGACGATCGGATCGCCGCCCGCGCCAAGGCATGCGGTGAAACCGATGTCAGACAGCTCCCCCATCAGCTGATAGGTCAACGTTCCGGACTTGGACACCAAACCCAACGGGCCGCGGGACACGATGCCATCTGGAATAATGCCGAGGTTGCAGCCCTTGGCGTCCTTAGAAGATGGCAGCGTCAACAGACCAGGACAATTCGGCCCAACGATGCGCACGCCCTTACGCAAGGCCAACTCGACGAAATACGCGCTGTCCGCCACCGGAATGCCTTCGGTGATGACGACAATCAGTTCGATGCCGGCTTCAATGGCCTCAACGACGGCGTCCTTGGCGAAGCGCGGCGGCACGAACACGACGCTTGCTTTGGCTCCAGTGGCTTCGATGGCTTCAGAACAGTTGGCGAACACGTGAATGGTGGCGTCCTCGCCATTTTTGGCTTCAGGGAAGGTGACGTCCAGCCCAGCCTTGCGGGCGTTCACGCCACCGACGATGTTGGTGCCGGCCTTGAGCATGCGGGCCGTGTGGGTCATACCCTGATGCCCGGTCATGCCCTGGACGATGACCGGAGCGCCATCTTCAATGAAAAGCGTCATTTCAGCGAACCTCCTTGGCCGCGAAACGTGCGGCCTGCTGTGCGGCTTCCTCCATGGTCTGAGCGACGTGCAGGTTGGCGCGGCCGGCTTGGGCCAAAATGTTCAGACCTTCCGCCGCCGCATTGCCATCGAATCGCACGACGATAGGCTTGCTGCTGCCAAGTTCGTCAAGCGCCTCGAGAATGCCCTTCGCGACCTGTTCACACGAGGTGATGCCACCGTACACATTGATGAGCACGGATTCGACCTGCGGGTCGGACAGCACGATTTCAAGACTATTCGACATCACTTCGGCGGAAGCGCCTCCGCCGATGTCGAGGAAGTTTGCGGGCTTGACATTCGTGCCCTGATCCTCGCCTGCGCCTGACACCGCGTCAAGAGAGCTCATGACGAGTCCCGCACCATTGCCGATCACACCGACGGAACCCTTGAGATGCACATAATGCAGTCCATGTTCGCGGGCTTTTTGCTCATATGGATCGACATGAATCGGATCGGTGAAACGTTTCCAACCATCATGGCGGAACGATGCATTGTCATCAAGGGAGATCTTGGCGTCCAGCGCGCACAACGACTTGGAAGATTCGTCATCCGGATCGCCGATCTTTGCAAGCGGGTTGATTTCCACAAGCGTGGCGTCGTTCTCCTTGAAGCAACGCCACATTTTCAGCAGAATCTGCGCGGCCTGATCAACATCGGCATGATAGAAGCCGATGCTTTCAGCCATCTTGGTGGCCGCTTCCAAATCGAAATCGTCAAGAGCATCGATATGCAGACGCTTCACGGATTCCGGATGCTCTTTGGCGATTTCCTCAACCTCAGTACCGCCATTCGCAGTGGCGAGCACGTCGAAATCACGAGAGGACCGGTCCACTGAGATGGAGACGTAATACTCGTGAAGGATGTTCTTCGCCTCGGCCACCAGCACGCCGCTGACCTTGTGCTTGTGAATGGTCATCGGCAGAATGTCTTCCGACGCGAGAATGGACTCGTCACGGGTCTTGGCGAGCTTGACTCCGCCGGCCTGGCCACGGTGTCCAATCTTCACCTGCGCCTTAATCACATTGGGATATCCAATCTGGTCGGCCGCTTCGGCGACTTCATGGGAGTTCTGGGCGAATATTGCCTTAGGAGTCGGGATACCCTGTTCTTCGAGCAATTCCCTGGCTTGATACTCATAGAGATCCATGGATCATTCCCTTTGGTTGTTTGTTCTGAATGGTTGACGAAAACGGAGTTATCAGGCAGGCATGCACACCAGCGAGCTTGTCGGATAATCGCCTAGCGATTTCATGCCGTCAATACCGGTAAGTTCCATGACAAAGCTGAATCCAGCAACGACGCCTCCGCACTTCTCGATGAGGCTACGCGCCGCATTGGCGGTTCCACCGGTGGCGATCAGATCGTCGACGATCAATACGCGCACTCCCTCATGGACAACGTTGGTTTCGATTTCCATTGACGCCTGACCATATTCGAGGTCATAGCTTTGCGACATGGTTTCTGGAGGCAATTTGCCGGCTTTACGGACCGCGATAAACCCCTTTCCGAGACGGGCGGCCAACGCTGGACCGAACAGGAATCCACGGGCTTCAAGGCCGGCGACCATGTCGAAATCATCGACGTCTACTGGCAATGCCGCTTCAAGGGCCCCCATCAAAATACCGAACGCGCGCGCATCGGCCAACACCGGCATGAAATCGCGGAATAGGATGCCCTCCTTCGGAAAGCCCGGAATAGTACGTATTTTCGATACAAGATATGCTGCGTCTTCGGCTCCAACTTTGTTCAAGCCCGAAACGGTGATATCCGATGCTGCCATGACAGTGGTTTCCTTCTACCTTGGTTTACGGCACTTTGAATTATAGGTTTCCCGTGCGAAAAAGAACGGCGAAAACCTCAAAAATGAGATTTTCGCCGTCTAAAAATCAAAGAAATCAATCGTTCTTCTGCTCGTCAATGGGCTGCTGAATAACATCGGCATCCTGTGCGGGCTCTTCAGTCGCGTCGATGACAGGCTTCTGGTCGGGCTCGTCTTCCTTGGATAGCGGATTGCCGTTCTCATCGACCTCATCATCATGCACGTATGCCGGGCGGACATATTCACGGCTGATGGCGTTGAAGCCGAAACGCAGTTGCGATCCTTCGGAATCAACGACGATCTCCTCGTATTCCGTATCGACGGAAACGACCTTGCCGATGATGCCACCGATGGTGATCACTTCAGTGCCGGGCTGCAGACTAGAACGGAAATTCTGACGTTCAGCTTGCTGCTGCTTGGCTTTCTTGGACTGCCAGAACATCATGCCGAACATTACAACGATAAGAACAACGAGAAAAAGGATATCCAAAATAAACTCCTCAGAGTCAGGGTCTCAACCGGAACACATTACTCAAGATGTGAAGTCTATGACATCTTATTGACATCATATGCGGATTCGTCGGGAGTGATACCAAGATGCTCCCATGCCTTGCGCGTGGCCACGCGGCCTTTCGGCGTGCGGATGAGGAAGCCCTCACGTACCAGATACGGTTCGCATACCGTTTCCACCGTTTCCGACTCCTCGCCCACCATGGCCGCCAGATTGTTCAAGCCGACGGGGCCTCCGTTGAAATTGGTGACGATGGCCTTAAGCACTGCTATATCCAGACGGTCAAGACCTTCGGTATCGATCTGATAAAGCGCCAACGCCTCCTTGACATCATCGGGACGCACCGATTCGAGATCGTGCACGATGGCCCAATCCCTAACACGACGAAGCAGGCGGTTGGCAATTCTCGGCGTGCCGCGGGAACGCATGGCCAGTTGGCGAGCGGCCCCGTCCTCCAACTGGATTCCCAACACTGCGGAGGAACGCTCAATCAGCTTTTCAAGCTCCTCATGCGGGTAGAAATCCAGATGCGCCGTGAAACCGAACCGCGCACGCAGCGGCGAGGGAAGCATGCCCTCTCGCGTGGTGGCACCGATAACCGTAAACCGAGGCAATGTCAGCGGAATGGATGAAGCTCCAGGACCTTTGCCGACCATCACATCAACACGGAAATCCTCCATGGCGATGTACAGCAGTTCCTCGGCGGCACGGGGCAGACGGTGGATCTCATCGATAAAGAGCACCTCGCCGGCGTCCAGCGAACTCAGAATCGAAGCCAAATCACCAGCATGTTGGATGGCGGGACCGGAAGTGACGCGGATTGGAACTTCCAATTCATTGGCCACAATCATGGCCAAAGTGGTTTTGCCAAGTCCCGGAGGCCCCGCAAGCAGGATATGGTCCGGAGGAACGTCACGTTTTCGAGCAGCATCGAGGAAAAGCTGCAACTGCGCTTTGAGCCTTGGCTGTCCGATGAATCCCTCGAGGATATGAGGACGAAGCTCCTCGTCGCTGACCGGTTCGTTGCCGACGGGTGCGGCGGAAACCATACGGAGGGATTCCTCGTTCGCCCCGGTGTTCGGCTGTTCGAATGTATCAGTGTTCGTCATAATGGTCCGTTTCATCTACCTCTATCCAACGATGTCAGCGCGAGCTTCAGCACGCGTGGAACATCCTCGGCGTTCAACGGCGTCTCGATTTGATTATCGGCGCAGACCGTCTGCACCGCATGGACAGCGTCCTGCTGGTGCCATCCCAAAGACATCAGACCTTCGACGACCTGTTCGGCCCCAGTGCCTTCAGGAGTCGAAGCGGTTGCGGAAGAACCCTCGATCTGGCTCAGATCAATGGAACCTTTCAGTTCGAGGATGATTTTCTGCGCGCCTTTCTTGCCTAATCCCGGAGCCTTGGCCAACGCAGTGGCATCACCATCCGCCACAGCCCTCGCAAGTCGATCGGGAGGCAAAGTGGACAGCAACGATAGCGCGACTTTCGGTCCGATGCCACTGACCTTCTGCAATTGCAGGAACATGCGTTTCGAGGCCAGCGTGCCGAAGCCGAATAAAGTGATGGCGTCCTGGGACACATTCAACGAAGTGTAGACCTTGATTTCCTGGCCGGCGTGCATGGAAGCCAAGTCGGCGGATGGCATCCTGACCTCGTAGCCGACTCCCCCGACCTCGATAATGGCCGATACGGCGTCTACCGACTCCACATGGCCACGTAGCATGCCAATCATTATGGACGTCTCCTTCGCACAGGTCTAGAACATCTGTTCGATACAGCTTACATGCCTCTGCGGACGCCTTGTCTGCGCGCTGCTTTTTGCGAAGCCTGCGCCCACTGTCGTTGCGCCGCCGTGAGATGCTGTTCGCGTTCGCCGCCTTGCAGCGCACCAGCCGGACGCAACGCGTGACAAATCGCAATAGCCAGCGCGTCAGCCGCATCAGCCGGCTTTGGCAGCGTGTTCAATCCCAATATCCGCGCCACCATACGTTCCATCTGGATTTTCTCTGCTTTGCCGTTGCCGGTGATTGCAAGCTTTGATTCCGTCGGCGTATGCAACGCTACAGGAATGCCGCGTTGCGCCGCAGCGAGCATCGCCAACCCTGCCGCCTGTGCGGTTCCCAGCACCGTGTTACGGTTTTCTTGCGCGAACACTCGTTCGATGGACACCGCATCGGGAGCAAATCGTTCGATTTTTTCCACCAAGCCGTTGTAGATGGCCAGCAGACGCAGATCCTGGGAGGTTTTTGGATCGGAACGCACCACATCCACGTGGATAAAAGAAAGCCGGCGGTATGCGCCGGCTTCAATCACGCCGACCCCGCAGCGAGTCAGCCCGGGGTCGACGCCAAGAATAATCACGCTGGATTACTCCTCGTCAAGCTGGGCCATGACCTCGTCGGAGGCGGTCCAGTTGGAGTAGATGTTCTGGACATCGTCCAGATCATCGAGGTTGTCGATGAGCTTGGAGACCTTCTGGGCATCCTCAAGGCTCAGCTCGACCTCGTTCTTCGGCATCATGACCAGATCAGCGGAATCGTAATCGAAACCGGCGTCCTGGAGAGCCTTGCGCACGTCGATCATGTCGGACGGATCGGTGATGACGGTGAATACCTCACCATCGTCGGTCACGTCTTCGGCACCGGCTTCGGCGGCCTTCTCGAACAGGTTGTCGAAGTCAACGCCTTCGGCCGGAACAACGATCTGTCCCTTGCGTTCGAAGTTGAAGCTCACGGAACCAGTGGTGGCCAGGGAGCCATTGCCCTTGGTCAGGGTGGAACGCACGTCGGCGGCCGCACGGTTGCGGTTGTCGGTGAGGCATTCGATAATCAGGCCAACACCTGCCGGGGCGTAACCCTCGTACACGATGTCTTCATAGTTGGCGCCGCCGGCTTCCTCACCGGAACCACGCTTGACGGCGCGCTTGATGTTGTCGGCCGGCATGGAGGCCTTCTTGGCCTTGTAGATGGCGTCATACAGGGACGGGTTGCCGTCGGGATCGCCGCCACCCATACGTGCTGCGATCTCGATGTTCTTGATCAGCTTGGCGAACAGCTTGCCGCGCTTCGCGTCGATGGCGGCCTTCTTGTGCTTGGTGGTCGCCCACTTGGAATGACCTGACATAATGCTCCTAGGCAGGTTGCGGATGTTTCAAACGAAATGATTCTAAAGCGGTTCGCCGACAAAATGCCGAATACGAACCTGTGGCATTTCGCTTTTCGAACTTTTGGATGGGGTCTGCCCCCGGCTGTGACTACCGCCGATATGTTTTCTCCCCTATGACCATTTGGCGCTTGGCTTCGAAGATGCGTTGGAATACGGTGACTAATCCCAATCCGGCCAACAGTATCATGGCGATGGCGAGCCACAATCCCTGACGCGTCAATCCGGTGATGGCCATGCCCACCAGAATGATGGTCAAGCGATCGGCACGAGTGGCGATGCCGTTTTTCACCTCATAGCCGACTGATTCGGCACGAGCACGGGCATATGAAGTGACGAACGATGTCATCACGGCCACCGCGGCGGCGGCGATACCGATCATGCTCGTATAGTCAGGCGTGTTGTCGATGGCCGTATGCCACCAGTCACGATGCATAAGAAAGAAGATGATCACGCCTACGAGCATCGCCCAATCAGCGATGCGATCGAGCGTGGAGTCGAGAAAAGCCCCGAATTCGGTCCCACCCGTGGTAAGCGCGGCGATCGAGCCATCCAACGAATCGGCAAGCACAAGCAGAGTCAGAACAACCGCTCCCCCAAATAGCCATCCGGTCACACCGGTGGCGATGGCCACGACGATGGTGCCGACAGCACCAATCACCGTCACCGCATTGGCGGTCAGTCCTATGGCGATCAACGCTTTGGCTATTGGCTCGATGAGTTTTTTGAACGGCGCACGAAGATGCTCAAGCATGTGTTACTTCCTTCTCGATGAGAAAATGAGAAACGGCGCACAAACCTCTTGTCGAGATTTGTGCGCCGTTTCACGGTTCATGGTCGCGTGCGACTTGTTGCCACCGGTCTCGCTCAGTCGGCGAGGGCGGCCTTGAAGTCGTCTGCGGTGTTGACCTGGACGCGCTTCTTGATTACGGTCAGAATGTTCGCCTTCGCCTCATCGACCGGCACGCCGTTCAACTGGCTGCCGTCGCGGAAGCGGAAGCTGACCGCGTTGTTGTTCATATCCTCTTCGCCGACGATGAGGATGAACGGCGCCTTGGACTTGGATGCGTTGCGGATCTTCTTGCCGAAGCGATCGTCGGACAGGTCGATCTCGCAACGGACGGTCTCCTCTTCCAAGCTGGCGATGAACTTCTGCAGGTGCGGGGCGAACTCGTCCGCGACCGGCACGCCAAGCACCTGGACCGGGGCGAGCCACGCCGGGAAGGCGCCCGCGTAATGCTCAAGCAGCACCGCGAAGAAGCGTTCGATGGAGCCGAACAGCGCGCGGTGGATCATCACCGGACGCTGGTGCGTGCCATCGGCGGCGATGTATTCGAGCTTGAAACGTTCCGGAAGGTTGAAGTCGAGCTGGATGGTGGACACCTGCCAGGTACGTCCGATGGCGTCACGGGCCTGCACGGAGATCTTCGGACCGTAGAAGGCTGCGCCGCACGGATCGTCGACCAAGTCCAAACCGGATTCCTTGGCGACCTCGGCCAGCGTGTTGGTGGCTTCCTCCCAAATCTCGTCGGAACCGACGTACTTGTGCGGATCCTTGGTGGACAGCTCCAGATAGAAGTCATCCAGACCGAAGTCCTTCAACAGGCCGAGCACGAAGGTAAGCAGGCTCTTAAGCTCGTCCTTCATCTGCTCGCGGGTGCAGTAGATGTGGGAATCATCCTGAGTCAAGCCGCGCACGCGGGTCAGGCCATGCACTTCACCGGACTTCTCATAACGGTACACGGTGCCGAATTCGAACAGGCGCAGCGGCAGCTCACGGTAGGAACGCTGGCGGGACTTGAAGATCAGGTTGTGCATCGGGCAGTTCATCGGCTTCAGGTAGTAATCGAAGCCTTGCTTGATGACGTTGCCGTTCTCGTCCTTCTCCTCGTCCAGACGCATCGGCGGATACATGCTGTCCTTGTACCACTGCAGGTGGCCGGAGGTCTCATACAGGCCGCCCTTGGTGATGTGCGGGGTCTGCACGAAGCTGTAGTGGTGCTTGCGGTGCATCTCACGGGAGTAGTCCTCCATGGCGTTGATGACGGCCGCGCCCTTCGGATGGAAGACGGCAAGGCCCGGACCGATCTCATCCGGGAAGGAGAACAGGTCCATTTCCGCGCCGAGCTTGCGGTGGTCGCGCTTGGCGGCCTCCTCCAGACGGGTCTGGTATGCCTTCAGGTCCTCCTTGGTGGCGAAGGCGGCGCCGTAAATGCGCTGCAGCATCGGATTGGCCTCGCTGCCGCGCCAGTATGCGGCGGCGGAACGCTCGATCTTGAACGCCTTGATGTAACGGGTGTTCGGCAGGTGCGGACCACGGCACAGGTCCTTCCAAACCACATTGCCTTCACGGTCGACGTTATCGTAGAAGCTCAGTTCCTTGCCGCTGATTTCGGTGGCGGCTTCCGGGTCAAGATGCGCTTCCTTATCCTTGATAAGTTCAAGCTTGTAGGGCTGGTCGGCTTCCTCGGCAAGAGCCTCTTCCTCGGTCACCACGCGGCGGCGGAAGGACTGGGAGGACTTGATAATGCGCTGCATGCGCTTTTCGATTTCCTTGAGGTCCTCCGGAGTGAAAGGAGTCTCGACATCGAAATCGTAGTAGAAGCCGTCTTTGATGACCGGTCCAACACCAAGCTTGGCGTCAGGGCGAATCTCCTGCACGGCCTGGGCCATGACATGGGTTGCGGAATGGCGCATGATGGCCACACCGTCCTCGCTATCGAGCGCGATGGGTTCCACAACGTCGCCGTCGTGCAGCTCGGTATAGAGATCGCGGGGTTCGCCGTTCAAACGCACCGCGATGATGTTCTTGTCGTCGGAGAAGAGCTGGACGCCGGTCTGGTCTGCCGCCACCTCCTTCTTTTCGCCGTTGAGTGTGATGGAGATGGTCTGTTCAGCCATGAGTTGTCCTTTGCTATCGGGGTCCGCGTTACCAATGTGCAGGCCTGGACTATATATCAACGATGAACAAGATAGGGTCAAGCGCAGACAACGGCACGCCATTTCGGTGAACGGAAGAACAACGCTGATTGAATGTCGCGAAAGGAAAGGTCCTTTACTGTTTACTGTCCGATGACGTGCGCATATGTATACTGCGGAGCCTGACGTGTGGACTTGATCATCACTTTGTCAGAGGGGCTGACCGATACCGTAGCGCCATACTTCACTTTGAGCCGCGACCCGACGCCACCGGCCAGATTGACCGCGTTCTGCAGATTGTCGCTGTCGCCGATCGCGCGAATGGTGAATGGGGATTTCAGTTTGGTGCCATCGCAGACGAGACTGCCGGCCGTGCCACTGATGTAAGTGCTGGTTACCACGCGGACATTGTTGATCTCAATGACCTCGGCACCACTGTTGCGCAATTCCTCAAGCAACGTGAACAATATCGCGGAGTCAATCTTCTGTTTGGAACCCTGCGATATGCGGATGACCACGCCTTCTCCCGTAGCCGCGAGACGGCCGGATAGGATGCCGTTGGTCTGCGCGTTCTGCTTGGCGATTTCCGCGGCTTTCTCATTTTTGTCCGCGGTGTCTTTCAAAGCGTTCAGCTGGCTGGAGAGTTCGTTCTTACGCTGTTCGAGCTTTTGGACCTGAGCATTGGTCTCGCTGATGAGCTTGGTTAATTCATCTTCGCTCATCGTCTCATAGGTGGATGTCGTGTTGTTTATCTGGATCACATAGCCGAAGCCAAGCAAGGCGCACAATATCGTGACCAGAATGCTGGAATACAGTCGGGTTCGTGTGACCTTCGCATCAAGTGAGATTCGCTTCTTGGCCTTGACCATGGGGAACGCACCGGTTTGGGTGCTGTCATTGTTCTGGTCCTTGACCCTCTGCTCATGGATTCTGGACAGCATGTCCTTGCTGTTCGCGTCTTGTCCGCTCATACCGCATCAACCTTTAAAGATGAAGCGTCGAATGGAGGACACATTGGTAAAGATTCGTATGCCGAGCACTACGATCACTGCGGTCTGCAGCTGGGAGCCGACTCCCAACTGGTTGCCGAGGAACACCAGCAGCGTTGCGGTGATGACATTCGAGAAGAAGGAGATCACGAACACTTTATCGGAAAAGCTGCGTTGGAAATACGCGCGTGCGGCGCCTAGCAACGCATCCAACGCGGCCAATACCATAATCGGCAGATACGGTTGGAGCTCGATGGGGATGTCCGGACGAACGAATACACCGATTACCACGCCGATGATAAGTCCCAAGACAGCTGCCATTACTTGTCCTTCCTCACATGCGTCGTGTCGCCAGCCACTGCAGCATCAAGTGTAATCGATTTGCTTTTGCTTATCTGCGGATAGATGCCGGCCTTTTTGAAATCGTCATACAGTTGTTTCTGCGTTGTCTTGCTTACCGATTTCGCCAAGGTCGCCTGATTGCCTATCGCCTCGATTCGATATGGGCTTTGCACCGAATTGACTCCGATGAGAATCGTCGATCCGGCGGTTCGAATCGAGGTTTGCACGCCAAGGCGGTTGCCGTTGATCGCGATCGCCTCCGCTCCGGATTGCCATAGCAAGGAGACAAGCAGCTGCAAATCGGAATCGGTGACGACTCGAACCTGGCTGCCATTTTCTCTTGGCAGTGAGGAGTCGGCATTGTCGCCGCTGACGGAAAGCGGGTTGGCTACGGTCAGGACAATGCCTTCCCCTTGCACCGGAAGCGTTCCATTGACCATTTCATCATCCTGCATCGTCTGGTTTAGGGACCAGCTTGCCAAGGATTCCGATTCAGATTCGATTTGCGACCGCAAGTCGTTGACGTCCTTGGTGAGGTCGCCGACCCGCTTCGTTTGTTCGGTCAGCTGGCTTGCCAACTGCTTGCGTACTTCTTTGCGTGGGTCAGTGCTCAGCTGGCGCACGAAAACGCTTCCCGCGGCACCCACAGCGATGCAGATGAGGAACACCAGAATCCTGGTGGCCCAAATCGAAACCGCCGAACGTTTTTTAGTGGCCAGGCGGGAGTCCGAATACAGGACGTCCATCGGACGATTGGTCAAATCGTCAATAAGCCGAAGCGAATCGTCATCGACATGTCTATGGCGTTGCGGCATGGCGGGCATGGAGGCCGGT
This sequence comes from Bifidobacterium angulatum, assembly GCA_905207115.1. Lineage (GTDB taxonomy): Bacteria > Actinomycetota > Actinomycetes > Actinomycetales > Bifidobacteriaceae > Bifidobacterium > Bifidobacterium angulatum_A. The sequence continues at coordinate 56,884 of CAJLKD010000002.1, read as the reverse complement.
TGCACATGATGGGATGACAGGCCGGCGAAGGATGACGAAAAAATGGCACGATGCTTTGTGGGTACGTTCTCCGGGGAAACGGGGAACGACGCGAAACGTGGAGCATCGGACTTCATATATGCGTCAATCCTTGCTGTTTGTATCGTTCTTCAACAGTTGGATGCCTTGGCGCATGTAGATGTACCCTGCAAGCCAATACAGTCCAACGCCCCAGATTCCGGTGGCAAGACCGCATAGATGCAGTGTATCCGCAGCGGAGTTGGACCAGATGTCGGCGAAGATCAACGCGACGATGGCGATAAGCAGCATCGCGGTACCGGCCTTGCCTACGAAATGAACAGGCAATGGGCCATAATCGTGCTGCGCCAAAACCAGTATCAGAACAGCCATGATCAAATCTCGCAGGCCGACGACGATCAGCATCCACCATGGAATGATGTTCGCCACACCCAAAGCAAGAATGCTGCAGAAGATCAGCAGACGATCGGCAATCGGATCGAGAATTTGCCCGATTTTGCTCACCTGATTGAATGATCTGGCGATCAGTCCGTCCAAACCATCGGATATCGCCGATAGCGCAAGCACGACCAAGGCGGTCACCATCCTGTGATGAGAGACCAGCATCGCGATAAAAGGAATCGAAATGATTCTCAGTAGGCTGATGAAGTTCGGAACCGTGAAATAGATGTCTCGCGGTTCCGGACTGTATTGCTTCTTAATAATCAGTTTGCTCATATTACGGGCAACACTACATTCTTGAAGCCTGCAACGCGGTGACTATTATGCCACGGGCACCAACTTCATACAACTGGTCCATAAGCTGGTTCACCTTCGCCTTCGGAACCACCACACGCACGGCCGCCCACTGCTTATCATGCAGAGGCGAAATCGTCGGGCTTTCGAAACCCGGAGTGATATCCACTGCGGCGGACACCTTCTCGACCGGAATGTCGTAGTCCATAAGCACATTACGCTGGGCAGTGAGCACGCCTTGCAGACGCCTGCTCAGAATCGTCAGACGCTCGTCATCCGCCTCAAGACGAGGGGAACGAATCAATACGGCTTCAGAGTGCATCAGCGGTTCAGCGAAAATGCGCAGTCCCGCATTACGCAGAGTGGTCCCTGTGGAAACCACATCGGCGATCAGATCGGCGACGCCAAGCTGGACGGACGATTCGACGGCGCCGTCAAGGTGCACGGTTTCCGCGTTGATGCCATGCTCGACCAGATAGTCGTGTACGAGCTTGTCGAATGTGGTGGCGACTCGCTTGCCTTCAATATCCTCAAGCTTGGTAATCGGCGAATCGTTCGGGGCTGCGAAACGGAACGTGGAGGCTCCGAAGCCAAGCTGCATATGCTCCTCCGCATCGGTGCCGGAGTTCACGAGCAAATCATGCCCGGTGATTCCAACGTCGATGGTGCCGCGACCGACATAGACCGCAATGTCGAGGGGACGCAGGTAGAACAACTCAACATCATTGTCGGGATCCTCCACGACCAACTGGCGAGGGTTGCTCCTCAAACGGTAGCCGGCTTCCGCCAGCATGTTCCAGGCGGGTTCGGACAGCATGCCCTTATTAGGCACAGCGATTCTTAGCATGTTTCTCCTCTAAAAAAGGCCACACCTTCAACTGGCATGGCCCCGGGTTTCTCACAGGTTCTTGTAGATGTCCTCGAGTGTGATGCCACGATCGATCATCATGACCTGCAGATGGTAGATGAGCTGGCTCATCTCTTCGGCCGTGCGATCAGCACCCTCATATTCGGCGGCGATCCAGGTCTCTCCAGCCTCTTCGACAATCTTCTTGCCGATGAAGTGCGTGCCTTTGGCAAGCTCGTCGACGGTCAGGGAACCGGCCTGCTTGGTGGCGGCTTTCTCGCTCAATTCCGCGAACAGCGATTCAAAAGTCTTCATATTCGTATGCTTCCTTGTATGGTGGGCGTTCACGCCTTGAAGGCTGCTTCGGCCTTCTCGCGGATGGAGTCGATAGCCTCGGCCGGATTCTCGGCACCGTACACGGCGGAACCGGCGACCAGCACATCGGCACCGGCTTCGGCAACGATATGGGCGGTCTTGGGGCTCACGCCACCATCGACCTGGATCTTCGTCTTCAGGCCACGGCGGGTGATTTCGTCACGCAGACGACGAACCTTGGCCATCTGGTTGTCAAGGAACTTCTGACCGCCGAAGCCCGGTTCGACCGTCATGATAAGCACCATGTCGAATTCGTCAAGGATGTCGAAGATCGGCTCGACCGGTTCGGCCGGACGGACCGCGAAGCAAGCCTTGCAGCCCATGTCGCGCAGCTGACGCGCAAGACGAACCGGAGCATGCGTCGCTCCCATATGGAAGCTGACGGAAGCCGCACCAAGCTTGGCGTATTCCGGAGCCCAACGGTCCGGATCCTCGATCATCAGATGCACGTCGACCGGAAGGTCAGTGACTTGGCAGATGCGAGCCACAATCGGCTCACCCAACGTCAGATTCGGAACGAAATGATGGTCCATCACGTCCACGTGAACGAGATCGGCGTTGGAAATGGCCTTAAGGTCACGTTCCAGATTGCAGAAGTCAGCGGACAGGATGCTAGGTGCGATTTGAATAGTCATGGTTCTCATTCTATGGAAGGTAATCGACTTGATGTTACTTGTTGTCGGGCTGGTCATCGGCATATGAGACGGATGAGCCATCGTTTGCCGTGATTTCATCCTTGGTTTTCGTAAGGTTGGCCTTCGCGGTCGGGAGACCGGTTTCTCCATCCTCGACGAGACTTAGCTCAATCTCGGTGACGGTGCGCAACTTCTCGGCAAGCAGCTCGGTGGACTTTCCCATCTGCTGAATAACGATGAAAGCCACCACGCCAAGCACGAACACCGCCATGGACACCCATACGTTGATGCGCACGCCAAGGAACTCGTGCGCGAAATCAATGCGCAGAGCCTCGATCCAAGTGCGTCCCGCCGTGTACCACATGATGTATATGGCGAACAAGGACCCGGCCTTGAGTTTTTTCATGATTTTGGAACCAAGGAAAACGATGAGCGCAGCACCGATGAGATTCCAAATCATCTCATACAGGAAGGTGGGGTGGAACAGCGTGCCTGTCGGGCAGGTCGCTCCGTCATAGCATTGTTCGCTGTGACCGATGGCGCTTCCCTCCATATTCAACTTCAAACCCCAAGGCAAGGTCGTCGGCGCGCCGTAGAGCTCTTGGTTGAACCAGTTGCCCAGACGTCCCACGGCCTGCGCCACGAGCAATCCTGGCGCGACGGCGTCACCGAGCAGAGCCATTGGATAATGCTTGTGACGACACCATGCCCAAGCGGCAAGCGCTCCAAGCAGGACGCCGCCCCAGATGCCCAGTCCGCCATTCCAGATGCGGAACATCTCCACCCAATCGCCGGTCGGTCCGAAGAAACGTTCCGGAGTGGTGATGATGTGGTATATACGCGCACCGATGATGCCGCTCGGCACCGTGACAAGCGTAATGTCGAGAATCTGATCGAAATTACCGCCATATCGTTTCCAATGAACGGTTGTCATCCATACCGCCAGCACGATGCCGAGCAGAATGCACAGCGCGTAGAAATGGATGGTCACCGGCCCGATGGAAAACTGCGAAATGGTGGGTGACGGAATGTAAGCAAGTGTCATGGTTTCCTGATGGTAGTCCACGTATACGATATGGTACGTGGACTACCAGTATGTTGTCTTTGGACTGGTTCAGTTGCGGGCGTTGTGGATGCCTTCGGCAAGCTCCTCAGTCTTCGCCGCCAAGGCCTTGAGACCGGTGGCTTCGTCGACTGCATGCTTGCCGGATTCGTCAAGCATGGTATGCACCAGAGCCGAGCCTACGATGACACCGTCCGCATACGATCCGACACGAGCCCCCTGTTCCGCGGTGGACACGCCGATGCCTACGCACACGTTTTTCGCACCGGCCTTGCGGGTACGGGCGACCAGTTCCTTCGGGGACGCATCGATGGTGGAGCGTTCTCCGGTGACGCCCATGCGGGCGGCAGCATAGACGAAACCCCGCGCATTGTCCGCAACGACTTTCAGACGGTCTTCGGTGGAATCCGGAGATACCAGGAAGATGCGGTCGAGTCCGTGACGGTCGGAGGCTTCGATCCACTCGCCGGCCTCGTCCGGAATGAGATCCGGGGTGATGAGACCGGCTCCACCGGCGTTTTCGAAATCACGTGCGAATCGTTCGACGCCGTAATGGAAGATGAGGTTCCAATAGCTCATGACCAATGGCACTCCCCCGGCGTTCGCCACTGTTTCCACCGCTTTGAATACGTTGGCGATTTTTTCACCATTGTCGATGGCGATTTGCGATGCCGCCTGGATGACGGGACCGTCCATGACGGGGTCGGAATACGGCAGCCCGATTTCGACCGCGTTCACGCCGTGTTCGACCATGGTGCGGAAAGCTTTGAGCGAATAATCCGGATCAGGGAATCCGTATGGCAGATATCCGATGAATGCCGGCTTGTCGGCGGCTTTGAATTCATCGAACATGGTTTCCGTCGGGCTTGGCTTGTGGCTGATGCCGAGTGGCTGGCCGGACGGCGTGGATGATGTTGCGTTCGTCATGATGGTTGCTCCTTTTCTCACTCGCCGTCCGCGTTGTTGCCTTGCGCGCCGTTGGATTCCAAGGCTTTGGCCTGCTCGTCGGTCAGGTATCCGAACCATTTGCCGGCGGTGTTCATGTCCTTGTCTCCACGGCCAGAGATGTTGATGATCATAACCGGATGCTCATACCCTTTGGCCTTGAGGTCTGCAGCTGCCTTGTACGCGCCGGCCACTGCGTGGGAGCTTTCGATGGCAGGGATGATGCCTTCGGTTTCGCACAGATCCTTGAACGCGCTCATGGCTTCCTGATCAGTGGCCCAGGAATAGTTGACGCGGCCGATATCCTTGAGCCATGCATGTTCGGGGCCGACGGAGGCGTAATCCAAGCCTGCGGAGATGGAGTACGTGTCAAGGGTCTGGCCTTCGGGGTTTTCCAACAGATAGCTCTTGGCTCCTTGGAACATGCCCAGTTCACCGGTACCTGGCGCGAATCGAATGGCATGGCGACCGGATTCGGGCCCGTTACCGCCGGCCTCGTAACCGTACAGGTTCACTCGTTCGTCATCGAGGAAGGCGTTCATGATGCCGATGGCGTTGGAGCCGCCGCCGACGCATGCGCAGATAGCATCGGGATGGTCGATGCCATACCAATCCTGCAGCTGCTGTTTCGCTTCCTCTCCGATGATCTTTTGGAAGTCGCGCACCATGGATGGGAACGGATGAGGTCCTGCGACCGTGCCGAGCAGATAATGGGTGTCTTTGACGTTGGTGACCCAGTCGCGCAGCGCCTCGTTGATGGCGTCCTTGAGGATGCGATCACCCAAGGTGACTTCGACGACCTCCGCGCCAAGCATGCGCATGCGGGCAACGTTCAGCGCCTGACGGCGGGCATCGATCTGTCCCATGTAGATGCGGCACTTGAGTCCCAGCATGGCACAGACCGTGGCAGTGGCCACACCATGCTGGCCTGCACCGGTTTCGGCGATCACACGGGTTTTGCCCATGCGCTTGACCAGTAGGGCCTGTCCAAGCGCGTTGTTGATCTTGTGGGCGCCGGTGTGGTTCAGGTCTTCACGCTTGAGGAACACACGGGCATCAAGACCGGTTTTCTCCTTGAGCCTCTGCGCGAAACGAGGCGCTTCAGTCAATGGGGACGGACGTCCAACATACTGCTGGTTCAACCGCGCCAATTCCTTATGGAATTCCGGATCGGCCCTGGCTTCCGTATACACGCGTTCAAGCTCGTCGAGCGCCGTGATCAGCGCTTCCGGAACATAGCGTCCGCCAAACTGTCCGAAATATGGTCCTTCATGGCTTGCCAACGGGGTCTGTTCGGATGCCTTCACTCTTGCTCCTGCCTTTACTAATCGTTCCACTGCCTGCTCATGGTTGGCCGCGGTGGCCACGCCTTCTCCCACCAGCACCGCATCCGCGCCGGCACGGGCGTAATCCTCAAGCTCAACCGAACCGAACACACCGGATTCCGCCACGCGAATCACATCGTCCGGCAAATCCGCGGCCAGTTCGTTGTACTTGTTCACATCCACCTTGAGGTCTTTAAGATTGCGGGCATTGATGCCAATGACCTTGGCCCCGGCATTGATGGCCCGTTGAATCTCCTCACGGGTGTGTGTTTCCACCAGCACCGTCATATTGAGGCTATGCGCGAGATCGAGCAGCGACTTGAGCTTGACGTCGTCCAATGCGGCGACGATGAGCAGCACCAGATCGGCACCATGCGCACGTGCTTCCCAAATCTGATATTCGGTAACGATGAAATCCTTGCGCAGCACGGGAATCCTCACTGCGGCGCGCACCTTGTCGAAATCTTCAAGAGAGCCAAGGAACCGACGGCCTTCAGTCAGCACGGAAATCGCGCTTGCACCTCCCTGCTCGTATTCGCGGGCCAAAGCGGCCGGATCCGGAATATCGCTCAAATGGCCTTTGGATGGGGAGGCACGCTTGATCTCGGCGATGACCGGAATGCCATCCGCCTTTTTCAGCCACTGGCGCGCATCGATTGGCGCTGAAGCCTCGAACGCCATCCGCTTGACCTCAGCGAGCGGCACGTTGTTTTCTCTTGATCGCTGATCCTCGACGGCTCCCGCCACCAATTCATCGAGCACAGACATTACTGCTTCCTTTCACAACACAATTGAACGGTCAGAATGTGACTCACAACTGGCGAAGCTGCGCGGCGATCTGTACCGCTTCAACGCTGGCTTCGGCCTTGTTGCGAGTCTCCTGCCACTCACTGGCCGGCACGGAATCGAGGACGATTCCAGCTCCGGCCTGCACGCTCGCTTCATGGTCGCGAATGAATGCAGTTCGAATGGCGATGGCCATATCGAGGTTGCCTGAAAAATCAAAATAACCGACGGTGCCGCCGTAAATACCACGGTCGGCCGGCTCAAGTTCATCGATAATCTCGATGGCGCGCGGCTTCGGCGCTCCGGACAGCGTTCCCGCGGGGAAGGCGGAAGTGAACACGTCGAACGCCGTCATATGCGGATCGACCTGCCCGGTAACGGTTGAGCAGATGTGCATGATATGGCTGAACCGTTTGATGTCCATCAAGGAAACGACTTCGACGCTTTCCGGACGGCACACGCGGCTCAGATCGTTGCGGGCCAGATCGACCAGCATGATATGCTCGCTGCGTTCCTTCGGGTCTGCCAATAGTTCCTTGGCGAGACGTTCATCTTCCTCAGGAGTGGCGCCTCGTGGTCTGGAACCGGCGATTGGGAAAGACATGGCATGGCCGTTGTCCACCTTGATCAGTGTTTCCGGGCTGGAACCGATGACGTTGAAATCACGTCCTTGAGCATCGGTGAGTGCCATGAAATACATGTACGGGCTCGGATTGAGGGTACGCAGCACACGATACACATCAAACGGATCGGCGGGAGAATCAATATCCAGTCGCTGCGAAATGACCACTTGGAACACATCGCCATCGATGATATGGCGTTTGGCCTCTTCAACGGAACGTTCGTAATCGCTTTTCTCCGTGCGGAATCGCAGTTGGGGCTGGCCGACCGACTCGTCGAGCACATTGACCCGGGCTTCGTTTTCGACGGGTGCGGCAGCCTTGCGCTGCATATCATCCAGACGTGCCAGCGCTTCATCGTAGGCGGCATCGGCACGAGTCGGACGGTCATCGACATTCACGGCATTGGCAATCAGCCATACCGAGCCAGACACGTGGTCGACTACTGCGATGTCCGTGGCGAGAGCCAGAACGGTTTCCGGCTGTCCGGTCTCATTCGGGGCTTCGGCACGGAGCGTCGGTTCCCAATGTCGGATGGAATCCCATCCGACAGTACCAACGAGGCCACTGGTCAGATTCGGCAATCCCTCGACGTGCGGAGCCTTCAATGTCTTCAGCGCGGCATGTGCCACTTCGACAACATCACCGTCGGTGGGCACTCCGACAGGCACCTGTCCCAGCCAATCGGCTTTGCCGTTGTTCGAACGCAGCTGCGCCATGGAATTCACGCCGATGAAGCTGTATCGACTCCACGCTCCGCCAAATTCAGCCGATTCGAGGATGAACGTACCGGAACGGCCTCCTGCGAGACGCTCGTAGAAGCCGACTGGGGTCAATGAATCAGCCAGCAAACGGCGTACGATGGGGATGACACGGTAGCCTTGGTCGGCCAATTCATGGAACTGCTCACGGCTTGGCCATGTAGCACCCCACTTGAGGGTCTGTACGCTGCATTCGCTCACCGCTGACCCTCCTGTTCTTTGGTTCGATGGCCCACGACCACAGGCAGCTGTCCGCCTTCTTCAAAGCAGGAACGTTTGCCGGTATGGCAAGCCGCTCCCACTTGGTCAACTTCTACCAGAATGGCATCTCCATCGCAATCCAGCGCGAAGGACTTCACATACTGGGCATGTCCCGACGTATCGCCCTTACGCCAATACTCCTGCCTGGACCTCGACCAGAATGTGACGCGTCCGGTGGTGAGGGTACGTCTGATGGCTTCGTCGTTCATATAGCCGACCATCAGTACCTCTTTGGTATCGAACTGCTGGATGACGGCCGCGACCAAGCCTTTGTCATCGTGCTTGAGACGCTGTGCGATGCGCGGGTCGAGAGTGGTGGTGTTGTCGTATGCTTCGTTGGTCATGATGGTATTGCGATTCGTTGTTCAGTACTACAGGGTTGGTTTGCGTAGTTTCCGTGGTTCTATTCAGCGTACGGTGTATCCGGCTGCCTTGATGGCGTCTTTGACTTCACCGATGGTGACTTTGCCGTAATGGAAAATCGAGGCAGCGAGCACGGCATCGGCGCCCGCCTCGATTGCCGGCGGAAAATCCGAGGCTTTGCCGGCGCCGCCAGAAGCGATAATCGGGATTTTGACTTCCTTGCGGACAGCTTTGATCATCTCCAGATCGAAGCCTTGTTGGGTGCCATCGGCATCCATTGAATTAAGGAGAATCTCCCCCGCACCAAGTTCTTGGGCGCGCTTGACCCACCAAATGGCGTCAATGCCAGTGGATTTGCGCCCGCCCATGGTGGTGACTTCGAAACCTGACTGCGTATGTCGTTCTCCCTGTTCGCGACGTGCATCGACGGACAGCACAAGCACCTGATTGCCGAATCGTTCGGCGACACGACTGATGAGGGTAGGGTCATTGATGGCCGCGGTGTTGACGCCGACCTTATCCGCACCGCAACGAAGCAGGGAATCGACGTCTTCAGGGGTACGTACGCCGCCGCCGACAGTCAGTGGAATAAAAATCTGTTCGGCGGTGCGGCTCACCACATCGACCATGGTCTGCCTATGGGAGCTTGACGCCGTCACATCAAGGAACGTCAGTTCGTCCGCGCCCTGGCGGTAGTATTCCACGGCGAGTTCGACCGGGTCTCCTGCATCGCGAAGATTCTCGAAATGCACGCCTTTGACCACTCGTCCCGCATCGACATCAAGACATGGAATGACTCGGACCGCCAGTGACATGCTGCTCTACTCCTTCACGCATAACGGTTGCAATGATTGCAAGAGTAACCGCAATACGTTACGTCGGTTCATGCGGATTCCGAGTAGCGGACAGAACCGGGCCTTTCGGAGGAATCAGTCACGTTCTTTGGCTGCAAGCTGTCCGCATGCGCCATCAATGTCCTGTCCTCTGGTATCACGCAGCGTGGCTGTGATGCCAGCGTTATGGAGAATCTCAAGGAATCTACGCTCGTCTTCTGGTTTGGACGCGGTCCACTTCGATCCCTCGATCGGATTGAGCGGAATCGGATTGACATGCGCCCAATCATCTCCATAGTGGTTCAGACGCTTCGCCAGCAATTTGGCATGTTCCGCCTGGTCGTTGATGCCGCGCATCAAGGCGTATTCGATGCTGACTCGCCGTTTGGAAGCCAGATAATAATCATGCGCAGCGTCGAGCACCTGTTTGGTGTTGAAACGCTTGTTCATGGGCACAAGTTCATCGCGCAATTCATCGCTCGGCGCGTGCAGGGATACTGCGAGACGTACTGGGATGCCTTCTTCGGCCAGTTTCCTGATGCCAGGCACCACGCCAACGGTGGAAACCGTGATGTTACGTGCGGAGATGCCGAAGCCTTCGGGAGGCATGGAACTAATTTGGCGGACTGCGCTCAAGACGGATTTATAGTTGCCCATTGGTTCGCCCATGCCCATGAACACGATGTTGCTCAGTCGTCCGGAGCCTCCGGCCACTTCACCGTCACGCATGGCCTTCGCGGCCACACGAACCTGCTCAACGATTTCGCCTGCGGACATGTTCCTGGTCAGTCCCAGTTGTCCAGTGGCGCAGAATGGGCAACCCATGCCGCAGCCGACCTGGCTGGAAATGCAAAGCGTGGTTCTGGTGGGATAACGCATCAATACGGATTCGATCAGCGACCCATCAAACAGGCGCCACAACGTTTTGATGGTGGTGCCTCCATCGGCGACTTGGCGTGTCACCTCATGGATGAGTTCCGGGAAGAAAGCTTCAGCCGCGTCGGAGCGTCTTGCCGCCGGAAAATCGGAAAATTCTTCCGCATTGACATCAAAATGGCCATAGTAATGATTAGCCAGCTGTTTGACCCTGAATTTCGGCAATCCAAGTTCCTTGGCCTTACCGATACGTTCCTCTTCGGACATATCGGCGAAATGCAGTGGCGGCTTGCCACGGCGGGCATGGTCTTTCGACAGCACATCCCGGAAGGCGCCCGAAGTGCCTCCAGGAGTGATGCCTGTTTCCGGCTGATCATTCATGGAATTCACGGTTATTGGCCCTTTCTCACATTCCGGTGGCCCACAGGAGCACGCACACGAAAGGAGCGCACAGGAGGATGGAGTCGACACGATCCATCACTCCGCCATGACCTTTAAGCAGATGGCCCATATCCTTAATACCAATGTCACGCTTCAGCATGGAAGCGCATAGGTCGCCGAAGGTTCCGGCTATACCGATCATGAAACCAGCGACAATAGGCACCCACCATCGAACCGTCCAAACGGATGGCTCGTAAGTGCAAAACATCACCACAAAAGAACCGGCCATGGCGAACAAGATGGATCCTGCCAGGCCCTCCCATGATTTCTTCGGTGAGATACGGGGACTGAGTTTATGTTTGCCAAGCCATGCACCTGCAAACAGACCACCGGTGTCACTCAGCGCGGGCATGAAGACAAGCATGATGGCATGTGCCACCGGATGACCGTTGAACGTCAACGGCATGATCAGGCAGGAGGCAAGCAGCGGAATGTACAGAACGGTGAACATGGAGACTGCCACATGGCTCAGTCGGCTGTGGCGCACTTCACCCTGTTCATGATTGAACGACGATTCGAGACGAGCACCTGCATCGGTGTGCGACAGTTTGTCCGCCACAGCCAGGGAAAGCCGACTGCCGAACGTCACCTTGGCACTTGCGGCGATCGCTACAAGCAGCAAGGAGGCCAGTACACAGACCGTCATAGCCACAATATGATGCTTGCTGTAGTAGGTGGCCAGCAAAGTCACCGCGGAACATGCCCACAGCGCCACCACGGGAATATGCAATCCCGCGGTGGCGAAATCGACGCGCAGCTCCCACAATGCGAGCACCATGAACAGCACGACAAGATAGACGAACAAATCAACGCTGATCAACAGGCATGCCAAGATGATGGCGATCAGGACGACCGCCGTGGCGATGGCCTGCGGCATGTTGCGTCCGGTTTTCTTGTTGATGGCGTTAATGGCCTCTTCGGCTTCTTTTTCGCGTTGCTCCTGTTTTTCCATCGTGGTCTCTCCTGTGGTACCGTGCGTCGATTGATGATTATGGAGATTCGAAGGAATCAGACCTCCATGATCTCCTTCTGCTTGGTTTCCAGCAGAGCGTCAAGCTCGTCGGTGGTCTGCTTGGTGACCTTGTCGAGTTCCTTGAGCAGACGATCGCCTTCGTCCTCGCCCATGTCGCCGTCTTTGATGGCCTTGTCAAGGGATTCCTTGGCCTTGCGACGAATGTTGCGCACCGCGACCTTGCCGTCTTCAGCCTTGCCCTTGGCAATCTTGACGTATTCCTTGCGACGCTCTTCGGTCAGCTCCGGCATGGTCAGGCGAATGACGTTGCCGTCGCGACGGGGGCTGGCTCCGAGATCGGAATCACGAAGCGCCTTCTCCACGGCGTTGGCCTGGGACGCATCGAAAGGAGTGACCGCCAAGGTGCGCGGCTCCGGAACACCGATGGTGGCAACGGCCTTCAGCGGGGTCGGTGCGCCGTAATAGTCAACGGTGATGCCGTTAAGCAGCGCCGGATTCGCACGACCGGTGCGAATACCGGAGAAGTTCTCCTTGGTGGATTCCACGGACTTGGCCATCTGCGCCTTGGCCTGATCGACGATAGTTGCCATTGTTTGCTCCTTTAATATTGTTGGTTTAATCGATATTCGGCTTTGAATGTCGTCACTCGGCGAGGGTGGATTCCGCGGTGGAAACCATGGTGCCGATCTCCTCGCCCAGCAAAGCCTGGGTCACATTGCCGGCGCCCTCGAGTCCGAAGACGCGGATGCGCTGCTTGTTGTCCCGCGCCATGGAAAGCGCTGCAGCATCCATGACCGCAAGATTGTCGACCAATGCACGGTTATAGCTCAGCGTGGCGAAGCGCTTGGCGTTCTCGTCTTTGCGCGGATCGGCAGTGTATACGCCGTCCACGCCGTTCTTGCCCATCAGCACCTCATCGCAGTGGATTTCCAGAGAACGCTGGATGGACACGGTGTCAGTGGAGAAATACGGCATGCCTGCTCCGGCGCCGAAAATCACCACGCGTCCCTTTTCCAGATGACGAATGGCCTTAAGCGGAATGTACGGCTCGGCGACCTGTCCCATGGTGATGGCGGTTTGCACGCGCGTGGCCTGTCCCTCCTGCTCGAGGAAATCCTGCAGAGCGAGGCAGTTCATCACCGTTCCCAGCATGCCCATATAGTCGCCGCGGGAACGATCGATGCCGGCCTGCTGCAGTTCGGCGCCACGGAAGAAGTTGCCGCCACCAACAACGATGGCGACCTGCACACCTTGCTTGACCGCGGGAACGATTTCCTCCGCAATACGACGAACGACGGTGGTGTCGATGCCGACTTTGCCTCCGCCGAATGCCTCTCCGGACAGCTTGAGCAGTACCCTGCGGGGATTGTCGCCAGTGTTTTCGCCAGTCATGAAATGCCTTTCTTACCCGAAAACCCATGAAATTTACCGTTTTCAAGACTATCGGCAAACACAGACACCAAAACACGATGGGGTTTAGTGCAAAAAAATGTCCGCAATCCTGTTGGATTGCGGACATTGGAGATATGCCAAGCCCACGTTCGAAAGCGTGAGCTCAATTCACATCAGATTCACTCGGCGTCGCCCTTGCCGACCTCCACACGAGCGAAGGAAAGCGCGGTTCCCCCGACTTCCTTGAACAGGTCGCCGACGGTCTTGGACGGATCCTTGACGTACGCCTGCTCAAGCAGCACGGTCTCCTTGTAGAATGCGCCGAGACGGCCTTCCACGATCTTCGGAGCGATCTTCTCGATCACGGCCTCCGGCTTGCCCTTGCTCTTGAGCTCCTCCGTGGTCTTCTCGGTGGCCACGCGACGCTCGGATTCCAGCACATCAGCCGGAACATCCTCGCGGGTCAGCCACTGGGCGCCCATCGCGGAAATCTGCAGAGCGGCCTCATGAGCCACAGCAGCGCCGGCTTCATCGGTGGCAATCATGGCCACGATGCTCGGCGGCATCTCAGCGGACTTCTTGTGGGCGTAGACCTCGACATGCGGGCCCTCGACCTTGGCGAACTGGCCTACCTTGACGTGCTCACCGAACAGAGCAGCGGCTTCCTCGACGGCTTCCTTCACGGTGGTGTCACCGGAGGCTGCTGCCAGAACCTCATCCACGGAGGATGCTTCGGCCTTAACGGCGTCATCGAGCACGCTGCCGGCGAATTCCACGAACTTCGGGGTCTTGGCCACGAAGTCGGTCTCGGAGTTCAGCTCGACCGCATAGCCGGTCTGGCCGTTGGCGGATTCGACAACGGTGGAGGCGATGGTGCCTTCCTGAGCCTTGCGGCCTTCACGCTTGCCAGCGGCCTGGATGCCCTTGGCGCGGATGATTTCCTTGGCGCGAGCCACATCGCCTTCGGCTTCGGTCAGGGCCTTCTTGACGTCCATCATGCCGGCGCCGGTTTCCTCGCGCACCTGCTTGATCAGAGCTGCAGTGATTGCTGCCATTGATTTGTCTCCTCTGAAAATTTGGTGATGCCCCGATGATGGGAGGCATAGCACCTCCCATCATAGAGCATGGTCTCACTCGGCCTTGGTTTCGCCTTCAGCCTCAGCCGGGGCTTCAGCTGCCGGAGCGCCCTCGGTGAGGAGCTCCTTTTCCCAAGCAGCCATCGGCTGCTCGGCTTCGCCTTCGGCCTTGGCGGCCTTGCCGGAACGCTCCAGCAGACCTTCGGCCACTGCGTCAGCCATGAGGCTGGTCAGCAGTTCGATGCCGCGGATGGCGTCATCGTTGGCGGCGATCGGGTACTCGACGGATTCCGGATCGGCGTTGGTGTCGACGATGGCGACAACCGGAATGCCCAGCTTGTGGGCTTCCTCGACGGCCAGAGCTTCCTTGTTCACATCGACCACGAACATGGCGGACGGGGTGCGGTTCATGTTGCGGATACCGCCCAGCTGCTTAGCCAGCTTGTCCTTCTCACGCTCGAGGAGCAGCAGCTCCTTCTTGGTCAGACCGGAGCCGTGCACGTCGGTGAAGTCCATTTCCTCAAGTTCCTTGAGGCGGGAGACGCGCTTGGACACGGTCTGGAAGTTGGTCAGCATGCCGCCGAGCCAACGCTCGGAGACATACGGCATGTTCACGCGGGTGGCCTGAGCGGAAACAGCTTCCTGAGCCTGCTTCTTGGTGCCGACGAACAGCACGGTGCCGTTGTGGGCAACAGTGGCCTTGATGAAGTCGTAGGCCTTGTCGATCATGTCGAGCGACTTGAACAGGTTGATGATGTGGATGCCGTTGCGCTGGGTGAGGATGAACTGCTTCATCTTCGGGTTCCAACGACGGGTCTGGTGGCCGAAGTGCAGGCCTGCCTTCAGCATGTCGCTCATAGTGATCTGAGCCATGGTATTGCTACCTCTTTCTTTGTCGGTTCTTGCCTGGTCATGCGTTCCTGCGTGCAGCCAATGCCTTGCAGGCATCAGCCGACCGACACAGGTCGTCGCGAGCATGACGCGAATTGGTTGCGCACCGGTTGACAATAATTGGGCGGTTTGAAGCACTCGCGGCAGCGCTTCTCACCAAATTGGCGCACAAATACTAAAAATACCATGGGGCCACGTCTTTCTGACGTGGCCCCATGGTTGAATCGTCGTTCGCTGTTTCGATCACTTGCGATGGGTGCGCATGTAACGCATCGCCTCGCGGCGTTCTTCCTTTTCCAGACGATCAAGATAGACGTGACCGTCCAAATGATCAGTCTCGTGCTGCAGCATGCGGCCCATGATGCCATGGCCTTCCAACACTACCGGCTTGCCGTCCAGATCAATGCCCCGCACGCGAGCATAATCGGCGCGACGAGTCTTGTACCACAATCCTGGAACGGAAAGGCAGCCTTCATCGCCATATTGCTCTCCGCTGGTCTCCTCCAACACCGGGTTAAGCACATAGCCGATTTTGCCGTCGATATTGTAGGAAAACGCACGCAGACTCACACCGATTTGGTTGGCGGACAACCCGGCGCGTCCCGGGTCATCAACGGTATCCAACAAATCCTGCACCAGATGGCGCACCGCGGGCGTGATCTCCTTGATGGGATCGCATGGGGTGCGCAGCACTGGATCAGGTACGACTCGAATCTCACGGATTGCCAAAATTAACGCTCCTCGTTGTTCTTGGTTGCGGAAGGCTCGACGGACGGTGCCGTCTCGTCATCCGGTTCATCGGACTGCTTCTTGATTCTCTCCTGCATGGTATCAAATGCCTGCCGAACCTTCGGGCTGACGGATTCAGAAGCCTGCCGCATGCTTTCCGACGCCTGCTTGACGGTTTCGGTGGTGCGGTCGAGAATCTGGACGGTCTTCGGCAACGGCCTGTTGGAGGGTTTTGGCGCGTAAATCACGTTTTCGATGACGTCTGCGTAGCGCTGCAGTACCTTGGGACGAACAACTTTCAGGCTTGCCGTCAAGGTGCCGTCCTGTTGGTTGAATTCCTCATCGAGAATCTCGAATTTTCGTACGGATTCCGCACGGGAAACGTTCGCGTTGGCCTTTTCGACATACTGCTGCACGAAAGCGCGCACGGCATCGTTTTCCGCTACCTGCTTCATGGACATATCGGCATCAAGACCCTGCTGGGAAAGCCAAGAACGAGTCATATCAGGATCCAGTTCAATCAAAGCGCTGATGAACGGCTTGCCATCGCCAATGACCACAGCATGGGACACGATAGGACAGGTGTCGATGATGTCCTCCATCGGGGCGGGGCTGACGTTCTTGCCTCCGGCTGTGATGATGATGTCCTTCTTGCGGCCGGTGATATACACGAATCCATCATCGTCGATGGCCCCCAGATCGCCGGTCCTCAGCCAACCATCAGGCATTTTGACTTCAGCGGTCTTCTCAGGATTCTTGTAGTAGCCAAGAAAAACATTGGGGCCCATGACCTGCAGCTCGCCATCATCATCGGTGCGCACACCCATACCCGGCCCGGGCTTACCAACGGAACCGACGCGATTCGCATTTTGCCAGTTGACGATCATCGGAGCCGCGGTTTCCGTCATACCGTACCCCTGAATGAACGTGATGCCATCCATGCCATTGAAGAAGTGGGCAAGGTCGACGTTCAGCGGGGCGCCGCCGCATGCCAGATATTTCAGGTTCGGACCAAGCGCGGAACGAATGGACTTGCCGACGACGGACATGAAGAAGGAATGCTCGGCTCGGGCCACCATCGAATGATGTCCCCCGTCCTGCTCGTCCTTGGACCATTGCACGAAATGATCGAACGCCTTGGCGAAGACCCTGCCGCGAATACCCGCACCGGCCTTCTGCGAGGCAGCGTTGTACACTTTTTCGAACACACGTGGCACGCCAAGCAAATACGTCGGTTTGAAACTGCGCAGATCGGCGAGCAGATGCTTGGCTCCAGGCAGATAGCCGACCACGCCTTGTCCGCCAATCGCCACGTATTGGATATAGCGGGCGAAGCAGTGCGCCAACGGCAGGAACAGCATCAACCTGTTGGGCTGGTACAGCATCTCGTCAAGAATGATGTAGCCATTGAGCACGATATGCGTGAAGTTGCGATGGGACAGCATCGCACCCTTCGGACGTCCCGTGGAGCCCGATGTGTAAACGATGGTGAGCATGTCGTCCGCCTTGATCCGGGCAATGACCTGATCAAGGGTATCGTCATCGACGCCCTCTCCGAAATCGGCGACCGCGTCAAGACCGTCCGCTTTGAAATTGAACACGTAACGCAGCCCTTCATGCATGTCACGAATCTGTTCGAGCGTCTGCGTGTGGGCGGAATCTCCAGCGAAGGCAATAACCGGCTCCACCTCTTCCACGATGGAAGCGGCCTGCTTGGCCGAATCGGTTTCATAAATCGGAACGCTTACCGCGCCGATGGCCGCGCATGCGAAATCGACCACACCCCACTCGTAACAGGTGGGAGAGTAAATGACCACCATGCTTCCGGCTTTGACTCCAAGACCGATAAGGCCCTTCGCCACGGCGCGCACACGAGCGAGCATCTGGCCTGCCGTCACATCATGCCATTGCCGAGTCTCATCATCCTGCCATTGTGCGATAAGATCATCCGGATTCTTCTGCGCACGACGCGACAGCAACGCATATACCGTGTCATCATCCGTGGTGCTGTAGGCCGGCTCTGGTACAAATTCTCTCAACATGGTTCTCTATAGTAGTTCCCGTATGCTTAAGGCACGCTGAAAGCCCTTGGCATCGACTGCGAACATCGACGCCAAGGGCTTTTTGCAGATTCCTACCGTATCATCGCATCAATGCGATCACCCGAAATCAGCCAAGACGCACTTCCACGTGGAGCCTTTGAGCCTGAATGCGGTGTTGCATCTCAACCGCGTTTCGCCGATGTTGAGCAAAGCCGCACATTCGAATTTCGTGGTCGAAGTCAACCAGCCGTTAATGGCGGACACGTTGATGGGAAGCAGACCAATCTTGGCATATAGATTTGCGTCTTCCTTCATATAATGGCCTATTATGGAAGCTGCGATTTTAAGCCTACGCATACAGTCCTCCGTTAGAATACGCTCTACATGCGCCGGCTTTTGCCGACCACGGAAGATGTCGATGGCATCGCACGACATGCGCGCGCCCAATAACGCCAAGGAATAGGCTTGCTTCGCGTCCCACGGTGTGGAATCGGACCGGATAACATGGAAGGGCACCCGCATGCCGGATAATTGTGTTTCCAAAAACCCATCATATGAAGGAAGCTTCTCGACGGATTTTCCTATGCACTGCAGCCATTGGCCATTGTTTTCCGCTTCTTTAAGACCGACATACGAATCAGGGTCTGACGGTGGGATTTCGTCAGGCTCATTGCCTTCTATCTCCTTGTCGTCTTCCGGCTCCCGCTCAGAGCCGGACTGCCATTCCGGAGGTGAAACGCCATCGTC
Source organism: Bifidobacterium angulatum (assembly GCA_905207115.1). Taxonomy (GTDB): domain Bacteria; phylum Actinomycetota; class Actinomycetes; order Actinomycetales; family Bifidobacteriaceae; genus Bifidobacterium; species Bifidobacterium angulatum_A. The sequence goes on along the minus strand of CAJLKD010000002.1, from coordinate 38,150 downwards.
AGATAAGTCGTCCATTGCCATGGATCCCTCATTTCTTTACCTATTTAATGTCATCCAACTCTCTTCACTGAGAAGGACCAAAAACATTAATACATAAAGACAATCCCCCCGTCAAGTCGACGGAGGGATTGTGGATAACTTTTTTTATCCACAGGACGAAGCTATCTGATCAGTGGCTCGAAGCGACCGTAACCGGACAACGTTGGAAGCTCTTCAAATCGACATAACCGGTCGTGGCCATGGCTCTGCGAAGCGCCCCAACAAAATTGGTGGTTCCGTCGGCGTTATGGCTCGGGCCGAACATGACCTCCTGCAAGGAACCTACGGTGCCCACGTTAGTGCGGAATCCGCGCGGCAACGTCTGGTGGCGGGCCTCGGCGCCCCAATGCATGCCTTTGCCAGGAGCCTCGGAGGCGCGTGCCAGAGGCGAGCCCAGCATCACCGCATCGGCGCCCAGCGCGAATGCCTTGACGAAGCTGCCGGAATCACCCATACCGCCGTCGGCAATCACCTGCACATAGCGTCCGCCCGATTCGTCCATGTAATCGCGGCGGGCCTCGGCGACATCGGCGATGGCTGTGGCCATCGGCGCGTGCACTCCAATCGTGTTGCGGTTGGCGGATACCGCACCGCCACCGAAGCCGACAAGCACGCCAGCGGCTCCCGTGCGCATCAAATGCAATGCAGCCGTGTAGTTGGCCGCGCCGCCAACAATGACGGGGACATCCAGGTCATAGATGAATTTCTTAAGGTTCAGGGGCTCATGGTCCTTGGAGACATGCTCCGCCGACACCACGGTGCCACGAATGACAAACAGATCGACACCGGCCTCAAGCACGGTGGAATAATAATCCTGCGTACGCTGCGGAGACAGCGCGCCGGCTACGGTGACGCCGGCATCACGAATCTCATGCAGACGTTCGACGATGAGTTCCGGCTTGATCGGCTCAGCGTAAATCTGCTGGATGCGTTCGGTGGCCTTGTCCGCAGACAGCTGCGCGATTTCGTCCAGCAGCGGCTGGGGATCGTCATAGCGGGTCCACAATCCTTCTAGGTCAAGCACGCCAAGCGCGCCCATCTTGCCCATGGCGATGGCCGTGGCCGGGCTGGTCACGGAATCCATCGGGGCGCCGATGACCGGCACGTCGAATTCATAGGCGTCGACCTGCCAAGAGGTGGACACATCCTGAGGATCACGGGTACGACGGGAGGGAACGATGGAGACATCGTCCAGCGAATAGGCCAGACGGCCCTTCTTGCCCAAACCGATTTCAATTTCCTGAGACATGGTTTCAAGGCTAATGCTCAGCTATGACAGTGCCTTCGCGCGTGTCCCCACGGTTTTGGACATTTCCATACGGAATTAACACACATGTAATAAGACGGAACCCATCACCTTCAATTCCGACAGGGAGGACAAACCATGGCCAAAATCAAGGTCGAAGGCAAAGTCGTCGAACTCGACGGCGACGAGATGACCCGTGTCATCTGGAAAGACATCAAGAACCGTCTGATCCTGCCGTACCTCGACGTGGATTTGGATTATTACGATCTGGGCATCGAAAACCGCGACGCCACCGACGATCAGGTGACCGTCGACGCGGCGAAGGCCATCCAGCGCGAACATGTCGGCGTCAAATGCGCCACCATCACCCCGGACGAGGCGCGCGTCAAGGAGTTCGGCCTCAAGAAGATGTGGAAGTCCCCCAATGGCACCATCCGCAACATTCTCGGCGGCACCATCTTCCGCGAGCCGATCGTCATGAGCAATGTGCCTCGCCTGGTCCCGGGATGGACCAAGCCGATCGTCGTGGCACGTCACGCCTTCGGAGACCAGTACAAAGCCACTGATTTCAAGGTTCCGGGAGCCGGCACCCTCACCGTAACCTTCACTCCGGAAGACGGCTCCGAGCCGATTGAGCACGTCGTTTACAATTATGGCCCTGACGGCGGAGTTGCCCAGGTGCAATACAACGTGAACGATTCCATCCGAGGTTTCGCACGCGCCTGCTTCAACTATGGTCTGATGCGCGGCTATCCGGTGTACCTGTCCACCAAGAACACGATTCTCAAGGCGTACGACGGCCAGTTCAAGGATACGTTCGCCGAGGTGTTCGAAAACGAATACAAGGACAAGTACGAGGCGGCTGGCCTGACCTACGAGCACCGACTCATTGATGACATGGTGGCAAGCTCCCTCAAGTGGCATGGCGGCTATATCTGGGCTTGCAAGAACTACGATGGCGACGTGCAGTCGGATTCCGTCGCACAGGGATTCGGCTCCCTTGGCCTAATGACCTCCGTGCTGATGACTCCCGACGGGCAGACCGTCGAAGCCGAAGCCGCGCACGGCACCGTGACCCGCCATTATCGCCGTTGGCAGAAGGGTGAAAAGACCTCGACCAATCCGATCGCCTCCATCTTCGCATGGACCGGCGGTCTGAAGCATCGCGCCGACCTTGACAACACTCCGGAAGTCAAGCATTTCGCCGAAACTTTGGAGAAAGTCATCATCTCCACCGTCGAAGGCGGACAGATGACCAAGGATCTGGCCATGCTCATCGGACCGGACCAGCCTTGGCTCGATACCGAGGGTTTCATGAACGCCCTCGACGAGAATCTGGCAAAGGCTCTGGCAGAGTGATCTATCTGAGCTGTCGAAAGCCCGTATGCGCAATCGCACACGCGTACGGGCTTTTTGACGTCCGGATATTACAATCGATGGTCAGTATAAGGAACGTCTATTCTTCCGCAAAGGACATGGCATGATTCTGCATCGCACAATCCCGGCGAAACGTCTGCTCGCTCTGCTGGCATCGGTCTGCATGGCAACAGCCATGGGGGCCTGCTCGCCCAACGGTGATTCGCAATCGCAGCAACAGCCGTCATCACAATCCAGCGCAACAGCCGATGCCGGCAATGTGGCGATTTTCGCTCCGACAGACAGCATCACCATCTCTCAACAGACGCCATTGAGCAAATGGGAAAAACTCGTTCCCGAAATCGTGTCCTCGTTGAAACGGACCGGTGTCAAAAGCGGCGACATCACCGTGAAAACCGCTTCGAACCTCGACAAACAAAGTCAAAGCGTCCAAGACTATGTGGTGAATCACATCAACGGAACCGAGCATTCGTCCACGAAAGCCAAAACCACCTTGGTGGTGGCGCCTGTCGCCGAGATGCCGGAATCCGACAGGCAATACGGCGACTATGCACGGCATGATATCACGTGGAACTCCGACGCGTCGGATGAGGACGAACAGGATTATGCGCAATCAGCGCAACGGCTGGTTTCGGCGTTGCAGCTTGCGCAGAATGAAGGAATGAAGGTCGTTCTGATCTCCAATACGCTTCAAGGGTATGCGCCGGACGTGTACGTGCCGATGACCACGGCCGAGCAGATTGGAGAACTGCAAGCCAAAGAGCTCGTCAACAAGCTCGAGCTCGACAAGGCATCGTCCGATGCCCCCAAGCAAATCGAGGTACTACTCCCCTACGACGCGGCCGACGGACATGATGCCAAAACGGACACGTCCTTCGCCCAGAACATGTTCAAAGGCATCTGGAAAGTGCTCGAACCGTATTTCAAGGACGGCAAAGCGGCATCTCCTTCCGAGACGCTCACCGCTTCGACCACCAAGGATGACTGGCGGTCCGTGGCATTCGATTCGTCAAAAGCCGAACAAATCAAATCGGTGCTTGCCGAACGTCTCGACGCGGACAAGGACGATTCGCACCCTGTCCACCTTGATGGCGTCATCTCCTGCAACGACTATGTGGCGAAGAACATCGCCGACGAGTTGGACAAACTCGGCTACACAGGTTCCTCAGCCGATATCAACCCTTCCATCTCAATCTCCGGCATCGTGGACAGCATCACGGGCAAAAAAGACCTGAAACGGCAGGCAGTGCCTGACCCTGCGAAGACGTCGTCATCGGATGACGACAGCGATTCCGATAACAAGGGAAACGCAAAATGGCCGATCATCACCGGCTATGGGGCCTATATCAGTTCCATGCCGAACATCGTCAACGGCAAGCAATGGATGACCGCCATGGAGAACCGCAAGGCGTTGGCCGATGACATCGCGCAGACATGCGTGCGACTGAACACTTCGGGCAAACTTTCCAAACTCGGTTTCATCCGTTCCGCAACGGTCGAGGGGAAGAAAATTACGACCATCCATGAGGAGACATTGGCGATCAGCGCCGACAATCTCAAGAAAACGCTGATTGAACCCGGCTACATTTCGCTGGCGGATGCGGGCCTATGATTCTTCCGGGATTCTTCCGGATATGGTGGGGGCCGATGGCATCACTCGGATGTCACCGGCCCCCACCATATTTCGAACATCATTCGGCGTGAGCCGCCGGCTTCCTCGGCACGTAGATGACCTTGTCGATCAACGTCCGGTAATGTTCAACCACTGCCTGCCTGCGGGCCTTCATGCTCGGCGTGACCAAACCGTTCTCCTCAGTGAACTCGTCGGGAACGATTTCGAACTTGCGGATTGATTCGGCACGTGAGGCGAGCTCATTGGCTTTGTTGACGGCACGCTCCACTTCCGCACGCACAATGGGGTTCTTCGAGGCTTCATCCAAATCAGCGGCCTGTTCCGCTCCCTTGGATTCCAGCCATAGGTTCGTCTCCGCCAAATCAAGGGAGATGATTGCGGCGATGAATGGCTTGCGATCGCCGATCATGACGCATTGGCTCACCACCGGCGAAGTCATGATGGATGCTTCCATCTCGCATGGGGAGACGTTCTTGCCGCCTGCGGTGATGATGAGATCCTTCTTACGCCCGACGATGGAAACGAAGCCGTCATCATCAATGGAGCCGAGATCACCGGTATGCAGCCATCCATCGACAATTTGCTGCTTGGTAACGTCAGGATTGTTGTGGTATCCGGCGCATACGGCAGGGCTCTTTATGCACAGCTCCCCTTCTTCGTCGACCCCCATGGTCACGCCTTGCAGAGGCAAGCCGATGGTGCCGATCTTGTAGCCTTCGGTCGGATTGACGCTCGAGGGGGCGCACGTTTCGGTCATGCCGTAGCCTTCCAATAGCGACAGACCGACACCGTTGAAGAAATGCGCGATAGAGGAATCAAGCGGCGCTCCGCCGGAGACCGCATACTCGACGTGGCCGCCGAACACTTCCATGATTGACGAATACACCAGCTTGTTGTACAGGGCATGTTTTGCGTTCAGCGCGAGTGGAATGCTCCCACCGGACTGCTGAGCATGCGACCAATCGTATGCCGTCTGGGTGGCGTCAGCGAAAACACGTCCCTTGAAACCGGCTCCGGCCTTCTGCGAGGCCGCATTGTAGATCTTTTCGAAAATCCGCGGCACGGCGAGGATGAACGTCGGTTTGAACGCCTTGAAATCGGCGAGAATGGTCTTCAGATTGCTGGACAGACCGAGTGAAACGTTTCCGGCAAAGCAGAAGAACTGCATGTATCGGGCGAATACATGGGCGAGCGGCAGGAACAGCAGCAGTCGACGATTCGGTTTCATGGCGATGTCCGGCATGGAGTTGACGCCGGAATAGGTGATGAACACGAAATTGGCATGCGTCAGTTCAACGCCCTTCGGGGTGCCAGTGGATCCCGACGTATATACGATGGTGGCTAGATCGGAGCCTTTGACCGCTTGTTCACGTTCAAGGAATTCGGCGTCGGAGACCGCGCGGCCGTATTCGATGATCGTGTCAATTGCACCAAGTCCGATGACGTACACGTCGCCAAGATCCGGGCACTGATCACGGACGGATTCGATTTTGTCGCGCTGGAAATCATCCTCAGCGAACGCCATCTTGACATTGGCATCATTGAAAATCATCTTCACCTGCGCCGGCGAATTCGTTTCATAGACCGGAACGGTAAGGGCGCCGATGGACATGATGGCCACATCAAGCGCGGTCCACTGCCAGCAGGTATGCGCGATAATGGATACCGAATCTCCAGGCATTACGCCACGAGCGATAAGTCCTTTGGCGAGGGCGACGACCTTGTTTTTGAACTCCGCAGCGGTGAACGCCGCCCATTCGCCCTGAGCGTTCTTGTATTCGACAAGATTGTCGTCAGGAGTGCGTTCCACACGCTCCTCAAGTACTGAGAAGATGTTTTTGTCCGAGTCAATTCCCTGTTCCAAAGGGCGCGTGTATTCCTTGATCATAAGCTTCTCGCTCCTCGAAATCTAATGTACAGACAGCATCATAGCCGGAATACCGCACTTTTTCTTTAAGGCCACGACCCCAGGACAACGACAACACCCGTGGATATGGCCGTTACAACGGTTTCAGTTCAACCCGCATCGACCTCACTCTGCCCGACGGATCCGCATAATCACGTCCTCCGCTCTTGAGGCCCCAATGCAGGCATTCATCGGCGCAATGTTCCGAGCCACCTTCAACACGAGCGAAACGCTCCCCCTTGGCGATGACGGCCCCGACCGGTCGCGTAGTGACCGCGGGTTCAAACGTCGACGTCAGGCTTCCCGTTTCCGCACCGTGGCGAAGCGTTACCACGGATTTGCCCGCCACTTTGCCACTGAAGGCGACCACACCATCCGCGGGCGCGATGATGGCGTCTTGCGGCCGTGCACGCAAATCCAAACCGCGATGCCCAGGCAACCATTGTTTAGCCGGCGCATCATATTCGCCGATTACTTGCGCGTGCTCCAAAGGCCACTGCATTGATGTGCGGCATGCCGCTTGTGCGACTTCATGCGCCACGTCATCAGCCGATTGCGCGTATGCCGACGCCGTAGGTTGCGCGCAGCATATCGTGAACGCGATATTCGCCAATACGCATACGGCCATCGCCGCGGCGCACCGGTGCCGGTTGCGCTTGTCAATGTCATCGGACATCTTATTGTGTCGAACACGACGACGGTATTCCCATTTGTTCATGAGGCCTCCTGTGGTCCGCGTCTCTATCGGGGAATCGATATCATGGCACGTTCGAAGACCGCCCGTCGACTTGGAACGACCTTGTGGTCGGAGAACAACACTTATCCACAGATGCCGGGCGTGTCGCGCCATGACATGCCAAAACGCCACCGAACGTGGCATACGATGGGACGCATGAGTGACAACACTACGCAACGCAAGGCATTGCAGCAGTTGGAGAGCGAGCCGTCCGAGGAACGCATCGCCTACTACCGCAAGCCATTCATGGTGCTATGGGCCGCCATTCAGGAGGCTTCAAGCGAGCTGCAGGACGATTACACGCTTTCACCCGAATTGTCCCAGTTATGGGTTGGCGAGCAAATACGGCAGGTTTCGGATTCGCTAGTGGATCGGCTCGCGGAAATCGCCGTGGCGCATGGCGAGTCAAAATCGAATGTGGCACGTGCGGCCAACGCAAGTCCCGACAACGTCATACGTCGCTTCCCTCGACTCAAGGCTGATGCGGCACACGACCGCACACTCATTGACGACGTGCTCGATTCGTTGGAATAGCAGCGAAAAGTTCTTACGGAAACAAAAAAGCCCTTGGAAAACCAAGGGCTAAGAAGCTCCTGCGACTGGGCTTGAACCAGTGACCGTCCGATTAACAGTCGAATGCTCTGCCAACTGAGCTACGCAGGAATATGTTCCGGTGTACCCGAAACTGCGCTCCTGCGACTGGGCTTGAACCAGTGACCGTCCGATTAACAGTCGGATGCTCTGCCAACTGAGCTACGCAGGAATGTTCCCACCGGAAGACTTGACTTCCGTGCACAAATCACATATATTACACGAATCAGCCATTTACGCAAATCATACGTATCACAGCGTGTCGCAACGTCACCATTCAAGCTCTTCGATATCCATCGGATGCTCGTTGACCTCAATCGATGACACACGTCCATCATGCATGCGAATTACACGGTCCGCAATCGGCGCAATCGCAGAATTATGCGTCACGATCACCACTGTCGCGCCCTTCTTGCGGCTCATGTCCTGCAGAATGCGGAGCACTTGCTTGCCGGTGTTGTAGTCAAGCGCGCCGGTCGGTTCGTCACACAGCAGAATCTTCGGATTCTTCGCCACCGCTCGAGCGATCGCCACACGCTGCTGCTCGCCGCCCGACAACTGCGCGGGAAAATTGTCGACGCGGTCCGCAAGCCCTACGTCGGCGAGCGCCTGTCGGGCGTCTTGTGCGTCGGGAACGATTTGTGAGGCGAGTTCCACGTTTTCGCGTGCGGTGAGGTTGGCGACGAGGTTGTAGAACTGGAATACGAAGCCGATGTCGGTGCGGCGGTATGCGGTGAGTTGTTTGGGTGTGTAGTTGGAGATGTCTTTGCCGTCGATGATTACTTGTCCTGAGGTGTTGGTGTCCATGCCTCCTAGGATGTTGAGCACTGTTGATTTGCCTGCGCCGGATGCGCCGAGGATGATGGCGAGTTCGCCTTGTTCGATGGTGAAGGAGACGTTGTCGTTGGCGGTGATGGTGGTGGATCCCATGTGGTAGAGCTTGGTGCTGTTTTTCATTTCGATGTATGCCATGTTCCGCTCCGTTTTCTTGTTTGGCGTCCATGCCGTTTTTGTTTGTTGTTTTTAATATACGACTAAAGTGGTGTTTGTGGTTCCATGCCGAGGGGAAGGATTTTCCATGGATGTCTCCGATGATGCCGACCGTTTGCAGACGTTGTTGTATAGTTCCTATTCCGCCGATGTTGTCCGGCAGTTGGAGCGTCCTTTGTTGGATGATGGTGTGCCGTTGATGCGTATGGCTGCTTCTGCGGTGGCTCGTGTGACGTTGTCGTTGCTTGATGATGAGGATTTGGATGTTGAGGATGCGCGGGTCACGGTGTTGGCTGGCGCTGGGGACAATGGTGGCGATGGCTTGTATGCGGGGGCTGAGTTGGCGCGTGAGGGTGCGCAGGTTACCGCGGTTGCTGTTGGCCGTTCGTTGCATGAGAATGCGTTTAGGGCGTTTGTTCGTGCGGGTGGGCGTGTGTTGGTGTTGGATCCGGCGGCTGATATTCCTGGGTGCACGTCTGGTTTTTCCGCGGGTGAGGCTGGTAAGCGGCTGCAGGCTGCGGTCGAGTGTGCGCGGGGTTCGCATGTGGTGCTTGATGCTATGACGGGGATTGGCGTGGCCGGCGCGTTGCGTGGTGTCGCTGGCACGTTGGCTTCGTCTTTGGGTATGGATGGCGTGTTGCCGGACAAGCCTGCGTTGCCGAACAATGACCCTTCCGCTGATTTGCCGTTGGTGGTGGCCGTCGATGCGCCGTCGGGTGTGGGTGTTGATGATGGTTCGTTGCCGGGGCCGTATATTCCTGCGGATGTGACGGTGACGTTCGGTGCGATGAAGCCGTGTGCGATGGTGCCGCCGGCTTCGTATGCTTGCGGACGGATCACGTTGGTCGATTTCGGTTTCGATGTCGATGATGCTGTTCCGTTTGCCGAGATGACGGATGGCGATTTTGTGGCGGATTCGGTTCGTCTTCCGTCTCTTGCGGATGGCAAGTATTCGCGTGGAGTGGTTGGTTTGGTGACTGGTTCGGCGCGGTATCCGGGTGCTGCCGTGTTGTCGGCGAGGGCCGCGGCGTGCGCGAATGTGGGCATGGTGCGTTATCTGGGGCCACAGCGTGCGCAGGATATGATATTGTCCGTGTTGCCGGAGGCTGTGTTGGGCAAGGGCCGGGTGCAGTCGTGGGTGGTTGGATCTGGTGTGCCCGCCGAGGGTGACGTTGCTTCCGGTGATGACATGCAGCGTGCGACCATTGCCGCGCTGCTGGATCATTACGCGTTGGAGGATGGCGATGGCTCGCGGAACGAGCGGGCGGAGGGCATGCCTCCCATTGTGGTTGATGCCGGCGCGTTGGATTTGCTGCCGTGCCATGTTGTGCCGCAGGTCGTTATCACTCCGCATGCCGGCGAATTGGCCGCATTGCTGAATCGGTTGGATGCCGATATGGCTGATGTTGTTTCCAGGCAGTGGGTGGAGGCCCGGCCATTGCGGGCGGCGTTGCGCGCGCATGAGCTTACGGGGGCCACGGTACTGCTTAAGGGCGCGGTCACCATTGTGGTTGGAGCTGATGGAGATGGGAACACGCGGATCATCCTGTCCGGGCGCGCGCCTGCCTGGATGGCCACCGCCGGTTCGGGCGATGTGTTGGCCGGCGTGTTGGGCGCGTTGCTGGCGCAGCAGGACGACATGCTGTCCGACGATCCGGCTTTGGTTCCGGAGGTCGCCGCGGCCGCCGCGTATATGCATGGGCTTGCCGGCGCGATGGCCAGCGGGTCGGAGCAGCGCGGATGGCATCGTCCGCATCTGTATGGGCATGCGGGCAAGACTCCGGCGAGCGCGATCGGGCATCCGATTGTTGCCGGTGATGTCGTCGCGGCTGTTCCCCGGGCTTTTGGCGAGCTGCTCCGCTGACCGTTTCGTGGAGGGTCATTCCACTGATTTCAATGCTTCGAGCATGTCCACCGTTTCGAGCTGGCGGTATACGATCCAGCCGAGCACGGCTAGTACCACGGCCACGACGATGGCCGGGGCCGCCAATGCGATCCAGCTGATGGCGGGGTCGAACATGACTTCGTCGGGTGGCACTTCGGTGATGATGTATCGGTGCAGCCATTCTCCGAAGCCGTATCCGGCGAGTATGCCCAGCAGTGACAGCAGGATCGTTTCGCGGTAGATGTACATCGTGGTCTCGCTGGTGTGGAAGCCGAGCACTTTGATCGTGGATAGCTCGCGTATGCGTTCCGACACGTTGAGGTTGGTCAGGTTGTAGAGGATCACCACGGCCAGCAGCACGGCCACGAGAATCAGCACTTCCATGATCTGGTTGAGCGATCCCACGATTGTGGACACCATGTTCTTCTGCGTCGTGTTCTGCACGACGCCGCGCACGGCGGCCAGTTTCATGAATTTGGCGCCTTGGCGTTCCGTGTTGGCGTTGCTGTGGTCTTTCAGTCTGACCATGTATGCGTTTGTGCTGTACTGGTCGCCGAACACGTGTTCGTAGCATTGCGCGTTCATGAATATGAAATGGCCGATGTACATTTCGCTGATGCCGGCGACTTTGATGGTGCGTTGCGCGCCGTTTTCGTCGTTTACCGTGAAGGTGTCGCCGACCGAGACGTTGAGCATTTCGGCGAGCCGTTCGGAGATTACCGCGCCATTGTTGACCAGTATCTGTGGTTGGTGTGTTTTGCGGTCGCGTAATGTCAGGTATTCGTTGAAGTTGTATGCGTCGTCGGTGGCCAGCAGGGTGATCGACTGCTTATCGTTCTCCTTGCCTGCGGTTTTCGACAGTTCCTCGTAGCGCACCGCTGTCGAGGATTGGACGGTTTTACCCTTCAGCGTCGTGGCGATTTCCTCGCGTTGCGCGCTGTTGGTGTCGGATTCCTCGGCGACGATCAGGTCGTAGTGGATGAGTTCCTCGAACTGTCGGTTTCCTATCTGTCCGATCGAGGATTGGACGGCGAGGCCGGCCGTCAGCAGGGATACCGCTCCGCATACGCCGAAGATCGTCATGAACATGCGTGTTTTGTATCGGAAGATGTTACGGGCGGTCACTTTGTGTGTGAAATTCAGACGGTTCCATAGTGGTGGGAAATGTTCCAAAAGAATTTTCGAGCCTTTGGCCGGCGGCTTGGGCAGCAGTAGGCTCGCCGGTTTTTCGCGCAGTTCCTTGGACGCGGCCAGCCATGCCGGCACGACGGCGCTTATCCATGCAAGTGCGAATGCGGCCATGGTGATCCAGGGGTGGAATTTGAGCATGATGTCCGGCATGGTGAATCCCGCGCTGTATGCGTGGGCGACGATAAGCGGCAGCAGCGTGTGGCCGGCGAGCACGCCGATGCATGTGCCCAGGGTGGATGCGGCGAATCCGTATACGGTGAATTTGAGCATCACATCCGCGTTGCCGTAGCCGAGCGCCTTCAACGTTCCGGAATTGGTGCGTTCCTCGTCCACCATGCGTCCCATGGTGCTGAAGGTGACGAGCGCCGCGACGAAGTAGAGGAAGATCGGGAAGATGTCCGCCAGTTTCGCCACGATGCCTTCGATGACCATGTACACGCGGTAGCCTTGCGAGGTCAGGCCTTCGCGGCGGCCGCTGACGGAATAGGCCGGGACGGTGAGATTGTCGATCTTCTCCTCGGCGAGGGTTATCTGCCGTTCGGCTTCGGATATCTTGCGTTCGGCTTCGGGCTTCTGCGCGTTGAATTCGGCGAGTTTGCTCTGGTATTCCGTTTCGGCCTTGTCGATGTCCCTCTGGCCTTGGATAAGCTGCGTGACGCCGTCTGCGACTTGCTTGCCGGCCTGCGACACCGCTTTGCCGAGCTCGTTTTGTTTTTCGGCTATCTGTTTGGATGCCTGTGCGAGATTGTCCGCATTGCTCCGATACGCCTGCGAACCTTGGTCGAGCCGCGCTACGGCGTTCTGGTATTGTTGCAGTCCCGCATTGTAGGCGTTCAGCTGTCTGTTGTATTCGGCGCAGGCTTCGTTGTACTGGTTGATCGCCATGTCGTATTTGCCGCGTATTTGTTCGTAGAGTTTGCCGGTGATGCCGGTCTGTTCCCATTTGCCGAGCGTCGCGCCGACTTTGTCGAGCACGGTTTTGCTTGTTTCGAGTTGTTCTCGCGCCGCGTCCAGCTGCGTTTTGCCGTTCGCCAGCTGGTTCCATGAATCGGAGAGCTGGTTCTGTCCTTGAGCCAGTTGCGTCTGTGCCGCCTGCAGTTGCGTCTGTCCGGAGGCGACCGACGCGTTGGCCGAGGCCAGTTGCGCTTGCGCCGTGGCCAGCTGGGCCGCGGCCACCGACCCTTCCTCCACTGCCTCGGCGCTGCCTTCGCTCAACTGGTCCTTGGCGTTGTCGATCTGCTGTTTGGCATCGTCCAGCTGCCGTTGCGCGTCGGCAAGCTGCTGTTTGGATGTTTTGACTTTGTCCTTGGCCTCGTCGATTTTCTTGCGCTGTTGGCTGCGTATCGTCGCTTCGCGGGCTTTTGGCTGGTTCGCGAGCAACGTCACGAGCTGATCCTTATGCTTCTGCACGGCATCGCGGTATTCGGCGCTCCAGTAGTCCAATCCCTCGGTGTCTTCGTAGTTCGCCCGGGCGATCATCTTCACGTCGGAATCGAACTCTCCCGGAACGGCCACGGCATAGCCTTTGAGCTCGCCGCCGCCGGCCGTGGATTGTCCCATGTTGAGGCAGGACAGAGTCTCGCTGGCCCGGACGAAACCGACGACGGTGAATTTGTGGTGGCGTAGCACGGTGCCGCCTGCGATGTCCGTTTTCTCGGTGACGTTCAAGGTGCTGCCGACGGCGAATCTGTCGCGTTCTTTCATGTCCAACGCGATTTCGCCGGTCCGCTTCGGCAGTCGTCCTTCCGTCAGATCATAGGTGGAGACGGCATCGGGTTTGGAATAGATGCGCATGCTCCTGTCGGTGCCGGAGATGACCACGTCCTTGAAGTACCCGTATTCGACTTCCTTGATGCCGTCGGCCTTGCCGATGATCCTCTCGTCGTCTTTGGAGATGCCGTAGTTGGAGACCACGGTGATGTCGGCGAGGTTGTTACGCCCGTAGAAGTCGGCGGCGGTCGCCTGCATGTCCGGCCCGGTGACCTTCAGTCCCACCAGCGCGAATGAGCCAAGCGCCATGAGGCATACGATGGACACGACCCGGCCTTTCGACTTGGACAGTGTTTGCCGGATGTCCTTCCACAGCATGCGTTTCACCATTCCAGCTCCTCGATGTCCATCGGATGCTCGTTGGTTTCGATTGATTTGACGCGGGCGTCGTGCATGCGGATCACCCTGTCCGCGATGGGGGCGATCGCGGAGTTGTGCGTCACGATCACCACCGTCGCCCCGCGTTTGCGGCTCATGTCCTGCAGGATGCGGAGCACCTGCTTGCCGGTATGGTAGTCGAGCGCGCCGGTCGGTTCGTCGCATAGCAGGATCTTCGGGTTCTTCGCCACGGCTCTCGCGATGGCCACGCGCTGCTGCTCGCCGCCGGAAAGCTGCGCGGGGAAATTGTCGATGCGGTCGCCAAGTCCCACATCGACCAGCGTCTGCACTGGATCGGCCGCGTTCTTGACGAGTTCGGAGGCGAGTTCCACGTTCTCCTTGGCGGTGAGGTTGGCCACCAGATTGTAGAACTGGAATACGAATCCGATGTTGTTGCGCCGGTAATCGGTCAGTTGCTTCGCGTTGAAGTCCGAGATGTCGACGCCGTCGATGATGACCTTGCCTTCGGAATTCGTGTCCATGCCGCCCAGGATGTTGAGCACCGTCGATTTGCCGGCTCCGGATGATCCCAGAATGATCGCAAGCTCGCCGCGTTCGATGCCGAAACTCACATCGTTGTTGGCGGTGATTGTGATGTCGCCCATATGGTAGCGCTTGAAGCTGTGCACCATTTCGATATATGCCATCGTCGGCCCCTTCCTAATGCTTTCCACTAGGACACCCGTCTATTCAGACAACATGTTGATTTAATTTCGGATTGATTGTATGTTCGAAATGGTCGGCATGACAATCATCACAATCGCCGAAAACGTCTAGATTAGCCTTTTTCAAAACCCAAGCGAGCCTTTCCGCCCCAATGACTTTCAGGAAACGCCACACGCGAAGACGAAAACGTCCTTCACGAACATGGGTACGGTACACTGGCGGAAGACAGACGCACGCTACAAGAAGGGTTTCCCGATGACCGTTGCAGTTCCGACCATCACCGACGTCGTTTTCGATTTCTGCGGAGTGTTGCTGGATTGGCGGACACGGGCATGCCTTGAAGGCAGATTCGACGACGCGACCGTCGACCGCATCTGCGCCGACGACGACCCCTGCGGCTTCTTCGGATACGAGGACCGTATGGACGCCGGGGAGGACTTCGATTCGATATGGCCCGATGTGGTGGCCGAGCAGGGAGAACGCGTCGCCGGGATCTTCCGTTATTACATCGCGCATTACGACGACGCGCTGCCACGCATGCTGCCCGGCATGGAGCGGCTGCTGCGCGATCTGAAGGCGGCCGGCTATGGCGTGTGGGGATTGACGAATTGGTCCCATGAGACGTTCCATTTCGCATTCGAGAAGTTCCCGCAGCTTGCCGAACTGCTGCAGGGCACCGTCGTCTCCGGCGTGGAGAAGATGCACAAGCCGAACGCCGACATCTACGAACTGGCGATGAGCCGTTTCGGCCTAAGCCCCGAGAGCAGCGTGTTCCTCGACGACACCGCGAAGAACGTCGCCGGGGCGCGATCGGCCGGCATGCACGCCTTCCGTTTCGTCGACGCCGACCAGGCGCGCAGGGACCTGGAATCCTTGGGCGTGCGCGTGTGAGCGCGGCGGACGTGCGCCTGCGTCCCGCGGAACGGGCCTCGGCCATGCGCCCATATCATCGTCCGCTGTAGGCCGCACATCCACCGACCGCGTGTCCACTATGCAAAACGAAGCGCTATAAATCGTCGTTTCGTAAAGCGACGCTGGTATAAATGGGCGTTATGACCCTCCTTCAGCTGAAATACATCGTCAAAATAGTGGAATGCGGCTCCATGAACGAGGCCTCGCACGAGCTGTACGTATCCCAGCCCGCGTTGAGCTCCTCGGTGAAGGAGCTTGAGAACGAGCTCGGCATCGAGATCTTCACCCGTTCCTCCCAAGGCATCGCGTTGACCGTGGACGGCGCGGAATTCCTCACCTACGCGCGTCAGGTCCTCGATCAGGCGTCGCTGCTGGAGGAACGGTACAAGAACGCGAAACCCCGCAAACAGCTGTGCTCCGTGTCCACGCAGCATTACATGTTCGCCGTGGAGGCGTTCGTGGAGATGATCGAGTCCACCAAGTCCGACGAATACGAGTTCACCATCCGCGAGACCCGCACGAAGGACATCATCAACCAGGTGGCGAACATGCTTTCGGAGATCGGCATCATCTACCTGTCCGACTTCAACAAGGACGTGATCGGCAAGCTGCTGCGCGAGAAGCATCTCGAGTTCCATCCGCTGTTCCGCGCGCCGTTGCACGTGTTCATCTCGCGCGACAATCCGCTGGCCGGCAAGAAGAAGGTCACCATGGACGATCTGAAGCCGTTCCCGTTCATCCAATACGAGCAGGGCGAGGAAGGCAGCTTCTTCTTCGCGGAGGAGGCCGTCTGGCCGGAGTACTCCCCCAAGCAGATCAACGTGACCGACCGCGCCACGATTCTGAACTTCATCATCGGCCTGAACGGCTACACGGTGTGCACCGGCATCGACAACGGCGATCTCAACAACGAGAAGATCGTCACCGTGCCGCTCGACACCGATGAGACGATGCTTGTCGGATGGATCACCAATGAGCGCGCGAAGCTGTCCAAGGCCGCCGAAACGTACTTGGAGAAGCTCAAGTCGGTGGTCGCCAGCCACGGCTACACGCTCATCGACTGACCCCGGAACAGAGGAACCACAACGAAAAGGCACTGTACTGCCCGAAAGCAGCACAGTGCCTTTCTGTCATATCCGAAATTATAACAGCCGATGAGCGCGGTTCAGCGCGAACGCCGCAGTCAGGCGCCGTACTGTTCCAGGTACGCGTCGGCGGCGGCCTTGATCTCCGGTGTGACGTACGGGGCGCCGTCGGCGTTCTGGATGCGCTGGCCGGCTTCGAAGATCTCCTTCACGTTGGCGATGGCGAACACCGGGAAGCCGAATTCGGCTTCAACGGCCTTCACCGCGGACGTGTCGGAATCCTTGGTCTTCTCCATGCGGTCCACGCTCAGCACCAGGCCGATGACCTCGACGTTCGCCTCGGCCTTGAGCTTCGGGATGACCTCGCGCACAGCGGTGCCGGCGGTCATCACGTCGTCGACGAGCAGGACCTTCATGCCGTCCGCAAGCTGCGTGCCGACCATCATGCCGCCGTCGCCATGGTCCTTCTTCTCCTTGCGGTCGAAGGTGTAGCCGACCTCCATGCCATGGGCGGACGTCAGCGCGATGGCGGTGGACACGCCCAGCGGGATGCCCTTGTAGGCAGGGCCGAACACGGTGTCGACGTCCTTGGGCAAGTTGCCCGCCTCGATCTCCTCGACAATCTTCTCGGCGTAGAACGCGCCGAGACGGGCGATCTTGCGTCCGTCGTTGAATGCGCCGGCGTTGATGAAGTACGGCGACTTGCGGCCGGACTTCAATGTGAACTCGCCGAATTTCAACGCCTGCGATTCCAGCAGGAACTCGGTGAAACGATGGTCGAGCGATGCGGTCATTTGCTTGTTCTCCTTACATTGATCGATTACGAAATTTCAGCGCCAGGTCTCGCCTTTGGCGAGCTTGTCGGCGAGTTCGGGACGTTCGTCGAGCAGATCGTCGAGTTCGCGGGCCACGCGCAGCGGCGCGGTCGGCTCGAACAATGCGGCCGCGCCGACTTCGACGGCGTTGGCGCCGGCATACAGGTATTCGAGCGCGGTCTCGCCGGAGTCGATGCCTCCGATGCCGATGATCGGTATTTCTGGCAATGCGGCGCGCACGCGCCATACCGCGGCCAGTCCGACCGGCAGGACGGCCGGGCCGGACACGCCGCCGGTGACGTGCGTGATGACCGGCTCGCCGGTGCGGATGTTGATGCGCATGCCGAGCAGCGTGTTGATCAGGCTCAATGCGTCGGCTCCGCTTTCCACCGCGGCTCGTGCCGGCACGGTGATGTCGGTGACGTTCGGGGTGAGTTTGACGATCATCTTCTTGTCGGTGAGCTTGCGCAGTCTGGTGATGAGGCGGCTCAAAGCCACCGGGTCGGTGCCGACGCTCATGCCGCCTGCGGACACGTTCGGACAGCTCACGTTGATTTCCAGCATGTCGGCCGGGGAATCGTCGAGCTTGGACACGACTTCTGCGTAGTCGTCGTCACAGTGTCCGGCGACGTTGGCGATGACGGTGGCGTTGATGGCCTTGAGTTTCGGCAGATCGTCCTCAAGGTAATGGTCCACGCCGGGATTCTGCAGGCCGACGGCGTTGATGTTGCTGGAGGGGCCTTCCGCAGTACGGATGCCAGGATTGCCTTCCCATGGCACCGGAGACACGCCTTTGGTGGTGACGGCGCCCAGCTGGCTCACGTCATAGAACCAGCGCACGGCAGCATATTGGAACGTGCCGGAAGCGGTCGCCACCGGATTCTTCCACGGGATACCAGCCACCTGGGTGGGATGCTTCCATTCGTGCTGTTCGTACAGGTTCGCATGTTGTTCTGCGGTCATGCTCACTCCCCCCATCCCAATTGTTCGCGGGTGAACACAGGTCCGTCCGAGCAGACCTTCAATCGTCCTTCGGCGGTGTCGACGGTGCACAGCACGCATGTGCCGTATCCGCAGCCCATGCGCTGTTCCAAGCTCAGCTGTGCCTCGATGCCGCGTTTCGCCGCCCATGCGGCGACGGCCTTCATCATCGGCAACGGCCCGCATGAGAGGATGACCGGCTTCAGCTCGCCGTTCACCAGTTCATTTTCAATACGGTCAAGGAGCGTTACGACATTGCCTTCGGATTCGTCGATGCTGTATGTCTTGTCCGCGTACCGGCCGACGTATCCGTCTCCGAAACGCACGTTGCGGTATCCGAACACCGCGGTGCTCGTCGACCCCTCCGATTCGGCGATGGCCTGCGCGGCGCGCACCAGCGGCGGCACGCCGAGACCGCCGGCCACCAGCACGTAGTTCGCGTTCTCCTTGGTGTTGAAGGAGTTGCCGAGAGGACCCATCACCCGAATGGTGTCGCCCGCACGCAATTCGGAGAATTCGGCGGTGCCTTTGCCGACGACGGCGAAGATAAGGCTCACCTCATCGCCATCCACTTCTGCCACGCCGAACGGGCGGGGCATCAGTCTGCTCGGATTGTTGGAATACACGTCGACGAACTGCGCCGGCTTGGCATGTCCCGCGATGAATTCGTCGCGGAATGTCAATCGGTACACGCCATCGGCCAGCATGCGGTTGTCGACGATTTCGACCGTGTGCCTGCTGGGGAAGAATCCCGCTTCCCTCGCCTGGCCGACGGTCGGCATGAACGTTGCTGCGGCGGTCATGACTCCCTTTCCTGTGTTTCGTTCGATTGTTCTGGTAGCTTACGGCAGTACCGCGCGCAGATTGTCGCGCATGTCCTTCGCGGCCTCGCGCGCCGATTCGGCGACCAAGTCAAGCGCATCGTCTGCGCTCATGGATTCGCTGTATTTGCCAGACTTCTTCCAGGCTCCGATGATGCCACGCGACGAATTGACGAGCGCGCCCATGCCGTCTTTGTCGAACATGCCGGCCACGCCTTGGGCGGTACCGCCCTGCGCGCCGTAACCGGGGACCAGGAAGAACGTGTGCGGCATGCGCGCCCGCAACGCCTTGCCTTCCTCGGGATGGGTGGCTCCGACCACCGCGCCGACACGGGAATACCCGTTCGCGCCGATGGTTTCGGCTCCCCAGCCTTCCACGAGGTCGGCGACATGCTCGTACACGCGCTCGCCTGAGGCGAGTTCGAGTTCCTGCAGTTCGCTGCTGGATGGATTGGAGGTGCGTACCAGCACGAAGATGTCCTTGTCGGCACCAGTGGCGGCTTCGACGAACGGGGTGATGCCGTCGGTGCCGAGGTAGGGGTTCACGGTGACCGCGTCCTCATGCCACGGGTCGAAAGCGTGCTCCCCCGCGTTCACACCGCTCAGATGGTGGGCGTAGGCGGCTGCAGTGGAGCCGATGTCGCCGCGCTTGACGTCGCCGAGGACGTACAGTCCCTGCTGTTTGGCGTATTCGCAGGTCATGCTGTAGGCGTCGATGCCGGCTGGTCCGAGCGCCTCATACATGGCGATCTGCGGTTTGACGGCCGGGACGATGTCGGCTACTGCGTCGATGATGGCGCGGTTGAATTCGAAGAAGGCGACGGACAGTTGGGCTGCCGGCGCTTCCGTCGGATCCTCCACCTGTTCGGCGATTTCCTCGGCGAAGCTGGCCACGACCTGCTTCGGCACCAGCGCTTCGGTGGGGTCGAGTCCCACGACGCTTGGATTCTGCTTGTCTTCGATGGCTTCGATCAGACGGTCCATCAGTCCTCCTTGTCGATGCGGCTGAAGGCCAGCTTCGAGCCGATGATGGTGGCGAGCGGCCGGCCGGTGACCTGCCATCCGCCGAATGGGGTGTTACGTGCCGAGGAGTGGAACTTCTCCGGGTCGACGGTCCATTCCTCTCCGGTGTTCAGCACCACGAGATCCACCTGGTCGCTTTCGGGCACGCGGCCCAGATCAAGCACGCGCTTGGTGTCGTCGTCTCCCGGCACGGCGTCGGCGTAGTCGTCGAGTACCGCCGTGATGTCCGTTTTGTCGTGGCCCATGAGTTCGGCCGGACCGGTGGACATGAGTTCGATGAGACGTTCGTCGGCAATGAATCCGCCGTCGACAAGTACCTTGTGGCAGACGCCGTATGCGCATTCCAGCCCGATGATGCCGTTGGGCGCGTCGAGGAAGCCGAGTTCCTTCTCTTCCATGGTGTGGGGCGCATGGTCGGTGGCCAACAAATCGACCGTGCCGTCGGCGACGGCTGCGATGGTGGCCTGGCGGTCCGCTTCGGAGCGCAGCGGCGGGTTCATTTTGGCCAAAGTGCCGTACTTAAGCAGCGCCTCGTCGTTCAATGCGATGTAATGCGGCGCGGTCTCGCAGGTGATCGGAAGTCCTTCGGCCTTGGCTTTGCGGATGGCGTCGAAGGAGATCGCGGTGCTGACGTGCTGGAAGTGCACGTGCACGCCGGTTTTGCGGGACATGTCAATGTCGCGTTCGACGATTTTGAGTTCCGTGTCCTCCGGAATGCCTGGAACGCCAAGCTTGCGGGACACCGGACCGTCATTGACCGCGCCGGTGTCGTGGTGTTCGCAATGCTCGATGAGGTACAGTCCCGACTCCTTGACGTTTTCGAACACCTGTTCGAGAATGCTGGGGGTCACCGCGGAACCGTCATCGCTGATGGCGGTCACCGGATGCGCCAGCTGGTAGGCGTCCTTATGCTCGTCGCCATGTTCCGGCAGGTAGCCGATCCAGTCGGCCACTTCGGTGGCCTCATGGCCGGCACGCCCCTTTGAGGCGCATACGCATAGGTCGTAGCGCACCGGCAGTTTCACGCCATGCGCGGCCTCGTAATGCTGCAGGTAATCGATGACCGTGTCGTATTCGGCGTCGAGCACTTCGGAGGCGCCCGGCTGGCCGGCCTCCACCTTCACGCCATCCATGGCCGGCACGGTGTTTGGCATGATGAGCACGTTCGTGTATCCGCCGGATGCCGCCGCCGCGCAGCCGGAGATCATGGACTCCTTGTAGGTCTGTCCGGGATCGCGGAAATGCACGTGCGGGTCTTCGAATCCGGGGGCGATGGTCATCGCCGAGGCGTCCACGGACGCGTCCGTGTCGGAGGGGACGACGAGGTCAATGACTTCGCCGGTGTTCCAGACCTTGATGTCGTGAAGGGTGAGGGTCATGATTTCAGAACTTCGCTTCCTCGTCGCAGTAGTCGCAACGGTATTCCTGACGGTCGGAATGCACCAGATGGAACATCTGCACCGCAGGCTCGGTGGTGGTGACGCAGCGCGGGTTCACGCATTTGATGATGTTGACGACATGTTCCGGCAGGGTCGGCTTCTTCTTTTCGACGATTTTGCCGCCGCGGACGATGCCGACGGTCGCGGTGCGCGCCACGAGGCCGAGCACGTCGAGGTCGATGGATTCGGTCTCATCCTCGATTTTGATGATGTCCTTCGTGCCGTACATGTGGCTGTCGGCGTTCATGATCAACGCGAGCTTGGTTTTGGACGGGTCGATCTTCAGATACTCAAGTACCTTGAGCGCGGTTCCGGCGGGCACGTGATCGATGATGATGCCGTTCTGAATGCTGGTGACTTCCATCAGGCTTCAACCTCCTTGGCTGCGAGCGGTTCGTATCCCGGCAGTTCGTCACCGACCACCGAGCTTTCCAATGCCATGCGCATGAGCATACCGTTCTTGACCTGTTCGAAGTAGGCTGCACGCGGATCGTCGTCAACTTCCACGGCGATTTCGTTGACGCGCGGCAGCGGGTGCAGCACGGCCATGTCCTTCTTGGCGTACGCCATCTTGGCTTCGTCGAGGATGTAGGTGTCGCGCAGACGCAGATAATCGTCCTCGTTGAAGAAACGTTCTTTCTGCACGCGGGTCATGTACAGCACGTCAAGGTCGCCGATGACGGAGACCAGATCCTTGACTTCGGTGTAGGAGCAGGATTCGGTGGCGTTGATGCGGTCAAGCACGTACTGCGGGGTCTTGAGCTCGTCCGGACTGATGAGCACGAAGTTGACGTTGCCGAAGCGGCACAGCGTCTCGATCAGGGAGTGCACGGTGCGGCCGAAGGTAAGGTCTCCGCACAGGCCGACGGTGAGGTTGGTGACGCGGCCGAAGCGGGACTGCAGGGTGGCCAGATCGGCCAGGGTCTGCGTCGGATGCATGTGTCCGCCATCGCCGGCGTTGATGACCGGCACGGATGCGGCACGGGAGGCAACGAGCGCCGCTCCTTCCTTCGGATGACGGATGGCGACGACATCCACGTAGTTGGAGACGGTCTTCAACGTGTCGGCGATCGTCTCGCCCTTGGTGACGGAGGCGAGCTGGGCGCCGGCGAAACCGATCACCTTGCCGCCGAGGCGCAGCATGGCGGTTTCGAAACTCAGACGCGTGCGCGTGCTCGGCTCATAAAACAAAGTGGCAAGCACCCTGCCTTCGCAGGTGTGTGCCACTTCTTTACGATGGGAATCGATGTACTGCGCTTTGTGCAGCATTTCCTGAATCTGACGAATGGAAAGATCATCGAGAGTGATGACGCTTTTTCCGACCATCGGCGTTTCGACCGCCGGTTCGAGTACTGAGGACAACGGCTCACCTTTCATGCAACTTGTGGTTGAAGGTGGCCACTGAAAGTGACCTAGCCAACTATAGCCCGAAACACTGACCCGGAGCGTTCACCGCGTGTTCACCGAGCGCCCGCTCGAATCGTTTCATGAAAGGCCGTAGAACAGACGTTCCGTCACGTCGCGCGCCTTGCGCATTACGGCAAGCAGATCGTTTTCGAAATGCTGTCCGCGATTCGCGTCGTATCCGAGATAGACGGCGAGTCCTCCCAGCGAATACGTGTCATCCGGCAGGATATCCGCCTGGTTGACGCGCCCGCTCCACAGGTAGCTGCCGTTGCGCGCGGCCGTGCACATCCACCATGCGCGTCGCAATACGACGGCGTCGCCGGCGGAAACCAGCTTGCGCCGCTCCAACTCGTCCAACGCCTGCATCGTGCCGTTGACTCGCAGGTTCGCGTTGTCGCCGGCATGCTGCAACTGCAGCAGCTGAATCGTCCATTCCACGTCGGACAGACCACCTTTGCCCAGCTTCAGGTGACGGTCCCTACGCACGCCGCGCGGCAATCGCTCGGCTTCCATACGCGCCTTGAGCTTGCGTATTTCGGCGACCTGCGCCTCCGTCAAATCGATCTTCGGATAGCGCAGCGGGTCGGCGACGTTCATCAGGAAATCCTCGGCGAGCGCCGCGTCGCCTGCCGCGTAACGCGCACGCAGGAGCGCCTGGTGCTCCCATGTGCTCGCCCAGGAACGGTAGTATTCCTCGCAGGACGCGTAGGAGCGCACGAGGGGTCCGTTTTTGCCTTCGGGCCGCAGGTCCATGTCGAGTTCGATTTTGGGTTCGAGCGTGGTCGGTCCTTGCAGGATGGCGCGGAGGTCTTCCTGCACTTTGCGTGCGAAGAGGTTGGCTTGGTTGTCGTCGGCGTTATCGGACGGCCGGTAGATGATGATGACGTCGGCGTCGGAGCTGAAGTTCACTTCCCTGCCGCCGTAGCGTCCCATGCCGATGACGGCGATTGCCGCCGGCGCTTCGTCGAGTCCCATTTCCTGCGTTTGGTGGCGGATGGCCCAGGTGAGCGATGCGTCGATGGCCGTGTCGTATACGTCGGTCATACCTGCGAGCGACGCCTTGTCGTCGATGACGCCGCTCATCCACCCTAGTCCGATGCGTTCGATTTCGTGGCGTCGCATGGCGCGGATGGAGTTGGCGAAGTCGTTGATGCTGCCTACGTTGCGTTCGAGGGAGGCGTGTGTCTGCACGTCGAGGCTTTCGCGCGAACGTGGCTGCAGGTCGTTGTCGCTGCCGAGCCAGGTGACGGATTCGACGGATTTGTTGAGCGCGTCGCCCAGGAACCGTGAATTGGACAGGACGTGGCACAGGCGTTGCGCGGCGGACGGCGAGTCGCGCAGGAAGCCGAGGTATTCGCTGTCCGTGCCAAAGTGTTCTTCGAGTTTGCGCCAGTTGAGCAGTCCCATGTCGGGGTTCTGCCCTTCGCCGAGCCATTGGAGGGCGGCGGGCAGGAGGATGCGGTTGATTTTCGCGGCACGGGAGATGCCGGCGGTCAGTGCGGTGACGTGGCGCATGGCGGCGGCGGGGTCGGCGAATCCGATGGAGGCGAAGCGTTCCTGCATGGCGTTGGCGGACAGTTCCACTTGTTCGTCGTCGAGGCCGGCGTTGATGGGCAGCATGGGCCGGTAGTAGATGTCCATGTGCAGGTGGCGCACTTCACGTCGGGTTTCGTCGTATTTGTCGACGAGTTCCTCGGGGTGCATGTGGAAGGCCCGGGCGAGTCTGCGCAGTTCGAGGTTGTGGTTGAGTTCGTCGTCGTTGGTGTCGCGTTTGCGTTCGATGCCGCCGAGACTGGCTTTGCCGAGGTCCGGGAACAGGTGGGTGCGTTTGAGCGCCCACATTTGCTGGCGGTGTTCCATGACGCGTTCGAAGCGGTAGTCCCAGGAGAGCTTCTTGGCTTGTCTGCGTGAGACGTATCCGCCTTCGGCGAGGCGTTGCAGCGATTCGAGGGTGGAGCTGGTGCGCAGGGTCTCGTCGGCGCGGCCGTGGACGAGTTGGAGCATCTGCACGGTGAATTCCACGTCTCGTAGGCCTCCGCGGCCGAGTTTGATTTCACGGTCCTTCAGGGGCGCGGGGATGAGGTCTTCGACTCGTTTGCGCATCTGCTGGCAGTCGTAGACGAAGTTGTCGCGTTTGGAGGCGGTCCATACGAACGGTCGGGTCATGTCCATGTACGCTTGGCCGAGGTCGGGGTCACCGGCCACGGGGCGGGCCTTGAGCAGGGCTTGGAATTCCCAGTTTTCCGCCCACTGTTCGTAGTAGGCTTCGTGCGATTCGAGTTTGCGTACGAGCGGGCCGTCCTTGCCTTCGGGGCGCAGTCCGCCATCGATCTGCCACAATGTAGGTTCGGCGACGCCCATGATGACGGATTGGCATACGCGCTGCAGGGTGGTGGCCATTTTGGTGCCGACACGGTTGAGGGTCATGCCGTTGGTGTCCGCGTCCGCCGGTTCCACCACGTAGATGAGGTCCACGTCGGATACGTAGTTGAGTTCGCGTGCGCCGAGCTTGCCCATGCCGATGATGGCGAAGCGCACGTGTTCGCTGCCGTCCACTTCGTTGCGGGCGATGGCGAGCGCGCCTTCCAGGGCCGCGTCGGCAAGATCGGACAGTTCCTGGCTGATTCTCGGTTGTATTTCGATTGGGTCGTCCGCGGTGGCGTCCTGCGCCATGATGGCGGCGAGCTGTTTTCTGTAGGTCTGCCGTAGCGCGGTCGCCGCTTCGGCGAGTGGTTTCGTGGCTTTTGGCATGCGATTGTCGGCCGGGTCGGCACCGACCGCTTCGAGGACATGCGCGCGGCGTTGCGCGTGGTTGTACAGATGGCTTTCGCATGAGTCGCTGGCTGCGGCCATGACGAGTTCGGGACGGAAGCGCATGAGCTTGCCCATTCCGTCGGACACGCCGAGCACGGTGACGAGTCGTACGAGTCCGGCGTCGTCGGTGATGACCTGGTGGAAGTCGCGGCCTTGGCTTTGCAACGCTTTGATGATGTCGACGAGGTTGCGTAGCGCGATGTCGGGCTCGCAGGTCTGTTCCAATGTTTTCATCAGCAGGCATAGCCGGTCGTCGTCGATGCCGTCGGCGCGCAACTCGTCAAGCAGCGTGCGTGCCGTGTCCAGATCCTGCAATCCCGCCCGAATCAGATCGAGCACCTCAAACTGATGCGTAGAAGAAGCCATGGTTCCCATAGTAATCGTTCATATCCGTAAGTATGGCGAAAGGGACGGTTTCCGACAGTTGCCGGAAATCATCCCTTTCGTGTTTGTTGCATCGTCCGGAATCAGACGAAGAATGGTTTGACGTTGGACCAGATGCGCCGGCTGACGCATGGATGGTTCATCGTGTACAGGTGCACGCCCTCGACGCCGCGTGCCGCCAAGTCGCAGATCTGTTCGGACGCGTAGGCGATACCCGCCTCTTTAAGCAGCGCGGTGTCGCTCCCCCACTTGTCAAGCAGGACGGCAAGTTTTTCAGGAACACGCGATCCGCACATCTTCGACATGCGCAGCACCGACTTCGCGTTCATCACCGGCATGATGCCGGCTTCGATCGGAACGTCGATGCCGGCGGCACGAGCCTTGTCCACGAATCGAAGGAAATCCTCGTTGTCGTAGAACAGCTGGGAGATGAGGTGGCTTACGCCCGCGTCGACCTTCTTCTTGAGATTGTCGACATCCTCCTCAAGCGTGGCCGCCTGCGGGTGCTTTTCCGGATAGCAGGCGCCGTAGATCTTGAGATCCGGACGCTTCTCGCGGATGTAGGCCGCCAGATCGCTCGCATGGTCGAACACTCCCGCCGGTTCGGCTCCTTCCACACGGTCGCCTCGCAAAGCGAGCACACCGGAGACTTTGGCCTGGTCGAACAGGTCGAGCGCCTCATCCACGTCGTCTTTGTCAAGGTATTGCGCGGTCAGGTGCGCCACGGCCGGAATGCCGTATTCGTTCACCGTATGCGCGATGCGTGCGGTCAACGTGCGGTCGGACGATTTGCCGGTGCCGTAGGTGACGGAGATGAAGTCGGGGTCCAGCCCCTGCAGGCCATCCAACGTATCGTAGATGGTACCTACAGGGCTGGTGCGCTTGGGAGGGAACACCTCCAGCGAGAAGATTGGCGAATGCATGTGATTCCTTGGAAATCTTGCCTGTTTATGCCTATGCCGGCCTTACTTGGCGAGTTTGGCGCGCACGGCCTTGGCCGCTGCGACGAGGTTCTCCAGGCTCGGCCAGGTTTCGGCGTTGCCACGGGTCTTCAGGCCGCAGTCCGGGTTGATCCACACCTTTTCGACGTCCATCTTCTTCAGGATCTCGTAGATGCGGTCCTCGATCTCCTGTTCGGACGGAATGCGCGGAGAGTGGATGTCGTACACGCCCGGGCCGGCTTCGGTTTCGAAGTTGGCGTCGTGGATGGCGTCGAGCACCACAAGGTCGCCACGGGAGGCTTCGAAGGAGATCACGTCGGCGTCCATCGCGTCGATGTCCTTGATGATGTCGTTGAACTCCGAATAGCACATGTGCGTGTGGATCTGCGTGGTCGGCTTGACGGCGGAATGCACCAGACGGAACGCCGGAATGGCCCAGTCGAGGTACTTCTTGTGCCAGTCGGTCTTCCTCAGCGGCAGCTTCTCGCGCAGTGCGGCCTCGTCGATCTGGATGACCTTGATGCCGGCCTTCTCCAAATCGAGCACTTCGTCGCGGATGGCGAGCGCGAGCTGCTGGGTCTGCTGCTCGTGGGTGATGTCCTCGCGCGGCCAGGACCAATTGAGGATGGTGACCGGACCGGTGAGCATGCCCTTCATCACATGATCGGTGCGGGACTGCGCGTAGGCGCTCCATTCCACGGTGATCGGGTTGGCGCGGGATACGTCGCCCCACACGATCGGAGGCTTGACGCAACGTGTGCCGTAGGACTGCACCCACGCGTTCTTGGTGAACAGGAAGCCGTTGAGGTTCTGGCCGAAGTATTCGACCATGTCGTTGCGTTCGAATTCGCCGTGGACGAGCACGTCGAGGCCGATTTCCTCCTGATGCTTGATGCAGGCGTCGATCTGGTTCTTCATGAATTCGTCGTATTCGGCCTTGGTGATCTCGCCCTTGCGCAGCTTGGCGCGTTCGGCGCGCACTTCCTTGGTTTGCGGGAAGGAGCCGATGGTGGTGGTGGGCAGCAGCGGCAGGTTCAGCGCCTCACGCTGCTCCTTCTGGCGTTCGGCGCGTGCCGGCTGACGTACGAAGTCGGCGTCGGTAAGGCTTGCGATTCGCTTGGCGACCGCAGGATCGGCGGCGACGCGGGTGCCGTCGAACAGCGCCTGGTTGGCTGCGAGTTCGGCGGATGCCTTCTTCTCGTCGTCGGAAGCGTCGGCGAGCACGGCGACTTCGTGCAGTTCGTCGAGCTTCTGGACGGCGAAGGCGAAGTGCTTGCGCACGTCGTCGGCGAGACCGTCCTCGCCTTCGGTGCTGAACGGCACGTGCAGCAGGGAGCTGGCGGTGGAGACGGCCACGTTGGCGGTGACCTGCTTCAGCGCGTCGACCAGGCCGAGGCTCACGGCGTAGTTGTTGCGCCAGATGTTGCGGCCGTTGATCACGCCGGCGAAGATGGTGGTGTTTTCTGCCACGCCGTACTTTTCGACGGCGGCGAGGTTTTCGTCCTTGCCTTCGTTCAGGTCCAGGCCGATGCCGTCGAAGCCGAGCAGGTTGACGGTTTCGTACACGTCGGCGATGTGTCCGAAGTAGGTGTTGAGCAGCACCTTGACCTTGCCTTCGCGGGCGGGCAGGATCTTGGCGTACAGGCTCTTGAACAGTTCGACGTCGCCCGGCTCCTTGTCGAGCACGAGGTACGGTTCGTCGATCTGGATCCACTGCGCGCCCAGTTCGGCGAACTTGGCGACGACTTCGGCGTACACCGCGGCGACCGCGTTGACGAGGCCCTTGTCGTAGTCGAGCTCCTCGGCCTGCGGATTGCGGGCGAGCTTGAGGAAGGTGTACGGGCCGATGAGCACCGGCTTGGTGGTGATGCCGAGCGCCTTCGCCTCGTTGAATTCGTCGAACGGCTTGGTGCTGTTGAGCTTGATGTCGGTGGCGGAGTCGATTTCCGGCACGAGGTAGTGGTAGTTGGTGGTGAACCACTTCTTCATCGGCAGGGCGGTCACGTCGCCCTTCTCGCCCTGATAGCCGCGGCCCATTGCGAAGAGGGTCTCTTCCGGGTTCTCGAAGGCGAGACGCTGGTAGCGCTGCGGAATGACGTTGAGCAGGATGGCAGTGTCGAGCATCTGGTCGTAATAGCTGAAGTCGTTGCTCGGAATCAGGTCGATGCCGGCGGCCTGCTGCAGCTTCCAATGCTTGGCGCGCAGTTCCTTGGCTGTGGCACGCACCTCATCGAGGGTGGTGTTGCCCTTCCAATACGCTTCGATGATTTTCTTCAGCTCACGGTTCTGGCCGATGCGCGGGAAACCGGAGACGGAAGTAAGAGCGGACATGAATCCTCCATCTGATATGAACAATGCAACCCGCTCAAGCTATCACAAAACCGCCAGCTATAAGACATCAAGAAAATTTGAGTGTCGTTATAAACTGTCCTTATAACGCAGTCCGTATGCCGTCTATATTCACACATTTATGTTTATGAATCAATAATGCAGAACAGCCCGGCAAGCGGATTTAACGCAATGTCTCGTATGCGTCGGGGTCTACGGGTTCCAGCCATTCATTCGTCACGTCGCCCGTGCCATCCGCAATCATGAACGCCAAATGGCTGAAAGCTTCGTGAGGGGCGGCGCCGTGCCAATGCTTAACGTCCGGCGGAATACGGACGGCCTGTCCCGGTTCAAGCTCCTTCGGCTCTTCGCCCTCAAGCTGGTAGTAGCCACGCCCTCCGACCGCAATGAGAATTTGGGCCGCGTGATGGTGGATATGCCAGTGGTTCCGGCATCCAGGTTCGAACGTCACATTGTGGATTGACACTTCAGGCGCGTCAAGTACCGGCGCAAGCCAGCTCTGTCCGTCGAAATACTGGGCGAAACCGTCATTTGGTTCCCCAAGAGGGAACGCACTGGGATTGTTCATATGGGCTCTCCTATCCATCATTCTGAACATCGGTTCAGAAAGCACCATACAACCTTGAAGCCGCTTGAAGTCAAATCACAGCACTCTGCGGAATGCTCATCGTTCCGAATCAGCCCGGAACACACAAGCCCTACTCGAAGTCTTTGGCGGTAAGCAGCGCGATGAGTTCGCCGCTGTGCAGCTGCCACTGGTTGAATGGCTCGTTCGAGCCGAATACGGCGATCGAGGCCGGGGACATGCCGAGATTCAGCAGGTCAAGCAACGTCGGATCGGATTCGGTGCTGGCCAGCCATTGGCAGGCGATCGAAATGGTCGGTTCGTGGCCAAGCACGAGCAGCGTGCGATGCTTTTCCTTGGTTTGCGCGAGCTCGTCGAACACGGATTGCACGCCGCCTTCGTACAGGCTTTGCCGGTAGTCGACTTTCGGATCGTCGCCGAACACCTTGAGCATGCGATCGCAGGTCTGACGGGCGCGGGTGGCGCTGGAGCATGCGATGCGAGTGGGCACCATTTTGAACGCCGCCAATCCTTTGGCCACGGTTTTGGCCTGCTTACGTCCTTTGTCGGTGAGCTCACGTCCCACGTCGCTGCCGTTGCCGCCGAACGGCTCGGTTTTGGCGTGGCGCATCGCCAGCAGCACATACTTGTATTCCTTGGTCTTTTTGGCGACCTTCTTCAGGCTCGTTCCCATAATCGCACGCTCCGATCCGGTTCCAGCGCCGCATTTCAAATGTCTAATGTCCATTGTCTCAGATTTTCCGCTGGGACATGGCATGAAACGCTCTAAATCTACTCCTTTATGGCTTCGACCTGCGCGTCGAGGTCACGCAGCACCTTGCGCAGCTTGCGATCGGAAATGTCACGCAATTCCAGATCCTCAAGCTGTTCGGCACGCTCCTCGAGCGTCAACGAATCGATGTCGGTCGTCGTGTCCTTCGTGGCACGGTCGCGTTTACGCAACGCCTGGAAGCCCGGAGCCATCGCGCGAGAAACCATGAGGAAACCGGTGTGTCCAATCATCTGGTGATCGGGGCGGATGGCCAGTCCTTGCGCCTTCCAATTACGTTCCAAAGTCTCCTGAATGTCCGGCTCGGTCCAGCAGCCGGCCTCGCGCAACGCTTCGGCAAGACGGCTCAACTGCGTGGTGGTGGTGACGTACGCGACGAGCACGCCGCCAGGCACGATCACGCGATACGCCTGTTCAAGACGGTTCCACGGGTCAAGCATGTCAAGCATGATGCGGTCGAAGGAGTGTTCCGGCAAACCAGCCGCGACCGAATCGAAATCGCCGGTCCTCAAATCCCACCATGCGGGACGTTTGCCAAAGTAAACCGTCGCGTTGGCTTCGGCGACGCGCGCGAATTCCGAACGCATCTCGATGGTGGTGAGGCTTCCGCCCTCCCCCACGGCATCCAGCAGATTGATGCTCATCGCGCCCGAACCGGCTCCGGATTCCAGCACGTTCATACCGGAACGAATATCACCGAGCTGGATGACCTGCGCGATGTCCTTCGGATACATGATCTGCGCGCCACGCGGCATGGACAGCACATAGTCAGCCAAGCGCGGACGCATGACGGCGAACTCCCAACCACCGATGGCACGCGTTCCCTTCCACGGCTTGTTCGCGTCGCGTTCCGGATGCGTCTGGTTGACCTGAGCCTCACGTTTCGCACTCACCGTCACGATAACGGATCCTTCCGTCTGGCCAATCACATCATCATGCAGGATGATGCCATGCGAGGTCTGCGTCACACCACCCGGCACCAGCTGATCGGTGATTTTATTCGACCTGCGGTCCGTGAACTGCACTTTTTCACCGGCGGCAAGCGGCCCTCGACGCATGGTTTACGCTCCTTCGTACGTTCGTTCAGTATGCGATTTCACGACTATGGATTACGATTGCAGACCGCATTCCACAGACAGCAACGAACCTATGCTACCGTATCCGCCGTCATACCGGCAGACGGCACGAAGCGACGGCAATGTGACGGCGACGTCAACATCACACCGCGTACGCGTTCCAACGACCATTCACATGCGTGACCTTCAAATCCAATCCAAACACCTGGCTCAACCGTTCAGAAGTAAAACCATGCTCCAAATCACCCGTATATACGATAGTGCCCGGCGCCGGATCGTTGCCGGCGACGTTATCGGCATACGCGTCCGCCTCGTTGCCGGTGATACGTCCCATGATCGCCACGTGGTCGAAGCCCTGCGGAATCTCCTCAAGACGGTGCGTCACCAGAATCACGGCGCGGTCAGACTGCTCCGCACCAACACGACTCAACGCACGCAAAGCAATCTCACGCCCACCCAAATCAAGACCCGTGGTCGGCTCGTCAAGAATCAGCAAATCGGGATCCGCCATCAACGCACGGCAGATAAGCACGCGAGTGCGTTCGCCTTCGGAAAGCTTGAACATCATCTTGCCTTCCAAGTATTCGATGCCGAATTCACGCATCAATGAGCGGGCTTTGGCGTAATCCTCGTCAGTATAGGTGTCGCGCCAACGGCCGGTGGTTGCGGTCAGCGCCGTCACGATGGCGTCAAGAGGATCTTCCTGCGGTGGGAACGCGCGTCCGAGTTCGGCCGAGCTCAAACCGATGCGGTTGCGGTAGGAGAACACGTTCACTTTGCCCAGACGGTTTCCAAGAATGTCGACTGTGCCTTCGGATGGGAATCCACGGGTGCTCATCATCTGCACCAACGTGGATTTGCCGATGCCGTTGGGACCGAACAGCACCCATTTCTCGCCTTTTTTGACTTCCAGATTGACTTTGGTGAGAATTACGCGCCTGCGGCGACGGAATTCCACATCGTCCAGTTTCAACGCGATGTTCTGTTCGTTCATGGTACCCTCCATTTTCACAAACCACTTGGATACGATGATGCCTCCTGCCAGCATAGTGTGTCGGCAGGAGGCATTTCAGGATTATTCTGGCTGTCGATCAGCCGGATCGGTTATCCGCGATCAGACAGGTTCGGTTCTACTTCCGTTCGGCAAGCACGTCCTCGTAGACTTTGACGGTCTTGTCTGCGATGGACTCCCAGCTGAAGTGGTCGCGGGCGCGCTCGTAACCGGCCTGTCCCATCCGCTTCGCCTTTTCAGGGTCAGCCATGATGCGGTTGATGGCGTCGGCCATATCGTGCACGAATTTGTCAGGGTTGGTTGGGGTGCCAGTACCGTCATGCAGTTGGTCGACCGGCACCAGATATCCGGTCTCGCCGTCGACGACGACTTCCGGAATGCCACCGGTCGCAGAGGCGACCACCGGCAGACCGCATGCCATGGCTTCCAGATTCACGATGCCGAGCGGCTCATAGATGGATGGGCAGATGAATGCGTCGCAGCCATGTTCGAGTGCGTTGAGCTCCGGCTTCGGCAGCATCTCCTCGATCCAGATGATGTTGCCGCGTTCCTCGTCGAGCTTGGCGAAAGCGGTCTTGACCTCTTCCATGATTTCCGGCGTGTCGGGAGCGCCGGCGCACAGAACGACCTGGATGTTCGGGTCCACGAAGTGCAGTGCCTGAAGCAGGTACGGCAGACCCTTTTGACGGGTGATGCGTCCGACGAACAGCAAGGTCGGTTTGCTGCGGTCGATGTTGTAACGTTCGAAGACCTTCCAGCCCGGATCGTCATCCGCCGGGGTTTCAAACTGGCTCATGGTGATGCCGTTGTGCACTACGACCACCTTGTCCGGGTCAAGGTTCGGATAGGCGGTGAGGATGTCCTCACGCATGCCCGCGGATACGGCGATCACGCGGTCGGCATGCTCGTAGGCGTCTTTCTCAGCCCAAGAACTCAGATTGTAGCCGCCGCCCAACTGCTCACGTTTCCATGGACGGAACGGTTCAAGCGAGTGCGCGGTGATGACCAATGGGGTGTCATGCAGCATTTTGGCGAGATAGCCGGCAAGACATGCATACCATGTATGCGCATGGATGATGTCGGCATCAACGTCGTTGGCGATTTGCAAATCGACGCCAAACGTCTTCAGCGCACCGTTTGCATCCTCAAGCTCCTTCGGCACGTCGTAGCCGACGACCGTGAGCGACCCTTTCGGGTCGGTTCCGGGAATCGCGGGAATGTCGGCGGCCGTGCGCGGCCCGTCGAATGCGCGGACCGTCACATCGACACGTTCCGCCAGCACCTTGGAAAGCTCTTCGGCATGCACCCCCGCGCCGCCATACACCTTGGGCGGGTATTCACGCGATAGAATGTCAACCTTCATGTCTGTAATCTCCTCCTCGAGTCTTCCAGCGTTTCCTGTTCTACTGTAAAACATCAGACACGAAAAACACTCATTGTTTTCATCGTTTTTCAGAAAGTTCCATTCTTTTTCTGAAAAACGATGAAACAGCATTCTCGCATACCCTTTACGGTTAGTCGAAGTCAAGTAGCGCATACCTAAAATCCGATAGAAAAAGCGGTGAGACAAATGCTTCTGGTTGTCTCACCGCTTTCCATCGTTTTTGTGATCAGACGGATGTTCCGTTTTGGTCGAGATTCGGATTGTGCTTCGGGTTGCCGGCCGTGAAGAACAGGCTCAGCACACCGACTGCGAAGACGATGGCGACTGTGGAGATGAGCCACATCGGATGCGACGGCAGCCACATGACCACGAGGAAGGCGATGGCCGACAGCGCAATCAGCACCCAGCTGGCCACACGGAACCATTGGCGGACGGAATGGGGTGCCTTGAACATCTTCGGATTCTTGTAATCAGGATTGGTGTTCAGCACGTTTTCCGTTTCCGTGATCGTACTGGCACTCGGCTTCCATGGCCCATCGGTGCCGTCCTGCAGACGACGTGACTTTTCCTGCAGCTGATACTCGTCCAACATGCCGGAACGTGCGCGGCCTTGGGTTTGGTCGTATTGCTGTGGCACTCCCCTGCGATTGCGCTTGGCCTGGGCACGTCGTTCTGCGCGATTTGGCATTAGTCACTCCTTTGTTGCATGGTGCTGGGATTACTTTACCGCATTTCGGGTGAAAAACAGGTAGCCCGGCTCACTATTCGCGAGCCGGGCCACCTCGTTCATACCCTTACAACAGTGTTGTCTATCGCGGCAGCATCATCGGACGCTTGGAAGCGACGATCGGTGCCGGCAGTTCGGTGGAGCCGGTAAGGTACTCGTCGACCGCGGCCGCGCAGGAGCGACCTTCGGAGATGGCCCACACGACGAGGCTCTGGCCACGTCCGGCGTCACCGCAGGCGAAGACGCCGTCCTGGGAGGTGGCAAACTTGTCGTTACGCGCCACATTGCCTCGACCGTCAAGGTCGACCGGCAGCTGATCCACCAACGTGGTGGTGTCAGGGTGCAGGAAGCCCACGGAGATGAGCACCAGATCGGCGGGAATCACTCGTTCGGTGCCTGGCTGGCGGGTGAACGGCCCGTTCTCTCCTGGAGCGACGTTGACGACTTTCAGACCGGTGACATGTCCGTTCTCGTCGGCGACGAAGCCTTCGGTGGCGGTAGAGTTCTCCACCTTCACCTTGGCCTTGTCCTCATCGGAGCCCTCGAAATTGACCGAGTCGGTGTTGTACACGTATTCGGCGCGCTGCGTTTCGAAACCTTCCTCCATGGAGGAGGTTTCCTTGTACAGGCGGGCGAAGGTCGGCCATGGCTGGTTGGCCGGACGCTCCTTCGGTTCCTGCGGCATGATCTGCAGCACGGTGACGTCCTTAGCGCCTTGGCGCAGGGATGTGCCGAGGCAGTCGGAACCGGTGTCGCCGCCGCCGATGATCACCACATGCTTGCCTTCGGCGGTGATGTCGTTGACCGGCTTGACACCGTACACGCGACGTGTGGCGTCCGGCAGGAACTCCATGGCGAAATGGATACCCTTGAGCTCGCGGCCTGGAATCTTCATGTCACGCGGCACGGTGGAGCCGATGGCAACCACCACTGCGTCGTAACGGGAACGCAGGTCATCCCAGGAGATGTCCTTGCCGATTTCCACGCCGGTGCGGAACACGGTGCCTTCGGCTTCCATCTGCTCGACTCGGCGGTCGATGAGGCGCTTGTCGAGTTTGAAGTTCGGAATGCCGTAACGCATCAGACCACCGATGGCGTCATCACGCTCGTATACGACCACGGTATGGCCGGCACGGGTGAGCTGCTGGGCGCAGGCGAGACCGGATGGGCCGGAACCGACCACGGCAACGGTCTGGTCGGTCAGACGCTGCGGCGGCAGAGGCTTGACGTAGTCAAGGCTCCATGCCCGATCGATGATGGTGCGTTCGTCGTTCTGAATCATCGTGGCCGGCTGGTGGATGCCAAGCACGCAGGCGGCTTCGCACAATGCCGGGCAGATGCGACCGGTCACTTCGGGGAAGTTGTTGGTTTCGGACAGACGGTTGTACGCGTCCTCCCACTTCTCCTGACGGACCAGATCGTTGAACTCCGGAATGATGTTGCCGAGCGGGCATCCGCTCATGCAGAACGGAGTGCCGCAATCCATGCAGCGGGCCGCCTGCTCGGTGGTCCAGGACTGCAGGCCGGATTCGGTGTGAACGTCGAACCAGTCCTTGATTCGCTCTTCAACGGGGCGTTCGGCCAGTTCGCGACGGGTACGGACCTTCAGGAATCCACGAGGATCTCCCATGTCAGCGCGCTCCTTCCATAACCTGCTCGTACACCTGTTCCCAGACGCCGGGCGTATTGAAATCGATGTTCTTCTCCTCGGCTTCCTTCATCGCCTTCTGCATGGCGAGGAAGTGCTTCGGAACGATGTGGGTGAATCGCTTGGCGCTGTTTTCCCAGTCGTCAAGCAGGGCCTTCGCGAAGGCGGAGCCGGTCTCTTCGGCATGCTGCTTGACGAGACCGTGCACCAGCTTGTCGGCATCGGCGTCAAGCGGCTCGAACAGCAGCGCGCCGTTGGTGGCGGCCGCCGGGTTGACCTGCTTCATGTCGAGGTCGAGCACGTACACGTTGCCGCCGGAGAAGCCCGCGCCGAGGTTACGGCCGGTGGAGCCGAGAATCACGACCGTACCGCCGGTCATGTATTCGCAGCCGTGGTCGCCCACGCCTTCCACCACGAAGGTGGCGCCGCCGTTACGTACAGCGAAACGTTCGCCTGCGCGGCCGGCCACGAACATTTGGCCGGAAGTCGCGCCGAAGCCGGTGACATTGCCTGCGATCACGTTCTCGTGCGGATCGAAGGTGATGCCGTCCTCTGGACGGACCACCATGCGGCCGCCGGACAGGCCCTTGCCCGCGTAGTCGTTGACTTCGCCGTAGACGCGGATGGTTTCGCCACGCGGAATGAACGCGCCGATGGACTGGCCGCCGGCACCATGGAACGTCATGTCGATGGTGTCGTCCGGCAGACCTTCCTCGCCGTAGCGCTTGGTGATCTCATAGCCGAGCATGGTGCCGAGCGTACGGTACACGTTGCGGATCGGCATTTCGATACGCACGGGCTCCTTCTTGTCAAGGGCTGGCTGGGCAAGCTCGATGAGCTTGTTGTCGAGCGCCTTGTCGAGCTCATGGTTCTGATCGATCGTCTTGTGCAGGATGGTTCCCGGAACCGGACCCGGTTGCATGAGCACGTTGCTCAGGTCGATGCCGTCGGACTTCCAACGCTTGATGGCTTCGTCCTGGTCGAGGCATTCGACATGGCCGACGGCCTCTTCCAGCGTGCGGAAGCCGAGCTGCGCGAGCAGTTCGCGGACTTCCTCGGCGATGAACATGAAGAAGTTGACGACATGTTCCGGCTTGCCCTTGAAGCGTGCTCGGAGCTCCGGATCCTGGGTGGCGATGCCCTGCGGGCAGGTGTTCTTCTGGCAGGCGCGCATCATGACGCAGCCTTCGACGATCAGCGCGGCGGTGGCGAAGCCGAATTCCTCGGCGCCAAGCAGCGCGGCGATCACCACGTCGCGACCGGTCTTGAGCTCGCCGTCGCACTGCACGGTGATGCGGGAACGCAGGCCGTTCAGAACCAGCGTCTGCTGGGTTTCGGACAGGCCGATCTCCCACGGGGTGCCGGCATGCTTGATGGCGTTGAGCGGAGCCGCGCCGGTGCCGCCGTCATAGCCGGAGATCAGCACCACATCGGCATGGCACTTGGCCACGCCGGCAGCGATGGTGCCGACGCCGAATTCGGAGACGAGCTTGACGTGGATGCGGGCCTTCGGATTGGCCATCTTCGCATCGTTGATCAGCTGCTTCAGATCCTCGATGGAGTAGATGT
>CAJLKD010000001.1:0-115767 GCA_905207115.1 Bifidobacterium angulatum | reverse complement strand
TGGTCGGAGCGCCGTAGGTCTTGTCGAGCACGACGTTGCGGCCCTTCGGGCCCAGCGTCACCTTAACGGTGTTGGCCAGCTTATCGAGGCCCTGCAGCATTCCCTGACGAGCTTCCTCGTCATACGCAATGATCTTTGCCATGGTGTGTTTGTCCTCCAAATGGCTCAATATTCCAGTTTTCCACTGCATGGCACGATTCGTGACCCGGCCGTCAGCTG
Organism: Bifidobacterium angulatum; assembly: GCA_905207115.1. Classification (GTDB taxonomy): domain Bacteria; phylum Actinomycetota; class Actinomycetes; order Actinomycetales; family Bifidobacteriaceae; genus Bifidobacterium; species Bifidobacterium angulatum_A. The sequence goes on along the minus strand of CAJLKD010000001.1, from coordinate 115,548 downwards.
CCTGTTATCACTCTCGCACCTTGAGTGCTAACTGCGAGATTAGCACTCAAGGTGCGAGAGTGCCAACATGAATCCGCGATTGCGCTCTAGGCGAGACACGGGATTGTGGCGTGTGGCATCGCATCGCCATGTTCACGGCCCGCTTCCAGCCAGCCTTCGGCCACTTCCGCCCCCCCCGACTGCAATCCGACTACAGCCTGACTACAGTCCGACTACGCATTGGGGCCCGCAGCCGAAAATCCGGCCACGAGCCCCATCACAGCGCATATGCGCCTCCGTCAGTTCAGCAGAATAACCACAATCGAAGCGCCAAGACCGGAGGTCTGCTGCACGTTGGAAATGCCCAACGCGTTCGCGACATCCTCAGCCGTGGCCTTGTCCGCATCGTTCTGATACCACACGACAGTGGCGTCAGGCAGCGTGCCGGACGGGTTCGCCGCGGCCACGTTCGCATACCCGGCCTGGTTCAGCACGCTCTGCTTGGTGGCGGCATAGCCGCTGATACCGGTGCCGTTGATCACACGCACCGACAGGGAACGGTCCACCTGGGCGGCCTGCTCCTGCTGCTGCTTGGCGGCCTCCTCTTCCTGCTGCTTCTTGGCCGCCTCCTCCTCTTGCTGCTTCTTGGCCGCCTCCTCCTGCTGCTTCTTTTCGGCGGCCTTCTTTTCGGCGGCCTTCTTCTTGGCGGTGGTGGTGGAGGTCTTGCTGGAGGTCTGCGAGGATGCCGGCGACCACGGCCAATGCACCTTGTTGAACTCGCCGGAAAGCACGCCCCAAGCCAGGAAACCGCACAACGCCGCCACTACCACGACAACAACGAACGGCGTATAGCGTGCGGCGGCCGAACGCCTGCCGCGATGCACGCCGGCGGGGCCCTTCGGCGGATTGTCGAACTCGTCCATCGCGTAAGACTCGATGCCGTTTCCACCTGTGCTCGTCATAACCGTCTTTCCTTCCGTTTCACAATTCAACCCCGAGTGTAACGGCACCGCCACCCACGCATGCAGGCCGCGTCACAGCATGCACTGTATATGCACGTATGCAGACGTATGCGCGCGAAAACATTGCGACGAACGCCACGAGCCGCCAAGCCAGGTAGGGGCGCGGGCGCAAGCATGCGAGGGCGGGCAAGCACACGCGCAGGTACAGTAAGCGGTATGAGTGAGATCAAACCGTTGCGTGATTTAGTGGAGGCCGGCTGGGCGAACGCCCTGGCCGACGTGGAACCGCAGGTGCACCGCATGGGCCAGTTCCTGCGCGAAGAGACCCGCGAAGGGCACCCCTGGCTGCCGGCAAGCCGCAATATTCTGCGCGCCTTCACCATCCCCTTCGATTCGATCCGCGTGCTAATCGTGGGCCAGGACCCCTACCCCACGCCCGGCCACCCGGTCGGCCTGAGCTTCTGCGTGGCGCCCGACGTGAACCCGCTGCCGCGCAGCCTAGTCAATATCTATAAGGAGCTGACCGACGATCTTGGCGTGCCGATGCCCAGCAACGGCGACCTGACCCCGTGGACCAGGCGTGGCGTGCTGCTGCTGAACAGATGCCTGACCGTGGGCGTGGGCCGGCCGAACAGCCACCAGGGCAAGGGCTGGGAGGAAGTGACCGAGGCGGCCATCCGCGCGTTGAACGCCCGCGTGGACGAACACGGCAATCCCAAGCCGCTGGTCGCCATCCTGTGGGGTCGTAACGCGCAAAGCCTGGAGCCGCTGCTGACCAACGCGTTCATCATCAAATCGCCGCACCCTTCGCCGCTGTCCGCATCGCGCGGGTTCTTCGGGTCGAAGCCGTTCTCGCGTGCGAACGAGGCGCTGACCCGCATGGGTGCCGAACCGATCGACTGGCAACTGCCGTAACGCCATACGCCATCACACGCCTCATACGTAGGCATACCGCGCCTTGGGCATGCACCGCCCGGCATGAGCCAGCATGCGTCTTTCGCCGTACAGCCAAGCGTCACCGCGCTTGGCTACCATGGGGCGCATGGCTATTTTCCCTCCGAAACCGCAGATGCCCGCACAGCCTGCCCCGGCACGAACCATGCCCACGCCTGCCGCAGCACCAACATTGGCCGCAGACGACGTCAAGCAGGCAAAAGCCCTGGCGGATCGCATCCGCGCACGCTTCTCGCAGACCCTGATCGGTCAGGAGCATCTGCGCGAATCCCTTATTCTTACCATGGTGGCCGGCGGCCACATTCTGATCGAATCCGTGCCCGGCCTGGCCAAAACCACTGCCGCGCAGACCCTGGCAACCTCGGTGTCCGGCACATTCAAACGTATCCAATGCACGCCCGACCTCATGCCGTCCGATATCGTGGGCACGCAGGTCTTCGACTTCGCCACGCAGAAATTCACCACGCAGGTCGGCCCGATCCACGCCAACTTCGTGCTGCTGGACGAAATCAACCGTTCCAACGCCAAAACCCAATCCGCCATGCTTGAAGCCATGGCCGAAGGCGCCAGCACCATCGGCGGCGAGCGCATCGCCCTGCCCAAGCCGTTCATGGTGATCGCCACGCAGAACCCCATCGAGGAGGAAGGCACGTTCGCGTTGCCCGAGGCGCAGATGGACCGTTTCATGATGAAGGCGATCATGAACTACCCCACCGCCGATGAGGAGAAGCGCATGCTGGCGCTGATCACCCGCCGTGGCTCCGACATGCTCGACCCGCTGCAGTTGCAGAGCGACCGCCTGTCGATCCGCGACGTGGAGTTTTTGCGTGCGGCCGCCAAGCGCGTGTACGTGTCGGACGCGATCATGCAGTATGCGGTCGATATTGCGGCGACATCACGCGGCGCAGGCTCGCACCCGGTGCAGGGCTTGGGTTCCCTGGTGCGTTTGGGCGCTTCGCCGAGAGCGTCGATCGCACTGGTGCGTATCGGCCAGGCGAACGCGCTGCTCAAGGGCCGCGAATATGTGATTCCGGAGGATGTGAAGTCCGTGGTGGCCGACGTGCTGCGCCACCGCCTGGTGCTGACGTTCGAAGCGCTGGCCGACGGCGTGACCGCCGATCAGGTGATCGACCGCATCGTGCAGGCGGTTCCTGTTCCGTGATCCGCGCGATGAATGCCGGCATGGCTGAAGCCCAGCCGCTGCCAGCCGTTTCGCACGACCCGATCAGAGCCAAGATCGAGGCCATGGGCAATCGTCTGAATCTGCCGACTGTGACCAAGGCATTGGGCGTTATCGAAGGCGAACATTCGTCACGGCGGCCGGGCGGCTCGGACGAGCTGATGGAGGTCCGTGCCTACGAGGCGGGCGACGAGGCGCGACTGATCGAATGGAAGACGAGCGCGCGCCAAGGGCGGCCTATGGTGATCCGGCGCGAACGGCTGGTCACGTCACGCGTATGGCTGCTGCTTGACGTGGGCCGTGAAATGACGGCCTCATGCGAGTCGGGCGAAATGGCATACCAGATCGCCGCGAATGCGCTGCGTATGTTCGCCGCACTGTCGCTACGCCGTTCCGACGAGATCTCACTGGTGTTCGGCGACGCCGCAAGCATTACGCGCGTGCCGTTCAACGGTGATTTCTGCCAGTTCGAACGCACGCTGGACAGTGCGCTGGAACGCAAGTGGGAACATACGCGCAATATCGACGCCCTGCTCACGTATGCACGGCGCATCAAGGATCGCAACGCGCTGATCGTGCTGGCAACCGACGAGCATGCACTGACCAAGGAGCATCTTCAGGAGATCCACCGCATTACGCGCACCCACCCGCTGACGCTGATCGACGTGGCCACGGCGAACCCGTTCGCCGCCGCCGCAGGCGCAACCGTCACCGACGCGCTGTCGGGGCGCCGACTGCCGGCCTTCCTGCGGGACAAGCATGCCGCAGCGGAGGTGAACACGCACCGCGAATACATGGCCGCGGCCCTGGAACGCGAGCTTTCGCACATGGGGGGTCATATGATTCACGCCGGTTCCAGCGAAGCCGTGTTCAACGATTTCATACGATTGGTGTCGCGTGCGCTGGCGAAGGATACCCGCAATCTGGTTGCGCCTGCGACAGGACTGGGAGGCGACAGCCGATGAGTATCCATATGATCGCCTCCGCACTCGCACCGCATTCCTCTATAAGCGTTCTGGCCGTGGACACCAACGATCTGCAGCCGGTCGGCCAGCTTGACATCGCCACGCCGCTGATCGTTGCCGCGGCGCTCGCCGCAGTGCTTGCCATAGCGCTTGTCGCAGGCGCGGTCCTGTTGTCGCGCCCACGCCGCAATCGCGACAAACCGCAGCCGCGCGGCGCCCATCTGGACGATACCGTCAAGACCTCATGGCACAGGCGCATCGATGACGTGGTACGCCGCTACCATGCCGAGCAGATCGACCGCGAAACCGCGTTCATTGAACTGGCGACGATCTGCCGTGGCATCGCATCCGCGCACACCGGCCGCGACCTGCACGCGCATACGCTTACCGATATTCGCCGTGAGCCCCGCAATCCTTCGACCCGCACCGGGTTGGATACGCTGCGCATGACCATCGCGGCGCTATACCCGCCGGAATACGCGGATTCCGCAGTGGACACGCACGCTCGCGAGGTGAGCGTCGACGATGCCGCCGGCTGGGCCTCAACCCTGGTGGAAAGGTGGGGACGCTGATGCAGCTTTCCTGGCAAAGCCCCTGGGCCGCGCTGGTCGGGGTGATGGTCGCGCTGGCGATTATCGTCCTGTCCATCGCGTTCGCTCGCAAACACAGTGCCGAGAACATTGTTCGCGTGTTCTCGATGGACGACGATCTGGCCACCGAACGCGCTTCGCAGCTGCTACGCCAATGGCGTCTGCTGAACCGTGCTGCCGCGGCGCTGCTGGCAGCGGCGCTTCTTCTCACCTTCGCGCTGATCGCCCGCCCGGCGACCGTCGATCAGGGTGAGGAACGTGCCAGCAGCCGCGATATCGTGCTCTGTCTCGACGTTTCCGGCTCCACCCTGCCGTACGACCGCGAGGTCATCGACACGTACCGCGATCTCGTCTCGCATTTCCAAGGCGAACGCATCGGCATGAGCATCTTCAACTCCACGTCGCGCACCGTGTTCCCCCTGACGGATGACTACGAGCTGGTCAGCCACCAGTTGGAGCTTGCCAGCAAGGCGCTCAGCGGCGTGCAGTCGCAGGACGACATCGACAAGATGAGCGACGAGGACTACCAGCGCATCTCCGACTGGCTTGAAGGCACGCAGAACCGCAAGGACGCCACCTCGCTGATCGGCGACGGCGTGGTCTCCTGCGCGGCCATGCTGCCGGGCTTCACCTACGGTTCGGCTTCCACGGCCGGCAGCGCCGAACGCAGCCGCGCGGCATCCATCGTGCTCGCCACCGACAATGTGGTCTCCGGCACGCCCGTGTACACCCTCAACCAGGCGCTCAACCTGACGTCGAAGGCGAATATCACCGTGGATGGTCTGTTCTCCGGGCCTGAAGCGAGCGAGAAGGAAAGCGCCACCACGGATATGCGCAAGCTCATCGAAGCGCATCACGGCACGTTCCTCACCCAGTCGAACGGCACCAGCGTCAACGAGCTCGTGCGTGACATCAACACGCGCCGCAACAAGGAAAGCCAAGCCTCGTCCAAGGCGTCGATGGTGGACGATCCGGCATGGTGGGTGCTGGCATTGGCTGTAATCGTTACCATATGGCTGCTGCTCGTCTGGAGGTTGAAGCGATGAGCACATTCACCTTCTCTCCCCTGCTGGGCTGGCCGGTCGGCGGCACCGTCGCGCTGGTGATGCTGGCGCTGGCGATTGTGGAGGTCGTACGCCACACGTTCGGCGACGCGGGCGACGAGACGATGCTCTCATGCGTACGCCGCATGCTGATCTGCCTGACGGTGGGCGCGATGGCGCTGGGGCCGAGCATGACGGTATCGACCACCAGCCGTGCGGTGAACAACACGGACGTGGTGATGGCCGTGGACGTGACCGGTTCGATGGCCGTCAAGGACGCAGCATACGGTTCGGACGAGCTGACCACGCGCCTGAATGCGGCCAAGCAGGCCGTGGACGATGTGACGAAGGCATATGCGGATTCCAGCTTCGCCGCAGTACGCTTCGGCGCATCCGGCACGCTCGACGTTCCGCTCACGCCAGACGCGGCGGCAATCCGCAATTGGGCGACCACGCTCGCCCCCGAAGCGACCAGCGTATCGTCCGGATCCTCGCTGGACGCGCCGCTCGATCAGCTCATCACCACGCTCAACGACATGCGCACCACGCACCCCGACGACGCGATCGTACTGTACCTGATTACGGACGGCGAGCAGACCTCGGCGCAATCCAGGCGCACCTTCTCCACGCTGCGCCACTACATCAACGACGCGATCGTGGTGGGCGTAGGCTCCACGGCAGGCGGCAGGATCCCACTGATCAAGGATGGCGCATCATCCGACCCATCCAAATCCGACGACTCATCAGAATCCTCTGAATCCGGTTCCGCTGAATCCAAGAATTCCAACGCACAACAGTGGGTCACCGACCCCGACACCGGCCAGCCGGGAATCTCGAAAATGGACGAAACCACACTGAAGAACCTGGCCGACGAGCTGGGCGGCAGCATGGTGACCACATCTGCACAAAACACCATGGCGAACGGCCGATCCGCCGAAACGTCAAAGAAATGGAGCGTGGGCGCAACCGCCAAACAACGCACCCGAACCAACCCCGTAGTATGGCCGCTGGCCGCCCTAGCGCTCATACTCATCGCCTGGGAAATGGGCTCAACCATCGCAATGTCGAGGAGACTGCTATGAGACGCAACACCACAGCCCACACACAGGCCGTCACCACCAGCGCCAACAACACCACCGGCACCAGCAACGCCATAGTCGGATCGGCAGTATCCCTCGAATCACACGCGCCCACAGTCCAAGCGCGCGCATCGCTCGCCATACGCATCGTAATGATCGCAATCGCCGTCATGGCGCTCGCATTCGCCGTACTCGCCGGCCTGAACATATCGGCCTCCGCGCGATTCAACCAGGCGACAGCCTCGCTCAACAGCAACCTCAAGCAGGCCGCACGCAGCGATGACGACCTCGACGCTCTGAACGCCAGCCAGCAGCAGACCGACGCCCAATTCGAAGACGCCGCACGACTCAACCTCGCGCTGCTACCGCAACTACGCGAGGCGATCAGCGCCAACGCGGCAGTCTCATCCAAACTCACCCAACGCATCAAGCAGGAGCTCGCCGCTCAGCAAGGCGGCAACTCCGCAAACTCCGGTTCCGACACCAACGACGTCGAGGGCGGCAATGGCACCAAGGATTCCACAGCCAACGACACCAGCGGCCTGACCGACGAACAGAAAAAGCAGGTGGAGGAACTGCTCAAAGCGAACCAGCAATCCACCGACACCAACCCCTCAACAAACACGCAGACCGACAAAGGCAACAAGAAACAGCAGACCGCCAAACCCTGGTGACCGGTGGCGCGGCGAGGCAGCGAACAGTGGCACCGAGTCGCGGCTCATGCGGATACCGCGGGGTTTGCGACAACCAATGCAGTGTTAATGACAGTTACTGCGGGGTTCGCGACATATGCTGTGACTGGAGTGACAGAATATGTCACTCCAGTCACAGAATGTGTCACCAGTACCGCAGAAAAACGCCACAGCTGACTGAACACAACGGCACACGACCAGCACCTTGTGACGAACCTGTGACGAAACCCGAAGGCTCCGACCACACACCCCCATCCAGCTGGACAACACACCAACGCCTCCCGTTCAATGAACGCATGAGCATCACATCACTTTCCGGCCACCACACAACATCGCTCCTCGCCACCACACAGGCAACGGCAGCCACCACCTGCCCATGCCTCAACATCGCAGCACAAGGGCACGAGCGCATCATCACACTCGCCGCCAGCAGCGCGTCCATCCACGGATCGATACGCGAAACCCTAGCCACGGCACACAGCATCGATTGGACAGGCAAAGCAGCCGACCATTATCGAGACCGCCTGCTCACCATACGCAATTCGCTGAGCACACACGACGACGAAGCACGCTCCACCGCCCAAATCGCGCACATCGCACACGTCTCCACACCGCAAGGAGGCGCATGATGGGATGGCAGGTCACGTCATACATATACGGCGGGCACCAACTAGCACCAGCCACACAAGAGGACTACCGCCGCGTGGCCACAGCACTGGACAATGCCGGCGGCAAACTCATCGCGCACGGCATCGCCTGGCGGCAAGCAGCAATGGACCTCGCCCGCGACCGCACCAGCGTGCCACTCTGCCCAGTATTATCCGGCAACATCACAGTTCCCATAGCCACACCATCATCAAACACCATTACCAGCTGCATCGCCGCCTCCCCCACCTCCACGATGGCGCTCGCCGGCGCAAGCAGCATGGGCAGCACCGGAGTAGGCGTAGCGCCCACGGTCGCACACGGCACGCTCCCTTACGAACGTCTTATCTCGCTATGCACCGAAAATGCCAGGCATTGCGATGCCGACGGTTCGAAGCTGCGCAGCATGGCCGATCTGCTGGTTCGCGCGCACAGTCTGTACAGCGAAGCCGATTGGAAAGCCCGTCAGGCGTTCAACGAAACCGGCCAAGCCGTGACCAAGGCGGCTCCCGGCTGGGTATCGCTGGGCATGTTCGGATTGATTCTTGGCGGACTGGGCGCAAGCTGGATCAATGATGGCAAGCCGAAACCATCGGCGGCATCCTGGGTGACTGCGCCGTTTCAAGAGGCCTATCTTTCCGGAATCGGCTCGCTGATCGCCGGCTCGTCGCTCATCGAGGGCCTGTTCTCCACGGATGAGGTGAACCAGTCGGCGGGGAAGATCAGCAAGTATTCCGCCCCTGCAAAAGATCTTGCGCAGGGCAATACCCTGACCGTTCGCCGCGTGCGTTCAACCGTGGACATGGTCGGCCCGAGCACCTCCGTGGCGGAATCGTTGGAACATCTGCGCAGGCTCGGCGAAGACAAATACAAGCTGGGGTCAGGGCTGCAATACGCCACCATCGCCGTACAACGCTACGAACGCGAGGATGGCACGAACGCCTGGCTGGTAACTATTCCCGGCACGGATGGGCATGCCGATTCACCGTTCGGATGGGAGCAGAACATCGAGCTGATGAGCGACGATGCCGAGCAGCGCAAACAGGCGGACAGCGCACGCATGGTGGTGGAGGCGATGCGCAAGGCGGGTATTCAGCCCGATGATTCCGTAGCGCTGATCGGACACTCGCAGGGAGGCATCGTGGCGGCGCAGATCGCCGCCGACCGGGCCGACGAGTTCAACATCCGGCATGTGGTGACGGCAGGCTCCCCAGTGGCGAATCATCCGATTCCCGAAAAGACATGGGTGACCAGCATCGAAATGAACGACGAGCTGGTGGCCGCGTTGGACGGCGCGCAAAATCCGCAGACGGAACACTGGCTGACCGTTCGTGGCACGGTAACGCCCAGCGCACCGCAAGTGGTGGAGGATGGCGTGATCATTCCCTCGCCGAACCCATATGCCGCCGCACAGGTGCCGAACGCCTCGGAAGGGCAGGAGCTCAGCCATTGGCTGAGATACCATCAGGCCGCATACCAGAACGCCAGCGACTTGGGCTCACCCGCAGTGGCCAAGCACGAACAGCATTTCGCTGGCGTGATCGACGGCAATCTGCGTGAAACCCTGTACTACGAGGGGCGCATGACACGTTGATCCCTTCTTCTCCCAGCGCCAACGTACCGGTACACAACGGTACACATTCGTACACAACGGTGCACATTACGTCAGCGCGTTTCAGCAAAACCGGTAAGCCTTTCGCCAAGCATCCGGCGAACCGACGCCCGAAGCCATGCCCGCCGTCGCATACCGCAAGACGGTCGAATCCGAACCAGGGCAGCCGACAATCCAGATGAGATGAGCCAGATGAACTTGGGTCCCACTCGTTTGCGACGGTTTGTATACTGGCGGGCATGGCGCATATTCTTCTGGGAGTCACGGGATCGATCGCAGCGTTCAAGGCATGCCATCTGGCATCCGACTGGACCAAAGCAGGCCACAAGGTGCGTGTGATTGAGACAGTGGCGGCGGAACAGTTCGTCACCCCACTCACCTTCGCTTCGCTAACGCACACACAGACGCGGACCGCCATGTTCCCGAACGTCACAGCCGCCGCCATCCAAGGCGATGTGACCAGCAACCCCACCGTTCCCGCCTCCATCAACCACATCGCGGATGCCGCCTGGGCGGACGCGTTGGTCATCGCGCCGGCCAGCGCCGACATCATCGCCCGCATCGCCGCGGGGCTGGCGGACGATACGCTCACCTCCACGATTCTCGCCTATTCCGGCAGCGTCAAGGTGCTCTGCCCGGCTATGAATGTGCACATGTTCGAGAATCCGGCAACCCAACGCAATCTACGCATGTGCAAGGAGCTTGGCTGGACGATTGTGGAGCCTGGGTCCGGCAATCTGGCGTGCGGCGATACCGGCAAGGGGCGTATGGAGGAACCAGCCGTGATCGAGCAGGCGGTAGACGAGCTGCTGGGCGAAACCACGCAGGTGCCAGGCCAGAACTCCCCCGCCAGCAACGCAAACAACACCAGCAACGCAAACACCGCAGACAACACAGGCGACACTGTAGACAACGCAAACAGCACGGGCAACCATTCCCGGCCTCTCCACGGCCTGCATGTGCTGGTCACGGCCGGACCGACCCAAGAGCCGCTGGATCCGGTGCGTTTCCTGACCAATCATTCCACCGGCAAGATGGGATACGGCTTCGCGCATGAGGCGGCGGCCCTGGGCGCAACCGTCACGTTGATCAGCGGCCCGGTCAGTCTGCCCGAGCCTGCCGAACCGAATATCACAACCATTCATGTGACCACCGCACGACAGATGTTCGAGGCGGTGCAGCAAGCTTACGAAACTGCCGATATTATCGTGATGACCGCGGCGGTCGGCGATTTCCGCGTCAGCGAGGTGGCCGGCGAGAAAATCAAGAAGGCCGGACGTTCCAGCATCCAGATCGAACTGGTAGCCAACCCGGATATTCTCGCCTGGGTCGGCGCCCACAAGCGCACCGACGGATCGCAAGTGCTGTGCGGGTTCGCCATGGAAACGCAGAACCTTATCGAGAACGCTGCAAAAAAGCTTGCCGACAAGCATTGCGACATGCTGGTGGCGAACAATCTGCGCGACGCCGGCGCCGGTTTCGGCACGGACACGAATGTGGTGACCGTGCTCACCCCCGCCTGCGGCGATACCTCGACCGATCAGGCGCCGCAACAGCCGAATGTCGAAAAGTGGCGGAAAATGGGCAAAACCGATCTGGCCCGCCAGCTGCTGCTCCGTCTTGCCTCGCTGCGCGCAACCGCCTGAATCGCCACCGCACTATCGCCACCGTACTCCGGAAGAGGCGTACACTCTCAGTAGTGAACAACGCAACGTGGCGCACAGCTGCGCGGCAACCGAACCAAGGGAGAACACTGCCATGCTGATGGCCGTAGATATCGGAAACACCAACATCGTCATCGGCTTTCTGGAGGGCGAGCGCATCGTCGGCTCCTACCGCATCACCACCAAGGCCTTGCACACGTCGGACGAATATACGGTGATGATCTCGCAGTTCCTGCAGATCAGCGGCTACACGCGGCGTGATGTGGAGGATGTGATCGTCTGCTCGGTGGTGCCGAAGGTCATGCATTCCTTCCGCGCCTCGATCATCAAGTTCCTTGGTTTCGAGCCGATGGTCGTTGGGCCGGGCATCAAAACCGGCATCAACATCCATATGGATGATCCCAAGACCATGGGTGCCGATTGCCTGACCGATTGCGTCGGCGCGTACTACACGTATGGGGGCCCGGTGCTGGTGGCCGATTTCGGCACGGCGACCACGTTCAATTACGTCGACGGCAAGGGCACGATCCGTGCCGGCTATATCACCACGGGTATTCGTGCCGGTGCGGAAGCGCTGTGGGGGCAGACCGCGCAGCTGCCTGAGGTGGAGATCGTGCGCCCGAAGTCGATTCTTGCCACGAACACACGTTCCGCCATGCAGGCCGGCCTGTATTACACGTTCCTTGGCGGCATCGAGCGTACCGTGCAACAGTTCCGTGAGGAGATCGGCGAACCGTTCAAGGTGGTTACGACCGGTGGCTTGGGTCGGATTTTCAAGGATGATACCGATGTGATCGACGTGTACGATCCGGATCTGATTTTCAAGGGCATGGCGCTGATTTACAAGCGCAACGTGCGGTGAGCGCACTGTGGCGCAGCAGGCGCTATGCAGCGAGCGTCGCTTGCCGGTTCACTGCACGGTAAAGCCCTGATTCGTACCGTATTCCTTGATGTCTTTCTCCCACAGGGCTATGCCCTGTTTCAACGTGACTTTATCGGTTGGCTTATCGAATGGCTTCAGGGGCTTGCCGTCATCGTCAAGCAACCCTTCCTTCACGGCTTTCTGCCGTTTCACATAAGAATGCCACGAGTTCGCCCACCGGTATGCTGTGCCCACGGTCGCGCTGAAGTCGCTACGCGCATACACTTCGAACGGCAGGTACTGGTAGCCGGTCGTCACGTTTTTCGCGGCTTGGGCCAGTACGCGGTTGAACTGTTGCCCGCCGAAATAGGGGATGTCGAGTCCACGCGAGTCTTTGATGGTGGTACGGCTGAGGAATTCGGGGCTGGTCAATGTGGGCAGGTCGGCGGGGAATGCGCCGCCGTCCACGCGGGCGCTGATGCCTTCGGCGTTATGCGCCACGAATTCGGCGAAACGGTATGCTGCGTCCGGTTTGCGTGTGGATTGCAACACGCATATCGCGGAACCGCCGTTTTCCGCAGTCACTTGTTTGCCGTCGGCGGTCGGCATCTGCGCTATGCGCCACAGGCCTGCGCTGCCGGGAACATCGGATTGCAGCAGCGAGGTCATCCACGCTCCGGAGAACACGGACGCGATCGTGCCCCTACCGAGCCCGCGTTTCCAGCCGTCCGACCATGTGGTACTTCTGGTGTCGATGAGGTCTTCGTTGATCATTTTCTGCCAGAACGCGGTGAATTTCCTTACGCCTTTGTCTCCGGTGAGGTTGACGGTTACGTTCTTGCCGTCTTGGCTGGTGGCGAATGGCTTGCCGCCCGCGAGCCAGATCATGGCGTCATAGAAGCTGGCGTCGCCGGAGTCGGCGGTGATGTAGGCGCCGGTGGCTTTGATCTTTTTGGCGGCCTCGTAATAGTCGTCCCACGTTCTGATTTTGGTGGCGTCCACGCCGGCGTCGTCGAACACGGTTTTGTTGTAGAAGAAGGCCATGGGGCCGGAATCCATGGGCAGGCCGTATACATTGTCGGCCAGGTGCACGGACGCCCAGGTGCCGGGCGTGTAGAAGCTGCCGAAGTCGGAACCTACCCTGCCGGTCAGGTCGAGCAGCTGGCTTGATACCGCGTATTGACGCAGGGCATGGTATTCGATCTGCGCTACGTCCGGCATGTTGTAGCCGTCCTGGATGGCGGTGTTCAGGTTGTCGTACCCGGAGATGCTGGTCAGATCGACGGCGATGTCTGGGTTCTCGGATTCGAATCGTTGCACGACCGTTTCCATGCTTGGTTCCCAGCTCCATACGGAGATGTGCGTGCGGGTGTCGGCGGACTGTCCACATGCCGCAAGGCCCGCGATGGCGGCGATGCTGGCGAGTGCGGCGATTGCACGGCGAACGGCAACGGCACTGGCACGGCGAACGGCAGTGACGCAGGCACGGCGAATGGCAGCGTGAAACATCCCGTGAAACATGTTTCGGGACTGTTGCTGTGACCTTCTCCGGGATTTTCGGAACGAATGCATGGTTATCAGTGTAGCGACAGGCGGCGGCGTGGAGCGGGGCCAACTGCCGCAATCTGCCAAGCATCATGTGTAAAAATTTTTCAGAGAGCAACGCCATATGCCTGAACAGCCATTACCCGCGCTAGGCTGGTGGGCAGTCTGTTGTTATGCCAACCTCGCAAGGACGGGAGTACCATTGCCTACGCACAACCCATCGCAATCAGCACAGCCATCGCAGCCAGCACAATCGCCACGCATCAAGATCTTCGTTTCGGCACACAAGCCGGCCGTCTTCCCCGATTGCGCCAGCATTCTGCCGATTCAGGTCGGAGCCGCGAACGCCGAAGCCGCGGGCAAACCGCTGTTTGAGAACACGTTGCACGACAACACCGGCGATAATATCTCCGAGAAGAACCCCATGTACTGCGAACTCACCGCACAATACTGGGCATGGAAGAACGCCGACGCCGATTATTACGGCTTCTGCCATTACCGCCGCTACTTCGATTTCACCACCACCGAACACCAGCAGAACAGCTACGGCGAAATCATAGATTCTGCCATCAACGCCGAGTCCTTGGCCGCATACGGTCTTGACGATGCCACCATTGCACAGGCGGTGGAGGGCTGGGACGTCATCACCACGCCGGTGAACAACGTGCGAGAGTTCGACGGCTTCACCAGCCTTAAGGATCATTGGAACGCCGATCCGCATCTGCAGCTCAAGGATCTGCGCCACATGTACGACGTACTGTGCGCCATGCACCCGGATTATCGCGAGGATGCCGATGCCATACTCAATGGCATCCGCGCGGCCTTCTGCAACATGTTCATTATGAAAAAGGCGATATTCCAAGAATACTGTTCCTGGCTGTTCCCCATCCTCGATGAGTTCACTGCGCATTGGGATCATTCCGCCGCCGATGTGCAGACCCTGCGCACCCCCGGCCATCTTTCCGAACGTCTGCTTAATATCTTCCTCGCGCACAAGCAGCGCACCGGCGCGAATTGGAAGATCAAACGCCTGCAGTGCGTGCACTTCACCAATCCGGAGCCCTTCACCCCACTGGAGCCGTTGGACACGAACCCGCGGTTCACCGTGCCCGTGCTGTTCGCGGCGGACGACAACTATGTGCCGATGCTCACCACCACCATCTATTCGATGTTGCAGAATGCATCGCGCGAACGCCACTACGACGTGATTGTGTTGGAACGCGATATCTCGGAGGAGAACAAGCAGAACATCACCGATTTCCTCGCGCAATTCGAGAACGCCACCATACGCTTCTATGACGTGAGTCGCGCCATCGACGGGTTCAATCTCACCACCAACAATGCGCATATCAGCATCGAGACTTACTACCGTTTCATCATTCAGGAAGCGCTCCCCTTCTACAAGAAGGTGCTGTACCTGGACTGCGATCTGGTGGTCAACGGCGATATCGCGGAACTATACGACACCGATCTGGGCAACAATGCGATCGGCGCCATTCCGGATATTGACTTCATCGGCAACCTGAATATGAAGAACGGCGAACGAGCACAATACGCGCATCGCCAGCTGCACATGACGAAGCCTTACGGCTACTTCCAAGCAGGTGTTCTGGTGATGAATCTGGAAAGGATGCGCGAGATCCATTCCGTACGTGAATGGCTGGAAATCGCGCAGCAGCCGGGCCTCATCTACAACGATCAGGACATTCTGAATATGGAGTGCGAAGGGTTGGTCACATACCTGCCATATGCCTGGAATGTGATGCACAATTGCGGCGGGCGCGTACACGGCGTATTCGATTTTGCTCCGGCACCCGTGTTCCAGAAATACATGGAATCACGCAAAGCCCCGAAAATCGTGCACTATGCCGGCTATGACAAACCTTGGAAGAATCCGTGGTGTGATTTCGGCCCGCTGTACTGGAGCTATGCGAGCAAGACACCGTTCTCTTTGCAGATGATGGCATTGCTCGCCGGCGTTATGAAGCCAAAACCGCCGCAGCACCACGAACGTGCCATCGCCGAAGACAGCCCGATCCGCAAATACATGGACGTGGTGGCACCTGTCGGATCGAAGCAGCGCGAGCTTATGAAGGTTGCCGCGCGCAAGATTCAAGGCAAGCGCTGACCGCCAATGCTCACTGTGGCTTGGCGTGGGCACTTTATGCAATGCCTACGCCAAGCCATTCACATGGTTCATGCACTATGGCTGAAGAAACGTTTACTCCCCATAACATCATTGTGACCGGTGGCTGCGGCTTCATCGGTTCGAACTTCGTGCACTACGTGGTGGACCATCATCCGGGCGTGCACGTGACCGTGCTGGACAAGCTCACGTACGCGGGCAACCCGGAGAACATCGCGGGCCTGCCCGAGGACCGCGTGGAGCTCGTGGTGGGCGATATCTGCGACGCGGACCTGCTGGACCGTATCGTGCCGGGCAACGACGCGATCGTGCACTACGCGGCCGAGAGCCACAACGACAACTCCATCGCGGACCCGGAGCCGTTCCTGAGGACGAACGTGGAGGGCACGTTCCGTCTCCTGGAGGCGGTCAGGAAGTACGGGATCCGTTACCACCACGTGAGCACGGACGAGGTGTACGGCGACCTCGCCCTGGACGATCCCGCACGGTTCACCGAATCCACCCCGTACCATCCGAGCTCGCCGTATTCGTCGACGAAGGCCGCCAGCGACATGCTGGTGCGCGCCTGGGCCCGCACGTACGGGATCCGGGCCACGATCTCTAACTGCTCGAACAACTACGGGCCCTACCAGCACGTGGAGAAGTTCATCCCGCGCCAGATCACGAACATCCTGGACGGCCAGCGCCCGAAGCTGTACGGCAAAGGCGAGAACGTGCGCGACTGGATCCACACCGAGGACCATAGCTCGGGCGTGTGGACCATTTTGACCAAGGGCCGTATCGGCGAGACGTACCTGATCGGCGCGGACGGCGAGCGGAACAACATCACCGTGCTGCGCATGATCCTGAGGATGATGGGCCAGAGCGAGGACGCGTTCGACTGGGTCAGGGACCGCCCGGGCCACGACCGCCGGTACGCGATCGACTCGACCAAGCTGCGCACGGAACTGGGCTGGGAGCCCGAACACACGGACTTCGAGTCGGGCCTCGCGCAGACGATCGAATGGTACACGGAGAACCGCACGTGGTGGGAGCCCGCCAAGGCCGCGACCGAGGAGCGCTACAGGCGGCAGGGGCAGTGAGCAAACGGAGAAATTACTGACGGCATCACCTTGGCCGCATGGTCCGTATACTGTGCTCGTTCCCCCTTCAGCGTCCATTGAGCGTTTGCTCAGACATGCGTTCGTCCAACCTGCACTACTATTGTGTAGTCGATTAACGGAGTACGAGCCCGACAGCAACGGGGCATGACACGAGGGATGCCAATGATGTTTGATGATTCGCAAGCGCTGAGTCCTGAGAATGAGCCCGAGGACGTGGCCGCGACTGCGGAATCTGAATCCTCCAGCGACAATACCCCCTCCGATTCCCCCCCCTCACCTGATAGTGAAAACAATCAGAGTGACGAGAGCCTGCAAGATTCCGTTGAGAACGCCCCTGAAGCCGAAGGAAACGCTGGTACAGAGCAAGAAAACACAACAGTTCCAACCACAGACGAATTGCGCGGCGAGCAAGCCACCAATGGCTTTGCATCCCAAATTCGTATTGCTACAGCTCCAGCACGCACAGCATGGCGCACCGCAACAGCCCCTATACGTGCAGCATGGCATCGCTTTACTAGCCTCCGGGCAATACGATTTATCATCAATTTCTTCCGGAATCCCGATTCTCTTTGGAGGAAACGTCATCGCTTCTCCTTCTCTCTCTATGCGATTGTCTTTACACTGCTCACCGTCTTCGAAGTGATTTTTATTCAGTGGGGCATGTATTCCGAGCCAGAGTATGCAGATGGGCAAGAAATCGATGACACCACGAAAATACTCAACAGCGTTGCCGGGCAAACTACGCAATTCATTACACAAACATGGCTTGAGCACAAACATGTGTTTTTGTTGAACTGCATCCTTCTCGGAGTGCTGTATCTCACGCTTATTTTTATACTGAACCGTTTCTGGGTATCCACGGCTATCTTTGGCGCGGTAATGACCACATATGCTGTAGCGAACCATATTAAAGTGGAATCTCGCAACGAACCCGTGCTGCCTTCCGACCTCAATTTCATTACCGGCGGCAACACAGGGGAACTGACATCCTTCATACCGGATTCAAGCAAGCCTCTAGTCAATGGTGCAGTTACCGGCGTCGTCTGCCTAGTGATGATCTGCATCATCCTGCAGATCATCGATGGTCGCAACGCCGTTATCCCCTGTTCTTGGCGTCGCCCATTTGCCAATGTCAAGAACATCGCCGGTACGGCAACTCGCATTATTGCGGCATGCGCCAGCATTGCTCTAGTAGCATCCTTCGTTTGGGGCTTTGGTAACGAAGGCTACTGGTCTACGAACTTTGCTAAGGCACTAGGCGACAGCCCCCAGATATGGAATGGTCTCGCCGATTCCGAAAATAACGGTCCTGCTGTGAACTTCCTTCGTCTTGCACATACAAAGACAATGGATAAGCCTGAAGGTTATTCAAAGGCAACCATGGAAGAACTCGCCAAGAAATATGCAAAGCAGGCAGAGCAAATCAACCAAACACGCACAGAGAACATGACAGACAACACTGTCATCATGGTGCTTTCCGAAACTTTCTCCGATCCAACACGCGTTCCTGGCATCAGCTTTGCTGAAGACCCGATGCCTAATATCCGCCAATTGAAGACGCAAACCACTTCCGGGTTGATGCTCTCTCCCGGCTATGGCGGAGGCACCGCGAACATCGAGTATCAGGCTCTGACCGGCCTTTCCATGGCTAACTATAGCTCGTCACTGACCATTGCCTATCAACAGTTGGTTCCGTCCCTCAAGTGGGCTCCCACCTTGAATCAGATTTGGAATACCGCCAATGGCAAAAGCGGCTCCATCGCACTTCACGCGTATAACCGCAACATGTATTTCCGTGATCTGAACTATAAGAAATTCGGTTTTTCGAAGTTTTATGCTACGGACGGCAACCCCCAGCTGACGGATCTTCATCCGATTGACTCCGCTTGGTATGCTTCAGATTCGTCGTTCTATTCGGACGTTTTGAAGAAAATCTCATCTTCAAGCACTAACAAGTTCTATCAAGTTGTCACCATGCAGAATCATATGCCATATGAGGATTTCTACTCCGATAACCAGTTCAAAGACCTTGATACTTCACAAAATCTAGGAGATAACGAACGTCGGAGTATTGACACTTACACCAAAGGACTGAATTACACCGACCAGTCCACTCTCGATTTCCTGAACCAGCTGAACCAGATCAATCGCCCAATTACCGTTGTCTTCTACGGTGACCATCTACCCGGCATTTATTCCACCGCATATTCAGACCCGAACAATGTGCTGGGATTACATGAAACCGACTATTTTATCTGGTCGAACAATGCTTCGAAATCTGCCGGTACCAAGCTTGACGACGTTTCCAGTGCCTATACGTCATCGAACTATTTCTCCGCACAGCTCGCCTCGCACCTCAATGCCAAGGTCAGCCCCTACCTGGCATTCCTCACCGAAATGCATCAGGCGATTCCCGCAATGTCTGTGCCTTCCTCCGCAGGAGGCAACTCTGATGAGCCGGTATATCTTGATACCGCTGGAAATCGCGTAGAAACGAAGAATCTTTCCGATGGGGCCAAGACACTGCTGCAGGACTATAAACTCATCCAATACGACATGAGCGTTGGCAAGAACTACCTTAAGAACACCAACTTCGTTACGATGCCGCAGTAGACCTCTTACAATTGGGGTAAGTTATGGTACGGAAAGGTTGATTCGCTATGAAAATCGCCGTTGCAGGCACCGGCTACGTCGGCTTGTCCATTGCTTTGTTACTCTCGCAGCACAATGAGGTTCATGCGCTCGATATTATTCCCGAGAAGGTCGAACTGCTGAATCAGGGCAAAAGCCCAATCGTTGATCCCGTAATCACTGATTTTCTCGATAACAACGCATCCGGTAAGCGTCCGCTCGATTTCCACGCCACCACAGATCCGGCAAAAGCGTATTCCGATGCCGATTTTGCAATAATCGCCACGCCCACAAATTACGATGAGCGGAAGAACTATTTTGATACTTCCAGTGTAGAGTCGGCAATACAGGCCGTCCGCCAGTATGCGCCACATGCTTGGATCATCATCAAGTCCACCATCCCCGTCGGCTACACGCAACAACTTCGTGAGACCCTGCATGATAATCGCATCCTGTTCTCTCCGGAATTTCTACGCGAGGGCCATGCACTGTTCGATAATCTCCATCCAAGTCGCATCGTTGTCGGAGCACCACAAGACGATGCCGAATCTCTCGAAGCGGCGCACGCATTCGTTTCTTTGCTTGTTCAAGGTGCCGCCCTCTCAGAAGCAAAACGGACAAACAACGATGGAACCACAGGTATTCCCACACTTGTGGTCGGCACCACGGAAGCCGAGGCAATAAAATTGTTCGCCAACACGTATCTGGCGCTTCGTGTGGCATACTTCAACGAGCTCGACACCTATGCGGAAAGCCGCGGACTAGACACTCGTGAGATTATCGATGGTGTCTGCCTTGATCCCCGCATCGGTAACGGCTATAACAATCCAAGCTTCGGTTACGGCGGCTACTGCCTGCCAAAAGACACAAGGCAACTCCTCGCCAATTACGACAAAGTGCCGCAAAACCTTATCGAAGCGATTGTGGACGCGAACAGCACCCGCAAGGAGTTCATTGCCTCCGACGTGATGGATCGCATCAAAGATGTGGAGCATCCTATCGTCGGCATCTACCGCCTGACCATGAAATCCGGGTCCGACAATTTCCGCCAATCCGCCATCCAAGATGTGATGAGGCAGTTCAAAGCCAACGGCCTTCCGGTACTGATCTACGAACCCACATGGGACAAACCGGTTTTCCAAGGCAGTGAGGTCACCCATGATCTCGATGATTTCAAGGCACGTGCTTCTGTTATCGTCGCCAACCGTTGGAACGCCGATCTGAGCGACGTGGATTCCAAGGTCTATACCAGAGACCTGTTCCGCAGGGACTGATCCAACATCGTTTTCGACACTCACCACTCGGCTCCGGTTACGGAAAATCAATGAACATGAACCATACACGAGAATCAACGGAATACCAACTAGTAGGATAGGACGCTTGTGAAGAAATTTATCGAAAACCTTCAGAAGAGGTACCACTATGCAATGGTGGTATTCAAGGAACTGGTGAAAACCGATTTTCAGCTGCGTTATCAGGGTTCGTTCCTAGGCATGGTATGGTCCGTGTTGAAACCACTGATGTTGTTCGCTGTGATGTACGTGGTGTTCGTGAAGTTCCTGAAGTTCTCTGATGGCACTCCGACCTTCCCGATTTCATTGCTGTGTGGCACCTGCTTGTGGAGCTTTTTCTCCGAGTCCACGAGCATGGGCATGCAATCCATCGTCGGCCGTGGCGATTTGTTGCGTAAGGTACACTTTCCGAACTACATCATCGTTGCTTCCACCACCATGGGATCTATGATCTCCCTTGGTATCAATCTGCTGGTAGTCATTCTGTTCGGCTTCTTCGCCCACGCACACTACACCTGGCGTGTATTGCTGGTGCCATTCAGCATTCTGCAGCTGTATTGCCTTGGTCTTGGCGTGGCATTGCTACTCGCTTCCCTGTTCGTATATTTCCGCGATGTGGCGCATATCTGGGAAGTCGTGTTGCAGGCCATGTTCTATGCAACGCCTATCATCTACCCGATTTCTATGGTGGCGAATAATCCGGAGTTCTCCTGGGCTGCCAAGCTCCTGATGCTGAACCCCTCCACTCAGGCGATTATGGATATCCGCCACAATCTGCTTTCCCCCGAATATGTGCCGACAGTGTGGTCCATGGTCGACAACAAACTGCTCTGCCTGCTGCCGTATGTGCTGTCCGCTTTCATTCTGTGGCTGGGTATTCACGTGTTCCGCAAGTACAGTTCCAAGTTCGCGGAGGTGCTCTGATTCATGACTGAGGTTGCAATGACTGAAGAGAAGAACGTCGACGAGCGCCCCGTAGTGCTCAAGGTCGATCATGTAGCCAAGATGTTCCGACTGCCCACCGAGCAGGCCACCGGTCTGAAGATGGCCTTCCTGAACTGGACGAAGGGCATTAAGGGCTACACCGAGCAGCATGTGCTGCGGGACATCAATTTTGAAGTTCGACAGGGTGACTTTTTCGGCATTGTTGGGCGTAATGGTTCCGGCAAGTCCACACTGTTGAAGATCATCTCGCAGATCTACACCCCGGAGCAGGGGTCCGTGACGGTTAAAGGCAAACTGGTGCCGTTCATTGAGCTCGGCGTCGGTTTCAATCCGGAACTGACTGGCCGTGAGAATGTGTACTTGAATGGCGCTCTGCTTGGATTCACTCGTACGCAGATTGACGCGATGTATGATGACATCGTGGAGTTCGCCGAGCTTGAGGACTTCATGGACCAGAAGCTCAAGAACTACTCGTCCGGCATGCAGGTACGTCTTGCTTTCTCCGTGGCCATCAAAGCGCAGGGAGACATTCTGGTGCTCGATGAGGTGCTTGCCGTCGGAGACGAGGCGTTCCAGCGTAAATGCGACAACTTCTTCGCGGAAATCAAGAAAGATCCGACCAAGACCGTCATCCTTGTCACCCATTCCATGGACGCGGTGAAGAAATACTGCAACAAGGCCATTCTCATCAAGGATGGCGAGATCATCGCAAGTGGCGACAAGAACGATGTCGCCGATCGCTATACCTTGGAGAACCTTAAGGTGGAGCGCAGGAACGCGGAAAAGGAAAAAAACGAGGAAGAGGAAGGCGAATATCCACTTGGCCTCAGCGAGCGCGTTCCCACATTCCGCATTCTGCCGGTTTCCGAACAGATGCTCACTTGCAAGGATACATTCGAATTCGACGTCGAATATGATCTGCGCGACAGCAAGGACATCGAGTTCTACATCCCCATGTCGGTATTGGACGTCAAGCGCGGCGGCGTTCCGTATGATTGTGGCGTCTCATTCAAGGTCAACAAGACAGGCCATAACAAGGTGCATTTCGCTTTGCCTTTGCATCTCTTCAATGACGGTGACTTCAAAATCATCGCCACCATGCGCATTATTCCTGATACCAGCAATCTGAAGAATTTCGAGCAACTCGCGTTCACCAGCGATGAGAATTCATGCTACTTCTCAGTGCGCAATCCAGGAACGGTGAATTTCGCCGGTCTTCTCAATGACTCCGCTATGCGAATCGACAAGCTCGGCGTGAGCTCCTGCGATTGATTATTGCTGAGTAGGCCTTCAATGGGGGAAAGCGATTACTGCTTACCCCCATTTTTTATGTGTGCGGCGATACAATTAAAGCCACTTGCGGGAACATTCCCGCACCAAGATGAGAAGAATTACCGAGGAGAGACGTCTATGTCGTCAAGTCTATTGGCAGCATCAAAGAAGATGTGGGCCGTATTCTGCACATTGTCCATGTGCATCGCAGTGGGCATGACTACGAATCATATCGCCATGGCAGATAGCGCGACGCAAAATAGCAATATTATTGCTTCATTGAAGTATATGAGCGAGCTCAACAAACTACGCCAATCCAGACGTACCGCCTTGACTGCGCAACAAATCATTGAAGCGCAGAATGCCGACAACAGTGCAAACATGCGTTCAGGGCAGGTTGCGGAAGATGCGGCTGACGGCTCTCCTGTTCCCGAACTTAACGTGAACTGGGATTTGATGAGTTGGGCTCAGAAGCGCGCCGATGCCTTGGCCGAACGAGCCTCTGTGAATCAGAGTCAACCAATTAGCCATGACGACATGTATGTAGGCGCACCATCATGGACTTCGAAATATAATCTTGGAGAGAGTCCAAACTATCAAAGCGGAACATATTGGTTTGGCCCTGAAGCCTTGTTCATCGGATACCCTGAAACGGGACAAAGCAATCATAATCCAATTCAATCTTGGTATAGCGAGCTATCCGCTCCTGCCGGCAGCAGCAGGCAAGGGTACGGACATTACCTCACCGAAGTGAGCAATCTGGCGGATACCGCCGGCATGGCGTCGGCGCAGGTGACTAGCGGCCGTTGGGAAGGCGCAACCATCGTCGTTCTGGAAATCGGATACACCGGTAATCACAGCGACAGGGGCACTACACAATCCGTAAGCGATGCCCTCAAGCAATATGTCGGTTCTACATACACAGTGAAATACCATGCAAATGGCGGCAATGGATCCATGGACGATCAGAAATTCGATATGGATTCAACCATCCCATTGTATGGGAATAGGTTCACTCGCACGGGATATCAGTTCAGCGGATGGAACACGAAAAAAGATGGTTCGGGAACGCAGTACTCCGACTACAATCCCATCTATAACATCGCGAACGCCGGTGAAGTGGTTGACCTATATGCGCAATGGACGCCAAATACCTATACCGTGTATTTCTACTCTGGCGGCACTGGCTCAGGTGGAGGTAGCAGTCGGAGCTTCACCTATGATCAGGCGCAAAATCTGCCAAATCCAGCAGATGTGGGAATAAGCAGCATCAATGGAACTTTCACATCTTGGAACACCGAATATGATGGCTCGGGAACTTCATATCAAGCGGGACAATCGGTAAAGAACCTCACCGCAGACGAGTATGGAAGCATATATTTATACGCACAGTGGAAAACCACTCATACCGTGCATTTCCGAGCGTATAACGCAACACCTGAATATTTCGATGATCAGCGGGTCGCTGATGGCGATTCCGCTACCAAGCCAACCGATCCGGTTCGTCCGGGATTCGTATTCAGGGGATGGGCCACAGGCAATAGTGATGACTCGCCATTGTACGATTTCAGCGCTCCGGTAACAGAGGATGTCTGGCTATATGCATTATGGGATTCGTATCCTTACACCATTCGTTATGACGCCAATGGCGGCACAGGAACCATGCCTGACCAAAAAGTTGCATCCGACCCAAGCGTCAATACCGCTACGCTGAAATCGAACGAATTCAATTACAACGGCAGGGTGTTCACAGGATGGAACACCAAACGAGACGGCACTGGTACAGCTTATAAGGAAAACACGTCTTACGCGAAATTGAACATCACTGCCGCGAACCAAATAATCACCTTGTATGCGCAATGGACTACCGCCAAAGTGAAAACCATTGATGCTGTTACGGTGAAATGCAATTATTCCGCATGCTATCCGGTCCTTCCCAACGAGGTAAAAATCCATTTGAGCGACGGCAGCACTGTCGTGGAAAACGTGGATTGGAATAAGGATCAACTCGACGCAATCATCGACAAAGGCCAATCCGGCCTTCATCTAAGCGATGTGTTTTATATCGATAGCACAAGCATCGTTGGCTTCCCGAATCAGAGGATTCGCGCGAAAATAGTGGCTTCTGACACCACTGCCCCGTCTCTCCAGGGGTTGGACACCGTCGCTGCCAGAATAAACGACACATCGTTCGATACCATGTATGGCATAAACGCCATTGACGATAACGATGGCGACGTGACGCGAAATATCAAGGTCTCCGGCAACTTCGATATTTCGAAAACAGGTGATTATCAACTCACCTACACGGTGAAGGACGCAGCCGGCAATGAGGCGACGGGAAACCGTACTATCCATGTGACGGATGATAATATCGCAACGATAACGTTCAACCCCAACGGCGGTATCGGATCCATGTCGCCACAGACGGTCACCACGGATGGCTCTTACCAGATTTTCCGGTCTACCAAGTTCACCCGAGTCCATTACAATCTGGAATCGTGGAACACCAAGGCCGATGGTTCCGGCAAGCGGTACAACGCATATGGCGATTGGCTCGAAAATTCCGATGTTCCCTCGAATGGAAAAATCACACTGTATGCGCAGTGGGAACATGCGACCTACACTGTGATGTTTTATCCCAATCTTCCAAATGACTCAGGCATTGGAATCGTCAACTCGCAAAACATCAAATACGACGAGTATGAAAAACTTGCGGGCAACACCTGCATGGATCCTGGATACACGTTCATCGGTTGGAATACCGAGAAAGATGGATCCGGCACCAGCTATTCCGATGAGCAACAGGTGAAAAACATTTACGACAAGTACGGCTACAGCATCACCTTATATGCGCAGTGGAAGGCAAACAAATACACAGTGCAATTCAACGCCAACGGCGGTACCGGCACCATGCCCTCGCAGACGTTGACATATGACAAGAACGAGAGACTGAACCGCTCGACATTCAAGGCGCCGGCCGGCAAAATGATCACGGGCTGGAACACCAAGGCCGACGGCACCGGCACGGGGTATGATTACTGCGCTCCGGTGAAGAATCTGCTGACAAGCGGTTCCATAACTCTATATGCGTGGTATAGCCCAATACGCTACAGCTCCATCTCTGTACAGACCCCACCGAAAAAAGCCTCGTATAAGACAGGCGAAACGCTCGATACGACAGGACTTGTGGTATCTGCGATACAGAACAATGGCGATACTGTGCAACTACCAAGGAGCGAGTACACGCTTTCTCAGCCGAACATGAATTCCAACGGCACCAAGCGCGTTACCTTGACATTGAAGTCCAATACGGCAAAGACAACGTGGTTCGACATCACTGTCGGCTCAGCTGCGCCGACAGTGGAGGAAAGCCATTCGATAGCGGATTCCGATGAAACAGTTACCAATTACGTCGTCAGCCTCAAAGAAGGCACGGCAACCGACGTGCTGGACAAGGCCGTCACCGGAGCCGAAGCGTTGCATGCCTACAAGCTGATGTCATATCCGGAAATCAGTGTGTTCTTTGTACAAGCACATACCAAGACATTCGCTTCCGACTTCGCGCGCTGGGCCGCAGCAAATGGCATTGCTGTGGACACGGTGGCATATACACGCGATAAACTCCGCGAAGAGGAAATTCGCTATGGGAATACCACATCTTCCGACATCGCGACAACCACAAAATGGAAGTCAGGAAACGCGATCCGCAAACCACAGAAAGACTCTTCGGATCCGAACACCAACATCTATGATGCATGGGGCATTACCGCCATTGGTGCAGATAAGGCGCAGCGGACCAATGTCGCGTATAAGCCGACTCTGACCGGCGTAATCGATTCCGGCATCGAGGATGATAATCCCGATCTGCAGGGGCAGGTGAGCAGCACCTATTCCGTTGATTGCACGGTGAATGGAATCCCGCAGCAGGGAACCGACTCCTCGACGGGACGTCCTGTATGGTGGCCTACCGCGGGTGACTACGACGACATGCACGGCACTCACGTTTCAGGCACCATCGCAGCATCCCACAATGGCAGCGGCGTCGATGGCGTAAACCCGAATACGACATTGGCAGCCATACGTGTGCTTAAGCACGACCGCACCTACCTCGAACAGGAGGTCTGCGGATACGTATGGGTGGCCAAGGTGGGAATGGATGTCACCAATGCCAGCATCGGCAGCCTGTCACCCGATTATCCAGGTAAGTATGCAGTTGACAAGGCGCATGACACCGTTTTGCAACGAGCCGTGAACTACGCAGCCAAAAACAACGTAGTCAACGTTGCCTCAGCAATGAATGCAGGTCTCGACCTTGATAATCTGCACGAGGACACATCCTTGGATCGGATGCGCAGGCAAATCGAAAAGCGCCAGCCGCGTGAGGTCATCGGGCAAGCCATCGATGCCAGCAACAACGAAAATACGTTCAACCCGCTGACCGGCTTGGCAAATCAGCAAAGCCAGGGTCTTGGAGGTTCGGGGCTTTCTCTTGCTAGTAACAAGGGATACATCGTTCCTGCCATGCTTGACGGAGTGCTTGCCGTATCCGCAGTGCAAAAACGGGGCACATACTCCGTGGCCCCATTGAGCCGTGCCGATTATTCGAATTACGGCAGCAGCTCTATCGATGTGGCGGCTCCTGGAAGCAATGTCTATTCAACATATGGAACCAACTATGCGTATATGAGCGGCACTTCCATGGCATCTCCCCATGTAGCAGGTGTGGCATCACTGCTCAAGTCGGTGCATCCAAATTATTCCGCTTCGCAGATTACGCAACTGCTTAAAAAGCAGGCCAAGGAACTGTACGACAACTTGGAAGCGCCAACAGATGGAGCAGAATACCGCGGCACTGGTCTTGTCAACGCTTATGCGGCAATGACGGAGGACCAGGAGAAGCCCACTGTTTCCGCACAGTATTCAACCGACGGCGGATCCAGTTGGCATAACATGGCCAACGCCATCATTCCAAGCAAGGCAACCGTCCGCGTGACGGCAACCGGCCCTGTATCAAGTGCATCAGTGAATGTCGCAGGGCAAAATCGTTCCGCCCGAGGTAACGACAGCTACAACGGCAACGTGTCAATAACTGCTGACGTCGATTTCTCCACGTTAACCACTATTGAAGCGCGTTCGATGACAATCAAGGCCTACGGCTTGAATTACAACGTATCGAACGACGACGTAAGCAAGACCATTCAGTTCCAGGCAGGACATACTGCATATACCACGGTGGCGTTCGATTCGAACGGCGGATCCACGGTCGCTTCCCAATCGGTGAGGTACGGCTCCAAGGCCGTGCAGCCAACGAACCCGACCCGCACCGGCTACACGTTCCAGGGCTGGTACACGGCCAAGAACGGCGGCACGAAGTACGACTTCAGCCAGACAGTGACGGGTGACATCACCCTGTACGCGCACTGGTCGGTGAACTCGTACACGCTCACTTTCGACGGCAACGGCGGTGAGACTTCCGAATCGTCCAGGACGGTACAGTACGGCAGCCAGTACGGCAGTCTGCCCACGGCCACGCGCACCGGCTATACGTTCCAAGGTTGGTACACCGCTAAGAACGGCGGCACGAAGGTTACCTCGGCCACAACCATGGGGGCAGCGAATACGACTGTGTACGCGCACTGGACCATCAGGACCTACACGGTGACGTTCGATTCGAACGGCGGTTCCTCCGTAGCCGCACAGAAGGTGAAATACGGTTCGCGAGTCACCGAACCCGCGAATCCGACCCGCATGGGGTACACGTTCCAGGGCTGGTACACGGCCAAGAACAGCGGCACGAAGTATGACTTCAACCAAACCGTAACAAGCGATGTGACCCTCCACGCGCATTGGGCGAAGGAACCCGCCGCATTGAGACGCTTGGCCGGTGCGACCCGCTACGACACCATGGAGGAGATCGTCGGTACCGGTGGATGGAAGTCCGGGGGCACTGTGATCGTCGCTTCGGGCGGCAACTATCCCGATGCCCTGGCAGCTTCCGGCTTGGCCGGCACGTTGGATGCCCCTATCGTGCTGACTGATGGGAAAACGCTGTCCTTCCAGGCATTCACGCGTCTAACCGATCTCGCCCCGTCCAGGATCATCGTCGCTGGCGGCCGCGCGGCCGTGTCGGACGGCGTGATGGACGAGTTGGAAGACATCTGCCCCCATGTGGTGGAACGGGTGGCCGGCGCGACGCGCGTGGACACGTCCCTGAACCTGTATCGGAAGGGATCTGGCTGGGACTCCACTGCCATACTGGCTACGGCCAGCAACTTCGCCGACGCGCTGAGTATCAGCTCCTACGCCCACGCGGCGAAGGCTCCCGTGTTCCTAGTCGATTCGAACGCTCTAACCAACAGCCAGCAAATCGCACTCTCGACTGGACAGTTCTCTCGGATCGTCGTAGTCGGCGGCATCAACGCCGTGTCCGAACGAGTGGCGACGAAAGCCCAATCCATAACCGGGGCGCAGCTGACGCGTTTGTCTGGTGCGACCCGTTACGAGACGAGCGAGCGGATCGCCAGGTGGACGACGGGGCACGGCCTAGGCATGAACGGCGTCGTGTACGCGACCGGCGCGAACTTCCCCGACGCCCTGGCGGCCGGCCCTCTCGCCGGCAAGGCCAAGGCGGCGACCCTCCTGGTCGAGGACGCCCACAGCCCCGCGGTCTCGTTCTCCGCGGAGTACAGGGGCAAGGTCGACAACGCGTACGTGGTCGGCGGCGTCAACGCCGTCAGCCAAGCCACAGCAAACGCCATCGCCGACAGCCTCGGCCTCAGACACGCACAATGATGGCATAGCCGACATTGTTGGAGAGGGTTGTCTGACAAGGGTTTCTAATCCTTGTCAGACAACCCTCTCCAACAATATGCAACAACGAAAGGAAACAGAAGAAATGAAACGCAGAATCATGACCGCATTGATATCTGCGGCAGTCGTTTTATCCTGTGGTTTAGCAGGCCCCGCCGCACAGGCAGAGGAACAATTGCTGCATGTGCATTAGGTGTTCCCATTCTCTTTACCGCAAAGAAGGGACTTTCTCCGCAAGCTCTGCAACAAGTCAAAAAGATTCAGCCTAGTAAGATCATCATCGTCGGCGGCTCAAATGCTGTATCCGCTAATGCAGAACGCTCTCTAAAGTCCAATTGCGACAATGTACTGCGAGTGTACGGTGCAACTCGTGTAGAAACGGCTCTGGCCCTGTACCGAAGTGACTCCAAATTTGATTTCATGTGGAGCAATACAGCCATCGTTACCACAGCAGACAACTACGCCGACGCCTTGTCCATGTCGGCCTACACGTATCGGAGCAGTTCCCCCATCTTCCTAGTATCCAATAATGCAGATAATGCCAAGCAGATTGCCGCACTCAAGGACAGTATTTCAGCCATATCGTCATTGCAGGCGGAGCTCAAGCTGTCAATAGACAAATCGAACAGCAAATCGCCGACACCACTGGAATTACCCCGATTCGTCTGAGCGGCGAAACACGATACGACACCAGTATTGCCATCGCGAAATGGCTGACCCAATATACTGCGCTTGGTGTCGACAGAGCGGTTTTCGCCACTGGGCAAAACTATCCTGATGTCCTCGTTGCCGGGCCGCTTGCAGGTGCACAAGATAGTCTGTTGATTCTCGTCAACCCTGCAGACCCATCTACAACGGTGAATTTCCTTAAACAGTACAGAGACACTGTTCAGCATGCCTATGTTGCAGGTGGCACCACTGCTCTCAGCGATAACGTTATCGCGCAGATTGCCGATATGTTGAATATGCAAAGACCATAGTCTCTGCGCACAGCAGACAAATAGGGGCTGTATGGCTCTCTTCAAAGAGATGTCAACAGCCCCTATTCATGAATCGGCATCTTACAAATCCTCCGACTATCATTGGCATATTCAATGCAACGGTTTGCAAAACAACCATCGCATGGGAATTCCATTTTGGGCTGGCGTATTGGTAAAGGTCAGTCAAGGCCGTTAAAATGGCTTTTACGTTCGACTGAGATGCCGGATGAAGACGTTTGCAAACTGCTTAAGATACTGGCGACTGGGAAGAGCACCATCGGAATCGCGGTTTGTGTTGAAACGTCTGGTTGTTTGTATAAGGAGGGAGAGGAATATGAAGTTTCCTCAGCATAGGCGCATTGGTTTGCGCCAGCCACGCGTTTTCTCGGCTGCTATGGCCGTGATATGCACTGTGGCCATGATCGCGGCCACATTCGTCGCCGCGCCATTCGCCATGGCCGATCAGGACGGCGGCATGCGCATCGAAATCGACGATTCCAAGTCGGTCGGCAACTGGAATATCTCTCAGAAAGGCCAGGTTGTCGATCTTGCCGTCGGGCAAAAAGTGCAGCTCAGCGTGTGGAACTATCAAGGCAGCGGCCAGCCGGTCAAATTCAATACCGTTCAGTGGTATATCAACGGCCAGCCGATTACCATGACCGAATACGATGATGTTTCAGGTCAATGGAAAACGGTCCAGCGTGATACCGATGAATTCCATGCTGCAATCGGCCTTACCGACGATAACGGCGGCTTGACCGCTCTGCGTGAGGGTGAAGCCACACTTACCGCAAGGGGAGGCAAAAGCGGTGGGCCGATCGAGACCGCAACCGCGCAATTCAGAGTGCACAAGACCAAGTTCAAGCTTGTGCGCACTCTGGACTCCCAGGAAGTCACCGCTTCCGACACCACTCAGCTCACCGCCGGTGAGGATATGAAGCTGAAGTACTACCCCACATTCGATGGCGATGGTACAACGGCACAGAACAAGAAGTACAGCTACGAGTTCTCCACATCAATGTGGAACAACCCAAGCTCCTACCAGGAGAAGGACGGCAACAACAAGACCTATACCATCCGTGCAGACGGTTGGCGATCCTCCGGCTCCGCATTTGATTTCAATGGTCAGGAAAACCCCATGACCAATGAGGTGACGGTACGTGCTCTGATTAAAGGGCAGTCCACGATTTCCATCGGCGCGCTGTTCGTGTACCGACACAATGTCGCAACCACCAACCCGACTAGCGGCAAGACAACCTTCACACAGCAGACCGACGAGCTGGGCAATGTCTCCGCCGCCACAGTAGTGAACGCCTCCACGCCGAACGTCTCCGTGCAATACGGTTCAAGCACCAGTCCCATCGAGGTACGCAGTGGCAGCACTCTTAACTTGGGTGTGGGTGAAATCATACAGTTCAGCTATGCGATCGCCCCGCTGCACACGGCATATGCCACGCAGCATTCCGCGCATTGGGATTCCAACAACAGATCGGTGGCGACCATCGATTCCGACAGTTCCCGTAAGCTCACCGCCATCAATGCAGGCACTAGCTCCATCACCGTATCCATCGGTGGCGTACTATTCCCCTTCACCGCATCGGTGAGCGAGCCCAAACTGACATTGAGCTACCAAGGAAAACTGGCCAAACCGGTGGATGCCACAAACGGTACTGTTGTGCTCACGGCCGGCGAATCCGCTGAGCTGACTCTCGGCTACGCACCACGACATGACTACACGTCGTTGAATTCCGTCTCGTGGACTTCCTCCAACACCAGCGTGGCAACCGTGAACGCCACCTCGTCGGTGAGCACTACCGGAGCAACGCCCAAGACCACCATCACAGCCAAGACCCCGGGCACTGTGACCGTGACCGGCAATCTTGCCGGTCGCACCGTCACAACCACCGTCAAGGTGGTCGACGCCACGCTCGCCATCGTGCGCGACACCCATCAAGACACGGCTGACCGCAGTGATGATACGCAGGTTTCCGTTACCGGCAAGACAGTAGAAGTGACTCCAGGAGAAAACTTCAAGCTGTACACCAAGATCACTCCGGCACACGATTATGCGAGCTTCCCCAGTAGCGCGACACGCACCACCTGGGCTGAAGATGCACACGGTAGCGTCATCAAACTGAGCACAAGCGGAGACACTGCCATGATCTATGGCCTGAGTTCCCTGAACCAAACGAGCTCCAAGGCAACGATTACCGCTCGAGCCGGTGGCAAGGAAGTCACGACCACCATTGCCGTGGTCAAGCCCCAACTCAAACTGACCGCAGCCGAACGCAATGCGCAAAATCAGGACATCGTGAAGGATGTGACCGGCACAGAATTCCAGCTTGACCGCAACAAGTCCAAGAGGCTTACCACAGTGGTATCCCCGCTGCACAAGGATTACGCCAAGATGGACATGAGCAAGGTCTCGTGGACTTCCGATACGCCGTCCATCGCCACGGTGTCGAGAGCCAGCGGAGAGTTCTCCGACGTGCAAGGCAAAGGCGAGGGCTCCACAAAGGTCAACGCATCCCTCGACAATGTGACCGCCAGCGCGACGGTGAAGGTCGTCATCCCAATCAGATTCGTTCAGACCCCCGCAACCGTCACAACCTATGCCGGCAAAGCTCCGAACCTGCCGCAAACCGTGCATGTTACATGGGACAACGGCAAGGAAACGGATGAGACCGTCAACTGGGACAGAATCCAAGCCGATCAGTATGCCAAAGCCGGTAGCTTCACCGTTAATGGCACTGTAAAAGGCTATTCCGGAACCGTTCGCGTGACAGTACGAGTACTGGGCATGAGAAGCTTCGATCCGGTCAACGTAGCCACCAAAACCGGCACCGCTCCAGTGCTCCCAGCCACTGTTAAAGTGACGTGGACCGATGGAACGCAGACGACGGAGAAAGTGGCCTGGGATTCCGTAGCACTCAGCCAATACCGGAACCCCGGAACGTTCAAGGTTAACGGCAAACTCAACGGCTCCGATATCCAGGTGTATGCCACGGTGACCGTAGATAATCCACAACTGAAACGTTTGGCTGGCACAACCCGTTACGATACCATGGGCTCACTGGTCGGAACTGCATTCACCGGCTCCACATCCACGGTGATTGTGGCATCAGGCGCCAACTATCCGGACGCGCTCGCGGCATCCGCACTGGCCGGTATCAAGAACGCACCCATTGTACTGACTGATCCCACTTATCTCTCCGGTCAGGCAGCATCCCAGCTGAGGCGTCTGAAACCTTCTGAGATCATCGTGGTCGGCGGCACAGGAGCTGTATCGCCGAACGTCTTCTCATCTTTAAGACCGTACGCAAACAGTGTTCGCCGTGTACAAGGATCCAACCGCTACGACACGTCTTATCAGCTGTACCTGCAGGGTGAAGGCAAGTGGGGCTCAACCGCGATTGTGGCGACAGGCTCCAACTACGCCGACGCACTGTCGGTCAGCTCGTATTCATATGCGGTGAAAGCACCAGCGTTCCTGTGCGACCCGAACACCGGTCTGACTCAGGAGCAAAGGAATGCTCTGAAGACGTTCACAAACGTGCTCGTGGTCGGCGGCATCAACGCCGTCCCCTCGCGCTATACGTCTGGACTGCCGAGCGTAACGCGCTTGTCTGGCGCGACCCGTTACGAGACGAGCGAGCGGATCGCCAGGTGGACGACGGGGCACGGCCTAGGCATGAACGGCGTCGTGTACGCGACCGGCGCGAACTTCCCCGACGCCCTGGCGGCCGGCCCTCTCGCCGGCAAGGCCAAGGCGGCGACCCTCCTGGTCGAGGACGCCCACAGCCCCGCGGTCTCGTTCTCCGCGGAGTACAGGGGCAAGGTCGACAACGCGTACGTGGTCGGCGGCGTCAACGCCGTCAGCCAAGCCACAGCAAACGCCATAGCCGACAGCCTCGGACTCAAACACGCACAATGACGACATAAAACGTGTTAAGAGGGGCTGACCATGTGAACCATGGTCAGCCCCTCTTAACGTTGCTACAGTTTCCGCCTTATGGCCGCAGCATATCCAAAGCGTCAGCAAGACCGTTCGCAGTATTGCGGGAGACGGCATTCTCTCCGCCAACGATATAAGCATTGTCGACATCGCCATGCTGCTTCACATACTGCTTGACGAAATTGGCGGTACTCCCATTCGGATCTGCAAGCAGCAGAACCGCACTATTGCGCCCGGCAAAAGGACCAGCCGCAAGTGCATCCGGGAAATTCGCACCAGTTGCAAACACCGCATTGTTCATGTGGAGGAAGCCGTCATAATCTCCGGCGAATCGCTTTGCCACATTGATACTGGTCTCATACCGTGTCGATCCTGAAATACGGTTCCCTAAAGCACCCTCGAAATATAGCTGCTCTTTAACAATCCGCTGGGGAACAGCCTGCTCACCGCCAATAATCAACATCTGTTTTATCTTCTTGATCTCCTGCAGTTCGCCATTGGTGAAGCCCTTCGTTGAACTGCATAGGAACATAGGCATATGCGACATATACGCATACGACGATATTGACAAGGCATCGGCATAATTATCACCTGTCGCCAATAAAGAGACCATTCCCCACTTCACTCCAAGACGTTCGCCTGCTTTGTACAACGCCAGCGAAGTGTCATAACGGGTCTCACCGTAATATCGCTTCACATTGGAGCTATATTGCTTCAACTGTTGCTCGACATTCTGCGAAACAGCGGCAGGCCCTCCAGCAATGATGATTCGACTCGGTTTAATGGCGGTGATCCGTTCCGAGGTCTGAGCGGACAACGACTGCGGATCAGTCAGCACAATTGTCGCATCCAAAGCACCAGCCAAACTGGATGAGGCCAAGGCATCAGGGTAGTTCGCGCCAGAAGCGACTATTACCGTCTGTCCCTGCTTAAGTCCTTCTTTTTGCACAACTTGAGACATAGTGTCGTACCGTGTGGCACCGGATATCCTTTGCATTGCCGGAGCCACACGTACATTACCTTGCGCCAGCCGCCCGCCAGCATTTACTTTAATGACGGTATTGCCACGCTTGAGCGTTTTGATATTGCCCTCATTCACCGTTGCCACGGCCGTGTTCGACGATGACCATGTACCACCAAGCAGGTTGTACCGATTAGCATCATAGGAAAGCCGCACCACTGCTTCATCGCTTTTGCCGGGCTCGAGGGCGGATGAGCTGTTCCAGCGCAATCCCTTCCACGTCATACCCTCGTTGATATGCCCCTGGCTAACTGAAATCTCAAATCGTCCGTAGCCTTTTAAATTGGTTGGCGTTTCATCCGAATATTCCGACGCATACCCTCTGGGAACTGCTTCGCCAGAATATGTACTGCTATCGCTGAATCCGCCAGCGAAGCCATATGAACCGTAATCGGGATTTGTCAACGTCGTATAGTGACCAGTCACACCTGAGCCGTGACCATTCACCTCATTAATGTAATCGGATTTCTCGCTCGCCCATAAATCAATCGCATCCGATATGTTCCATGTGCCCCAAGCAAGTACTTCAGCATTAGATGTCAGACCTTTGTAACTAGCCTCAAAACACCAATCATCATCAGGGCGCGTGTGTCCATCAGCCCATGTATACGCCTCAAGCGCACGCTGAATAGCGATACGTTCCAAAGCATTTGACCATTTTGGAGAAAGGTATTCCTGTTGGCTGATGCCAGCCGCTTTCAAATATTCCGGCACCGTTTTCCAAGAACCGTCGTATTTGAATTTAATACGCGCATCATTGAGTGCGTCTTTGCGCCACTTGATAACGGCATTCAATGCATCCCGTTTGGTATTACGCTGGTCAATGCTTATGTAATCGGTACGTGCCTTGTATCCATTTCCCAAAGTGACGCCCGTCACCGATGAAACCGGCTCATTCGAACGTTCGGAAAACGTTGATGGAGTGTTTTCGTCAAGCACTGCCGGCCGTTCATCCATAATTTTCTGCGATTGCACTGACTTTTTAACGTCCTCCGCAGCATTTGCCGGTGACGCTATAAATCCAGAGACTAGAAGGCAACCTGCGATGACCACCCCTAGCGCACGAGAAAATCCACGATTCCTTCTCATCTTTTCTCCTTAAAGTGTTGCAATAACAACAAAACCATATTATGTTCACGGCAACTGCAAAACGCACAGGAAGAATCAATCACAGTGGCCTAACAAAACCGGAAAATACGCAGACCAAGCTGTGGCTGTTTGAGACCACCTCGCAATTATTCATGTCAAACAAGCCACAGCAAATATCGCGGCAGTTTCTGCCTATGCACTTAGTGAATCAGAGCATCCAGGCTGGAATCGGCAACGAGTTTGTCGAAATCGTC
This sequence comes from Bifidobacterium angulatum, assembly GCA_905207115.1. Taxonomy (GTDB): domain Bacteria; phylum Actinomycetota; class Actinomycetes; order Actinomycetales; family Bifidobacteriaceae; genus Bifidobacterium; species Bifidobacterium angulatum_A. Next base: position 78,275 of record CAJLKD010000001.1, on the reverse strand, counting down.
GGCCAACATGCCGTTGGCTTGCAGCTCATCCAGAATAGATTTCAACACGATATTGTTTACGCCGCTTTCAGTGTTCTGATGACACAACGCTTCCTCGCCTTGCGTGCCAGGAACATAATCAAGCAGCTGATCAGATGTTGCAGCCACTACAGGAATACCAGCTTTCACTTGCATTACCTTCAGCCACAAATCATCTGCAGTCAGGCAAGTTTTCTTGATTTTCTCGGCATTGAACGTTTCCGGAGGCATCATGTGGGGCGGATACAGCGTACCTGCTCCATTCGTGGCGAAAATCCGCATGGACGGCACGCCTACAAGAGCGGGATGATAATGTGGCGCCTCGTAAATCCAATCCTCATAATTAGTACGTGAACCATCCTCATTGAACATAATCAAATGCGTACGTACGGCTGCGATCGCATGAGGATGAGCTTCATGCGCAGCCAGCAAGTCGCCGATCATCGTGTTGCGGTACAGCAAATCATCATCGGTGGTGATGACGTAATCGTCAGGGAATTCCTGCAAAGCCCAGAAATACTTCTTATGCGGCTTCAAATCATCATCGACCCAACGTACTTCGACATCATGCCACAGCACATCGCGCAAACTCTGTGGTAAATCAGCTTCACGATTCGGAAAGTCCGACTTACACAGCCACAGCACAATCTTGTCAGGCAGCACCTTTTGAGCAAGCAACGAACGGATAGCCATATGCACCGTATTGATACGTGCCGGATATGAGGTCATGGAAACGATGATTCGAGGATGGCGTTTACCAAAAATACGTAGCATATACGTGCCTGCCCGGCGCAACTTATTCTTCTCGACCCGAAACCAGTCCGTAGACAGCACAATCCTCTCCTCACGTTTGTTCGGTACCTGTCACATATTAGCCTGACGTATGCTTTTCGAAGTTAGACAGTACACTGTTACCAGCGAGCGAATAGGACCGCAGCCAGTAAGGAAGAGTCAATGCCTAAGATTTCAATCGTCATTCCCGCATACAATGTCGGCGATTATTTGCAGGAGTGTCTTGATTCAGTACGGAATCAAACCTTCTCTGATATAGAAGCGATTGTCGTAAACGATGCGAGCCCAGATAATGTCGGAGAGGTCGCAGCACAGGCGGCTGCACAGGACGCACGCATCCGAGTAGTCACCAACAACCCGAATATGGGCACACACCGCACTCGCATGGCGGGCGTAGAAAACGCTTCCGGAGAATACACGTTCTTCCTTGACGGTGATGATGCGCTCAAGCCTGATATGTGCGAACAGCTCGCCGCGGAGATCGACAAGCATCCCGTGGACGTACTGCATTTCGGTCTTACCGTTGTCGCAGCCAATGACCTTTTGGAAAACGAACGCCAAGCCTTCGAAACCTTCAACAACACTCCCACGCCCGATTCCACTGGAGAAGATATCGTCCGCGACATTTTCGATGAAACGCGAGGCTACAAGGTCGATTGGCGCGTAACCCAGCGTTTATACAAGACTTCCGTACTTAAGGAAGCATTCAACGCCATGACCCGCGATCGTCTTGGCCGATCTCAGGACGGCTACGAGTGCTTCGTGGTTTCGGCATTCGCCAACAGCTACCATTCCTTCAAGGAATGCCGCGGATATGTGTATTACTACGGTCGCGGCATAAGCGGCACAAATATGATCGATGCTGCGAAGTATGCCCGCTATTGCGGCCATTTCAAGGCGGATTTCGATGCAGCCTACGAATTCGCCGATGAGCAGCATTCCGATATGCTTCACGCTTGCGCACAAGGTTTCCAACGCAAGGCGACCGAAATCCTTGCCAATGATTGGAAGGTCAGGGTTCCGGAAGCGGAAAAGGTTGAGGCCGCCAAGCAAATGGAAGCTGTGTTCGGCCCGGCCATCACGGGGCGCGAATTGTACCGTTTCGTACGCGATGATGCTTATGCGCTGCTTTCCGATAACCAGATCCTTCCGCATGACGCTGATCTGAACAGCTGGTTCAGCATAGCCAACGCCATCAGTATGCCTACCGATCAAATATCTGCAGACACCATAAGATTCCATGAGATGAAGCGAATCGCCACTTCCCATATGGCCAATCTCATCGAGAAAACCCGCAATACCGAAGCGTTCCAAAACTACAATAAACAGAACATCCGTATCTTCGTCACTACTCACAAAAACGTTAACACCTTCGACAGCAAAATCATGCAACCGGTACAGGTCGGTCCGAAAAACTATCGCTTCCCTTGGGCGTTCCATGATGATGACGGAGAAAACATTTCCGACCGCAATCCACGCTATTGCGAACTCACTACGCAATACTGGGCATGGAAGAACATCAAAGCCGATTACTACGGTTTCTGCCATTACCGTCGGTACTTCGACTTCTCGGACACTCCGCATAAGGAAAATCCCTACGGCGAAATCATGGACAACTACGTCGATGCCGTTACGGCAAAGAAATACGGGCTGAATGACGAGAACATCGCCAAAGTGGTGAAGCAGTATGATGTCATCACCACACCGTTCGGCAATCTCGAAAAAATCATCGATAAGCACGGCACTCCGCGCGCATTGTGGGAAGCTGCTCCTCTGCTTCATGATGACGATTTGAAACGCTGCTATCAGATTCTGTGCGCCATGTATCCCGATTATAAGAAGGATGCGCAAGACTTCTTCAATGGCAACAAGGCATGCTTCTGCAATATGTTCATCATGAAGAAGGAAATCTTCTTCGACTACTGCGCGTGGATGTTCCCCATTCTCGAGGCGTTCGACAAGAACACTGATTACAGCGCATACAGCAAGGAAGCCCTACGTACGCCGGGCCATCTGTCCGAACGTCTGCTCAACATCTATCTGTTGCATCACAAGCGCATTGGCTCCAAGTGGAAGTTCAAGGAACTGCAGTGCGTTCACTTCACCCACCCGGAGCCAGCAGAAACTCTGCAACCGGTGGAAGTCTACGATAAGCCCATTGTTCCTGTGGTGTTCGCTGCCGATAACAATTATGTGCCCCAACTCACCACCACCATCTATTCGGCCATGAAGAATGCTTCACCGGACCGATATTATGATGTGACTGTATTGCAGCGTGACATCGACTGGCATAACCAGCAGCGCATGCGCGACTTCTTCAGCCAGTTTACGAATATGAATCTGCGTTTTGCCAACGTCGAACGTCTCATGTCTGGATATGAGCTCTCCACGAACAATGAGCACATCAGCGTGGAAACCTACTACCGTTTCCTCATCCAGCAAGCGCTGCCGTTCTATAACAAGGTGCTGTATCTCGATTCCGACATCATCATTCCCGGCGACATCGCCAAGCTCTATGACACGGAGCTAGGAGACACTCTGCTTGCCGCAATTCATGACATCGACTTCCTTGGCAATCTCAACGTCAAGCATGGTAAGCGCATGGAGTACGCCAAGGGCATCCTCAAGATGAAGAACCCCTACGACTACTTCCAAGCCGGCGTACTGGTGCTCAATACCAAGGCAATGCGGGAACAGTACACCATCAAACAGTGGCTCACCTACGCCTCAAACACGGCTTATATTTACAACGACCAAGATGTATTGAACATCTGTTGCGAAGGCAAGGTGACGTACCTGCCCTGGGAGTGGAATGTCGTTCATGATTGCGGCGGGCGTGTCGGCAACCTATTCGTTCAAGCTCCGAATGACATGTATGACACATACATGCAGTCCCGTAGCAATCCGCAGATCATCCACTATGCCGGCTACCAAAAGCCATGGGTGGATCCGGATTGCGATTATGCGCCCGTCTACTGGGATTACGCACGCGATACACCGTTCTACGAAGCTCTGCTCAAGCGCGTGGTTAAAGCCAATGCACCAGCTGCACCCGACGCTACTCATCGGCAGCATGAACGGGCAGTGGGCGAGAATAATCCGATTCGTAAGATTGTAGATCCATTGATGCCGATTGGCTCCAAACGGCGCGATGCCGTGAAAGCCATTGGACGCGTAATTCGTGGGCGTCACTGATGCAAAGGAGGCTTGAAGGCAAACCCAGCTTTCAAGCCTCCATCCACATGACCATGCTAGACGTGTCGATCAGCTGGTTTTTGCGGCATCGCAAAAGTTGAATCGTTCTCTTCGCTATGTGTACGTGGCATAGCCAATAGACCCCACATCAGCGGAGCCAATACAATCATCGGCATAGTGTAACGGACTCCTTCAACAGTCACTGTTGCGGGGGAAATCCACAAGAATAGGAATGTAGCTATATATGGCATCAGCCAAGCAATATCTCGCATCCGATGATTTCGGCACCACTCGTATACTACAAAAAGAAACATCCATGTCGTCCAAATTGCTCGAGAAAACAACAAATTAAAGACCGGCAACTGCTCGAATTTATTTATCTGTTTTTCGACATATTGCACATAAGCTTGCCTCCCATGCATCTTGAATCCCATCTGATCAGCATTAGCGACAAGCATATGGTCACTACCAGTTAGGAATACCGGTAGTGTCAGCTCTGCTAAATTGTTATTTTCCCCCTCACCATATGAAGGAATACCTAACCAACTTTCCTGTAAGGCAAGGTATGCTTCAACATATGTTTGAGGATATTTAATCAGCCCTCGAACCCACACTCGAGCGTATTCGCCAAGCATCGGATCCTTCGAGCGATCCCACGTATACCCTTTCACATTATCTGAAGCCCACCATTGATATCTACTAGCCACATCTTTTCCAAGAAGCGTATAGATAACATCTACGTCGTGCTTATCCATATCTTTACCATGGCGTTTGATTTCTAAAGCTGATTGTTGGAAGGGAATAGCCAACATCTCCTGCTTACCTCCTTCCTGAATGTTGTTGGCTGGAAAAACAACCTTAGGAATAAACAACTCGAAAATAACCATTCCCATTAAAAGCACTGCAGCAATACGTAAACGATATTTTCTAATCACTACAAACAGCACTGCAAAACAGCAAATAACCGCAATATATAAACCAGTTTTCTTCGTCAGGCACACCAATAAAAACAGTATAAAAACAGCACCAGCGTGGCAGGTCGCCTGATGCATAACCCATGACTATGCACAATTTCAATGCAAAAATCGCAAACCATATAAAGAACGGCATGAAGATAAAGTCTTTAACAAGACTCATCGAAAAAATCGGAAGCACAGGGAACAACGCAAAGAACAACATTTGCGCAATGCCTAAACGCCATCCTGTTCCCAAACGCCGACAGTACAAGATAATTGTTGCAAATGATGCCGCAGATAATACGGACAATACAATCGAGCAGAGGAATAGGCCGCGATCAACAGATCCAAACATCTTTCCTAATTCTGCAAATGCCCCTATGAAAAACGTATCAAATACCGGATGATGATCAGACCAATGGCTACCATCCGTAAAAGTGTTTGGCAAATGGAACCACTGCATAAGTTGCTGACCTGTGTCGTACCACAACACCCCCGGATACGACAACCAAAGGTACGGCATCCAGCAAAGTTGAATAACTGACGTAACCAGCAAGCACTGTTTCCAATTCCATGCGAGCGAAAACCTTGCGCGCAGTTTCAATCCGACCGTACCAACATTTTGAGGTTCCGCCATAAACCATGCGACTAAACGCTCGCCAAGGAGCACAAATGCAAAAAACAAACAGGCCGACAGCACAGTGAACCATACGCAACGCCAAGAAAAGAATAAGCACTGGTGAATACGGATGGTATCCACCAGCGATGCCATGAAGCCACAAAATAATGCCAGCATAATGAGCGGAATGCGACCAACAAGCAATCTTTTCTTACCTCTTTTCCCGATCCCCAGCTCATCGATACCCATAAAGCTTCACGATCCTATCTACAAAGCAATTTCTGACCTCGACCTAACAGTTAAAAAAGGGCTCACACCGTATTCTCTTGTCCTGTTATGCGTATTGCCACCATTTTAAAGAATAGGCATCCTATTATCAAATGTTTTAGGACTTCCGACGAAGATGTTCCGCCACAACATGAACTCAGAAATGAACGAGGATAATACAACTCATGAGATCGTTGACCCTTTGATGCCGATCGGTTCTAAACGTCGTGGCACATTGAAAGCCATTTGCACATGTAGCTCGCAGTAGGCAATAAAACATCGGGATAAACATAAGGCTGGGAAGCAACACAACCTTACGTTTATCCCGATTATCTTTAGCAGAGACTCCGTCTATTTATTTTGTGGCTTTTCCTTTAACGAAAGCAAAAGCCCTACCATCATGGGCGCAAGCAACAATGTATGGAACATGTATCTCGTCGCATCTCCACCATGTCCACCTCCTGTTACACGGGATACAGGGTAGACGAAAAGCGACGCCGCCGATACAAAATAAGGTAACAGCTGGAACAGCGTTTTAGATGTTACGCATTCCCTACGTTTACGCCATAGTAGATAAGCGATAAAAGCAGGAAACACCGATGCCCAAAAAGCCACATAGCTAAGTACATTCACCACCGGAACTGTTTTCAACATAGAAGCAATACTGCTGACTATTTCCTGTGCCCAATTCTTGTCTTTATTGGGAATTAGTTTACCAAAAGTGTCTTCATTCACAACAGTGTATATACCGGCATCCATTTGCAACTGCACTGGATATTGTATCCATCTCTTTACATCTTTATAAGAAACAGAGGATTTATCATTCCCAGAAAATGAGATCCATCCAGATTCAAGACAAACAAAACCGTTGAAATAAGTCATAGGATGTCTCAATCCAATCTTTAACCATGCTTTGAGGAAATCCGATGTAGAAGCTCCTTCGCGTAACTTGTATCCTGTAACAGGATCGGCAATATACGGATTGTATTGCGTACTAATCTGATCCCAGGAATATACCAGATATGATTCGATAGCCTTCTTTTCCGACTCAGTGACATCCTGAGGATACGCATGTGCCGAGCGGCCCAAGAGTTCAATCGGCATCGCGAACGCAGCCTGCCCACCCCCAGGAACTATATTTGCCTTGGGATAGTAATAATTAGGCAGAATGATACTGACAATTGCAAAAAGGAATGCAGCAATGCTCACAACCACTGCCTTGAATCGTATCTTGAATTTCCCAAAAATAAGAATAATTAAACAGAACAGAATGATATACATTCCCATTTTCTTACTCAAGGAAGAGCACAATCCAAGAATCAGAAAGCCAAAGAAGAAAGAAGGTTGCTTAATTTTTTCGAGTTTTGAATCCACTAAGCGCATGAACATCAGAAGCCATGCGATAAAGAACGAGGCATGCGTAATATCTTTTGACAGACCCATGAACGCTATGGGGAAAATCGGGAAGAAGCAGAGGAACATGGTGCATATTCTTAACGGAAGACGTCCAATGCTGCGTTCCTTTAAGTAACTTAGCCAACATGCGAGTGTGACTGCAACAAAAATACACTGTGCAATGGCATATAGAAAAATCCCTACATTATAGCTGCCTGTAATTGCATGTCCGAGCCAGATGAACCCTCCGTATAAATAAGTATCAAAAAAGGGATGATGATCCCAAATCTCACCTGGTTTCTGTCCAAAAGCGGAAAAGCCGAAGAATTGTGCAACCTGATCTCCGGTATCCCAATATAAAACACCTGGATAAAGTAGAATAATATATGGTGACCAAGCAACCAAAATTCTCAGAGAATCTTTGAGTTTGGATTTTTTTGACCGGCCATGCTCAAATCGAAGCAATGAAAAGTTCTTTTTGGATACACTCGTTTTCGATAACGTCTTCACTAAACCATCAGACATTCCCATCTGAAAGATTTTGAAACCGATCCGAAAAACCATAAGGAAAAGAACCGCAAAGAGCATCCACTGTACATAAAAGTAAGGTTTATCAAATGGAACTATCGCATCAGTCGAAGCATTTGTTCCACAGGCAAAGGCAAAACCCAGTGCCGCAGGAAACCCCCACCCTGCAAATCGTTCCTTTTTATCTCCCGGTAACACTGCTTCAGGCAACACAGTCAAGCCTCCGATTAGTAAATATTTTTTTAAACTGCATCAAAATATGTCTACATATGACGACAATAACCAACGTAATCAAATATACAGTAATGGCTCGCACACCCATATGTTCTCCCCAGAATTGAGATACACTACCCCAATTGCGCTTTCCCATCCAATTAATCACTAAAATATGGAAAAGATATACACCAAGGGAAGCACTTGAAATTTCACGAATACAACGCCGAACCATAGAAGACAACTTCTGTAAGCGCTGTTCCATTTGCATAACGCATAAGAACAATGAGACTGCCTCAATAACACACAACGGAGAGGAAGTACTAATTACATAGCTGTGGTAATCAATATCTCGTACAGAAAAGTATCCGTTAGTGTACAAACCGCCGAAAAACATCGCCACAGCTGAAATTATACAAACGATTCCCGTCAGCCAAAGAGGAGGAAGTTTCCGCAGGTAATTGACAATGTAAAATCCCAGTAAAAAATAAAGTAACGCATTCGAAGAGAATAGCGGCCAATTAAAAAGAGTTCCAAAATATTTTTTAGATACGCCAAATCGTTCAATCATCGGAATCAAAATGCTGATAAAAAATTGTAACACAATCAAATATTGTAGAATATTTTTATTATTCCGAATCTGAGTCAACAACGGCGTTAACATATATAAATAGATTATGGTATATAAAAACCAATAAATATCGTTTATTGAATTAGTTAAAAAACGAGACACAAAATCTTTAACACCGATTCCACCCGCATATTGTTCAGCCCCATAAAAAGAAAATGGAAATATGCAGAACAAAATATAGCAAAAGAAACTCGCTAAAACAAGTGCCCGCCCTACACGCCATAATCTCTTTTTAAAGAATGTTTTCGTATTGTATTTATCAACATAGCCAATAAGATTCATGCCACTAATCATGAAAAAAATCGGAACAGCAAAAATAGCAATTGCTTGAAATAAAACTGCTTCCACCCAGTAAGCGTCTGAAGGATTGAAAACGTTTAAGGAGACATGTAGCATGATCACGGCGAAGCATGCCATAATGTTTAGTGCATCAACATAAATTAGATGTTTTCTTTTTTCTTTATTTTCTGACATACAAACCTTTGCCACGTATCAAGAATGGGATTCTAGTCTTTCAACGCCATCAATCATAGTCAGCGAAAAAGACCAATACGGACTATATAGTAAGTAGCATGTCTAAGAGTCCAAATACTTCCATAGCCGTGCTCCTACCTTGCTACAACGAGGAAGTCACCATCGGCAAGGTAGTGCGCGACTTCAAAGAAGCGCTGCCGAATGCCGACGTGTACGTGTACGATAACAACTCCACCGACCGCACGGCTGAGATTGCAGCCAGTGCGGGTGCAATCGTCCGTAAGGAGCCCCGACAGGGCAAGGGCAATGTGATTCGAGCCATGTTCGAGGATATCGATGCCGACGTGTACATCATGTCCGATGGCGACGATACTTATCCGGCTGATGCGGCTCCAACCATGGTGGATAAAATCCTCGAAGGCTACGATATGGTGATCGGCGACCGTCTGAGCTCCACATACTTCCAGGAGAACAAGCGTCCATTCCATAATTTTGGTAACCGCCTGGTTCGTGGCTCCATCAATGGTCTGTTCGATGCACACGTTACCGATATCATGACCGGCTACCGCGCCTTCTCGTTCACCTTCGTCAAGACCTACCCCGTGCTCTCGCGCGGCTTCGAGGTAGAGACCGAGATGACCATCCACTCGCTGAACAACAATCTGCGTCTGTACGAGATGCCGATCCAATACCGCGATCGCCCGGAAGGCTCCGTCAGCAAGCTCAACACCGTGGGAGACGGCATCAAGGTCATGGCCACCATCTTCCGCATGATTCGTGAGTACAAGCCGCTCCCGTTCTTCGGCGGGCTTGGCGTCATTCTCGGAATTATCGGGCTGATTCTCTGCGGTAGCGTAACCGTAAGCTTCTGGCAGACCGGTATGGTGGCACGCTTCCCCACCCTCATCGGCGCAGTTATGCTCGTCATCGCTGGACTGCTGTTGTTCGTAACAGGCATCGTTCTTGACGTCATGGCAAAAAATGACCGCAAAGCATTTATTATCGAAGCAAACAGCTTTGCCATGCTGAGGCGACAGCGTAATCACTGAAGGCCAGAGATCCCATTACGAAGAAAGGCGATGGAATTTCCATCGCCTTTCTTATTCTTTGTTCAAACGTTTATGCTCAACGTGACTCGTCATCAAGTTGTCCACAATTTTCCTCGCTCGACCCCAGCTCCATTCAAAAAATCTGCCCTTATGCCTGTCTATCGTGCACCAAAATATGAATTGTCTTACAAAATCCACCAATATTGCAGCAACAACAATGCTAACAACTACCATTAATGAAATGGCAATGGCATATCGCGAATGATAAAATGACCCTAAATTAATATATTTCCATAGTATTTCATCACGGAAATAATGCTGTTCCGTAATTAGATACACAGCAAAAGCAGATTGCGCACAACGATTCACAACCCGGCTTGAGAAACGTACCCGAGTGAATAATATAAAAACTCCAAAAGATACGGCAAGAATCGGCAATGACCACTCTTTCTGCACTGGATTAATGTAGGTCAATATCTGATTGGGATCTGCATTACAGAACTGCCAGATCAAAGAGAGCATCAAGTTCCATCCAAAGATAATCAAACCACCAATAACCGTCAATAGCACTGCACATTTATTGCTGATTGGAGTCATATACCATTTGTAATAGGTAAAAAGAACAGTTACGTATATAAAGCCTGTCACATTAACGTAGATATCCAGATATGCCCCTGGCACAAGATTCAAAACTCCCCATAACCCCAGTAAGACAATGCATAGTTTTTTATGATTCAGCCTTTCTATTTTTCGCAACCCCATAAGTAGAAAAGGCAAGAGTAAAAGCAAAATCGCATAACTTGTCGCATACCACCACTCATTTCTCGCAACGGGAAAAATAGCGTTAAGCCAAGCATCTACATCAACCGATTTAGGATTATCGATATACTGCACGACTAATCCAGCAAACCCCCAAAACAGTAATTCACGTTCAAGCAACCAAATTCTTCGACATGATTTTGCCACTGTTTGTTCTCTGTCGACCAAGAACCAAAGTGAAATTAAAAGAAACAGTGTAATGCCTATTTTTCCCAATGGCATAATGCACATTTGAAAAAATAATCTACGTACCGAAATTGGCTCATCAAAAAGAGCATAACCTGAATGCACAACCAGATGATGAGCTGTTATTAGCGTCACTGCGATAATGCGCAATAACTCAATTCCCGATTGGCGAGAAACTTTTCCCCTCACTTATACCTTCCTTTTAGTCAAGAGAAATTTTAGCTCACCCATTTCTGGGCATTCGAACCGTTCGAATCGTATAACTGTACATTAGCGCCATTGGCGGAAGAACCACCGTAAACATCCAATACCTTGTTCTCCGCGAGCGCCGACTGAAAGGTGTAGGAGCCGTCAACGTTCTTTATGGCAATCCATTTTTGCGCATACGTATTGTTTGAGGAATATTGCTGCACGTTGGCACCATTGGCAGAAGAACCGCCATTGACATCCAAGACCTTGCCGGAATTCACACTGGTCAATGTCACATAGCCGTTGGAATCGTGCGATACCTTCCATTTCTGCGCGTTCGTTCCGTTGCCGTTCCACAATCGTACATTTGCGCCATTATCTCGCGATGCGCCATAGACATCCAATTTCATGGAGGTTTTCAGCTTCGATCCGAACGTATATGTGCCATCGGGAAGGTCCTTCCTATGCGAGCCGGCGGCAGCATTCATGCGTTCTCTCGGAGTGGGCGCCTTGCTTATTGTCCACTGCTGTGCATCCGTTCCGTTAGGCGTGTACATCTGAAGTTTGACCTGCTGTGTGGCGTTGCCTCCCGGAATATCCACTGCTTTGTTCGCGTTCACCGACACCAATGCCACCTTGCCGCTACCGTAGTTGCGTACAGTCCACTGCTGGGCGCTAGTGCCGTTGCTGTCATATTGTTGGAGCACCGCACCATTGACCGTCGACCCGCCATGCACATCCAATGCTTTACCGGAATTCACATTGGTGATGCGGTAGGTCGCATTACCCGCCGATGTAAAACGGTACCTTTGTGCGTTAGAACCGTTGCTCGTATACAACTGAATTTGCGTACTATTGGCAGTTGATGCGCCCGGAACGTCGAATACCAGTCCAGTATTTTTGGCTGATTTGATTGTTGACGGCGCATCTACTGGAACACTTACCTCACTGGACGACACCACAAAGAGTTGAGCGGCTGTTCCGTTAGGCGTGTACAGGCGAATCGCGGCACCGTTAGCCGTACTGCCGCCGCTGAGATCCAAAACCCAATTACCCAAGGCGGATTGCAGGTAATAACCGACTCCTGAATCACGGATAAACCAGTGTTGAGCAGTCGTGTTGTTTGCAGTGTATTGCTGCACTACCGCATTGTTGCCGGCCGAGCCATTGCGAACATCCAACGCTTTGCCGGAATTCACATTGGTAATGCTGTAGCTTCCATCTGACTGCTTAATGAATCTGAACTGCTGCGCTTTGGAACCGTTACCGGAGTACAGCTGGATGACTGTGGAATCAGCCGTGCTCGCTCCAGGAATATCAATGCTGCTTGCCACTTTGGATCGCACATTGATGTAATAGTTCCCATCAGGAACAGTGATAGCCGGCAATGCGCGAACATCAACGGATGTTTGCGTACTGTTGGTTTTCTGCTTGCCCCCAAACGCATTCACGTCCACGCTGCCGCTGATGCCGTTGACACGCACGGACGAGGAATACTGCCAGCCGCGATCGTTGCTGGACCATGCCGTGTAACCCATGCGGGAGCCGTATTGTGCCACCCACCGGGTTTTTGCGTGGATGTTGCTGCTGTTGAGCTCATTGTTGAGGTAACTGGTGTAGGAGTACACCGCAAGATTGCTATAGCCCGCGTTACGCAGCTGGCTGAACCAGGCGTTCACGATGCCGTCGTACACGGCCGGGCTGGTCGGGTGCGCGTGGCCTGTCCAGCTCCACGCTTCCAGGTCGTAATACACCGGGTATTGCAGGTCATTCGGGTTCACGCCGGCCTTGCGCAGCAACGATGCCACGTCGGCGCCTTCGGAGGCGGCATTGCCGGAATTCTCGGCGTACGAATACATGTAGATACCGAACGGAATGCCCAACCGCTTGCATTCGCTGATGTTGCGCAGCGCCTTCTTGTCATACCCGTTGCCCCAACCGTAGCTGGTGCGGATAATCGCACCTTCGACCCCGGCGCTCTTCGCCTTGGCCCAGTCGATATCGCCCTGCCATTCCGACACGTCGATCACACCCTTGGCCTGCTGTACGAACAGATTGCCGTTGGATTCGAAGAACGCCGGTGTACCGTTGTACGTTCCCCAATACGCGCCATACTCATTATTCGGCAACGATGCCAACCGTACCGTCGCTTTGCTCCGAGCTGTTTCGGCGGATAGGCTGGCATCGCTTTGAGCCTTGGAGGCATTCTCGATCTTGGTTCTGACCGCGTCCACCTCAACGGGGATGAACGACGCACCGTCGGTTTTCGCCAACGGATCCGGTTGACTACTCTGCGTGCCCACCAGGTTCGGATCGGTAATCGTCTTACCGGTGGCAAGATCCTTCAACGTGCCATCCGCAGTCAACGCATGGTCTTCGGACACGACTTCCGCATCATCGGGGATGCTCTGCGCGATTGTATCCGGCAGCTCCGCTTCAGGATTGCCCGGCATGGTGTTTTCGGCACCATCTGTGCCACTGATGGAACGCACCTGTGTGACGGCGTCCATGTTCACATCATGCAGTTGCGCGGCATCCGCAGACAACGCACCACCCAATGCCAATCCAGTTGCGACAATCGCACACAGCACAGTTCTCATCGCACTCATTGCAGCTTTTCTCATCTCCCATAACGACCCATCACAACAGCGTTCCCAGCCTAACCGGCACCATGCCCCTTTCCCCGCACCTGCCAGCTTTCCTCTCGCATATTCCTCTCACAGCGAGCATGAACCGCCACCCGCCGCCTTCAGCCGCTTCACACGTTGCCCGGCTATGGTACAAATACATTCGCATGATATGGATGGAAAAAGGGTATCGATGAAATCGTTTCGCACACAACGCAGTGCAGTTTGCTGCGCTTTTCTCACTTTGGCTTTGGTTCTTCCCCTATGCGTAGTCGCATATGCGCCTGCAGCTCAGGCCGCTGGAACCGCAATCGCCGCACAGCAGAGCACTCCCGCCACGGTGAAGCTCCCCGCATACTATTCGAACGGCATGGTATTCCAACGTGGTAAGCCGATCACCGTCACCGGTGAACTGAAAAACATCACATATGCGAATATCGACTGGAGCAAGCTCAGCGCATCCCTCTCCATGGACGACAAGCGGTATTCCGGGCGGGTGACCAGCAGCCACGAAGCGAAGTTCACCATTCAAATCCCCAAGGTCCCTGCCAACCAGCACCCGTACAAGCTGGAAGTGCAGTACGACGGCAAACTGCTCAAAACCCTCGCCCACGTATATGTGGGCGATGTGTTCGTGGCAGCAGGGCAATCCAATATGGAAGTGAACTACACCCAGTATTACAACACCAAGAACCTTAAGCTCGACCCGAACGCCAGCCCGCAGGGAGTGTTCAAATACAAGGATCTTCCCGAAACCATCGACGATCCGAACGTGCATTTTATCGTGGCGCAGCATGATGCACAGTCCACGCAGTTCCCCGTTGCGGACGAGAACAAGTCCTCCTGGTCGGAGGCCACTACGCAGAATTCCAAGCGCTTGAGCTATCTCGCGCAATTCTTCGCGCAAGAACTGCGCACCGCCAGCCCGAACATTCCCATCGGCATCATCCAGACCGCGTGGGGTGGCACGGCCATCAGCCGACACATCAAGGGCGGCGACATCTACAAGAACCATATCGCCCCATTGCAGGGCTTCCACGTCGCCGGCGTGCTGTGGTACCAAGGCTGCAACGATGCCGCCAACAATGCCACCGCATTGGCCTACGAATCGCAATTCACCGCATTGATCAACCAGTATCGCAAGGTTTTCGACGATAAGGAACTGCCGTTCCTGTACGTGCAGCTCGCCCGTTGGCCCGGCTACCAGTACACGCAGATCGTGCGCCAAGCCCAGCTTTCCACCCTAGACAATCCAAACCTCAACAACACCAAGAATGTTGCCATGACCGTTTCCATCGATACGGACAAGGGCACGTCCGAAACCATCCACCCGTTGGGTAAGGAGATTCTCGCCAAGCGTATGGCCGACCAGTGGCAGGCCATGCGCAATAAGACCACGGTTCCTTCCGGTCCGGTCGTCACCTCCGCCGAACGCGATGAAAAAGGCAACATCACCATCTCCTTCAAGAACGGCACCGCGCAAGGCCTGCAGGCCATGAAACCCGATTACAGCCTGAACGCGAGCGCCACCAAGGTGGCTTCGCCTACGGATGAGAAGCTGGAAGGCTTCGAAGCGGCGGACGCATCCGGCAAGTTCAGCCCGGCTACGGCCACGATTCGGGGGAACCAGTTGGTGGTGTCGTCGGATGATGTTGACCGAATCACCCAGGTGCGTTACCTGTTCAGTGGCGATCCGAATTGTTCCAGCATGCTGTATAACAAGCAGCAGCTGCCGGCCAGCCCGTTCATTATCGCGATTCCGTAAACCTGCGGTTCCGCGTAGTATATGCGGGCGGAGCGGCTCGTTTCCATAGACGCCCCGCCCGCGCTTGTCTGTGCCGATCGCTGCCAGGTCAGTACCGATTCAGTACCAGGTCAGTACCGGTTCAGTACCGGTCCAGTGTTATCCAATCTCAGTTTCCGCACTCGAACCGGTACAACGCCCATCCCTTGGCGAAATCGCCTTTATTCGAGTAGTCGCGCACCTTTTTCAGCGTGCCGTCCTTCACGTATTTGGCAATCAGGTCTTCCTTGTGGAACGGGTCGTATTGTTCCTTGAAGGTGAACATCTGAAGGCTTGGTGCCTGTTCGCCCATCGCCAGGAAGTATTCCGGGGCATCGGTTCCAATCGGGCATACCGTGCCGAGCACTGACTGGGCGTCTCCCGAGTCGAAGGCACGTTCCACGGCACCGAAAATCGCGCCGTTCTTCTCGGCGGCCGGATTGTAGATCGGGTACAGCATGTTCGTGCCGAATATCGACATGCCATACATCGATCCGTTCAACGGATCGGAAACCACCACGGCCTTGTTACCCACTTCGCGTGCCACATCTTCCAGGATCTCGTATTTGGATTGCGTAAGCTGTTCGACTGGCTGTTCGTCGGTAAGCTGCATGTTCGCGTACACCGCATCGGCAACCTGCGTGCGCGTCACGTTCGTGAACTGGGGCACGATGGCGAGCGCCACCACCAGTACCAGCGCGATGATCGCATCCGCGTGCCGCGCGGAAAGCTCGTTGATGGCGCTTGCCGCGAATACGATCAGTGTGACGAGAGCCAACGGGATCATGGTGAGTGGTCGGACTTCGGTGCGGTACCATACTGCCGCCACGATGTTCGGGAACCAACCGGTGAGTGACGCGGAGCAGACGAGCACGAGCCCGAAGAGCAGCACCATCATCGCCATGGAAATGGCGTCTTTGCGGAGTTGCTTGTAGGTCGCATACGAGTAGTCCGCCCTCAAGTGCTTGCCTGTAAGCGGCTTGGCTCGCACGACTCGCGGCACGATGGCGACGAGCAGTGTGATGATGAATGCGGCGATCACCACTACTGCGGCGAAAATGCCTGTTGCGCCTGGTAATTGGTCGGTGATGAAGATGCGCAGCGCGTCCGGCACGCTACGGCTTGGCGTATAGGTGTGGAACCAGTCGGCGGGGTTGAAGTAGCGGGTGGACTTGTAGTGCGAGACCATGTAGAAGAAGAACGCCACGCCGGCCGCCAGCACGGACAGGAACGCGCCGAGGATCAGCTTCCAGGGCAGGCGCAGCAGCAGGAACGGCACGATGAACAGCAGCCAGGTGAATGCGATGCGTGGGTGTGCGATAAGGCATAGTATGCCGACGATCAGGGTGGTGATGAGCCAACGGGCGATGCCGTTATGTGACCAGTGTTGTTTTGGGGTGTTATGCCGGCCTGCGATGGCGTCGAAGAAGCGCAGTGTGGCATAGATCCAGAATGGGAGGATGGCTGTCGCCAAGCCGTATGCGAGCAGTGGACCGGTGGCGAGGCTTTGGAACGGATAGCAGGAGGATGCGATGGAAAGCAACGGCACTGCGAATGCCATGATGCAGGGGAAAATCACGTTGCGCATTGTGTTTGGCTGCTGTTCTGCTTTCCGGGCGTGGTTCCGCTCGCAATCCGCATTGCCGGCATGGTCAGCGTCACCGGCACGGCCTGTGCGCTTCAGGTAGCGACGCGACCGGCAGGTCCAATAGGATGCCAGCAACTGCATGCCGGCCGGCCAGATCAGCCCGGCTCCCATAATCCATACCACGTTCAGGGCGGTGTACACGTTGATGGTCACTCCGAACACTGCCGCAAGTTTGATGAGCCCTGCGGCCAGCAGGTGGAACATGGGCGGGTAGAACGCGTCGTTCGGCCACAGGTGGGTAGCCGCGCCGATGCCCTGATCGAAAATCTTACGAATGAAGTAATAGTGGGCTGGTGCGTCGATTTCGTGCAACGGATAGTTCCATGCCGCGCTCCCCTTGGGGAACCAAGCAACCACGACCATGCATGCCGTCAGCACGCCCAATACCATGCATATCGGGACCGCCAGGCGCCCAGGCCGTTTCTCCCCCACATCGGTATTCGCATCACCCGCGCCGTCGGCCTGCCTGTTGCCTTTCGGAGCGCCTAAAGCACTGAGATCAAGCTCTTCAAACTGATTGTCTGCCGTCTGTTCCGAGTTCACACCCATTTCCACTTTCATGCCGTGGGCTTACGCCCGTCACCAGATTCACGTCACATCCGACGCTCTCACATAGTCCTTGACAAACCGGTAGGGGCTCGCCGTGCGTTACGGTAAGCCCCTACACCAGTTGATTGCCTCGACCGATCAGTCGTCCAACGGCGACGGCATCGGACGCCAGTCGGTGTCGTGCAACAACTTGCGCGAATCCCACCAGCCCTTGGCGATCTGCACGATGCCGGTGCGCAGGTGTTCACGATCCACGGCCACCAGTCTGATAATCTCCTTGGCCGCGGTTGCCGCGGTGCCGAGCGCGAACAGGAACGGACGATAATCGCCGTACACCATGAAATAGCGGGCCATATAGCCGCGATTACGCATGATGTGGTAACGGTTCATGTCGGACGTAGAGTTCAGCTGGCGCACGCCGGCGATATCCCAGTTGCCGATCTCGCGCGTACGACGCAGAATCACGTCCGGCACGACGATAGGCTGCGTGACCTTGCTGGCACGGTAACCGTAGATGGTGTCGTCCCAATAGATGAAGAAGCGTGGGTCGGGCAGACCGATCTGCTTGACAACATGACGGTTGAACAGGCCGCCTTCGAAGCATAGCGTGTTCATCACTCGATAACCGGCCGGGCCGAACGCTGCCGGTGCGATGGGGTTCGGAATACCCAGGCCGATGCGGAAATCATACTGCCAGTAGAACGGACCGCCATCGTAATCGAAACGGCTGCCTTGAATGACCTCATGACGCTTCGTCCACGGTGCCAACTTGGCGATGGCATCCGGCAATACCGCCACATCGTCGTCCATCACCCAGAACCATTCGGCACCCAGCTCGTACGCCTTCTTCACACCTGCGGAGAAGCCGCCAGCGCCGCCAAGGTTCTCGGTCTGCGGCGCATACACCACGCGGGACTGGTTGCCATCGCCATCGACCACGGTCTTGCCCCACTGGTCGTTGACCTTGGTCTCAAACTCCTCGACCATACCGCGAGTCTCATCGGACTGCTCGTTGTCGACCACGATAATACGCCACGGAGCCTGTTCCAGGGCGAGAATCGAATCGAACAACGTCGCCAGAAGCTTCTGACGCTTGTAGGTGGTGATGACCATGGCGAGCTTGCTGATCGTTGCCGCCTGTGCCTGTTCGACGTGCTTGGCCGGCTCGGCCTGTTTGGTGGATTGCGTTGCGTTCCTCTTCAAAACGTTCCCATTCGTCATAGGGCATATTGTCCCACTACCTCTAGGCAGGGGCTGGCGCAAACCGGATCTTTCGCCGAATTGCCGCATGGATGTGCTTCCCCGTCCCTGCCGGGGTTTCCTTACGGCACAATAAGACACGCCGTAACGTGCATATTCGTGTGAAGTGAGGTATTCTATTCGAGTTGCGTTTCGTGCGTAAGCAGGAAATGTATGGAGAATTCGCCTAGTGGTCTATGGCGCACGCTTGGAAAGCGTGTTGGTGTAACAGCCTCACGAGTTCGAATCTCGTATTCTCCGCCAGCAGGGTTTTCGAAGCAATTCGAAAACCCTTTTTTCATGCCCGGGAATGGCTTCTTTAGCGACTCTCTGCTTCCAAATCATGAAAGCAAAACTTACAAGCGCTCCATCGAATAATCAAGGCAAGAGATGTTTCGGCTACAGCCGCCATCCCTGGCGATAAAACAGCAAATACTGCACAACCCGGAAAACATGAATAACAGCAATGTACATATAGCAAGAAAGATCAGCTCCTCATTTGCAGAAGCTAGTCTTTCTTGCTTCAGTTCGCCAAACATCAGACGAACTAATGTGTTTTTTGAACTTAAGAAAATTACATTAGCTCATCAACACCTGCAATCTCCCTCAAAACTGCTGTATGTCAAGCCTTTAATAAAATAATGTAATTATCCAAAACAGCAAAAAATACATTAGTCTATTCATTAGTTGATCAAGAAGCTAAGAACGCAACCGCTTACTCTTGAAGATGCCATTTAGCTGCCGAAGTGGCACCTTCTGAGTAGATTTTTCCTTGCTTCCGAAGGCTCTGCAACAAATAACTCACTCTGTCCCCCTTCTGCTTAGCACTTAGTGTCCCCGGCAATGCATGGTCAATGGCGTTAATCACCTCAAGCCGCGAAGAAGGCCTAGATCGAAGTAGCTCCAAAATCAACTCCTTGCATATTTTGTTGTCCAAGCCTTTGCTACGCACATACTCTTTCTGTTTGCCCATGGCATTCGCCACATCTGATGAAATAATCAAACGAGGATAGCGCCCCTCTACCAAACCACGCGACCTCAGCGAAGCGGCCTGATCCTTCTCTATCACCAGCCCTTTCTGAATCATGTCAAGCCATACCACACTCTGTAAATCCAAATTAGGGTAAGCCGCAAGCAGCTGAGAATACTTCTCATCAATTACAGTCCCATAGATCGAGACTGATACACGAGATCGATCTGACAAATCATATGTGGGCAACGGCAGCCTACGCTTCTTCTGCATCTCGAAAACATTCCTGATACCGATAGCGTTCTGATCAATCATACCGACTTTGCTCATTGCTTTGGAGAGTAAGGAATTCCGGTAATACGGAGGCTTGTAGCCAACGGCCAGTGCAGCATCTATGCTCCCAGGAATGAACGATCCCTCATTCATAAACACAAGTCGATCTTCGTATTCCAGAAGGTTGATTTTCCCCGATAAACGATAATCCTGATGTGCAATGGCATTGTGCAGCAACTCTCGGATAATCTCCGGACTATAGCGTTGCGTCACCTCGGGGAACAGCGTATTAGGATCTGTGAAAAATCTGTACTTCTCGTTACGCACCTTGCCAAGCACCTTGTCCACCTGCAATATAAATGGGGGCTCGAAGTGCTCATATGAAACTACATCATTTGCCGAGTTATACAGCGTCCAAGTGATGCGTGGCTCGATTCCGCCAAGGAAAACTGCGGATTCAGGCTTACCTAGCAACACCAGGGCGGCATTGGTCACATGGCCATGGATCAACAACCCAATCTTTGTCAGAATCTCTTCAGACGAAAATCCCTCAATTGCCTGTTGTCTAGACGCGTACTTCTTTGAATATTCTTCGCAAGCAAAGGCCACAGCATCCGAATCAAGATCATCGATATTCGCATCATACGCAAGCTGACTAGACCAGTCGGGCCTAGCCTGAGAATATATTGCCGTCAACTTGAAAGCCGGCATCTGCACGATGGATTCGTTCTCACGAGAATAAGGAACGCCCTTCCAAGTAGTAGGCGTCGCGAATAAGGCCGGAGGGACTTGAAAGGCTACCACTCGCTGACGATCTATCGTCAGTTCATATATCTCTTCGAATGTCATGCCGCTATTGGTATACAACGCCATCTCATGCTTCAGCTTACGCAAGCCAATGCTTGGCTCATGAGCCTCTTTGCGGTATCCGGTCCCACATATCGTCCGATCGTTGCGCACACCGAAGAGAAGCCAACCAGCATCGGCATGGCGAAGATTGGCCTCGTTACTTAAAGCAGAAAAGTACTTCCCCAAATCATCGAAATCGAAATTGTTCTTGGCGGATTTGTACTCCACCACCTCAGTCTCTACATCAGCCAGTAGCCTCTGAACCTTATTCACCACTTCTTCCTGGCGATAGACCACGCTAGACCTCCAACTAATGTAAAAGCGTACAAACTAATGTAATAATAGCGCTTTTCGTGACTCTCGCAGCAAGTTCCACCCCCCCCCAACTTTGGCAACACACAAATGGTGTCGGTAATAGCAGCGCCACTACATAGAAAAGCACCCCGCTACTTCCCGCTATTTCCCACTAGGTTCCCGGTAACACCGCAGATCACAGAGCCACGGTGTTCGCTAAGCTGGAGGGCAAGGTAATCCCTAAGCCAAGAGAGACACAGCGCACCCAAGGGAACCGAGCACGCGAGAGGGGAACATCAATGACCGAAGAGTTCTGCGAGCAATGCGGCCAGGCGCTCGTTCCCAACGCCAGATTCTGCGCCGTCTGCGGGTGGGAGACCGGCAGCCAGGCAACGTTGCCGTTACCGCAGGGGCTGACGGGAAACTACGGCGGTTCCGGATACCCGCAGCAAGGCGCGCCGACACCGTTGGAGGAATTCGAACAGGAGTTTGAACGCCAAAGCACCTACGAGCCCGCATACGATCCCTACGATCAGTACGGTAACGACTCGTATGCCAACGATTCCGGCGACCACGGCAGCAGAAAAGGCAGCGGGAAACGCGGCAAGAAGAAACGCAACAGCGCCAAAGACAAAGCCGGCGGGAAAGGATCCAAACCAGCCGCCGCAAAGCGCTCCACAGGCAAATTCACGAAGAAAGCCACAGCTACGAATGGCGCCCATGATCCCGGCAAATCCCGCAAGCACCCGGTGACCGCGATCGCAATCGCAATACTGGCGTGCATCGTGGTAGTGTTCAGCGGCGTCGGCATCGTACGCATGATGACAAGCGCCAACGGCACCGTCTCGGGCTCAGACGCTAGTAGTTCCTCTTCGAGCAGCGCAGGCGCTAAAGACGAGACACCTGCGAACAACAGCCAGAATTCCACACCGGTAACGGGCAAGACATCGAAGAAGGCCACAGCACAGCAACAGGATACGCAACCGCCTGCGGATGGGCGCTACCTCAATGCACGGTTCGGCTATGCGGTCACGATACCGTCTGGATTCACATGGCAGGCTGAATCAGCCGACGGTGACGGGCGCACGTTCACCGATGGTCAGACCGGCATGACCATTGCCGCATGGGGGTCGAACAATGCGTTGCATGAAACGGTGATCTCCGCGTTCAAGCAGGCCACGGCCGGCCATTCGGTCTCCTACCAGCAGATACTCGACAGCGAGTTCACCGCGACATGGGAGGAAAACGGCACCATCACCTATATTCGCGAAATGGTGTCCGCTGGAGCCATCCGTGCAGTGCAATTCACCTACCCATCCACGCATAGGAACGAATGCGACCGCTTTATGGAACAGGTGGTGCCGACACTAACCGCCACCGATGCCATGACAGCGGGATCAGGGCAATAGCAGGTAGATGATCTGTCCGGTATAGCCATTCGTGAGGAACGTTGCGACCGGCATTACGCACGATACGATTGCAGATAGCCGATACCGCGACGAGGCATAGGACGACGGTTCGTCAAAACGACGGACGGCCAACGACCAGACAGCAGCCTGGCGTGAAACATACTGTGAAACAGTGAAATGGAGGGTGACATGGGGACATCACCAATGATTCCGGAACAATACGCCAACCAGCAGGTCGGCATAAGCGGATACCGGGTACTCAACCTGGATCTGGACGGCGTGTGCGCCGACTATGCGGGCGCCATGCGCGACTACCTGGTACACACCGGCCGTATGGACCCGCAGACCATCCCCGCAAACACACGATACGCACTCACCGACAACGACGGCTGGCCATTCGCCAGCAAATCCGAATACATCGCAGCCCACAAGGCAGCCGAAGAGGAGCACCTCTACGCGACCATGCAGCCCATTCCAGGCGTCGCACATGCCTTGCAACGACTGGCCGACGAACACGTGTACATCCGCATCGTCACGCACCGGCTGTTCGTATCCGGACAGCATCGCATCGTCGTCTCCGACACCGCCAAATGGCTCGACGACAACAACATCCCTTACATGTCGCTCTGCTTCGCCGGACTGAAAGACAGCATCCAAGCCACCGTGCACATCGACGACTCGCCCGCCAACATCGCCGTACTGCGTGAAGTCGGCCAGCATGTGGTCGTATTCGACCAGCCATACAACCGCGAGCTCGGCGGCCCGCGCATGGCGGATTGGAGCGACACAAGCGTTGACCAGCTACTCGACTGGTTCGAACAGTGGCCTGCGGAACAGTAGGCCGCACCTAGCAGTCAGGTAAGCAAAGCAGAGCCGACAACGCCGCAATGGCGTCTAAACTACAGTCAGACACGCGCCTCAGTACGCGAGGCTGGCCACACCCCAGCCGGCTACGGTACACAACACCGGAACCACCATCGACAGCAGGCAATACAACCCAGCCATGGCGAACTGCTTGCCGCGAAGCAACGCCATCACCTCGTTGATCAAGGTGGAAAACGTAGAGAATCCGCCAAGGAAACCGACCACAAACAGCGTGCGCGTGGCATAATCCACCTCGCCGTTGACATACCCGGCCGCGGCAATGCCCGCACAAAAACCGGCAAGACAATTGATCATGAACGTGGCCAGGGGGAACAGCCGATTCTTCCACCAACGGCGCACCGACGTGTCCACGATAAAACGAGTCACCGCGCCCAAGCCACCGAACACGCAAACCATCACAAACGTCGCCATCACGCCCTCCCCCCGTCACGAGATTCCGACGCATCAGCCGAAGCGACCACAGGAATCTCACCCGTGGAAACAGCAGCAGAACCGGCAGCAGAACCAGAACCACGCATCGGCAACGCCGCAGAAACCTCGACCACCTCACCGGTCGCCAAATCACCCACCAACGGAATCTCATCAGTAACAGGCGCAGGCTCAAAAGCAGGAACCCCAGTCGCCACACCCTCGCCAACACTGCTGATAGCACCATCAACACGCATATCAGACGACTCGACCGGCACAGCAACAGGCTTATCAACCACAATCGGAGACTCCGCAGCGATAAGCGCCTCGGCATCCACCGAAGCAGTGGAATCCCCCGAAGCAAAACGCTCAACCACATCCTGCGGCACGCCCTCAATCACCGGCCCAGAATCACCATCACTACGCATGGCATTCCGCACCGCCTCCTGCAACACCTGAGACTTCCGGCGAGCAGTCAACAGCAAACCCAATTTAACGCCAAGAGCCGAGCACAACGCGCCACAGGCAAACGTGACCAGCACATACAACACCGTGCCACCGATCTCGCCACCACGCAGCGAAGCCAACTCCTCAATACCCAACGTGGAAAGCGTGGAACAGCCGCCACACACACCCAAGCCCACACCCTTCGACACCAATTGCTTCACACGCCGAGTCAGCCACGACGCATGCGACATACAAATAGTGACCATGGCAAGCACCAGGCACGCAACCATATTGGCACCGAACGTGGCAACATGAAACGCGCTGAGCACACCACGGCGGGCAAGCGGCGAAGGAAACGCCTCGGCAAGGCCAAAACGCATAGCGGTACCGATACAACCGCCGACAAACACCACCAGGTACAACAGCAGATCCGCAAGCGGATTGAACTGCGCCTGCACACGCTTAACCGGAGCAAGCGGAATCTGCGGCGGCTGTTCGGCAGCAGCGGCACCTGTGGGATGCGGAATCGCCGCAGCATAGGAGCGAGCATGCACCTCGCTCATCTCCTGCGTGGACAAACCCGGTTCCTTGGGCTGGGCGGTGAACGCCGCCGGCTTCGCCTGCGGGCGCGATGCGGCAGAGACGGCATACGCGGCAGCCAAAGTGTCCGATTCGGCAGAATCGGACAACCCAGCACCACCAGTACCACCACGTGTGTCCGATTCGGCAGAATCGGACAACCCAGCACTGCTAGCACCACCACGCGTGACCGATTCGGGAGAATCGGACACTGAGGGGATCGGGGACGCGACCAATGCGGAAGCATCGGCATGGGGCGGAGCCACATCGGTTACCGGCTCAAACGTCGAAGTGATCTCGCCAAGATTCGGTATATCCAAATCCGGCATATCAAGATGCTGCACACCCTGCCATGCGTCAACAGCATCACCACCGTCACGCCCATCATTCTTCCGTGATTCCATCCGACCTGCTTGCTTTCGTCTCAATCGTCTCTACTTCACGGCGAAACGGGAAACGCCGCGATCCCGCCGCGACCTCATTGACCCGGCCGAATCCTTCAAACCACGCCGCCCGCAAAACCATACGACAACCCGCACAGCCCATGCATTCGCCTTTATTCCGTTCCGAGTGTACACGGTTCAATGCCAGAGCACAGACTCCAGCCCATTCCCATCCAACGCAACACAGTCACCATGCAAACGCACGCATGCAGGAACATAAACCGCACGGCAAGCGCCAAACCGCCAAACCCGCCAATCAGACTGCAAACAATGCACCGGAATCACACATCCACATCGCACAAATCATGCAACGCCAAACGCACAGTCCGCTCATCCTCACCACTGAACAACACAATCAGATAATCACCACCACGCAACACCGTATCGCCACGCGGCACAATCTCACGCTCCCCACGACGAAGCCCGATCACCAAACAGCCGGACGGCCAATCAACATCACGAATCCGCCTGCCATCTGCCTGAGACCCCATCTCCAACGGCAACTCCAACACACCATTGCCTATAGCGCTCGGAGCCTGCACATCCAACTTCTGCGCACGCATATACCGATCCAACAGCGCATCGTAAATCGGCCGGGTATGCAGCACATCCGAAACCAGCATGGCAATGAACACCACCGCCGCGACCGGCAGCATATGCGTCAACGTGCCAGACATCTCAACAGCCAGCAGAATCGAAGTGATCGGAGTCTTCACCGAAGCCGCCAGCACGCCAGTCATCACGCACACCGCAAACACAGCCACCGCTCCGCCGCTCACACCACACAACCGTTGCGCCGCAACACCGCAAATACCGCCAGCCAACGAACCCACGGCAAGAATCGGCATAAAAATACCGCCAGGCGCACCAGAACCAAAACTCGTACTCGTAAACAGCAGCTTCGCCACAAACAGCACACACAACATGCCAAGCCCGGTAGTGGCACGCTCAGCCATACCAATAAGATTCGAGCCACCGCCAAGCACATCCGGCAGCCAAATACCCACCGGCAACGCAATCGCCAACGCGACCAACGGACGACTCCACGCCGGCAGTTTGCCGTACAACGTTTGGAAACCGAGCAAGGAACGGTTCATCAGCGAACCAACCAAGCCGGCAAGCAATCCCAGCGGAATCAGCCACACATATTCACCGAGCGGCAGTTGCGCGATCGAACCGAAGTCAAGCACCGGACGCAAGCCGAAACAGTATTTCGACACGAAATCGGCGGTGAGTGAAGCCGCGGTGGCACCCATGAGAATCACCGGCGAAAAACTACGATGAATGCCCTCCAACGCAAACATCATGCCAGACAGCGGGGCACTGAACGCCGCCGACAAACCGGCAGCAGCACCAGCAGTCACCACATAATGCTCCTGCACATCCTCACGACGCTTGCCACGCAACCGATGCGACAAAAACTGCGCGCCCGACGCACCAATCTGAATCGACGGCCCCTCACGGCCCAGCGACAAACCAAACGCGGCACCCAGCAAGCCACCGACAAAACGGACCGGCAGAATCGTCTGCCACCGCATCCTCAACCCGGCAAGCACCACGCCATCAGTTTGCGGAATGCCACTGCCCGACGCCATAGGCTCACTGCTGATCATCCAGGCGATCAGCAGGCCGACCACCAGCGCAGCAAACGCCCACGGAACAATCAGCCACGGATTCACACGAATCTGCGCATACATCCAACGCGCGAACCGGGTGCAGTTCTCGATGCCGAGACGGTACAGAACCACCAGAAGACCGGAGACAAGGCCGACGCCAATGCCGATCGCCGCCATCTTCCACTTCATACGATTGAACAGCGGGATCAGCCGCTCAATATGCTGCGCCATGCTCATATCATTCTGCCCTGCCATCGCTTGCCCGCCTCCTTATGGCTATTGTGCATCCTCCGGTGTCCGATTGCCCGATTGACCGATTGCCTGGTTGACCGATTCGGGAGAAACGGACAACCACGCGCCGAAGATCCCCTCATGGATGACCGATTCAGGAGAATCGGACATACGCAGTCACTAATTCCGACCATACATGGCATATTCGGCCGAATCGGACATTAGCAGCCCCAGCTGCACACATCGTGTGACCGATTCACCAGAATCGGACAACCGCGTCATGCAGATCCGAGCCTGTTTGACCGATTCGGGGGAATCGGACATTCTGGGAGGATTTGGCCGCGCGCGTAGGCTCACCATGTTTTCACACGCATAATGAAAAGTGCCGGCAAGGCACAAAGCCAGCCGGCACCAATCGTAGCCACGCAGATCGCGGGAATCAGTCGATCAGCGAGTTGATCTGGATGATGTGGTCACGCTGCGGACCGGTGCCGATTGCGGAGATACGGCAGCCGCTCAGCTCCTCCAAGCGCTTTACATACGCCTGGCAGGTCGCCGGCAGCTCGTCAAAGCTATGGCAGGTGGAGATATCCTCAGTCCAACCCGGCATGGTCTCGTAAATCGGCTTGGCCGCGGTGAATGCGGCCTGATCGGTCGGCATTTCGTCGTGACGCTCGCCGTCAACGTCGTATGCCACGCAGATCGGGATTTCCTTCAGACCGGTGAGCACGTCGAGTTTGGTGAGCACGATATCGGTCAAGCCGTTGACGCGGGCGGCGTAGCGGTTCACCACGGTATCGGCCCAGCCGCAACGACGCGGACGGCCGGTGGTCACACCATACTCGTGGCCCTGCTCGCGCAGCCAATCGCCGGATTCATCGAACAGTTCGGTCGGGAACGGGCCTTCGCCCACGCGGGTGATGTATGCCTTGGCAACGCCGATCACACGGTTGATGCGCGTGGGGCCAACGCCGGTACCGGTGCAGGCGCCACCTGCGGTCGGGTTGGAGGAGGTCACGAACGGATACGTGCCGTGGTCCACATCCAGCATGGTGGCCTGGCCGCCTTCGAACAGCACGTTCTTACCCTCGTCCAGCGCCTTGTTCAGCACCAGGGAGGTGTTGGCCACATACGGCTTCAGACGCTCGCCCAGCGCAAGCAGTTCGTCGGTGGTCTGATCCACGTCGACGGCGCGACGGTTGTACAGCTTGACCAGCATAAGGTTCTTCTGGTGCAGGCTCGCTTCGACCTTGTCGTGCAGGTGCTTGGCGTTGAACAGATCGTGCACGCGGATGCCGACGCGGTTGATCTTATCTGCGTATGCCGGGCCGATGCCGCGGCCGGTGGTACCGATCTTGTGCTTGCCGAGGAAGCGCTCGGTCACCTTGTCCAGCGTGCGATGGTACGGAGCGATTACGTGTGCGGCTTCGCTTACCAGCAGTCGGGAGCAGTCCACGCCGCGGCTTTCCAAACCGTCGATCTCCTCAAACAGCACTTCGGGGTCGACAACCACACCGTTGCCGATCACCGGGGTCACGTTCGGGCTGATGATGCCGGAGGGCAGCAGGTGCAGCGCATACGATTCGTCGCCGACCACCACGGTATGACCCGCATTGTTGCCGCCGTTGAAGCGGGCAACATAGTCGACCTTCGTGCCGATCAGGTCGGTCGCCTTACCCTTGCCTTCGTCTCCCCACTGGGCACCGATCAAAACAATTCCAGGCATGTTGTTGCACCTCCGCGCGTATGCGATTTCGCCTCAAAGCCTTACCCAAGGCCTTACAAAGACTACCTTGCGCCCTCTACCGGATATCTGCCGGATATGCACCGATTAGCCGTTGAAACTAGTCAGTTCCATCGTTTTCGTCTTATACAACGCGACACACCCGCCGTGCTGCCACGCGCCGCATGCAGTACACGGCGCGTGCGGCATCACACTACTTCAACGCCTTGCCCGCGCTGCCAAGCTGCCTGCAAGCCTCCA
This sequence comes from Bifidobacterium angulatum, assembly GCA_905207115.1. Taxonomy (GTDB): domain Bacteria; phylum Actinomycetota; class Actinomycetes; order Actinomycetales; family Bifidobacteriaceae; genus Bifidobacterium; species Bifidobacterium angulatum_A. Next base: position 48,710 of record CAJLKD010000001.1, on the reverse strand, counting down.
CCACGCGTGCGGCCATGGCGCTTTCCGCTTCGCGTCCCCACGAACGCGGGTCGTACATCTTCTTGTTGCCCACCTCACCGTCGATTTTGAGCACGGCATCATAGTGGGAGAACATGTGCCCGGCCACCGCGCGGCTGAACGCGTACTGCGTGTCGGTATCGATGTTCATCTTCACCACGCCATAGTTCACAGCCTGTGCAATCTCTTCCGGCGTGGAACCAGAACCGCCGTGGAACACCAGGGCGAACGGCTTGCCGGGAGCGACATCCAGCGTGTGTGAGGGATCGGGCATCTCACCGGCCTGAACCGCGAGCGTGAGCGTGGTCTGGATCTCATCGAGTAGTTCCGGGCGCAGTTTGACCACGCCTGGCTTGTATGCGCCGTGCACGTTGCCGAAGGTGAAGGCTGCCATGTAACGCCCGCGTTCGCCGAGTCCCAGGCGTTGCGCGACGGCGATGCCCTGTGCCGGGGTGGAGTAGAGCTTGTCGTTGATTTCGGCGCTGTGCCCGTCTTCTTCGCCGCCGACCGCGCCGATTTCGATTTCCAGCACGGTGTGTGCGGCTTGTGATTTGTCGAGAAGCTCTTCGGCGATGTCGAGGTTTTCATCCAGCGACACTGTGGAACCGTCCCACATGTGCGATTGGAATGTCGGCTCCTGACCATGCCGCACCTGTTCGGCTTCATGATCGAGCAGCGGACGCACCCATTCGTCCAGGTATTGTTTGGCGCAATGGTCGGTGTGCAGGGCGATGGTGATGTTGGGGTATTTCGCCGCGACTTCGTGGGCGAAGGCCGCGAAGGCAAGCGAACCGGTGACGCGGTCGTTCACGCGTTGGCCGGACAGGTAGGCGGCACCGCCTACGGAGACTTGGATGATGCCATCGGATTCCGCTTCGGCGAAACCCTGCAGGGCGGCGTTCAGGGTCTGTGTGCTGGTCACGTTGATTGCGGGGTACGCGTACCCGCCACGACGGGCAGCGTCCAGCATCTGTGCGTAACGTTCCGGTGTTGCAATAGTCATGCCTCCATTATCGCCCGACCCTATCCCACTTGTCATGTGACAACATTCGCCATCGCTAAAGCGCCCGGCAACCGTGTGATACGGCTGCCGGGCGCTTGGCTTCATGATGTTCGCGATGACGCGGCGATCAATATTGGTAATCGACTTCGTTGCGCAGTTTGCCTGACGGTGTCTGGTCGATGGTCAGTTCGGCGGTCGCCTTAGGCGAGGTGGTTACGTCGAATTCGAAGGTCACGCTTTCGCCGGGTGCGAGATAGGCAACGCTGGTTGTGAGCTGCTTGCCGTCCATCGTGGTCTCACGCTGGTCGCGCACATCCCCCTTTGAGGAGATTTTGCCGATCGAACCGCCTGCCGGAGCATAGAAGAGCATACGCTGCACTGAAGTTCCACTCTCCGCCACCGGCTTGTTCTCGACGCCTTTCTGCACGCCGCCGAGGATGTACGTGTTAGCACTTGCTATCTCGCTGTCGGTCAGGGTGTTGGTCAGCGTGTACTTCACGTGGTAGCTTCTTGAACCGTCCTTGTTGGTTGCGGTCTTGGTCACTGTGGCTTTGCGGTCGATATACCATCCAAGCTTCGAGGGGTTCTGCTCGTTGAGGTAGATGCCAACCTGCGGGGTGCTTTCCTTGCCAGAGATGCCGGATTCCTGGAAGTATTTCGCCTCGTCCGCGTGCGTGGTGTAGGCGTAGAAGTGGCGTTGTTCGATCAGGTCGCCGATGCTGTTGGCCATGGCCAGCATTTTTTGGGTATTCATATTGCCGAAGGCCTCGTTCACCACCGTTTGCGCGATGTATTCGAAATAGGCGTCCTGCTGCGCTATGGGGACTTCCTTGTAAATGGTGTTCAGCAGGTACTGTGCCGTGTTGTTTCCAGTAAGCACCGTACCGTCCTGCAGGGTGACGTTGCCATTGAGCTTCACCATTTCCTGAATAAATACAGGATCAATGGCGATGAAGCCGTCAACGTCGCTTGCATACGGGGATCGTTGCCAGGTGGCCGCGAGCATTTCCGCGTTGCGGGAGAGATCGGGAATGGCGAAGGTGTCGCGGACGTCGAGCGAGAACTGCAGTGGCCCGTTGAATACCGACAGCTCCTCGCTGTTTCCGTTACCGCCATTCAGGAACTCCGCATCCGCATGAAAATCGCCGATGCCGATGGTTCCCTGATCAGTGTGCAACGTGCCGAGGGAACCAACCAATCCACCGCCGGACCGCTGCTCGGATGTGGTCTGCACGGCGATCAGATAGGTTCTGGCACCGTTCTGCCCGAGAATCGCAGGCATCATCTGCATGACGCTATTGAGATGATTGACGGTGCCGACAATGGAGGCAAGACGCTCCTTACCTTGCCGGTATGCGTTGGCGATCATGCCGATTTTCGGCGTGGGCAGGGAATCATATGTGTCCAGCTGATGCTTCATCCGCGTGCTCACTGTGGCGAAATCGGATTGTATGGATACCAGCGGTTTCAAATTGAGCGCGCCGTCCTGGCTGTTCAACTGTGCGGTGGCGAGTTTATGGGACATGCTGCTGATTGTGGGAAGCGACCGCTGGGTCAGATCATCCAAGACTTCGGTCATGCCTCGCACGGTTTTCACATCATTGCCTACGCCCGGCAACACACTGGCGATGCTCCACAAAGGCCCGTGTGCGATGCTCTTCGCCTTGGCGGTGTGATCCTGGGCCTGCGTGATGGCTGTGGACGAAATGCCCCCGTCTTTGAGCACTTCGGAACCGGAAATACCGGACAGCGCCGCAACCGCCTGGCTCTCATGGCTTTTGACGGACCGTGCCTGCTGATAGAACGTCAATCCGCATACGATTGCCATGCCAATCGCAACGGCGATACAAGCCAGGATAATAACGACGTTGCGCGTTCCGCGCGATTGCACACGCCTGCCATGTGATGCCAACAGATTCTCCCCTCGTACTGTGCGACAGCTCATTCGCCTGATTCCGCTCATTATAGAAGCACACTGCAAACCCATGCGACCAGCAAATGCTCTGCAACCCTTCACACGTCGGTTCGTGACCGTTTTATGTGTCAAATAGCGTAATTTGCTCAGCTGCTTTGCTTGCACGTCCCAGTGGACGGCATAGAATGATCGCTGGATTAGGTAGCAACGGAGCCGCGCAGGCAGAAACCGATGTACCCGCGCAGCGCCGCACTCGGCACACGGGTTCAGGAGGTGTGATGCACACAGTCTTCGCCATCTTCCTTCGTGATGTGAAAAGGATCCTCAGGAATCCGGTGGCACTCGTCGTCACCATGGGCGTGGCCATCATCCCCTCGCTGTACGCATGGTGCAACATCCTGGCCAACTGGGATCCTTACGCGAATACCGGCAATATTCAAGTCGCCGTAGCCAATGAGGACGAAGGCACCACCTCCACGCTGGTCGGTCATCTCAACGCCGGGCAGCAAACCGTCACCCAGCTCAAGTCGAACCATCAGCTCGGATGGCGTTTCGTAAGCAAACAACATGCCGTCGACGGCGTGAAAGCAGGCAAATACTATGCTGCGATCGTACTGCCGAAAGACTTCAGCTCCAGTCTGATCGGCACGGTGACCGGCGAGAAAAACCAGCCGTCAATCACGTACTACATCAACGAAAAAATGAACGCCATCGCCCCGAAAATCACCGATACGGGCGCGACCACCATCGACGAGCAAATCAACGCCACATTCGTGTCCAGCGTGGCCGACGCCGTGGCGAAACAAGTGAAAGCTGCGGCAGGCAACACCACAGACAGCCTGCACACGGCACAAAGCGACGTCGTCAACAATCTGAACGACACCATCAACCAGTTGGAAACCGTCCAACAACAACTAGGCGGCACACGATCCACGCTCGGCAAAGCCACCACGACCATCGACTCGGCCAAACAGACCAATACCGCGCTCGCCTCGGCAATCAACGATGCGCTCAATACCATCACGAACACATCCGATCTGCTCGCCCAAACACGAGTACAGACCCAACGTTTTTCAACCACGCTGACCGGCGCGCTCGACAACGGCAGCACACAGCTTTCCGGTCTGCAAGTCACCGTCGGCAACGTCACCGGCACCATGCTCAACGGTCTGAACACCACGCAGGACGCGCTCAGCCAAGTGTCCAGCAGCATGCGCGGCGTCAACTCCACCGCCGGCGAAGCACTCGACGGCATGGACAACGCGCTGAAGGCCAGCGGTCTGGACCCGGACAGCCAAACATATAAGGATCTTTCGGCTCAGATCAGTGAAGCACGCAAACAGCTGACATTCCAACAGCAACGCATCAACGCCTTCGACCAAGACACCACGTCGATCATCACTTCAGGCAAAAACACGGCAACCGCGCTCAACAGCGACATCACCAGCCTGTCGAACAACGGCACCGCGGCAATGGCAAAGGCACGCGCAAACCTCACCGGCACCGTCATGCCGAATCTCAACACCGGTCTCGATACGCTGAGCCTGGCCAATGGTTCGTTGGCCGGAACACTCACCACGCTGCAGGGCACACTGAAACAGGGCAACGGATTGCTCAATCAGCTTTCACGCACCGTCAGCCAGACGAACGCCACCCTCGCCGGCGCGCAAACCCAGCTTGCCAATCTCAGCAAGCAGCTCAGCACCACGCGCACCGACGTGGCTTCGCTCAGCAGTTCGCGCATGTTCCAGCAGCTTTCCGAAATGCTCGGCCTGAACGCCAATGAGATCGGCTCGTTCGTAGGCGAGCCGGTGCACTTGGATGAAAAAGTGCTGTACCCCGTGGAAAACTACGGTTCCGCAGTCACCCCGTTCTACACGAACCTGGCGTTATGGGTCGGCGGATTCGTGCTCGTCGCGATATACAAGCTTGAAGTCGACCGCGATGAGAAAATCCGCAAATACACGCCTCGCCAAGGCTACATGGGACGCTGGCTGCTATTCGTCACCGTCGGGTTCCTGCAGGCGATCATCGCCACAATCGGCGATCTCGCGCTGGGTATCCAATGCGAACACCCGTTCCTATTCGTTCTCGCCGGCGTATTCGCCTCATTCGTATACGTGAACATCATCTACGCGCTTGCCGTGGCGTTCCGGCATATCGGCAAAGCCATCGCCGTGATTCTGGTGATCATCCAGATACCAGGCGCCGCAGGCCTCTACCCCATCGAAATGATGCCCGAGTTCTTCCGCCGTTTGAAACCGTTCCTGCCCTTCACCTACGGCATCAACGCCATGCGCGGGCCTATCGGCGGCATGTACGCCAACCACTACTGGCTCGATATGCTCTCGCTGTTCTGGTACCTGCCTGCGGCATTGTTCATCGGTCTGGTGGTGCGCAAGCTGGCGTTGAACCTCAACCGCCTGTTCGACAACCGCCTGGCGGATACCGATCTAATGATCACCGAGCACAACGAAGGCACTGTGGAGCCGCTGAAGTTCACCGCCGCCGCGCAACAGTTCGCCGAAGACTACCCTGAAGTCATTTCCCAGCGGGCGCTTCACTTCTTCCGCCTATACCCGCGGTTGGTGCGCGGAGGATTCCTGCTGCTCACCGTGCTGCCGTTCGCATTCCTGCTACTGCTGTTCATCACGCGGATGAAACTCGCCATGCTGCTCGGCTGGATCATTTCGATCATCGTGATCGACGTATACCTCATCGTGGTGGAATATCTGCGTGAACGGTATGCCAACTTCCTTGGCGAAGAAGCGATGAGCGCAGACGAATTCCGCAGCGCGATCCTGCACGAGAACCTGCTGTTCCGGCCGGACATGCATTACAAGCCGATGCATCATGCCGTGCATGCGCTGGCGCACGAGAAAGGAGACGAGCAGTGAAACTGATCTGGGGCATTTTCAAACGGGACATATGCCATGCCACCCGCAACGTGATCGCCGTCATCGTCTCCATGGGACTAGTGGTGGTGCCGGCACTATACGCCTGGTTCAACATCGCGGCCAGTTGGGATCCCTACGGCAACACCAAAGCGTTGAAAGTCGCCGTGGCGAACACCGACAAAGGCTACAAGTCGGAACTCATACCGGTACGCATCAACGTGGGCGAGACCATCATCAGCACGCTACGCGCCAACGACCAGCTCGACTGGCAGTTCGTAGGCCGTGACAAGGCCATCGACGGCGTGAAATCAGGCGACTATTATGCGGCGATCGTCATCCCCAAACAGTTCAGCGCCGACATGATGACGTTGTTCTCCACCAGCATCAAGCACGCGCAGCTCAAATACTATCTGAACGAGAAAATCAACCCCATCGCCCCGCATATCACCGATCAGGGCGCCACAACCGTGGTCAACACCATCGACAAGACCTTCGCCAAAACCATCGCCCAGGTCGGTCTCGACCTGGCGTCGAACGTACTGCGCTACTCCAAAAGCCCCCAAATGGCGCAGTACATGGAAAATCTCAACAGCAACCTCAACACCATGGTGAGTACGCTGACCGGCGCCTCACAGCAAGTAGCCTCATACTCGCAGCTGCTCGGCTCGGCCAACGACATCGTAGACTCCACAAACCAGCTGCTCCAATCCACAACCGTTGCGGGCAAACAAGCCAAAAACACGCTGAAGCAAGGCAAATCAGGCGCCACCTCGCTAACCGCGGCCGGCAAGAACATCACCAGCTCCGTAAACACCGCGCTCAACCAGGCCTCGTCCGCACTCGACGCGGTGGCGAACAAGGCGGATAAAGCCTTCGACGCATTGGGCAAGGACTCCGCCGAAGCCGCACAACAGTTGAAAACACTGAGCGATCAGGTCGCCGAAAGCCAATCCGTATACGATACGTACCTCGCCAGCCTGCAGCATATGCGCACGTCGGTGGAGCAACTACCCGACAGCGACAAAGCCAAACAGCCGCTGCTGGACGCCATCGACCGTGAAATCACCTTGCTGACCGCGGCCCAAGGCGATACGCAGAAACTCGCGCAGCGCCTCGACAACGCTTCCAAGCAAATCACGCAGAGCACAGCCTCGGCAGCACAATCGCACGCGGAAATCCGCAGCCAGATCACCAACGCCAAACAGTCGATCAGCACCGTGCGCGACGACTACTCCGCAAACGTCAAACCGAAGATCGACGCATTGGCATCATCGGTCAGCACCCTGATCTCACAGACCGGCAACGTGATCAGTCAGCTCAGCGGCACAACGGACAGTCTGAATGATGTAACAAGCAACGTGGGAACGAACATCGCATCCATCCGCTCCACGCTTGACGACATAGCGACCAAACTCAACTCCTCGGCCACAACGCTGAATACGCTGATCACCGCGATGAATTCAAGCGACAATGGCGCGGAAAACTCGAATGAGCTCAAATCGTTGACCACATCCAACGCATCTACACTATCCACGTTGATTTCCGCACCCGTCGCATTGCATCGCGTAGCCGTATACCCGATTGCAAACTACGGTTCGGCCATGGCACCGTTCTACACGATCCTGTCCATCTGGGTGGGCGCGATCATCCTCTGCGCCATGCTGAAAGTAACGATCTCGGACCGTGAAAAAGCGCATGTGCTGGGATTGGGTGATACCCTGCCGCGCATCGCCGGACCATCCGGGCCGGGAAACGCCTCACGCTGGGGATTGCAACTGCGCCACGAGTATTTTGGACGCTACACGATCTTCCTGCTGCTGGCACTATTGCAAGGCACGCTGGTATGCCTAGGCGACATGTACTTCCTAGGCGTGCAGGCGAATCACGCGTTGCAATTCCTCGCCGTAGGATGGCTTGCCGCGCTCGTGTTCTCGAACATCGTATACACGCTGACCGTGTCGTTCGGAGACATCGGCAAAGCCATAGCCGTAGTGCTGCTGGTGATGCAGGTAGCCGGATCGGGCGGCACATTCCCCATCGAAACACTGCCGAAATTCTTCCAAATACTGTACCCGTTCCTACCGTTCCCGCACGCCATCGACGCCATGCACGCCGCCATGGCCGGATCATACGGCAACGAATACCTGCTCGACATGGTGTACCTCGCCTTGTTCCTGATTCCTTCGCTGCTGCTGGGATTGGTGTTGCGCAAGCCGGTGATCCGGTTGAACAATTGGGTGAGCCGCAACCTGGAATCCACCAAGGTGATGTGAGCCGAGAGGAAACTCGCCTCCGACAGAGCACCCGGCAAAGGGCCAGGCTGCCTCTTTCCTCGCCAGATCACTACCCTGGTTGTCCGATTCCCCCGAAAAAGACAAACGCAAGATGCTACGGCTCTCTTAGATGCCCGATTCGGGAGAAACAGACAAACGGCGAACATCCTGCCTCTCTTCGCTGTCCGATTCGGCAAAAACGGACAATCTAACGGGTTATTGCACCGTATGCTTGGCCGATTCGGGAGAAACGGTCAGCCAGGTCAATGCTGCTACAGGCGCTATGGCAGATTCTCCAGAATCGGACAAGTACGCAGAACGGAGAACACTTTGAGTGCCCGATTCGGGGGAATCGGACACTCAAGCGGTGTGTTTGGTGGCACGTTTGTCGATCCACACATTGATCAACGAGCCGGCCACCACGAGTATCACACCAACCCAGAATGGCGCACCTAGTGCAACGCCAAGCAGCACCGTTCCTGATGCGGTGGATAGTATCGGCGTCGCATACGAGCCCAATGCAAGCGTCTCCATATTGCCGTGCAGCATGCCATACCCCCAGCATGCATAGCCGCCTGCAATCGACAGTGCGCAGGTAAATACTGCCACGAATCCCCATACCGATGGGGCTTGCACCGGCAGCCCTTGCCCAGAAACGAAATGGATGATCCATAGCGTTACGGCAACACAGCAGAAGAAAACTGTTGTGCCATCATATCCGTTAGACATTGACGGCGTCACCGTCGCATAAATCGCCCAGATGAATGCACCAGCGAACGCCATAAGATACGGCAAAGGATTCGAGACAATGTTTTGCAAAGCAACATTGACGTCAAAGTCTTCGCCGCCAACCGCCAAGCTGACACCAATCGTCGCAATAACGGCGCCAGGCAATGCACGCCATACCGCACCCTTTTTATGCGAGAACGCCGCAGTCATCAACACCAGTAAGGTGGGCCACAGATAGTTGACCAAACTGACTTCCAAGGATTGCACCGACGTCGAGGCCAAACCGATCGCCAGAGAAATAAAGGCTTCATAAAGCACGAACATCACGCCGCCCACAAGCAGATATTTACGCGGATACTCGCTAATCGGAGCCGGCTTGCGCACGACAAGCAACAGCATGCCGCCAACAGTGTAGACCAACGCGGAACCGAGCGTGGCCCCGAAATTATCGGCGACAATACGTACCAGCCCCGCCATGAAGCCCCACAACAGAATCGCAGACAAACCTATAACCGTGCCTTTATGTGAAACCGCATGCCCGTTTAATGGATTAGGCCGATCCGGATCCTTATTCACCTCATGTTTCATAGGGCTAACTATCCCAAGTCATGTCTCGCACACGAATATCGTTCAATCCCCCGCTCTGGAAATAACTAGTAGGCAACGCACCGAAAACCGGCAAACGGCGAGCGCCAAACATTTGAATCGTGGGGTATACGCGAGGCTTCCAACCGTTGCCGTAGCGGCTCCCGTTTCCGCACATGTTCCATTTGGAACCGGACAACCGGTATCTGAAGCATATTCAGTTCACTTTCACGATCCTTCTCCCGCATGATCACCTCGCTTATTTCAGCACCATTGGTCATAGCCGGATCAGTGTATTTCCGCCGCCCATCCAACTCGCCTACGACAAGCGAACCGTCGTCACGTTCCCAGCAGAAGTCACCGCGAATTTCACGGCCATCCAACGGGCTTGTAAACGTCACTTGCGTTTGGGGCTGCCTATAACCAAGTTCGATGATTGTTGCCACGGCCACCGCTTCACCACCGTTTTCGCATAGCGGGTCCGCGCATTCCGCAACAAATCGTGCACGTATGATGCCCCAGAGTCTTCTTTTCCTTCCCACGAATCCCTGCAACGCCTTGTTGGCGAACCCGCACTTGCGTAACCCCATTGAACATATTTCGAACGCATTGACGAAATCCAAAGTTCGCCCACAATCCATCATGGTCTGCATCGCATCGGTAACGAGCATGCCGTCTATTTCGCATGTTGGAGGCGGGTCCTTGTAATAATGCGCGAAAATAAAGCCATGACGCCCCGCCTGAGATCGTTTGCTCACCGCAATATGCACATATCGTTGAGTCTTCAGACTTGTAGTGAAACCGTGCACTGCCGCCGCCGAAGGACCACACAACACTATGCCCTGATATCTCCTGCACACGGAGCGCAACGACCATATGATGCGTTCGGCATACGACAGCTTGTTCCATTCTTCTGCACCGATGTAATGCCCTTTGTAAGGCATGACGACGCTGCCGCTGCGTACGCGACGTTGGAGAGCGCGCCGATCCTTCGGAGCAGTAGGCGACGCAAGACAGCGACGCGCATAAAACCACTGAAGAAGGGCATTTAGTCTTTGCTGAGTTTTCGTTTGCATATCCATGCACACAAGATATGAAATGATCCGACTATGATGCCAACTCGATCGGAGCCTGTGGACGACACTCCGGGCAGTTATCCACAGGTCGGCGTGTTGAGAGCGAATGAAGCGCGAGATGGTAGTAGGGAGCGGTTTTCATCTCCGCCTGCTTTATACGCGTCCGATTCTGCAGAAACGGACAAATAAGCACCCAAGTTAAGGCCCCACATGTCCGATTCTGTAGAAACGGACACTATTTGTTGGGTTACCGCCGCCTGCCCTCCTTAACCAATGGCATGATGATGCCCACGACGCCACACAGCACACCGCCGATCGGCCACGGGACCCAGAACACCTTCATCCACGCGTCAACATCACTGCCCGCCATTCCAAGAAAAAGCATAAGCAACGCGACAACAGTCGCTAACAACATGATCACGCCACAAATTGCACCGGTAAGTCTGCTATAAAATCTGTCCGACTCGCTCATCGTCGGGTGCGGCACGGAACGTCCCTCGCGCACGCTTTCCTCTTCGGCTTCACGATTGTATTTGTCCACATTCACCTTGTCATGCGTCATCCCGGACATAATGAAACAGAACACCGCCGCGGCCACGCAAGCCAGCAGAACGCTGTCCGGCCACCCCGCGTCTCCGTCGGCAACAAGCTCGTCACAAAACACTCGCACGCACACGCCCGCCAAAATCAGCACGGCACCAATCGCAACACCAATCGCCAATACGACCGACGCACGTGACTTGTCCTCATCCGTGTAAAAATCCTGCACATACGGGTGGCGACGACGGAAATCGCCATGCATGATTCCGGCCGGTATCAGCAAAGCGAGACCGACAATCGCACCAACCAACGTGCATACCGTGACCAGCACGTCGTTCACCGGCGACGGCCCCAAGACAGATCCCTCCGGCGAAAACAACATGCCGACCGCGACGCCGAGGATGATTGCGGCCACACCAATCGCAATAAGCCACGTAAAATGTCTCATATGACTGTCGTAGCCAACCACATCCTGCACGATATGTCGGGGCACGCTTTGCGGAATGTCCGTCCCATCTCGCGTGTCCGATTCTGGAGAAACGGACAATTGAACACCGGTTTTGGCACCTTGTGCGTCCGATTCACCAGAAACGGACGCACAAGCATTCGGATTCGTATCCCTCACGTCCGATTCACCAGAATCGGACATTCCTGCGACCTGCGATGCCGCAAACCCGATTACCCCCGGAACCGCGCCAACAGCAGCGTCGGCCACCCCAACCGACGCGGCCACACCATCCGTATCAGCAGCCAAGTCCACGCGTCCCGCACCCCCACAGCCCGCCGACGCGCGCACGTCGCCCATGACCAAATCATCCAACGTCACGCCGAACATGTCGCAAAGCATCAGCAGCTTGTCCATTTCGGGGTATGCCTTCTCGGACTCCCATTTCGAAATTGCCTGCCGGGAAACGCCCAGCAGCATTGCCAGCTGTTCCTGCGTCATGTTGCGCGAACCGCGCAGATACTGCAGATTCTCTTTGAAACTCATGTCCGCCCTTTCGTCGAGTTTCCATATCGCCTCGACTTGCGATTATTGGCGATTGCCAAGCAACAGCTTGTCATAAACGTCGCGTTCCACGCCACCATCTTTCGGTTGCATTGCGACTCGCAACCGAATTTTGCGACGCAACCGACAGTTGCGCGGCGCGAAGTTGACTTCACGGGTCTTTTACGACAATAGAAAACCCCTTGGAATTCCAACGATTCCAAGGGGTTCGCATGGAGCGGATGACGGGAGTCGAACCCGCCTCTACAGCTTGGGAAGCTGTCGTTCTACCGATGAACTACATCCGCGAGGTGGCGCTTTTGGCGCACAAGTGGTTAGTTTAGCATCAAAATAGCCACGGCACGGCGGGTTGCTCGAAAGATGAATCGCACATATCACGCGCACGTCATAGGTGCGTACCGTTCGAGGTTGAGGAATATGCGTCGAATGGCCGCCGCTCATACGTCACCATGTATCAATATGTCGGTTCAACGTGTCAAGGCAACGCGCCAGCGCACCGCCGAAGCCGCACGGCAAAACAACCGTGAAACAACTTGTGAAACATACGCGAGGCTTCCTTTTCCATCGCGACGCACCAACGCCCCATCCCGGCACTCAGTACTTCGGCACCTGCGTCTGCCACCCCGTGCCGCCAACCTGAGCACCATGCATCTCCCTCGACATCTGCATCAACCTCGAAATGCGATCAGCAGTCGGCGGATGCGTAGAAAACAAACGGGAAAAACCACCGCCCTTGAACGGATTCGCAATCATCATGGCAGCCACCGACTGGTTCCCCGCAGTGGCCTGCATCGGCATAGCATCCACACCCATGGAAATCTTATTCAACGCCGAAGCCAGCGCCTCCGGATCCCCCGTCAGCCTACTGCCATCCTCATCCGCGTCATATTCACGCGTACGCGAAATAGCCAGCTGCACCAGCGACGCTCCAATCGGCGCAAGAACAGCGGTAAGAACCACACCAATCGCGCCAATCAGCCCCGAAGACTCATCACGATCACGACTACCACCGCCAAAATACATCAACGAATAACCCAAATACGAAATCACAGACGCCATGGCCGACGCAATCGCAGACGTAAGAATGTCATGGTTATACACATGCATCAGCTCATGCCCAAGCACGCCACGCAACTCGCGACCATTGAGAATACGCAGAATCCCCTGCGTACAGCACACCGCCGCATGACGCTCGTTACGACCGGTGGCAAACGCGTTGGGACTTTCGGTAGGCGCGATATAAATGCGAGGCATCGGCTTGCCCGCCCGAGCGGAAAGCTCGCGCACAATCTGATAGATCTGAGGCGCTTCCTGCTCACTGACCTCATGTGCGCCCATAGAAGCGATGGCAAGTTTATCGGAAAACCAGTACGACCCGAACGTAGTCGCCAAACCAATGAAAACGTAAATACCGAGGGTATTGCGGCTGGCACCAGTGCACAGCCAGATGAGCATGATAATCGCCCACATCAACGCGAAAAGAAGCGTTGTCTTCAAGCCATTGCAATGGCCATGTACACGCATTTTGGCATTCATGTCTTCAGCCTAAAGCGCCATCCTGAACGATTACTGGATGCGCCCGGAGAGCCATCGGAACGCACACAGCGCGGAATACCGCACCAGCAAGGAGCTGTAGCGCACGCTGCATGCTGATGTTTGCAGCGTCGCCTAGGGCCTCAGCCTACGCCACGGTGTCCGATTCGGGAGAAACGGACAACCGGAACCCTCATGCAGTACCCCTACTTGTCTAATTCGGGAGAAACGGACACACATAGCGAAAATCTACGCCGGATGTCATATTCACCAGAATCGGACAAGTAAGGCATCAATACAGCACCGCGGATGACCGATTCGGGGGAATCGGACATCCGCAGTCTGGGAAGTGCCACTATCGGCAACTCGGTCGCCGCTCAGACGACGAGCCGCAGCCGCACGTCACGCGTGTGCGAGTTCGCGCATCTGATCCGGCTCGATGACCTTCTTGTGCTCGCGCCCTTCCTTCGCTCCCTCGGCACGCTCGTATGCGTCGACCTTCTTCCAACCGGCAAAGTCGATCGGCTTGACGCCGCGCTCGGCCAGCAGCCTGTCGATGGATTTGGGGTCGCGATCCTCAGCCACGCGACCGCCCTCGGCGGCCTTGGCGAGATCTTCAAGCATGTTGGTCACAATGGCGAGCGCATCGGACTTGGTGGAACCGATCAGGCCGACCGGTCCGCGCTTGGCCCAACCGGTGGCGTACAGGCGTTCGCGCACTTCGCCGCCGTCTGCTTCGGTGGTGATGCGGCCGTCTTCGTTCGCGTTGGCGAGGTGGGCGTGTTTCTCGTCGTAGGCGATGCCGGGCGCGGTGGCCGGCTTGTATCCGATGGCATGGTACACGGCTTCGACCGGGTAATCCACGAATTCGCCGGTGCGGGTCATCTTGCCATCGGCGCTGGTTTCGGTCTTTTCCACGCGGATTGCCTTGACTTTGCCGTCTTCGCCCAGCACTTCGGTCGGTGCGGAGTTGAAGTGCACGTAGTATTTACGATCGGCGGGGTTGCCTTCGTAGTCGACGTCGCCGTCGTCTTCCATGTCTTCGGCCATCTCGCGAATTGCGAACAGTTCTTCGACCATTTGACGGGTCAGTTTGTTCTGGCCGGCGACTTCGATGGTTTCGTCGTCCAGATCGAAGTCGTCCTCGTTGATGATGAGCTGCACGCCCGGCAGCTTTTCCATCTCGCGTAGTTCCTGCACGCTGAACTTGGCTTGGGCCACGCCGCGGCGGATGAACAGGTGGAGCGTCTTGGCCTTGTTGGCTTTGATGCCTTCGTACACGTTGTCGGGAATGTCGGTTTTGGCTTTGAGGTCGTCCGCGTTGCGCATGAGTTCGCGGGCCACGTCCATGGCCACGTTGCCGCCGCCGATCACGGCCACGTTTTCGGCGTCGAGCGGCCATTCGCGAGCGCCCGTAGGGTATCCGTCGTACCATTCGACGAATTTGGCGGCACCGTATACGCCGTCAAGGTCGGCACCAGGCAGGCCGAGCGGCTTGTCTTCTACGGCTCCGGTGGCGAACAGCACGGCGTCGTAGCGGGCGAGCAATTCGTCCAGGGTGACGTCCTTGCCGAATTCCACGTCGCAGTACAGGTGGATGTCGGGGTTGTCGAGCGTTTTTTCGAGCGCATCGGCGATGAATTTGATGGATGGGTGATCGGGGGCCACGCCGTAGCGCACCAGGCCGAACGGGACCGGCAGCTTTTCGAACAGGTCGATGCGGGCCTTGGTGCCCAGGCCGAGTTCGTCGCCGAGTTTCTTGAGTTGGCGGAGAAAGATGTCAGAGGAGTAGACGCCTGCGGGGCCGGCGCCGATTACAGCAATACGAAGTTCGTTAGTCTCAGTCACGCGCTCTAGCCTAACGCAAACCGTCGAAACGTAAAAGGGTCATTTTGGCGGGGAATGACCGCTTGTGGGGTTCTGCGGGGTGGGTTTGCCGAGGGTGGCGGTATGGGCGTTATTCTCCCGAGTGACCGATGAGTGCAGGTGCCGCGGGTTACCGGACGTGGCCAAACACGGGCGAGACTCGGATATCGGCACATCTGGCGGACATGAGGGGAAGCTCAGGAGATACACAGCGGGATCAACCGCACTCCCCTATCTGAGCCGTAGACCACGCAGCATATCCGTACGCACGTAGGCGGTGATATCGCCAGGAGTGACCCACGTTTTCCATGGCGTGCGTTTGGTGGCGATGGTGATCTTGCGATAATCGCGCGTGCGGTACCTGAGCCGGCTGAAATAATAATCCGGAAAATCGGTGTCGCCGATCACGAATTCCGGCTCCCCCTTGGCCGCGCAAGCCGCGATTTCCCGGTTCATTTGCGCTGCGGACGGCACCTGATTCGGCTCGTAGGAGCGGCCGTGGTAGGTGCAGTCCAGCAGACCGTGCGATCTGTGCGGGAAATACGGGTTGGCTGCGATCATCGCCCAACTGTAGCGATGCGTGTCTTCCTGCCGGGGAGTATGACTGCCGTCCGGCCATGTGGTTTCGGGGAAATACCGCCAGAACGATACCCAGCGATCATGGTCGAGCCTGTTGCGATCGACGAACGATGCCACGGCGCGCGTGCCCGAATAGTCGTACCGTATATCGCAGGCTGTGGCAGCAACGTTCCAGCATAGGCTCGGCAGCAGCAGCACGGCGATTACGGTATTGCGTATGGCGGAGGTTCGACGCTGCAAGCCGTCATGTCGCTTGAACAGACCGGCGATGTAAAGGCGCGACTGTTCCGGCACGTCGACGGCGTCGAGCGGACGGTCACGCAGCATGATCCACCAGTCCGCAACGAACAGTGCGAGGATGATTCCCAGGTGGTGCAGGCTGAAATACCGCACCGCGCATACGGCGAACAACAGGTATGGCACCAGCACAATATCGAGATCACCTCGCCTGTGCGCAAGACGAACCAGCACGGCCCACACCAGCGCCGACAGCACCACACACACTATGAGCGGGAAAATACCCAGTCGCATGCCGTGCAGGGACACGTCGCCGGCGAATGCGGTGAACAGACTTTCCGATGGCAGCACGAGCCAGAACATCAGGAATTTCGCCATGCCCGAATTGCCGTTCGCCCCCGGCGTGGCACCAAACGTGTCAGGATATGGCAGAATGCACGCGGTCAGCACGATACCGGCGGCCATCAGCGCCAGCCATGCGGCAAAACGATGCAAGTCGGCGACCAATGCACGCAGGGATCTCGCCTGCAGCACCGCGCGTATGACCCAAACCATCGCCATCGCGCAGGCCAGCGCAATACCGTAGCTGCTGGTGCAGCACAGCAGCAGCAAGACGAATACCAGCCTCCACGGATGCCGGTCACGGTCTTTCCAACAATCGACCGCCATGAACAGCGCGGCGCACATCAACGCGTACGGGCGCGACATGACACCATATTGGAAGCACATGAAATACGTGAACGGCAGCAACGCCACGGCCACCGGCGGGAACGGCGAACGGAATATCAGCAATCCCGCCATCAGCGCGGCGCACGCCAATTGCACGCCCTTCAAACCGATCTCATAAGGCACGCCAAGCTTGGCGGGAACGGACAGCATAAGCCACCACAACGGTGGATGCCCCTCGTAATGCGGGCGCACCAGCAGCATGTCACGGAACGACGCATCACGGGCGATAAGCCACGATTGCGCCTCATCGAACCACGGCTCATGGAACGCCATCACGCACGCCACCACCGCAATATACGCCGCGAACACGGCGATACGCCAGTGGCAACGCATCACATGCGGCACAGGTCGCAACCGCCCCGCCACACACTTTTGAGATTCGCCTGCCACAGGCTCCCCCACAATCCCGCTCGTCACTCCAGCTCCCATGTCATGCCCCTCACACCATAGTTGTCCCGAAGTCTTCTCTGCATACCAGTAAGCACACAATACGCAGGCATGTCAAACGCAAACGTGTTGCCATAGTGCCCCAACCGCCACTCGGCGGCGTCAGTCAGCAACAGGAACCGGCGCATCACAGCGTTCAATCCTCCACCGTAATCACACTGGTTGCGCATCATCCTTATAATGAGCCTGCTATTGCCATGATGGAACGTTTGACGGCACACCACTGCTTCTTCCGCGCACAACAGCACTACGGAACAACGCCGAAACAGCACAAGGCAGCACAGCGAAACACAGAGAAAAGAGAAAAGAGAACAATAGTGAGCGACGCAACACCGCATAACGCGGTCAAGCAAGACAAAAGCGACTCCGGGTATTCCAAGGATCTGAAGCCGCGCCACATTCAGATGATCGCCATCGGCGGTTCCATCGGCACCGGCCTGTTCCTCGGAGCGGGCGGCCGACTGGCGCAAGGTGGCGCAGGACTGGCGATCGCCTACGCGGTATGCGGCATCTTCGCATTCCTCATGGTCCGCGCGCTGGGCGAACTGGCGATCCGCCGCCCCTCCTCCGGCGCATTCGTCTCCTACGCCCGCGAATTCCTGGGCGAAAAAGGCGCGTACATCACCGGCTGGCTGTTCTTCCTGGACTGGTCCGTTACCGTGATGGCCGACATCACCGCTGTGGCCGTGTACTTCCACTACTGGCAGGCCTTCCAGAATGTGCCGCAATGGCTGCTGGCCCTGTGCGCACTGGCCGTCGTGTTCGTACTCAACATGCTGAGCGTGAAAATGTTCGGCGAAGCCGAATTCTGGTTCGCTGCCATCAAAGTGGCCACCATCATCGCATTCATGCTGATCGCCATCTGGGCCATCGTCACCGGCGCCCCGGTCGGCTCATCGCACGCCGGCATCGCCAATATCACCGAACATGGCGGTCTCTTCCCGCAAGGCATCCCCACCGTATTCGCATTGACGCTCGGCGTGGTGTTCGCCTTCGGCGGCACCGAAATGGTCGGCGTGGCAGCCGGCGAGGCCAAGGACGCCGCCAAGGTATTGCCCAAGGCCATCAACTCGATGATCATCCGCATCTTCGTGTTCTACGTAGGCTCCGTGGTGCTCATGGCTCTCGTCCTGCCATACAACGCCTACTCCTCCAACGAATCCCCGTTCGTCACCTTCTTCTCCGGCATCGGCATTCCGCACGCCGGCGACGTGATCCAGGTGGTCGTGCTCACCGCCGCGCTTTCGTCCCTGAACGCCGGCCTGTACTCCACCGGGCGCACGCTGCGTTCGCTCGCCATCGCCGGTTCCGGCCCGAAGTTCGCCGCCCGTATGAACAAGCATCATGTGCCGTATGGCGGCATTATCGTTACGTCCGCTCTGGGTCTGATCGGCGTGGTGATGAACGCCGTGCTGCCTTCCGACGCGTTTGAGATCGTGATGAATCTGGCCGGTATCGGCATCGCCGGAACGTGGGCCGCCATTCTGGTCACGCACCTGGCGTTCCTCAGGAAGGTCAAGGCCGGCAAGGAGACCCGACCCGCATACCGTATGCCGGGCGCCCCGTACACGAATTACATTTCCCTGGTGTTCTTCGCCGTGGTGGTGCTGTCGAATCTGACGAGTGCAGCAGGCCGTTGGACACTGGCCATGTTCGCCGTGGTCGTTATGGCCATGGTCGCCGGCTGGTTCTACGTGCGCGGCCGCATCGACGGCAATCTGATGGACGGGATGCTGGACGATAACGGCAACGACGTGCCTGACGTGCTGGAAACCACGGAAACCGCCGGCAAGTAAACGGCAGGTACGATTCGCGTATCCGAATCGGCGGTACAGTGGACGGCGAAGGCGTAACAGCACGCCGTCCACTTGCGTTTCGTGGGTATTCGGCATGATTCGCCGCGTTTCGGTACGATTCATTACGGATTGCGCATGATTCGGCCGCAATCGGACGATTGGACGGCGGCATGATTTCGCCAAGACTTCGAGGAGGTAGACCTTGCGTATTCACATCACGTACACCGGCGGCACCATCGGCATGATCGATTCGCCCAACGGCTTGATTCCTGGCGCGGACATGCGCGGCTGGCTGCTTCGCCTGCTCGAGGACGCGCATATGGACAGCGGCCTGTTCTCGTTCACCGAGCTTGATCCGCTGATCGATTCGTCGAATGCCACGCCAAGCAACTGGCAGACCATGATCGACGATCTCAAGGCGCACCGCGACGAGGCCGACGCGTTCGTGGTGCTGCACGGCACCGACACGATGAGCTATTCGAGTGCCGCGCTCTCCTACGCGCTCACCGATTTCGGCAAGCCGATCATCTTCACCGGCTCCCAGCATCCGCTGGGCAAAATCGAATCGGATGCCACCGCCAACGTGACCGGCGCGCTGAACGCCGCGATGAGCGAGCGCATGAACGGTGTCGGCCTGTTCTTCGGCCATCACCTGTTCGCGGGCAATCGTGTGAGCAAGTCGTCGAGTTGGGCGTTCGAGGGGTTCTCTGCACCGTCGACCGGCCCGCTGGCCCGTACCGGAACGCCGTGGCACTGGTATGCCGGCGGCACGCTGGCTGGCGAAGGGTGGAAGGATCCCAAGCCGTATACGCGGCATGATGTGGCCGTGATCGACATGGCACCGGGCATTACCGCCGCACGTCTCGAGGCGATGCTCACGCCACGCCCGGAGGCTGCGATTCTGCGCGCATATGGCGTAGGCGATATTCCAAGCGACGAGCCGGGACTGACGGATGTGATCGCCGATGCGCTGCACGACGGTGTGCCAGTGATCATCGCCTCGCAATGCCAGCAGGCGGAGGTGTTGCTGGGGCATTACGAGGTGAGCGACGCCATCGCGCGTGCCGGTGCGATCGGTTCGGGCGATATGACGCTTGAGGCAGCGTATGCGAAGGTGATGTTCCTGCTCTCGCAGGGCGTGGATGCGGCTGATTTCGGCACGTGGATGACGCGTTCCATCGCCGGTGAGATTTCGCCGGCCTCCACGCTGTAACCGGCACCGCAGACTGCGATACGAGACGAAGGGCACGCCCATCATGGTGAATGGACGTGCCCTTCGTGTTACTCCGTACGGCTCAGTATTACCCGGTACGGCTCACTGATTTCGCTCAGTCCTTGTCGATCAGCGCGGTAAGCGCCCACAGGATGCTCACCACATCGATCGCCTCCTGCAGGAAGGCACCAACCACCACCGGAATCAGGTTGAACGCGGCGCACAGCATCGCGATGATCGACAGCGACAGGCCCACGACCACGGACTGCAGCATGATGCGCTTGGTGCGGCGCGAAATCGCGATCGCACGTGGTACGCAGGCGATATCGTCGTTCATGATGACCACCTGCGCCGATTCGGATGCGGCCGTGGACGTGCCGTCGGTGATCGCCATGCCGATGTCGGCGGAAGCCAGCACGGGGGCGTCGTTCACGCCGTCGCCCACCATCATGGTGATGGGCCGGGTGATCGATTCGCCGGTCAGCTTCTGAATGAGCCGATCCCACCACGGCTGTTCGGGCGCCTCCTCCTTGGATGCGTTCTTTACTGCGGCGAGCTTATCTTCGGGGAACAGTTCGGCACGCACGTCGCTGATGCCGACCTCCTTGGCGATGATGTTGGCGGACGCCGCCTTGTCGCCGGTCAGCATGGACAGCCGCCTGACACCGAGGGAACGCAGGCGTTCCAACGATTCCTTCGCATTGGCACGCGGAACGTCCTTCATGACGATACGCGCGGCAAGCCTGCCGTTGATGGATACGAATGTGGCCATTTCGTCGGCGGCGAGCGGCGTGGTGAACACGTCTGCGGGATTCGTTGGCACACCATGTTCGCCTTCGGTGACGTAGGCATACCGCCCTACGCGAATCATGCGACCGTTGACCATGCCACTCAGTCCCTTGCCGGAATCCTCCGATACGCCCTTGACCACCGGGTGCTCGATGTCATGTCCGTCCCAATCGGAGCCGGGCAGGCGTCTGCCGCTGTCGGCGTATCGTTCGGCCAGGCGTGTAACCGCATCCTGGCCAGCGTTCACAATGCCCCGGGCGAGAATATGCACCGAATACGTTTCCAGCACGCCCGCCGACAGCAGGATCACATCCTCGTCGAGTCCGTCGTCGCCTGTCATGCCGTCCGTATGCGAACCGCCGCGCATATCCACGCGCACCACCTGCGGTTTCTTCACGGTCAACGTGCCGGTCTTGTCGAAGAAGATATGGCTCACACGCCCCAGCGTTTCCAATACTTCCTGCGTTTTGATCAGAATGCCGGATTTGGCAAGACGCCCGGTGCCGGCGATATAGGCGACAGGAGCGGCGATAAGCAGCGGGCATGGGGTGGCGATGACCAGCACCTGCGCGAAACGCATCGGCACGCCGGAGCAGATCCATGCGAATCCGGCGATCAGGAACGCTACCACGGTGAACGGCACGGCAAGCAGATCGGCCACACGCACGACCGTGGCACGCGAGCTTTGCGCAGAGGAGACAAGTTCGAGAATGCGCTGATACTGCGAATCACGCGCCAACTGGGTGGCTCGCATGGTGAGCGTGGACGAACCGTTGACTGCGCCGGAAAGCACGCGAGCGCCGGCGAATACCTCGCGCGGCACCGGTTCGCCGTTGATGTTGCTTAAATCGAGTGTTGCGGAGTCGGACAGCAGTTCGCCATCCACCGGCACTGTTTCGCCCGGCAATACGACGAGCACGTCACCCATGCGCACCTTGTCGACCGGCACTGTTTCGAAATGGGAGCTGGAGGATTGGATCTGCTGGATCTCGCCTTCGCCTACCGGCCTGAACCCTGAGTCACCGGTATTCTGCCGGCCGGAACCGTTGATATGTCCGGCGTTCGAGCCGATGCCGGGAAGGTTGACCACGTGTGCGATGACCGGAGCGGCCTCCATCAACGAGGTCAGGTTGCCTTTGGCTTTGTCTTGCGCGTATTCCTCGATCGCCTCGCCGGAATACACCATAAGCACGATCGCCCAGCCGGCCCAGTATTCGCGTACGGCGATGGTCGATAGGATCGCGACGATTACCAGCACGTCGACGCCGACGTACCCTTTGCGGATATCTTCGATCATGCCTTTGAGCGAGTCGAATGCCGTGTAGACGACCATGGCGATCACAATCCACTGGCCGATCGAGGGGTTCACGCTCCAGAAGAAATGTTTCCATGGCCGTGTATTCCACAGCAATGCCACGGGAATGGCTGCCAATACGGTGACGGGGAGCATTGGCACGAGTTTGCATGCCTGGAATAGTTTGGTAAAGAATGACGATACGTGTTTCATCATTGCTCCTTACGCTGCATCGGTCTACGTTCGGCATATGGCTTACGGGTCGCGCGAACGCAGAATTGCGTCACGCCTTGTTAACCCATCGGCTGCGTTGCCGGCTTGCGATATGCATTCCTGACTTGCGTTCCGATACACGGCGTAAAGATTGTCATATTCAGTTGTTGTTCAGTTATGGGCAAGCTGTTTCACAGCCATGTTCGCTCTAGGATATCAACGCAAAGTGCCTTGCGCAACTTCGCCGGAAGTCACGCAAGGCACGTATTGCTGATGGTTGCAGGCCTTCTGCCATATGGGGTTTGCTGCTGCCGAGGCGCGTTGTTCATGCCGCTTGCGGCGCAGCACACCCCGTGGGATTTACCACAGGCTGAACGGGAAGCCGTTGCTGTAGCCGTCGGAACCGTTGCCGGAACCATCGGAACCGTTGCCGGAGTCGCCCTGGCTGTTCTGGTCGCCCTGGCCATTCTGGTCGCCCTGGCCGTTCTGGTTCTGCTCCTGCTGGCTGTTCGATTCGGTGCGGTTGGAACCGTTGACCTTATCCTCCTGCTGGTCGAGCGTCACGTCCACATCCATGGTCTTGCCGTCACGCACGATGGTGAGCGTCGCCTTGTCGCCAAGGGCCGTAGCGCGCACGAAGCCGAGCAGGGAGGCCGTGCTGTTGACCGCATGGCCGTCGAACGCCACGATGGTGTCGCCGGACTTCAGGCCGGCCTTGTCTGCCGGGCCGCCCTTGACTACGGCATTGCCGGTGGAGCTGGATGTGATGCGAGCGCCGGCGCGGGTCACGCCGTCGGCTTCGACGGTATCGGTTTTCACGGTGACGCCGAGTGCCACATGCTTGACGGAACCGTTCTTGACGATTTCGTCGGCCACACGCTTGACGAGGTTCGACGGAATGGCGAAGCCGATGCCGATGGAGCCGGAAGAGCTGGAGTCGGAGGATCCAGAGGAGCCTGCGGTGGCGATGGACGAGTTGATGCCGATTACTTCGCCGGCCGCGTTGAAGGTCGGGCCGCCGGAGTTGCCGGGGTTGACGGCCGCGTCGATCTGTACGGCGTTGGTGACGATGTTGTTGTTGTCATCATCCATCACGGTGACCGGGCGGTTCAGCGCGGAGACGATGCCGGTGGTGGCGGTGTCGTCGTAGCCCAGCGGGTTGCCGACCGCCATCACGTTCTCGCCTACGGCGAGCTTGTCGGAATCAGCGAATTTCACGGCCTTCAGGTCGCTCGGCGGGTTTTCGAGCTTGATGACCGCAAGATCGGTGGTGGTGTCGGTGCCCACGACCTTGGCGGAGTACATCTGGCCGTTGCTTAGCGTGACGAGGATCTTCTGCGCGCCGGAGATCACGTGGTTGTTGGTGACGATGTCTCCGTCGGTGTTGATGATCGCGCCGGACCCCTTGGCCACGCCGTTGCTCAGCGTGGCCTGGATGGCCACCACGGAGCCGGAGACCTGCTTGGCCACGGCCTGCCAGTCGGGTGCTTCGCCGGACTTGGCGGTGGCGGAGCCCGAACCGGATTCGCTGGAGTTGATGTTCGCCATGGAGCTGGTGGTGGGGACCTTCACCGCGCCGCTGGTGATTGCTGCGTAGCCGACGCCGAGGCACAATGCCGCGGACAGCGCTGCCGCGATGACCGCGGTGAGCACGGTGGTTGTGGTGCCTTTGCTGTTCTTGCTGCTGCCGGGCATTGCGGGCTGGCCGTTCTGGCCTGGCATATTCGGCTGGTCGCCTTGACCGCCTTGACCGTTCTGCGGGGGAACGGGCGGGACGGAAGCACCGAACATGCCGAAACGCTGCGTGGGCTGGCCGTTCGGATTCTGCTGGTTGTTCTGATTCTGCCGTGCGCCGAAGGGGGTGCGCATGATGAACGGATTGCCGTTGTTCTGGGCCGGCTGGGGATTCTGCTGCTGGATCGGCTGCGTGGGCTGAGCCTGCACGGGCTGGGTCGGTTGAGTCGGGACCGGGCCGTAGGCGCCGTATTCGGGAGCCGGGCGATACTGACCGTAGGCCGGAGTCGCCTGGGGCTGCGGAGCCTGCGGCTCGGATGCGGACGGCGCTGCGGCATCGCCTGCCGGCGCGGTTGCGAAATTCGTAGTCGGTGCAGCGTCGGCGGACGGCGCATCCGCTACCGGCGCGATCGGCTCGGTCTGTGCATCCTCGGTCTGCATATTCTCAGCCTGCGTAGTCGCCGCGGATTCGATATGCTGCGTGGCCTGCGGATCATCCTGGATGTTCGGGGAGTTCTGCTCTTCAGCCATGTTCGCTCCTTAGAAGGTTGACGATGCGATTGGCCGCTGCTGACCTTCAGCAGGCTCATCGCCAACGCGTTTGCTACCTAAGAGTAAAGATACCCGTTCTGGATGTTTCCTGAACGTTTGTTGGAAACCACGTTCGAATCCTCAAACGAAAACCTCCGACCCTTCCAGCATCACCGCGGGCCTTCCCCATCATCGCCCCCTCAACGCGGAATCACACCACGCAACCCATTAAAAAGCCGCCCATCATACGCCTCGCAACATCACCACAACGCCTCCGCCGCGCCCCTACCACGCCCCGCCGCACCGTTGTATCGCCCATTCGCCTAAAGTAAAACGCATGACTGATCTTGTGGAACACCCCCTGGGCGCGGAACCCGGCAAACCCGGCGACCGCAGCGCATTCTCCTTCGAAACCATCACCCGCCTGCCCGACGCGGCAGACGGCAAAGGACGCGGTGGCGCACGCTACGGGCGCACCGGCATCATCCACACCCCGCACGGCGACATCCGCACACCCGCCTTCGTGCCGGTCGGCACCCAGGCCGCCATGAAAGCCGTCCTGCCCGAACAAATGCGTGATCTTGGCGCGCAATGCCTGCTCGCCAACGCGTTCCACCTGTTCGAGCGCCCCGGCGAAGACGTGCTCGACGCCGCCGGCGGACTGGCGAAATTCATGAACTGGAACGGCCCCACCTTCACCGATTCAGGCGGCTTCCAAGTGATGTCGCTGGGCGTGGGCTTCAAGAAAACGCTCGCCATGGACGTGACCGGCATGAAATCCGACGAAGTGATCGCCAAAGGCAAGGAACGCATGGCCTGGGTGGACGAGGACGGCGTAACGTTCAAATCCCCGCTCAACGGCGACCAGCATCGCTTCTCCGCCGAAATCTCCATGGGCATCCAGCACAAGCTCGGCGCGGACATCATGTTCGCCTTCGACGAACTCACCACGCTGATGAACACGCGCGGCTACCAGGAACAGTCCGTGGAACGCACCTACCGTTGGGCCCAGCGCTGCGTGGCCGAGCACAAGCGGCTCACCGAAGAACGCCTCGGCAAGCCATACCAGGCGCTCTACGGCGTGGTACAGGGCGCGAACTACGAGGATCTGCGCCGGCATGCGGCCGCACAAATCGCCTCGCTGGACTTCGACGGCGTGGGCATCGGCGGCGCGATCGAAAAACGCATCATCGGCGACACCTGCGCGTGGATTTGCGACGAAATGCCTGAGAACAGGCCGCGTCACGTGCTCGGCATCGCAGCGGTGGACGACATCTTCGCGTGCGTGGAGAACGGCGGCGACACCTTCGACTGTGTGGCCCCGGCACGCTGCGCCCGTAACGGCGCGATCTTCACACGTCACGGGCGCTACAACATCAAGCGCGCGCAGTTCAAGTTCGACTTCGGGCCGCTTGAGGAGGGTTGCGACTGCTACACCTGCACGCACTACACGCGCGCCCACGTGACACATCTGCTGCGCGCCCGCGAATTCAACGGATTCACGCTGGCGACGATCCACAACGAACGATTCTTCGTGAAGCTGCTCGACGACATCCGCGCCTCGATCGACGGCGGCTACTTCGAGGAATTCCGCGACGAGACGCTCGCGAAGTTCTACGAGAACGGTTCGAGAGGCTAAGTATGAGTGTGAACTAACGCAACGCCACCACCAATTCGCCAAGTGTGACGAGGACGTCAGCATTGACACAGACTGAACGATCGTGGATCTGCGCCGGTGCCGACGCGCGTGGAGTATTCGCTGACGGAGACCGGACAGACGCTGCAGCCGGTCATCGAGGCGATGAAAAACTGGGGTACCCAGTACAAGGCCGCACACGCCGCCTAGCCCGGCTTGGGGCGTATCCCTTTCGTCAATCGCGACACGCCGATTTGTGCCACAGATAGTAAAGGTGTAAATTAGTCGATTGTCTGCGAGCGTGGCGGAATGGTAGACGCGCTGTCTTCAGGTGGCAGTGAGTGTATGCTCGTGGGGGTTCAACTCCCCCCGCTCGCACGAGCCGAAAAGGGCTGGAATCCAACGATTCCAGCCCTTTTGCTTTGCTCAAAATCGTAAAAAATCTAACAAATGTACTAAAAATCTGCCGCAAGCGTGTCCGATTCGGGAGAAAAAGACAAACACACACCCTCAACACAACCCCACATGTCCGAATCTGCAGAAACAGACACGCAGGGTGCGTCTTAGTGAGTTTGCGTGTCCGAATCACCAGAAACGGACACATGGGGGTACAGATTTAGGGTTACACATATCCGAATCCGGAGAAACGGATACGCGGAACGGAACGTCCATTCCCTTTGCCGGCGCAATCGCAAGTACTTCACTGTGAGCATAATTCCGGAATGATCGTCGCCCGGAAGAGTTGGGTGGAGTGAAAGGTCAAGGTCAGGAGCCCGGAAGGGTTCCGGATGCAGCAACGAACCCAGTCGCCGATGTCGCTGGATGGTGACGCCGCAGCGGCAATCGCACGGCCGGCTGCCAAGCCGCATTACTCCGCGCGCAGAACGCGCATTTTGCTTAAGGAGCACCGATTATGGCAATGTTTCCGGCTTTGATGAATGACACAATGTTCTCCGACCTGTTCGACGATCCGTTCTTCGAGGGTTGGCGCAACATGGACCGTGCTGTTACGCGCGACCCAAACATGTCGATGGGCATGATGAGCACCGACGTGCGCGAGTCCGATAACGGATACACCGTCGATATCGACATGCCCGGCTTCAAGAAGGACAACATTTCCCTGGAGCTGCAAAACGGGTATCTGACCGTTTCCGCACGCCGCGACAGCGCACACGAGGACAAGGACAACAACGGCAAGTGGCTGCGCCGCGAACGTTACGTCGGCTCCTGCTCGCGTAGTTTCTACGTTGGCGAAGACATGAAGGACTCCGACATTCACGCCAGCTACAAGGACGGTACGCTGTGCCTGGAACTGCCGAAGCCGCAAGAGCAACAGCAGGTCGAGTCCAAGCATCGCATCGCCATCGAAGGCTGACGTCGGCAGACTGACGAAGCGGCGTATAGCTGCCAAGATCGTCTTGACTGCATGCAGCCGCATACACGGCGCCACATACCAGAACAAGTAGCGCACAAGCCGGGCACCCGCAACAGGTGTCCGACTTGTTGCATTTCCAAGACTTCCCGCGTTTCCGGAATTTTTCGTCCGCCAGTAACGACCTACACCCCGCATGTCCGATTCGGGAGAAATGGACATCCAAGCGCACTTCCCTATCCCCTGGATGACCGATTCACCAGAAACGGACATCCTGGCATATGCTTTCCTCCCCTGCATGACCGATTCGGGAGAATCGGACACTCGGGGGCGAAAACCTGAAGAGCACGGTCCCCGGCGTCAACCCGGAGATCCCGACAACCCGGCAACCCGGCAACCCGGCAAGCACGGCAGCCCGGCAAGCACGGCAGCCCGCACCTAGCGCACTAGGAACACCATCACGATGATCAGGATGAAGCCCACTAGGTCAGCCGGCCCGAACACCACACCGGTGAACAGCACCGCGGTCAGCGTCGCCATCACCGGTTCGATCGTGCCGAGCATGGTCGCGCGAATCGAGCCGATGCGCATCACGCCCGCCATAAACAGCGCGTATGCGCCGAACGTTCCCAGAACCACGGTGAACAGCAGCATCGAAACGCTTGCCGCGTCGAATTTCGGCAGGTGCGCCCATGGCTGCACGAAGGGGCATAGCACCAGTCCGGAAATCAGGAACATGATGCCGTTGGTCACGAAATTGCCCCATTTGGCGATCATTGCGGTGGGCATGATCGATAGTGCCGATGTGGCGATGGCATTGGCCAATCCCCATGCCAGGCCTTGCGGCGGCAATGCCAAGGTGGATAGGTTGCCGCCGGTGGCGATGAGTACAGTGCCGATGAAAGCGAGTGCCACGCCGATTGTCTCGCGTTTGCGGGGCATGCGATGGCTCATGATGCATACCCAGGCAAGTACCACCAGCAAGTTCAGGCTTTGCAGAATGGTCGCGGTGCCGGAGTTGGTCCAGTTGATGGATTGCAAATATGAGACTTGCCCGACGAGCACGCAGCATAGTGCGAGCGCAAGGTATTTAGGGTAGGATGGCACGTCTTTGGCTGCGCCGACGAGTTTGTTTGGACTCATGATGCCGCCTGCGATAAGAAAGAGGAGTCCGGCGAAGAATTCACGTATGCAGGCCAGCCACAGCGGGTCCACGCTGTAATTGCTCATCAGCAGTTTCGATACTGTGGCGTTGCACCCCCACATTGCCCCGCCGGTCAGCACCAGAGCCATGCCGACCAATATGGATTTGGCGTCGCTGCTGAACGAGATGATGCGTGATGTTCCTGTCTTCTTGCTCCTGTTCACAGTGCCAGTATGGCACTGGTACCGAACTGTGCTCGCAAGGCCGGCATCGTGCGGTTATGACGTATGGTCTGCCGTTGACCGTCCCAGCCCAGCGCCACGTGAAACATTGTGTGAAACATCGCAAGCGGCATGATCGGGTCATCATCACAAGCACCACGGCCACAAGCACCGCGACCATGGAAAAGGCGCACGCCGGAAATCCTCCCGGCGTGCGCCCGAAACACGCGCTCGCAAACCTTTCGGCGCTAAAACGCTGTGTCAGTCACGGCGACGCAGCTTCAGCATTACGCCAGCCGCAAGTACCAGTACTGCAGCGGCAAACGCCACACCGAATACGGCGGAACCGGTGTTGGCAGTAGTGCCATCGGTCTTGCCTGCCTTGTCGGCCGCCGGCTTGCTTGGCGCTGCCGGGCTCGGCGACGGCTGCGGCGTGGATGGCGTGCCGTCTGTAATCGTCACCGTGAACTTCACACGTGCACCACGATTGAAGAAGACGGTCACAGAGCCTGTGCTTCCGGTCTTCTGCGCATTGAGGAACGTGCTGGTCAGACTGATGCCGGATCCATCCGCGTTCACAACGTAATCCTTGCCTGCGGTGAGCGACGCGTAGTCATATTGCACATCGCTTACGGTGTTGCCGTTGAAGTTGATGCCGACGTTCAGACCGGCGCTATTCTGCCGCTTGGCCGCAGCATCGTACTTATCGTAGGTGAACGCATTGCCGGCGCTCAGCGTGGCGATGCCGGCCCGCATGGTCTCACCGTCGATGGTGCCGATCGGATTGCCGAAGTACTTATTGTTATCTTCGCCTGCCACGAGTTCGAAGTTCTCGTCCGCATCCATACGCCACAGGTTGACCGGGTTGGCCATGTCGTTGTACAGGTTTTCGAACTTGCCGTTGAGCGCATCCGGCAAAGCCACCATCGGATCGTTATAACCTCCGATATACAGATGGTTCTTATACACCACCAGATTGGCCGCACCGGAACGGGTGGCACCAAAACCATAGTCGTAGCGGGCGCCGTCCTTCGGGCTGCCTACCAGCGGCGTGTACTTCCAGCTGCCGTCGTTGACCTGCTCGCCGCGGAACAGCGCGAACGACTGCTTGGTGCCCGCGCGGCCGGTGACAACGGAAATGTACAGTTTCCCATTGAATGCGGTCATGTCCCAGATCGCACCGCCGAAGATGTTATCGGCGTAGCTGCATGCCGGATAGTCGAGCAGATCCTTCTGCGTGGCGATCACCTTGAACGAATCCTTGCCTTGGGAAGGATCCGAGGAGACTACGATGTAAGCCCCGTCATCACCGATCTCACAGGCCCGCCGAGACTGCCCCAATCCCTGCTACAGGCTTGGTGCCGGAGTATCGAAAAAATCAAGAATCCGCTCAACGTAAGGTCCGAGTATCGCGTTCGGCATGGAGAAGATCTCATGAAGCGAATCGTCGTACCGGACTTTTTCGATCGGGCTTCCACCCGCGCGCACACGCTCGACGAACCTGTCCTGCGGCTCGTTGAGCACCCACACGTCACGTCCGGATTGAAACAGCAGGATCGGCGTTTCGATACTGCCGCACGCATTTGGCGCAAGTATGGCACGGCTGAGCTTCAACGCCTGACGCACCCACTGGAATGCGGGCTTATAGGTCTGGTACGCCACATTGTTGCACCGCAACCGGCGGAAATAGCGTTCACGCGGCTCGCTGGCACCCGGGTTTTCGTCAAGATCAAGAGGCGCGGACGGATCGAAATCCTTCTTGCCGAATACAGGCCTGCGCCCCAACCCCAAGCCGCATAGCGCACCGACCAGCGGCCGGGCCAGCCACAGCGGCATGCCGGTCTGCGGGGCGATCATCGGCGAAGAAAGCACCGCCTTGTCGAACAAAGCGGGATGCTGTTCGAGCACCGCAGCGCCGATGCCGCCGCCCATCGAATGGCAGTACAGGTACAGCGGCTGGCCGTTCGCGTATTCCTGCCCCACGGTTTCGGCGAATCCCGCAAGATCGGCCGCATACCTACGCCAATCGTCGATCCACACGTTGCACCGGTCATCCGTGTCGCGCGCGGAGGCGCCATGCCCACGATGATCGATCGCACACACCGAATACCCGGCGAGCAGGAAATACCAGACCATTTCATCGTATTTTTCGGCAAACTCGGTGAACCCGTGGCTCAACACGATGCAACCGCGGAATCCGGCGGAAGCACCCTGATTGTTTTCCGCGTCGAACTTTGCGGCATCATAGGCGAGATAGTGCAAGGTCCCACCCAACGGCCTGATCCCCGCGCCGCGTTCAGCGGGCGAGGGATCGAAACGCCCTTCGGTCAGACATGCCTTAAGCGCCGGCTTGACGGTATTCGCCATGGTTTCGGCGTAATCGTTCTCCTTGAGCAGGGTCACTTCCATAATCGTCTCCCATCAGTCGCAGGCCGACTCGCACTCAGCCAGCAGGCCGGCCTGCAATCCGGTTCACCAGTCCGATTCATGAACCAGCCCACAGCCAGCCCGCAGCCATTCGGCGAATCAGTCAGCGAGCGCCTTGCGTAGAAAATCGCGTTGCAGCAACAGCAGGTTCTCCGCCACGGTTTCGTCGTTGGTCATATGCGTGATGCCGGTGAGCGGCAGGAACGTGTGCTCACGACCGGCCGCCATCAGCGCCTGACTCAACCGCAGGCTGTGTGCGATGGTGACGTTGTCGTCCGCAAAACCGTGGATAAGCATGAGCGGGCGGGTGAGGCGTGGCGCGTCGGCGATGATGGAGTTGCGTTCGTAGACGGCCGGATCGAGCCCCAGGTAGCGTTCCGTGTAGTGGGTATCGTACAGAGTCCAGTCGGTGGGCGGGGCGCCGGCGCAGGCGGCATGGAACACGTTGGGCGCGTCGAGGACCGCGAGCGCGGAGAGGAATCCGCCGAAGCTCCAGCCGATAATCGCCACCTTGTCAAGGTCGGGCTTGGGGCCGTTCTCCCAATCCAGATGCGGCAGCGCCTTCACCGCTTCGATCTGGTCGGCGAGCGAGACGCCCTTCATGTCCTCGAACATCTCACGATCCCACTTGGGGCCTCGACCGGTGGTGCCGCGACCGTCCGCAGTCAATACGATATAGCCTTGATCGGCCCACCATTGCGCGTCCCAGTAGAAGGACGAACGGAACACGACCTGCTGGAAGCCGGGGCCGCCATACGGTTTGACCAGAACGGGCAGGGTGGCTGCATGCGCGTAGGGGCTGGCTTCGCTTGGCATGGTGATGGCGGCAAGCAGATGATGCTCGCCAGGCAGGGTGGCGAAGCTGGTGTTGGGGAGGAACCCTGGGTCGGCGGCGTTGCTGGTGATCACTGCCGCCACATCCCGAGTGTCCGATTCGGCCGAATCGGTCATCCGTACCTGTTCTGCACCCGTCTGGATGTCCGATTCTCCAGAATCGGTCATCTGAGCAACATTGGATGGCGTAGGGATGTCCTTTTCGGGAGAATCGGACATCTGGGAGTCTTGGGGGGATGTCTGGATGTCCGATTCTCCAGAATCGGACATTTGGACTGCGGGCAGGTGCGCCACGTGGATCATGGTGGTCGCATTCGTGCCCATCATGCCGCCGCTGACCACTTCGCCGCGCATGCCGCGTGACGCGGTCCATACGCCGGGTTCGCCCACCAGGGGTTGCACGTTGCCGTTGTAGTCGATGCTGACCACATCATGGCATCGGGCGTCATGCAGTTCCGCGGTCTCCTGCCATGCTTCCGGCACGTCGGGCGCGAGTTCCGGATCACGCTGCACCACGCACAGCACGTCGCCATCGGTCACATCCAGCACGCTGCGCACGTTCCATCCGACCGGGGTGAAGGCTTTGCCGTCCACGGTCAGTCGATTCGTGTTCGCTTCCATGTCGTTCAGCGCGCATACGAGTCGCCCGTCGTCGGTGAGTGCGGGCAGTCCGTCGACGATGTCGATCCACTGGCCGTTCGCATGTTCTTCCAGCAGGTAGGTTGCGCCGTTGTCGTCTACGGCAAGTACCTGATCGTGGTTCTGGCGCCTGTTTTGCACGAGCAGCAGCGGACAGCGGTTCTTCTGCCATACCACGCGCGCCACGTACTCGTAGGCTTCGCGGTCCCATTCGATTTCGTGGAATGCGACGATGGCGTGACGGCCCTGATCGTCGAAGTCGAGCCGCAGCAGGTCGAGGTGTACGTCGGCGTTGGCGGTCAGTGCGCGCGGGTAGCGGCGTCCGGATGCTGGATTGCCTGGGTTGGCGGGGTCGCTGATATACCACATCGGTTCGGGCGCGGTGTCGAAGGATTCGACGATGATCTGGCGCGAATCCGGCCCCCACCAGAAGCCGTCGTATCGGTCCATTTCCTCGCCGGCTACGAATTCGGCGAGTCCGACTTTCCAGGTGTTGGCGACTTCGTGCGTGCCGGTTTGCGCACCCTTGTTGTCCGATTCGGCCGAATCGGACAATACGGTATCGTCGTTGTCATCGTCATCGTCCGCTTCGACGCTGGCGGTCAGCAGGGTGACGTTGCCGTCGGCTTCGCCGTTGTCGGCATCCTTCCATTCGCGGATGCTTACCAGTTGCAGTCGTTCGCCGGTGGTGTAGAGCACGTGCTCGCCGTCTGGGCTGATGCGTGGGTTGAGCACGGGTGCGGTGCCGGCTTCGACGCTCAGACGCCCGGCGCACAGTTCGCGCACCGAGGCTTTGCCGTCGCCCGCATTGTCTGCGCTATCCGCGCTACATACATTGCCCAATACATTGCCCAGTTCAGCCAGGAACAGGCGGCCGTTCAGCGTGAACACCACGCGTGAACCCGTCTCGTCCACCGAATAGCTGACGATGCCGGAGCCGCCTTCACGCGCACGCTCCCTGCGGGCGCGTTCCTCAGCTGGCACGTTCTCGCAGTCCGCGTTGGAGCCCAGCAGCATACGCGGGTCGGCGATCAGCGTCTCGTGATGCTGACCCGCATCGTCAAACCAGCTCATCCATAGGCTGGTTACGGTGTCTTCCGGCCCATCCGAACGGAGGAACAGGGCGCGCGTACCGTCGCCTATCGCCTGCGCGGAACGCGGGGCACCGCAGGTGAAACGCAGGGTTCGGGCCTTCAAACGGGGGTATTCGTCAATCGCTTGCTCATTCATAACCCCCACCTTACCTATCAGGTCTCTCCTATCGTGCGAAACACCCGCATTTTCCGAAGAGAAACGGCTATTTTCCGCTCTTTTCGCCAGGTCGGCCACGACTGCCTGTTCTTCCCCGATTCCCGGACTGCCTGCAACGTTTCAAGCATGGAATCCACCGAATCATCGGCAAAAAATCACAATTCCTCAACGTATTGATTAGCACCTGTTGCGCCCATTGCGTACACTGGTGAAAGATATAGAAAGGGATGACTATGAGCGTTCTCGACCGTTTTGAGAAAAGCGTGGAAGGCGCAGTGAATGGAGTGTTCTCGAAGTTCGGCTCCAAAGACCTGCAACCTGTGGACCTATCCAGCGCACTGGAACGTGAGATTGACAACGAGGCCATGCCCGTGGGCCGCGACCGTACAGTCGCCCCGAATGAGTATCGCTTTAAGCTGAGTACACCCGACTTCGACCATATCGAACAGTGGGGCAGCGAAACGCTCGCAGATGAGCTTGCCGATAACCTCACCAATTATGCGCGCAGCCAGCATTATGCATTCGTGGGTCCTGTTGTGGTGATTTTCGAGGAGGATCTCGATCTCGCCAAGGGAAGTTTCAAGCTCACCGCAGCATCCGTGCAGGGCAACGCCGTTCCCGTCACCACTGACGAGCAGAGCCAGGATTGCCCGCTGCTGGAGATCAATGGCAGCCAGTATCTGCTCACTAAGGAGAAGACGATTCTGGGTCGTGGCTCCGGCTGCGACATCGTTATCGACGACCCGGGCATTTCCCGCAAGCATTTGGAAATCGACGTCACGCCCAACGGTGTGATCGCCCGCGATCTGGGTTCCACCAACGGAACGTATGTCGAAGGCCATCAGGTTCCCGCCGCCACATTGCTGGACGGCAACACCATCACCATTGGCCGTACCCGCATCCTCTACTGGGCTTCGTCTCAGGAACAGGAGTGATGCCGCTGACGTCAAGGCCTTAGTATGACTGAACTTACGTTTACGCTGCTGAAATATGGTTTTCTGATCCTGTTATGGGTGTTCGCATGGCTTGCCGTGCGGTCCCTGCGCAAGGACATCGAATCGTTCAGCCCGCGCCCATCCCGTTCGCGCCAGCGCCGGAAACGTCGCGCCCATCAGGCGTCTTCCGCCACAGCCAATGCCATGGCGGAACCGCAACGGTCGAATGTCTCCTCACCGCGCCCAACGGCTTCCGGCAACGAACCCACACTGCTGGTGATTATCGACGGGCCGTTGGCCGGCTCGTCCATTCCTCTCAACGGCGAGGCGATCACCATGGGGCGTTCCGCGTCGAATACCGTGGTGTTGGACGATGAATTCGTTTCCTCGCACCATGCCCGCATATACCCTGATGCGGCATCCGGGCAGTGGGTCATCGAGGATCTCGGTTCGACCAATGGCACTATCGTCAACGATCAGCGTCTTAACGTTCCGACGATTCTTCCGCCACGCATGCCGGTACGCATCGGTGCTACGACCTTCGAGCTGAGGTGATACGCGCATGACTGACGACACCCAGCAGACCCTGCCATTGCAGCAGGCTTCCCCCGCTGCGACGAGCCAACTGTTCCTATATTCCACTACCGTGTCCGACGTTGGCACGGTGCGTGCGAACAATCAGGATTCCTCTTTTGCCGGCGAGCATCTTGTGGCCATCTGCGACGGTATGGGCGGCCATGCCGGAGGCGATACGGCATCCACTATCGCCATCCGGTCGCTGGCGCATATCGAGCGTGAGGATCGCGAGCAGGATGTCGCCGCGATCGCCTCGATGATGGAGACGTCCGTCATGGCGGCGCATGACGCCATTGTCGGCAAGGCGAGGCATGAGCGCAAGCTTTCCGGCATGGGTACGACGGTGACCGCCGTCGCTCTGGTGGACGATTACTGGGTGCTCTCCCATATCGGCGACTCCCGCGCGTATCTGCTGCGTGACGGTGCACTCTGCCAGGTGTCCCAGGATCATAGTTATGTCCAGCATCTGATTAATACCGGCCGCATCACCGAGCAGGAGGCGAAGAACCATCCGCAGCGCAATGTGGTGATGCGCGTGCTCGGCGATTTCGATATCGACCCGCATCCCGATATCGCCGTGCTGAAGGCGCATCCTGCCGATCGTTGGTTGTTGTGCTCGGATGGCTTGTGCGGCGTGCTGGAGAATTCCACCATTGCCGACGCTTTGTTGTCCATGTCGAATCTGACCGAATGCGCGCAGCATTTGGTGAGCATGGCGTTGCGTGCGGGAAGCACCGATAACGTCACGGCTGTGATTGCGGATGCGACCCTGGCTCTTGACGTGCATGCGTTCGACCTGCCGCATCAGACCCCGCTTGTCGGCGGCGCGGCGAGCTCCAGTCTCGAACCCATTGCGGATATCGTCAACGAACCGGTGGCTGCGGCTCCGGCCTTGCGCGACGAAGGATCCCCCGCGCAGCGTGCCGCGGCGCTGATGCAATCCTCCGAGGCGCGTAAGACGCATCACGACGACGATGACAAGCCGAAACTCGCGCATCCTTCGGCGGCGCGCGAAGAGGAAAGCACGCTATCCACGCCTGATACCGGTGAGATTCCCATCGTGCAGAAGGCCGATGGCGCGTTGTCTTCCGACCCCAATGACCCGCAGGTGGCCAAAGCCATCGAGGTCCAGCAGGAGAAGCAGCGCAAGACCGCGCATAAGCATAAGCGCAACAGGCGCATTACCGTGATCATTGCCATTCTGGTGCTGCTGCTCGCCGGCGCGGGCGCAGGGTATGCCACCTACCGGTGGAGCCAAACCCGCTACTATGTTGGCGAATCCAACGGCAAAGTGGCGATTTTCCAAGGCGTTCCCACAAATATTTTCGGGTTCAGCCTGTCTCACGAGGTGGAGCGCACGTCGATAAGCACCAGTGATCTTCCGCAGACATGGCGCGACGAACTCACCGAAGGCATTACGCGCGACAATCTCGACGAGGCGCGGGCGCATGTGAAGTATTTGCGCAGCGAGAACGACAAGCTGAACAGTAAGGATGCCGGCAATTCCGGCGATTCCAAGGATTCCGGCGACGCTTCGAAGGGCGGCGCAAAGGATTCATCGCAGCGCAACGATTCGAGCGGCACTACCGGCAATAGCGGCTCGACCAACTCCAAGCAGAGCGAGGACAAGCAATGATCATGCGCCGTCTTCGCCAGCTTTCACTGCTGCTGTTCTCTTTTCTTATCTGCGGCATGGCCTTTTTCCAGCTGTTCGCCCGCACCGGCAGCACCATACCCACGAATTTCGCGGTGCTGCTTGGCCTGGTCGTCGCACTGTCGCTGGTGTTCTGGGGGCTGGTGCTGCATTTCCTGCCGTATGCGAGTCAGGTGATCCAACCTTGCGTACTGCTGCTGACCGGGCTCGGCACGGTGATGATCGCCCGTATCGATCATGAGCACGACACCGAGGTCGCCACACGGCAGCTGATGTTCGTCTGTCTGGCAATCGTGTTGAGTTCGATACTGATCGTGGCCATGCGCGACTACCGTATTCTGCGCAGGTTCTCCTATGTCAGCATGGTGGTCGGCCTGGTGCTGCTGCTTTCCCCCATGCTTCCCGTGCTCGGCCAGAACATCAACGGCGCGCGCATCTGGATCCGCATCCCCGGTCTCGGCTCCCTGCAGCCGGGTGAATTCGCCAAGCTGTTCCTTGCGTTCTTCTTCGCGGCCTACCTGTTCGACCATCGCGACCAGCTGGCTGTCGGAGGCAAGAAGATCCTTGGCCTGCAACTGCCTCGAATCCGCGATCTTGGCCCGATCATCATCGTGTGGATCGCCTCGATGGGCGTTCTGGTGCTGCAGCATGATCTGGGTACGTCGCTGATGTTCTTCGCCATGTTCGTCTCGATGCTGTATGTGGCGACGGGCCGTGCCAGCTGGATTGTGATCGGCGGCGTTGCATTCGCCGCCGGAGCGGTCGCGGCGTCCTCGCTGTTCAGCCATGTCGGCGCACGCGTAGAGGCATGGCTGCATCCGTTCGACAACACGTTGTACAACCGTGCCGTCGGCGGGTCCTATCAGATCGTCACAGGCCTGTTCGGTCTGGCTTCCGGCGGCCTGTTCGGCACCGGCCTGGGCCAGGGGCATCCGTATCTTACGCCGTTCGCCAATTCCGATTACATTTACGCCTCGTTGGGCGAGGAATTCGGTCTGGTCGGCTGTTTCGGCATTCTGCTGCTGTATATCATCATCATCGCCTCGGGATTCATCACCGCCATGAAGGTCAAGGATGGTTTCGGCAAGCTGCTGTCCTCCGGCCTGGTGTTCACCATGGCGTTCCAGGTGTTCACCGTGGTCGGCGGCATTACGCTGGTGATTCCGCTGACCGGCCTTACGCTGCCGTATATGGCGGCAGGTGGCTCGTCCATGGTCGCCAACTACCTGTTGGCGACACTGCTGATTATCATTTCGAACGCCGCGAACAAGCCCGCTCCCGAGACGCTTTCCGAAACGTTCCAGCATGAGGCGCTTGCCGCGCTGCGCGATCGTGAATTGAAGGAACGGGAAGCCGAACGCGCATCCAAAACCGCTCGCAGGGCAAAGGGAGGTGCGCAATCATGAACAAGATGCTGCGCCAATTGTTCGTCGCGGTAATCGTATTGTTCACCATTCTGGGGCTTTCCTCGTCGATTATCACCGCAATCCGAGCCAACGAGCTGAATGCCGACCCGCGCAACGTGCGTGCGCTGTACCACGAGTACGGTACCCAACGTGGGTTCATTCTCACGTCCGACGGCACCATCATGGCCAAATCCGATGCGACGAACGATGCGTTCAAATTCCAGCGCTCCTACCCGAACGGACCGTTGTATGCGCCCGTGACCGGCTACTTCTCCATCAGCCAACGTGCCGACCGTGGCATTGAGGCGTCGCGTAATTCGCTGCTGTCGGGAGAATCCGATTCGCTGTTCTGGCAGCGCATCAAATCGGTGCTCACCGGTTCGGAGGCGAAGGGCGCCACCATCGAAACCTCCATCGATTCGAAGCTGCAGAACGCAGCCTACCAGGCACTAGGCTCCCAGTCCGGCGCCGCAGTGGCCATGGAGGTCAAGACCGGCCGTATTCTGGCCATGGCGTCGACGCCCAGCTATGATCCGAACGAGCTGACCTCGCACAACAACAAGACGTTGAACGAAAACTATGCCCGACTGACGCAATCCGCGTCCAGCCCCATGGTGAACAATGTGACCAGCCAGCTGTTCCCACCCGGCTCGACGTTCAAAACCGTGGTGGCCGCCGCGGCGTTGGAAAGCGGCAAATACGATACGAACACGCAGATTCCGGCCGGTGCCAGCTACACGCTGCCCGGTACCGTCACACAGCTGACCAACGTGGAATGGCAGGCCAACGGTTCCAATGGCAAGATCAGTCTCGAGGATGCTCTCGCCTACTCTTCCAACACGGCGTTCGCCCAGCTGGGCGTAAGCCTCGGTCAGGAGGCGATCGCCAAACAGGCCACCAAGCTTGGTTTCGGCAGTTCGGTTGTGGTCGACGGCACGTCGTCGACCGGCTCGCCGATGAAGGCCACCGCTTCGGTGTTCCCCTCGTCCATGACCGAAGACAAGCTTGCTCTGGCATCCATCGGGCAGGGCGATGTGACCGAAACGCCGTTGCAGAACGTGATGATCGCCTCGGCCATCGCCAACGGCGGCAAGCTTATGCACCCCACGCTGGTGGATCGCGTACGCGCCAATGATCTTTCCGTGCTGAGCGAAACCAAATCCTCGGTGATGAGCACCGCGTTCAGTTCCGATACCGCTAGCAAGCTCACCACCATGATGAAATCGGTGGTTACGAAGGATTCGCCGTCGTTGGCTCCCAGCGGCGTCAGCGTAGCCGCGAAAACCGGTACGGCGCAGATCGGTGTTGCGAACAATGCCATCGACGGCTGGGTGATGGGCTTCGCCCCGGCTGATGATCCGAAGATCGCCGTAGCCGTAGTGGTGCATAACACCACCGGGTATGGTGTTGACGCGGCCGGCCCGATTTTCCGTTCCATGATTCAGGAGGCGATGCAGCAATGAAACTCGTTGAAGGACGACTCATTCACGGCCGATACCGTCTCGATGCACGACTCGCGCAAGGCGGTATGGGCGAAGTATGGAAGGGCTGGGATATCCAGCTGAACCGCCCGGTGGCCATCAAGGCGTTGCGTTCCGACATCACCAACGCCGAGGCCAAACTGCGCCGCCTGCGTGCGGAAGCGCATAATTCCGCCAATCTTGCGCATCCGAATATCGCCGCGCTGTTTGAATACTACGAGCATGACGGCATCGGATTCCTCATTATGGAATATGTGCCGTCGAAGTCGCTGGCTGATCTGTACCACGAGTATCCGGGCGGTATGGATCCGTTGCAGCTGCTGCCGATCCTTATCCAGACGGCCCGAGGATTGTTCGTGGCGCACAGCCATGGTGTGGTGCACCGTGACGTCAAGCCGGCGAACATCATGGTCGGCAGCAACGGCGACGTCAAAATCACGGATTTCGGAGTGAGCTATTCCACCAATCAGGAGCAGATCACTCAGGACGGCATGGTGGTCGGCACCGCGCAATACATCTCGCCCGAGCAGGCGCAGGGCGAGCAGGCGACACCGCAGTCCGACATCTACTCGCTGGGCGTCGTCGCCTACGAGGGAATCGCCGGGCATCGCCCATTCACCGGTGCCACGCCTGTCGATATCGCCGCGGCGCACGTCAACGACACAGTGCCGCCGTTGCCCGATGCCGTGGATTTCCAGTTGCGTGAGTTCATCATGTCGATGCTTTCCAAGGATCCGCGTGACCGCCCTGCCGATGCGCTGGTAGTCTCCCGCACCCTGGCCCGCATCGAACGCCGACTGCTCGACCAGCAGACCGAGCTCAACGAGGCGACCATCGTCTCGGGGCGCATGCCGCGCAGGATTTCCAGCACGCCGCATCTGCCATCCATCATCACTTCCGCCCCCGCTAAACATAATCTTTGGAAGGAGCAGCAATGAACATGCCCTCTTCTCTGGCCAACGGTCGCTATCAGATAGGCCAGCTCATCGGGCGCGGCGGCATGGCCGAGGTGCACGTCGGCCTTGACACCCGTCTCGGCCGCACAATCGCCATTAAGATTATGCGCGCCGATCTGGCGAACGATGAGATCTTCCTGACCCGCTTCCGCCGTGAAGCGCATTCCGTCGCCCAGATGAACAACGCGAATATCGTGAACATCTACGATTCCGGCGAGGAGATGGTCACCGACGAGAACGGCCAGTCCGAACGCCTGCCGTATCTGGTGATGGAGTATGTGAAGGGTCAGACCCTGCGTGACATCATCCGTGTGAACGGGCCGTTGTCGCAACGCGATGCCGCACAGGTGATGCTGGGCATGCTCAGCGCGTTGGAGTATTCGCATCGCATGGGCGTGATCCATCGTGACATCAAGCCGGCGAACATCATGATCTCCGATCAGGGTGCCGTGAAGGTGATGGATTTCGGCATCGCCCGCGCATTGGACGACTCCGTTGCCACCATGACCCAGTCTCAGGGCGTGGTCGGCACCGCGCAGTACCTCTCCCCCGAGCAGGCGCGCGGCGAGACCGTGGATATGCGTTCCGACCTGTATTCCGCCGGTTGCGTGCTGTATGAGATGCTGACCGGCAAGCCGCCGTTCACCGGCGATTCGGCGGTGGCTATCGCATACCAGCATGTGTCCGAAGTGGCGACCCCGCCTTCCGCGGTGGTGCCCGGACTGCCGAAGATGTGGGATTCGATCTGCGCCAAGGCCATGGCCAAGGATCGTCAGAACCGCTATGCCACGGCCACCGAGTTCAAGCAGGACATTCTCACCTTTATGAACGGCGGCGAACCGGTTGCGGCCGCGTTCAACCCGCTCACCGATCTGACCAATATGAAGGCGCGCAAGCAGGCCGAACAGGATGCTGCCACCGTTGCCTTAAACCAGGGGGAAAGCGGGACCGCAACCCAGGCGTTCAATCCGGTGACAGGCCAGTTCCAGCAGGTTTCGCCGTCGAATACGCTGGCGCAGACCCGTGCGGCGCAACGCGCCCAGGCGGCTAAGGCCAAGCGCAAGAAGCAGATCATCATCGGTTCGGTGATCGGCGTGATCGTGCTGCTGTGCGCGATTGCCGGCGCGTGGTTCATGCTGAATCCAAGCAAGTCGAAGACGGAGCAGATGGTCACCGTACCGACCATCACCTCGTCCATGACCAAGGATCGCGCGGAGGCCGCCATAGAAGCCGCCGGATTCGAGTTCAAGGCCATGACCGACAACGATTCCACCGAGCCTGCCGGCACGTTCACCAAGCAGGATCCGGCCGGCGGTGCCAAGGCCAAGAAGGGTTCCCTGATCAAGGTGTGGTTCTCCGCGGGCCCGCAGAACGCCCAGATTCCCGATGTGAAGGGACTAGGCCAAAGTGAGGCGCGCAATAGGCTCGAATCGTATGGGTTCAAG
This sequence comes from Bifidobacterium angulatum, assembly GCA_905207115.1. Lineage (GTDB taxonomy): Bacteria > Actinomycetota > Actinomycetes > Actinomycetales > Bifidobacteriaceae > Bifidobacterium > Bifidobacterium angulatum_A. The sequence goes on along the minus strand of CAJLKD010000001.1, from coordinate 5,727 downwards.
GTGCAGACCAGTGTGAACTCCGAAGACAGCGCCACAGTGGACAAGGACAAGGTGACTCGCACCGATCCCGCCGCCGGCACGTCGCAGCCCAAGGGCACGTCGATTCTGCTGTTCGTCTCCTCAGGCATGACCAAGGTGCCGGACGGCTTGGCCGGCCAGACCAAGGATGCCGTCATCAAGTCCTTGCAGAGCCTTCAGTTCAGTGTGATCACCGAAGAGGCATATTCCGATTCGGTGGCCGAGAACATGGTGATCAGCGTGAATCCTAATTCCGGCACGTCGGTGGCGCAACGTTCCACGATCACCATCACGATTTCCAAGGGCAAGGAGCCCACGCCGAAGGTCACGGTTCCCGATGTCACCGGGCAGACGTTCTCCAGCGCCAAGCAGATCTTGGAATCGCTGGGGTTCACGGTGAAGCAGCAAGGGTCTACCGATGAGACCGATCAGGTGATCGGCCAGAATCCGGCTTCCGGTGAGGCCGATAAGGGCGCCACCATCACGTTGACCACGAAGTCGAGCAGCACTGGCGGCGGCACGACTCCGGGCACTACGAACGGCAATTCCAACAGCTGATTCCAATCGCTGCAATGTAGAATCGCAAAAAGGCCGGTATGAGTGATGCCGCCTGTTTCCATAGAGGAACAGGCGGCATCACTCATATCGGCGTGCTATGGCGCCGTATAGGTGCCGTATCGGCGTTATTTGTTGACGCGCGGCTTAAGCCCTGCGGCATTGGCCACTGCAGTGGTCTGCCCGCACACGGCCAGCCAGTTCGCCAGCAGACGGTACCCGCCTTCGGTCATCACCGATTCGGGGTGGAATTGCACGGCGTACATCGGCTTGTTCTTCACGCGAATGCCTTGCACGATATGGTCGCCTTGCGTCCATGCGGTCACTTCCAGCGTGTCCGGCACGGAGTCCGGTTCCACGGCCAGCGAATGGTAGCGCGTGGCGGTCATCGGATTGGCGATGCCTGCGAAGATCTCATCGTCCACATGCTCTACCGGGCTGGTTTTGCCATGCATGATCGTCGGCGCATGGCTGACGGTGCATCCATACACCTCTGCGAGCGCCTGCAGGCCGAGGCAGACCCCGAACATCGGCTTGTTCTGTGTGGCGCATAGGCGGATCATGTCTTCGCTGGCGCCGGATTCGGCGGGTGCGCCCGGCCCGGGGCTGATCAGTACGCCGTCGTAGTCTGCGGTCACGGTTTCGTCGCTGGGGTCGATGGCGTCGTTGCGTACCACGTCTACGGTGGCGCCGAGCGTCTTGAGGTAGCCGACGATGGTGTAGACGAAGGAATCGTAGTTGTCGATCACGAGGATGCGTGCCGAATCGGTCATGGTGTCTCCTTTGGGAAGCTTGGTTTGGCGGCTGGTGTGCGGGCGTGCGGGCGGTGTGCCGACTAGTTCAATGCGACGTAGTTGCTCATTTGCTGCATGATGGGTATGTGGGACGCTGCCCAGGGGAAGCCCCATTCGAACAGTGATGCCGCGGCGGCGAACAGCAGCAGTGCCGTCAGTAGGATTCGAATGGGCAGCACGCCCGGTTGGAGTCGCATCAGCGTGCCGTAGATGCTCGCGTCGGGCTGTGGGCGCTCACCTTGCCTGATGGCGCGTATCGCCGGCCACTGCCAGGCCACTGCGGCCGCGATGAAGAAGATGAGCCAGGCGAGGAGCGCTCCGCGCACGTAGGGGGCGAGGGAGCCCATTTTGGCTGCCGGGGAGAGGTATGCGGTGGAGTTGGCGGCGAATTTCACTGTGCCGTCGTTGCCGGTGGTGGCGAGTTCCTGTGGCATGCCGTCGGCTACTTTCGCCCAGTATTTCAGTTCGCCCCATACGATCCATCGGCTGGTCGGCGTGCTGTATTTGGGTTCGCATGTGGTCAGGGTGATCATGCGTGTTGTTGCGGCGGCTCCCGGGTTTTCGGGGTTCGCGGCGATGACTTCGGTGTCTTTGGGCGACACGATTTTGTATTTGGTGTAGGTGTATACGTACCAGTAATCCTGCGAGCGCACGATGATCGGGTCGCCGGTCTGGAGCTTGTCCACGTCTCCCAGCGGCTGGCCGTAGCCGTTGCGGTGCCCTGCCACGGCAAAGTTGCCTACCTGCCCGGGCATCTGTGTGTCCATGTAGTGGCCGAGTCCGTGCCGGGCCAGTTGTGCGGCGTCGGTGCCTTCTACGATATTGCGTTCCCAGTTCTGGCCGAAGCGTGGAATGTAGATTTGCGCCACCAGATCGCCGTAGTTGGCGCTTTCCGGCTGTACGGGGGCGTCTCCCTGCTGTGCCTGGGCGATTTTCGCGTTGGCTGCCGAAGCCGGGTCGGACCAGCTGGTCTGTTCGCGGGTCTGCGCCTGCACGCGTTCCGCCTGCACGCCGGTCCACCACATCTGCCATGCGATGTATAGGGCGCATATCACGGCCAGGGTGATGAGTATTTCCGCTATTATGCCCATAAGCTGGCGCATGATGCCGGGTCGGCGTTGTGCTTGCGGCTGTGCTCCATGCTTCACTGGTCGTCCTCTCCCTTTGCCGTGTTGATGTCCGTCGATTCCGATTCCTGGCTGCCGCCTACCGCCTTCGCGTATTTCAATGGCTGCAGCAGCTTGGCGCACTGATCGAAATGCAGGTTCTTCTTCCGGTCGACCTTCCATCCAAGACCGAAGGCGCTCACGTATTGCTTGTAGATCTTAATGGTAGGCGAAGCGTCCAGAGCCTGGATGAGATCGTCCGGATTGCCGATGGCGGAGATGGTGAATGGCGGCGAGTATTTTTTGCCGTGCAGTGAGATGACGTTGCCTGAGCACATGACCGCCGAGTTGAACAGCACGCGCTGGTCCATGACCTTCATGTATTCGGCGCCGCCTTCCCATAGGGCGTTGATCACGGCTTCGATGTCTTGCTGGTGAATCACGTATTTGTCGATGTCCGCCGACGACCCGGATGAGTCCACCGCCTGTTTCCACATCGGTGAATCATCCAGGGTGACCGTTACGCCGGGGCCTTCCACGGCCGGCATCACGGTGCTGGCGTCTCCGCCGTCGTCTTTGTTGTTGGGCTCGTTGTCGTTGGTCGATAGTTTGGTCATGGTGTTCACGTCGTTGCTGAGCGCGTTCACTTCTTTTTGCAGGGTGTTGACCTGTTTGACGCGTTGTTCGACCAATCCGGCCGTGTCGGACGAGACGGTGCTGGTTCGGTTCACGCGTAGATTGGTGACGAACAGGTAGCCGGTGATTGCCACGACGACCAGCACTGCGACGCTGCCCACCATGGAGCGCCTGACACCGTGTTTAGTGCTGTGCCTGCTCATACACGACCTTTCGACGGCAATACGGATGCTGCGCATACATCTTTTGAGATATAGGGCAAGCCTTATTCGCTGCTTTCGAGTGTAGCCACTATGATAACTTCTAGCCTACTTGAATGGAGCAAATACTGATGGCTGACGAAGAACTGCAAGCAAACGGTGCGGAGGAGCAGAAGGACCTGCAGTCCGCAACCGACCAGACCGATCTCATCGACGACGCTGCCGATGACGATACGGATAGAGCTTCCGAAGACGATTACAGTGTCGATATGGATCAGGTCGAGGCCGTGCTGAACGCCACTGCGGATAAGAACATGATGACCCCGCAGATGCAGCGCATGATGGCTCGTCAGGCGGAAAGCACCAAGCGCGTGGAAGAGTCCATTAAGGGCACCAAGTCGAATCCGCGCTGGTTCGTTCCCCTGTTCTGTGTGCTGATGGTGATCGGCCTGATCTGGGTCGTCGCCTATTACCTGACCGGCAAGTTCCCGATTCCGGCCATCGGCGTGTGGAATCTGGCTGTTGGTTTCGTCATCATCATGATCGGCTTCCTTATGACAATGTGGTGGCGATGATTGTCGGATAGATGTTATCCACATTATCCACAAAGGCCTGAAGCGTTATGTTTCAGGCCTTTTCTGTACTTCCACACCGAGTTATCCACATGTTATCCACCGCTTATCCACTATTCGGCCACCAGTTACCCACACCCAAAGCACACTTACCCACAAGTTACCCACAGGTTATCCACAATCTTTTCCACAGGTGTGGAAAACTACATGTGTGTAATTACGCGACGGTGGTTTCCAACCGCCGTACGAATGCGCATACGGCGATGCCCTGGCCGTTCAGACCAGCCAGGGCATCGAAACTAACCTCATATGCGACAAGCGGCTCCTGCCACCAGTCGAACCTGTCACAACAGACGCGACGGCGCGCACAGTAGCACCACGGCCACCAACACCACCACGACGGCACCACCGAATACGCCCATGCGCCAGGTCAGCGAGCGGCCCCGCGTTCCCGGAACGGCCGCCGTCAACAGCGCGGCCAGCACGCCGCCGGTCACGAACCCGCCCACATGCGCCTGCCAGGCGATGCCGCCCATCACGAACGGCATGGCGAAGTTCACCGCCATCCACACCAGCATCGATCGAATATCCGCGCCCACACGTCGGAACACCACCAGCATCGCCGCAAACAGGCCGAACAGCGCCCCGGAAGCGCCATACGCGGCGGTCCCCCAGTCGCCGGTCAGGCGAGCCCATACCATCAAGCCCGCGGCTCCGCCAAAACCGGAAATAAGGTAGAACGCCAGAAAACGCCAATGGCCGAGCATACGTTCCAGCATCGGACCGACCGACCACAGTGCCAGCATATTGAACAGGATATGCAGCACGCTTGGCGCATGCAGGAACATGGATGTCAGCCACGTCCATGGGCGCTGCACCATAAGCACCGGAGCGACCATGCCCCAATTCACGATTGCGGCGAATACGGGGGGCATAAGGTAACGGGTGACGATCTCCACCAGCCACACGGCCACGCACGCCACGATAATCGCCGTGGTGACGACCGGCTCGCCGGCGGCCCAAGCGTACCTGATCTCCTTTTTGCTGGGAATCTTGAAATTCATGGCATTTATGGTATCGGGCGCGTTGCCCAATAACCGACCGTATTCGGCGAAGCCGCGGCACACTCCACCCAATCGTTACAAAATTCGTTTTATCATAGTGAGCAGAGTTGGTTTGAATGGGCATGCCAACAAGACACCTCGGAAAGGAGCCGTCATGGAGAAGAATTCTTCGAACGGTTGGAAGTTCTTTGCGATTCTGTTCGGCGCACTGCTCGCCGGCGTCGTGGGTCTGTATGTGTACAAGCAGCAGAATCCTGATTACGACCCGTGGGAGGAACCGTGGGAGAACAGCTCTTCCCCGGTGGATCTCGGCTTGGACAAGGCCGAGGAGGCACCTGTCGAAACCGGCACCGCCGAGGCTGAAACCGCTGCGGAAGCCGCCTGATTCGCGAGTCCGCAAACATTACCCGTACCGGCCGCACACCCACTTCTTCGGTGTGCGGCTTTATTGTTGCCTGCGCATGATCATTGTCTGCGCAATTCTCATAGGTCACCCGCATACGCCCTGTCTACGGGCTTGCCAAGGCGTTCCGCTTCGCACCCGCAACCCCAAAGCATTGCGCAGTATGGCGAATTGTAAGCCGTTTAGCGGGCGTATATAGCGACAGGGGAACAACCCGAAGGCTGTTCCCCTGTCGCTGTGAGCACATTTTTTTGATTTTTCTGCGCACGCCGTCAGGCGAGCGGACCGGTGTGCCAGATGCGCTCCAAATAATCCTCGATGGAACGGTCGGAGCTGAAGTAGCCGGAGTTGGCCACGTTGAGCACGGCCATGCGGCTCC